>JBBRWD010000050.1:0-47355 GCA_038249465.1 Limisphaerales bacterium | reverse complement strand
TTGCAGGGACGGGTCAGCCCGGTGGTGGCGGAGCGCTGCCGCCGTTACGCCAATCTTTGTTCTGTGGGCGAAAGACCCGCGCCGCCCATCACGCCGATACCCGCGGCACCCCCCGTCATGCTGGCCCAAGCGTCGGCGCGGCTGCGGTAAAGCCGGAAAACTCGAAAGCTCCGGAGCGGCTGCCGACGTAATGCCAAGATCTTGCGAGACTTTACCGCTGGGTCTCAGCGCGCCGCTTGTGCGACATCGAAAGTCGCGGCGCGCTGGGGACAGGCGCACCCTACTTGGGAATACTTTCCGGGATAAGAGGAGGAACCTTCCGGCTGGCTTCAGGTTCGCTTAGGCGTCGATTCCTTGAACAAATCCTCCCGCGGCCATTCCTGGACCGAATCCACGGCACGGTGCAGCGCGGCGTCAATTGCGTCGTCCGGCAGCTTCTTGTCGAGGGAACGCTGGTTGAACAAGGCCGCCCACGTCACGCCATCCGCGCGACGCACCAGCAGGGTGAAGGTCCCCGGCAGGCTGCCGTTGTGCCACGAGGAAACTCCGCCCGCCCGCACCGGACGGACCGACCAGCCGCATCCGTACCACCAATCCTGCAAGGTGCCGTCCGTGCGGCGTGCCGCCGGCGCGGGCGGCGGCGCGAGCATCGTGCGAATCGTCTCCGCCTTGAGCAGCGCGCCCGGCCGGCCCGGTTCGAGCGCGGTGGCGATTCTCACCAGGTCCGTTGCTGAGGCGATCCAGCCGCCGTGCGCGTCCATGGTTTCGAGGCAAAATCCGCCGTCGGGCAGCGGGACCTTCGCCGGGGGCGCTCCGAACACGCTTTCGGCCTGCTCATTATCTGGCGTGTAATACCGCACTTCGCCGACCGCGCGTTTCTCCGGCAGCGACGCCCCGATTTGCATGTGGCGCACACCGATGGGCGCGAGGATTTCGTCCCGCACGAACGCCTCGTAGCCGCGGCCGGTGGCGCGCTCGATGACTCGCCCGAGCACGCCGTAGCCGAAGTTCGAGTAGGCGTAACGCGTGCCCGGCTCGAAGTCGAGCGGCCGGCCGAACATGAACCGGACGATGTCCCCCGTGCCCGGCGGACTCGTGACGCCCAGCCTCCCGGCAATCCAGCGCGAACGAAACATCGGATCAAATGTCTTCTCCCGATCCCAGCCACCGGTGTGCTGGAGCAGATGGCGCACGGTGATCTTGTCGAGAAATGGGTCGGGCTTGCGTCCGCCGGACACGAACGGATCGACCTGGAGCAGCGGCGCCACGCGGGAATCGAGGCTGAGCCGTCCCTGCTCGACGAGTCGCAGCACAGCCACTGCGGTGATTGGCTTGGAAACGCTCGCGATGCGAAACAGCGAATCCGGCTCGACCGCCCGACGCGCGGCGCGATCCGCAAAACCGTAGCCGCTGACAAACGCCAATCGCCCTCCGACCGCCACGGCGAGCGCGCCACCGGGCACGCCGCGCGCGGACATGAACGTCGTCATCGCATCATCGAAGGCCTCGTCGAGCGGCAGTTTAGCGGCGGGCTTCCGCCCAGCCGCGCGCGCTCCTGTGGACAGAGAGGCAACCGCCAGACTGCCGAGCGTGAGAAATTGGCGCCGGGTCAGGGGAGGTGAAAGAATCTCGGGACGCGACATGCTGGAGTTTCCGACGCTTCACCTGCGGGACCATTCACGGTTCCGCCGGACTGGCGTCACCAGCCGCCCGCGCGGCCGCGGTTCTGTTCCGCGAGCCACTTCTGCAACGGCGCGTAGTAATCGAGCATCGCCTTCGCGCTGAATTCCTCGCCGGTGGATTCCTTGATCAACGCCCGCCAGTCGCGCGTGGCGCCGGGGCGCATCAGCTTGAGCAGGAACTCGCCCGTCGCGCGGTTGCCCCACGCGTTGCACTGGCGCGGGTCCTGGTGAAGGATCTGCGTCGCGATGTGCTGGTGAAGCTGATACTTCGTCGCGAAGGCGATGGCGTATTTGTAGTATTGGGCGGGATCGTCGTTGATGTGCGTCTTGGTGGCCGCGTCGCAATAGCGTTCCCCGCGCGGTTCCGGCGGGGCGACGCCCTGGAATTTCTCCACGTATTGCCACCAACGCTGGTTCAGCTCATTCGTCGAGAGATTGCCCTCGTAGAAATCCCGCTCCCATGACGCCATCACGCCCGCGGACCACGGGATGAATACGATTTGTTCGAGCGCCTGGTTCAGGAGCCATTGCGTCTCGTCGAATTTCATCTCCGCCGGCACCACGCCGACCTGGCGCAGATAGGGAAGCTGTCCGGGCGACGTGGCCAGCGTCTCGGCCATCGCCTCGTGGAAGGACGGGCTGGCGCCATCGCGCAGCACGAACGGCACGGCGGGATTCGCGTAGGCGAGGTCGTAGAACACATGGCCCATTTCGTGGTGCGCGGTGGCGAACCACTGGTAGTTCGCCTTCACGCTCATCAACGAGCGGACATCGCGTTCGAGGTTCACATGCCACGCCGAGGCGTGCGTGTTCTTGTGACGCGTCGCGCCCGGCGGCAGATCGTAGAGATCGGAGCGCGTCCAGAAATTCGTCGGCACCGCCGGCAGGCCGATGGATTCGCCGAAGGCCACTGCCTGGCGCACGATCCATTCCGGCGACTTTCCTTTGAAGAGCGGATCGAGATCGATGCTTTCGACCAGCCCGGGCCATTCCTGCGACCAGCGATTGCCGAGCCAGGGCGCCGGGATGAGTCGCGGCACGGGTTGATGGTAGCGCGCGGCGAGCTGGTGGCGCGTCCAGTTGTGCAGTTGCTCGTAAAGCGGGCGCGTCTGGCGGACGAGATTCTCGTTCATCGCCATCAACTCATCCGCCGTCATGCCGAAGCTGGCGGCTTGCAGCGCGAAGAACGAACTGAAGCCCAGTTCGCGCGCGACGCGATTGCGCAGGTCGCGCAGTTGAATCAGCCCCGGACGCAGGGCGACACCAGATTCCTTTGAGGCGTTCCACACGGAGAGGCGCTCGGAGAGATTGGTCGAGCTAAGCAGCAACTCGTCGATTTGATTGACGGTGATCGGCTCGTTCGTGGTCGAGCCGGGACGACGCCACGCGAACGGGAAGCTGTCGAGCGTCGCGCTTTGCCGCGCCTCGGCGGTGACGCGCGCGCTGACGACTTCGGGAATCGTCCCGGGCGCACCCGCGGCGATGAGCAGGATCATGCGGAGCTGGCGCACCGAAAGATCGTCGAGATGGTTGGTCTGGCGCAAGAACGCACGGGACTTCTCGATGACCATCGGGCTGCCGACAAACGCGGCCTTGGCTTCATCCGCGCCGATGCGCCGGCCAGTGTTCTCCGGCGAAACATCGGTGCTGGCCAGCCAGGCGGACTCGGAGGCGACGGTGGCAAGGCGCTGGTAGGTCTGGTTGTAGAAATCGAGAAACTCCCGCACGTCGCGCAGAATGGCCACGGTTGAAGCCGGCGGATTTCGCGGCGCGGCGGGAGCGGCCGAGACGAGCGTGAGGCAAAGTCCGGCGAAGAGAATCCACGATGATTTCTTGAGCATGGGCGGAGATGGGTTGGCGGTGATAAGGAGTTAACGGTCGGTGCGAGGTGCGGACTTGGTCGAGGCTCCTCGTGTCCCGGTCCAATAAAGAATGGCGACGATGAGCACAAAAGGAATCAGCGCGAGCGCATCCGCCCAGGGACCGGCGAAGAAGGGATTGCTGTGCTCGGCCCAGTCAGTGACCAGCTTGTCGAGCTGGTCCAATCGTCCGGCGATGAACGCGATCAAAATGCCGGCGATCGCGCCGCCGGCGATGTAGCCGGAAGCCAGCAACGCGCCCGGGCTCTTGTCGCCTTCCGCCGCGATTTCCGTCTCGGTCAGACCGCGCCGGCGCAGTGCGGCAGCCTTGCGCCGGTCCACCAGCCAGCGCACGAGGCCACCGATGAAGATGGGCGTGGATGAGGCCAGCGGCAGATAAACGCCCACCGCGAAAGCCAGCGACGGAATGCCCGCGAGTTCGAGCACCACCGCGATCATCACCCCAAAGATCACCAGTGCCCACGGCAGCTCGCGGTCGAGAATGCCCTTGATGATGTAGCTCATCAGCGTGGCCTTGGGCGCGTCAAATTTCCGCACCTCGGTGCCATCGGGGCGGGTCTTGTGGACGCCGTTGATGCCGGGATCGACGAACCAGATCGCGCGACCAGTTTCGTCGAGCAGGTATTTGCCAGGAGGGCCGCCAGTGGTGTCGGTCTTGTGCCAGACGAGGTAATTGGTGGAATCCGTGCGAGCCTGCGGGCCTTGCAGCGTCTCGCGTTCCGCCAGCCGTCCTTTGTCCGGTTTCTGAAGCTCGACGGTCGCGACCTGCGCCGCGGGCACATAGACGGTGGCGTCTTGATTCAAGCGCAGCAGGATTGGCCCGAGCACCAATGCCGAGGCGAGGGCACCGACGAGAATCGCGATTTGCTGGAGGCGTGGGGTGGCGCCGACGAGGAATCCGGTCTTCAAATCCTGCGACGTCGTGCCGCCGTTCGATGACGCGATGCAGACAATGGCGCCCACCGAAAGCGCCGTGACGTAGTCCGTGCCGCCAGTCCAGCCCATCACAAGAAAGATCAGGCAGGTCAAGAGCAGCGTCGCCACCGTCATGCCGGAGATCGGATTGGAGGAGGAGCCAATTTCGCCGGTGAGCCGCGACGAGACGGTCACGAAGAGGAATCCGAAGACGAGGATGAGCAGCGCGCCGAGCAGATTCATGTGCAGCGTCGGCGCAAAGGTGATGGCGGCAAGCAACGTCACGATGCCGATTGCGACGAACTTGGGCGGAAGATCGCGGTCGGTGCGCGGAACCGCTGCGGCGGCATCGGCGCGAAGATTGAAATCCGCCAGGCCGCCTTTGAATCCGTGCCACAGGACGGGCAGCGAGCGCAGCAGGCTGATGATGCCGCCGGCCGCGACGGCGCCGGCGCCGATGTAGAGGATGTAGGCGCCGCGGATGTCATTCGGCGACATGTCGCGGATCAGCTTGGTGCCGGGCGCAAGTGGCGCGGCGAGGTTTTCCCCGAAGAACTTGATCAGCGGAATGAGCAGAAGATATGAGAGCACGCCGCCGGCGCACATGATGGAGGCGATGCGCGGCCCGATGATGTAGCCGACGCCGAGAAGTTCCGGCGAGATTTCCGCCGAGATCGATCCGCTCTTGAGCGGCGCTCCGAAGACTGTTTCCGGCACGTCCTTCCACGCCTTGCCGGCGGCCATCAGCGTTTTGTAAACAAGACCGAGTCCGAAGCCGGTGAAGATGGTGTTCGCGCTCAGCGTGCTGGCGGACGCCGACTCGCGGGCGGCGGGCGAGGCGTGCGCCTTGGATTCCTCGGAGGCGCCGGCCTTGAGGACTTCGGCGCACGCGGTGCCCTCCGGATATTTGAGCAGGCCATGCTGCTGCACGATGAGCGCACGGCGCAACGGAATCATCATCAGGATGCCGAGCAATCCACCGAGCACGGCAACGAGCGTCACGCGGGCGATTTCGAGGTCGAAGCCGAGGATCAAAATCGCCGGCATGGTCACGCCCACTCCAAAAGCGATCGATTCGCCGGCGGAACCGGCGGTCTGCACGAGATTGTTTTCGAGAATGGTGGCGTCGCGTCCGCCGAATTTGGACCACAGCCGGAACAGGGCCACGGAAATGACGGCGACGGGAATGGACGCGCTGACGGTGAGCCCGACCTTGAGCACAAGGTAGAGCGACGACGCGCCGAACACCATGCCGAGGAGCGTGCCGACGATGAGGGCGCGCGGCGAAAATTCACGCAGTCGCGTTTCCGCCGCGATGTAGGGCTCGAATTTTTGGTTCAAGATGGGCGGACTTTATCTGAGGCGATGCGCCGGGGGAAGCGCATCGTTGCTGGCCGCCGCGGGCCGGAGCGGAATCCGCATCCCGCCAGTGACGCCTACTCGCCGGCTGGAATAGGGCGGACCTTGATGTTGCGGAAGGCCACCTGACCGTGATCGCCCTGAAGCGCGAGGCGGCCAGTGCCAGCCTGGGCGAATCCGCGCATCGTGCCGAATTTGCTCTTGGCGACGCGCGCCTTGAAATCGTCGCTGCCGAGAACGTATTCAAAATAGGTCACTCCATTGATTTCATGGACGCATTTCTTGGGGCTGATGACGATGCGCACGTGATTCCACTGACCGGCCGGCTTGGTGGCGTCGAGGATTTTGCCGGTCTTCGCATCAATCGGAGGCTGGTAAAGCCCGTAAAGCCAGCCGCAGCGCTGCGGGTCGGCGGCCTTGGCGTTGTCCTCGAGTTGGATCTCAGGACCCGTTGCCCAGACGGCCCCGCCCGCGTCGCTGACGTGATAAATAATGCCGCTGTTGCCGCCCTCGGAAATGTTGTAGTCGAGTTGCAGCTCGAACCACTCGAACTGGTCAGCGGTGACGATGTCGCCGGCGTTATGGGGATCGACACAAGCCAGGGTGCCATCCTTCACCTGCCAGCCGGGTTTGATGGTATCCCGCTTGAAGTTGCTCCAGCCTTTGAGATCCTTCCCGTCAAAAAGCAGCCGCCAGCCAGCGGCTTTCTCGTCGGCGGTGAGAGTGTTGATGGCGGAATCATCGGCCGCAACGAGGTTGAACAAACCGGCGGCGGCGACAAGAACGGTCAAGAGAGTGTTTTTCATGGGCGGGAGGCTAACGAAACATCCGCGAGCCGACAATCGGAATGCGTGGCAATGCTTTCGTCCCCCCCTTGGCCCGATTGCGGTCCGCTCACTCCGGGAGTCTGGCGATTTCACCCTTGGTTTCCGCCAACACGCCCGCTTCCGTGAGATAACCCTTCCGCAGTTCAACACGGATGACGACTTTTTCATCAGGATCCGAACCGCCGAACGGCACGAAGGTGACTCGCGAATCCTTCAGGAAGGCCAGTTCAGCGGAACCGAGCAACCTCTCCGACTGAAGGCGATCGAGCGTGAGAGGCGGGAAATCGGGCCGCGCGCGGCAGTGCTTCTGCAGTTGTTTCACTGTCGCCTGCAGATGAACCTCCGCCTGATCGGCCCATTGATCGGCCCGGACCCGCTGGAGTACCCGGCTGGCCGGACCGAGGAACAATCCGGCAAGCACCAGGATGATGGCGATCACGCAGAGCAATTCCACCACGGTCACCCCGGCACGACTTCGTTGGCAGGATGAGAGCAACATGCGGTGATTTGACCCGGGAAGCGCTGCCTCGTCACGCGAGCAGGCAAATTCCACCTGCCTGGCTTGAACTCGTCGGAAGATGTTCTGGTTGCCAGGGTGGGGCGCGGCGAAAACGGCAGGAGTCCCTGCTCTTGGATCCGCCGACCGGCAGGAGGGCAACGGAAATCAAAGTGCCAGGAGTGAAGGCTCCGATACCGTCTGTCCCACTGCTTTGCCCGGCATTCATCCCTCCGGGGACGCCTGAATCTCATGGAACAGCCAGGCTCTCGCGTAAGCCCACCAGCGTTTGGCGGTGGCCTCGGAGATGCCGAGAACGTCGGCCGCTTCCTCGATATTCAAACCGACGAAGTAGCGGAGTTTTACCAACTCAGCCTGCTGTGGTTCGAGCGCGGCGAAACGGTCGAGGGCATCGTTGAGCGCGAGCAATTGATCGTCCGGCGCGGGGCTGGCGATTTCGAGTGCGTCCGCGTCGAGGTGTTCGGCACCGGAGCCACGGCGTTGCCGGCCTTTGCGGCGGGCGCGGTCGATGAGGATGCGGCGCATGGCCTCGGCGGCGGCCCCGAAGAAGTGCGCGCGGTTCTGCCAGGATTGCGCGGGCGAGTCCACCAGCTTGAGCCACGCTTCGTGGACCAGCGCGGTGGGCTGGAGGGTGTGGCCGGCGGGTTCCGCAGACATTTTGTGCGCGGCGAGACGGCGCAATTCCTGGTAAACGAGCGGCAGCAGTTCGTCGGTGGACTGGGCGCTACCTTGTTCGATGGCGGTCAGGATGCGGGTGACTTCGCTCACGCCTCCCAGAGTAAAGGAGTCGCCGAAGGCCACAACACTTGGTTTCGGGGAGCGCACGCGCCCTCGCGTGTTCCGGCCGGCGCCCTCGCCGGCCGGCGGAAGGCGCAAGTCCGTCACTGCACGGTGGGCTGGGCGCACGTCTCCAGGTGTTCCGCGAGGGCGCGGAACACAGCACGCGAGGGCGCGTGCGCTCCCCATTGCAACCGTCTGGTTGCGGCTCAGAAGGGAGACCCCGGCCGCTGCGCTGGATCCGCGAGAAACCACTGGCCCAGACGCTCGTAAAAATCACCCTCGTTTACCCCCGCCAGTCTTTGCGCCACGACTTCAAGTTCCCGGCGGGACACCAATTCGACGTTGCCGCGTACGCTCAATCGGATCCCAGCCACCGCCTCGGTCAACGCTAGAAACCACGGCGGCACCGGCGTCGGAACCGGCGGCACATCCCACACCCGAACGATCCCGCCGCCCGTCCCGCTGACCATTCGCCGGCCCGTCGAATCGAAGCACACGCTGAAGCCGGGGCCGCCGGCGTCCAGCCATTCCGTCAACGGCCGGCCGGTGTCGGCATCCCAAAGCCGGGACGTGGCAGCCCAGCAAGAAGTCAGAATTCGCTGCCCGTCCGGACTGAAACAAACTTGCGACACCGACCGGTCGTGCGCCAGCGGCGTGGTCAACGCCTCGCCGGTGCTTGCGTCCCAAATCCGGGCCGTTCGATCCAGCGACGCGGTCAGCACGCGGCGCCCGTCGGGACTGAAGATCGCCTTCATCACGGTGCGCGCATGTTGCAACGGCAGCCCGATGGGTTGGCCCGTGCGGGCATCCCAGATGCGTGCGGTGTTGTCGCTGGCAGCCGAGACCACGCGCTGGCCGTCGGGACTGAATTCCGCCCACTCCACACGGTCAATGTGCGGCAGCCGCTCTGTCACCGGTTGGCCCGTCCGAGCGTTCCACACTCGGGCGCTCCAATTGGCTGAACCGGTCACGACCCATCGGCCATCCGGACTGAAGCGGACGACTTTCACTTCTGCCCCATGTTCCAGTGGTGGCGTCACGGGCTGGCCCGTGCGTGCGTCCCAAATCCGCGCGGTTCCATCCGCGGAAGCCGTGGCCACCCGCTCTCCGTCCGGGCTGAACTGCGCGGACCAGATCGTCTTCGCGTGCTGAAGTGGACCAGCCATCCTCTGGGCGGTGACCGAGTCCCACACGCAGGCTGTGCCGTCTTCCGAAGCGGTGGCGATTCGCCGCCCGTCCGCGCTGTAGTCCGCGGAACGCACCGCGCCTTGATGACGCATCGGTTCGCCCGCCGCCTCGCCGGTGCGCGTATTCCACAACCGCGCCGTCTGATCGGGCGAAGCAACCAGCACGGATTCGCCGCGTGGATCGAAAGCCACCATCGTGACACGATTCTCCTGGCGCGTCCTGATCCCCAGGAAGCGGCGCGGCTGGATGTTCCAGACCTGCACGTTTCGATTCCAGGAGGCCGTTACCAGTCTGCGGCCATCGGGACTGAAGCCGGCATGGAGAATAGCTTCGTAATCCTGCAACGGCTGGCAAAGGGGGAGTCCTGTGGCCACCTCCCAGAGGCGGGCTGAATTGTCCATCGAGGTGGTGACGGCCATCTTTCCGTCGGGACTGAAGGCGCCAAAGGTGACGCCCCCGCCGTGGCGCAAGGGCAGGCCCTCGGGAACGCCGTTCGTTGCATTCCACAGCCGGGCGGAATGATCCTCCGAAACCGTGAGCAACAGCCGCCCATCGGGACTGAAGACGACGTGATTTACCCCGTCTTCGTGGAGCAGCGGAGCGCCGATCTCCTGGCCATTGATGGCATTCCAAAGCCTCGCCGTGCCGTTGGCCCCAGCCGACACAAGCACACTTCCATCGGGACTGAACGCCAGCGCGTTGATGCGCTCACGAAGGACAGTAAGACGAAAGATCACGGCCCCGGTGTCCGCGCGCCAGAGCCGGAGCCCGGCCCGTTCCGTGCCGGTCGCCACGTGCTGGCCATCCGGGCTGAAACGCGCGGTGGTGATGCCGCTGGAATGGCCGCGCAGCTCTTGTTTCAACGCGCCGCTGGCCGCATCCCAAATGCGCGCGGTCTTGTCGGCGGAACCCGTCACGACGCTTTGTCCGTCCGGACTGAATTCCGCGCAATTAACCTCCCCTTCATGACGCAGCCCCGGCGTGATCGGATCTCCATTCGTGGCATGCCAAACTCGCGCTGTGCCATCGGCGGAAGCCGTCACGAAGCGATCCCCTTCACGATTGCAGTGTGCGGCCAGAACCTTGTCCTGATGATGAATGGTGACCCGCAATTGTCCCGTGGCGGCGTCGCGAATTTGCGCGGTGCGGTCCCAAGCACCGCTGAGAACATGACGTCCATCCGGGCTGAAACTGACGGACGTGACGCGGTCCAGGTGCCGCATGGGCGCGGCGGCCGGCAAAGCCCAGTTGCGGTGGATGAGCGCGGAAACCAGGCGGCTGGCCGCGATGTGATTGGAGGGATCGAGCCGCAAGATCGCGGTGAGATGCGCCACGGCCGCCGAAGAGTCGTTGACACGGAACAAGTCTTCGGCGCGCCGCAGCTCCAACAGGCTGACCGTGTCGGCCAGCCGGGTGTTGGCGCCACGAAGTTCGCGATTGGCTGCCTCGGCTTTGTTCCGCTCCTCATGTTCGGCGCGGTGGGCAGACGCCACGCGCCAGGCTGCGACCGTGGAGCCCACCGTCACGACGACCAACAGCAACAGCACGCTCGCGCTCAAAGCGGCCACCGCCGGACGCCGCCGCCGCCAGCGCCAAAGTCGGCCGAGAACGTTCACGGGGCGTGCCTGAATCGGCTCATGATTGAGGTGGCGTTCAATGTCCGCCGCCAGACCGTTAGCCGTCGCATAACGGCGCGAGCGGTCCTTCTCCAGGCACTTCATCACAATCCAATCCAAATCGCCGCGCACGGCGCTGATGAGTTCTTTTGTCGGCAGCAGCCGACGTGAGGAGGCTCGGTCGCTTTCGGATTTTGAGGTCGAAAGCACTTCCACCGGCGGCGCGCGCGGAGCGACGCGCCCAACCTTTTCGGCAGCGACGAGGCGGGTGAGGCGGGTGGATGGGCGCGGGGGTTGGTCCTGGCAGATGATGCGCCGCATCTCATCCAGGCCCGAGCGCAGCAACTCCTCGCCATCGAACGGCGTGCGGCCCGTCAGCAGTTCGTAAAGCAGCACGCCGAGGCTGTAGATGTCGCTGCGCGTGTCGATGTCCACGCTGCTCATCTCCGCCTGCTCGGGACTCATGTAAGCAGGCGTGCCGACCAGGGCCTGAAATTCGGTGAAGAGCGTCTTGTCCGTGAGCTTCTGCGCGATGGCCTTGGCGATGCCGAAGTCAATCACCTTGGGCACGGGCGCGCCGTCGTTGACGGTGACCAGGATGTTCGAAGGCTTGAGGTCACGGTGGATGATGCCCTTCTGGTGCGCGTGCTGGATGGCCTGGCACACTTGCACGAAGAGCCGGAGCCGCGCCTCGGTCGGGAGTCGCGCTGCATCACAGAACTCGGTGATGCGCACCCCGCGCACCAGTTCCATGACGAAGTAAAGCCGTCCGGTTGGCGTCGCGCCACCGTCGAGCACCTTGGCGATGTTCGGATGGTCCATCAACGCCAGCGCCTGCCGCTCCGCCTCGAAGCGCGCCACGCCTGATCGCGTGTCCATGCCCAGCTTGAGGATTTTGAGCGCCACCCGGCGGCGCACCGGATCCTCCTGCTCGGCCATGTAAACCACGCCGCAACCGCCTTCGCCGATCTCCTCCAGCAACTTGTAGCGGTCAGTTCTGTTGCCGGGACTTTCGCTGAATTCGTTCGCAAGCGAGGCGGAGTCAGCGCCTGCGCTCAGGCCGGCGGGTGGCTGTTCCAAAAAATCGCCCGCGCCTTCGGCGGCACGGAGCAAGGCGTTGACGCGCCGACGCAGGGCGGTGTCCTTCCCACAAGCGCCGTCGAGATAAGCCGCGCGCGCTTCGGGCCTATCGCGCTGGAGCGCCCCGGTGAACAGGACTTGTTCAGGGGAGGCCGGCTTCATGGCACTCGGTTCATCGCCCATACATGCGCCATTTAGCAGGAAAAAGGCGCACCACACACTAGATGAGCGAAAGAAAATATTCCGTGAGCCCTTTTGCCGGGTTTTGGCGCATGACGGGGTGGATACGATGAACCGCCCGATGCAAACGAAACCAAAACCGGATTCACTCATGAAAACAAAACTTAAACTTCACCTGTTGATCCTGACGCTGGTGAGCCTGCCCGGCTTCGCCCACGCGCAAGGCACCGCCATCGGCTACCAAGGACGGTTGAACGATGCCGGCACTCCCGCCACGGGCCTCTACGATCTCACCTTCAACGTCTTTGATGTGGAAGCCGCCGGGGCTGCGCTGGCCGGACCCATTGCTCTCGGCGCCGTGCCGGTCACCAACGGCGTGTTCAGTGTCTCGCTCGATTTCGGGCCAGACCTCTTCACCGGTCCGGCCCGCTGGCTGGAAATCACCGTGCGGACCAATGGGGTCGGCGTTCCGAGCCTCCTGACGCCTCGAACGTCACTGCTGCCGACGCCCTACGCTCTCTTCGCGGGCCAGGCTGGGAGCGTGGCGAACGGCACCGTGACGGCGGACCAGTTGAACTCCGGCGGAGTCCCCCCCGCGCCGGGGCAGTTTCTTTCCTACGCTGGAGGAAATTTTCTTTGGACTGATCCCGGTGTGGCGGCGGGCAACATCTGGTCGCTGAATGGGCTGGATGCTTACTACAATGCGGGCAACGTCGGCATCGGGACCGACAATCCGCAAAACAGATTGCATGTGTATGATCCCGCCGTCTCGGTGAGTCAGCGCATCGAGACAGGCGGCGGCATCAATGCCTGGGCGCAAACCGAGTATGCCAACGCGAACGGTCTGTGGAAGGTCGGCACCTCGCGCGGCTTCAACGGGGACCAGCTCTACTTTGCACGACATGGTGCGGCTCGCATCGCCTTCGGCCTCCAGCCCAACGGCGATGCCCTTCTGCAAGGCAAGCTCACGGTTCGCCCTCCCGCTCTCCCGTTCGGCGTCGGCCAATACGGCATTGAGCATACCGACGGCGATGTTCGCCTGAGCACCTATTTGGACGGGAGTGGTGGCTGGCTGGGGACCAGGAGCAACCACCCATTGAACTTCTACGTCAACGACGGGGTGCCGAGCATGACAATTGACACGGACGGCCACGTCACCATGAGCGGTGGCAGCCCGGGATCCGTCATCGTCGGCACTCCCAATTCCGAGTCAGGACTCTCGATCATACGCGGCGGCAACCGGGCCGACGTCAGATTTGAAGGAACGACACTGAAGTTGGTCGTTGGCCCCGTTGGCGGGCCACCGGCTTCCACTCGTGGGATAGCCATCGACACCGCGGGCAACGTCGGCATCGGCACGACGAGTCCTTCGCGCACGCTTGAGGTGAACGGCGATTTCGTCGCGCGCGACGTTGATGTCCGCAATCTCTTCGCTCGCGACGTATCGGTCCGCTTGCTGACGATCCGTGGCGGTGCGGATCTCGCAGAGCCGTTCGCCATGAGTCACAGCGGCGTGGAGCCGGGCAGCGTGGTGGTCATTGACGAAGACCATCCGGGCAAGCTCCGCCGCAGCACCCAGGCCTATGACAAGAAGGCCGCCGGCATTGTCAGCGGCGCCAACGGCATCCGGCCCGGCATCAGCATGGTCCAGGAAGACAAGCTGGAGGCGGGTGAAAATGTAGCCCTGAGCGGACGGGTCTATGTCCATGCCGACGCGGCCTACGGCGCGATCAAACCCGGCGACCTGCTCACCACCTCCGACACGCCCGGCCACGCCATGAAAGTGACCGAGCACGCCCAGGCCCAGGGCGCGATTCTCGGCAAGGCGATGAGCGGCTTGAAGGATGGCAAGGGCATGGTGCTCGTGCTGGTGACACTGCAATAATCTCTCACCCTGCGCTGGCTTATGAAGACCATTCAACTTTTCCTCCTGACCCTCGTGGCGATGACTCTGCCCGCCCGGGCCGACATTGAGGTGCGCGTTTCCGTGAAGTTCATCCTGAACTGGGACGGAACCCGACCGGTCAACGCCGGCAACATCGACTTGAGTACGGCTGCGGCGTTTGAGGTGGAGATCGCGCATGGCAACCGCGTGCTGGCCGCCACCGGACGCGGCTACCAACTGCGCGTCGTGGAATACATCGACGTGCAACCACCAGCCCCTGCGGGTGAGGCTGCGGATTACTGGTATAACCTCCCAGCTCGCTCGAATCGCCGGGTGATTGAAGCCGCCGCCGCCGCTGACTCCGCAACGTGGCGCCGGAACGGGGCCGGCGCGCTCAACATCTACGTGAACAATTCCTCCAGCGGCCAGTGCTCCTTCATCGGCACCGGCGACTCCATCAGCCTCGGCTCCACCATCTTCACCCGGGGCACGGTGGTGCATGAGATAGGACATTTCTTCGATCTCAGCCACACCCATTTGGGCGACGCGGACTGCTCCGGTCCGCCGCCCTATGCTCTGGCGGACGGCGACGGCCTGAGCGAAACCGTCCCGGATCACAATTGCTACACAAGCCGCGCCGCTCTCATGGCCGCCCTGCCTCCCGAGCTTCAAGCCGCCGTGGACACCAGTTGGCTCAACGTCATGTCGTATCACCAGGAAGAACAGTTCCTCGACATCCAGATGGACTATTGGAGTTCCAATGCCAATCAGGCCCGGCATTCGGTTTGCAGCGGATACACCTGGTTCCTCGCTACAGACGGGTTTGATGGGTTAAGCGGCGGCTTTAGCCCGGGGCAGGCCTTTCAGACCGTGCTGTGGGGGTTGAGCTCCGTCACCGCTGCAGACGACATCCTGCTCCTTAAAACGGGCGCATATGGGGCTCCTGAAACTTTGGCGACCCCCTGCACGCTGCGGGCCACAGGCGGTCCCGTCACTCTATTCCGTTAGACAATATGAAAACCAACCTTCCCCTCGTCCTGTCTGCACTCAGTCTGCTCGTTGCGGTGGGCGGCGCGTCCGCCCAACCCTTCTCCATCGACCGTTTCACCGTCGCTGGTGGTGGCGGCACGAGCACCGGTGGCACCTTCGCGTTGAACGGCACGAGCGGCCAACCCGAGGCGGGCCGGATGAGCGACAGCCGTTACACAATCGAGGGGGGATTCTGGAGCCTCCCGGGCGCCAACTCGCCGGCGGTCCCGTCCACCACGATCTTTGACAATACGAATGGCATCTTTAACGGCAACTTCGCGGCCACCACCACCACCTGGCTGGCGGGCAAGTTCTGTCTCGGACCGCAACCTTACCAACTTGAGTCCGTGGCCCTGCCGCTGGACATCTTTGACTTAAACGTCCGCACGAGCACCGTCCGGCTGGAAATCTTTTCGAATGACCCGGCCAGCGGCAAACCATCCGCCAGCACGGGAGTGATCATGAACCTCTCCGGCCTGACCAACCCCATTACGATCCGGCCGAGCAGCTACCCAACTTTGGTCACATGGACCCCCGCCACGCTGTTCACTCTGGCCGCGAACAAATGCTACTGGGCGGTTTTGAGCGTTGAGGGCGGTGCCAGCGTTTGGCTGGCGGCTTCCGCGACGATGCCCATCGGCGATGCCGGGATCTTGGGGCGCGCTTCATCAGGCAACGCCGGCGTGGCCTGGGGAGTGCCCGACAATTTCTATAACCACAAGATGCTGATCCGGGGAACCGCCTCGGCCCCTCCCCCGGCTCTCGTCGTCCACGCTGTGGGCATTTCCGGAAATGAATTGCGTTTTAATTTCCCCACAAGGACCGGAGAGACCTACGCCATCGAGAGCCGATCCAATCTGGTGTCCGCCGCGTGGGCCGAAGTGCCTGGCACCAGGCAGACCAGCGCCGGCGCTGCTTTTGAAGTGAGCCTGCCGATCCGCCAATCGCAGCCGCAGCAGTTTTACCGCGTGAAACAATTGCCGTGAGGACGTGGGCGAAAAACAGGTGGGGTTAGTGGGCTCCCCTGTGAACGAATGGGGTTTGCCCCAGCTCATCCTTTCCGTAACCTGACCAGACATGGCGCACTATGCCTTGCTCGTCCCGGCTGACACTGGCCATGTCAATCCGTTGACGGTTCTGGGCCGCGAGTTGCAGCGGCGCGGTCATCGGATGGTCGTCATCGCTCCCCTGGCGGCCGAAGTTGCGGTGTGCAAGGCCGGGCTGGAGTTTCTTCCCGTGGCCACGGTCGAGTTTCCGGTTGGAGAATGGGAGCGGAGAACCGCGCGCATGGGGGAATTGTCCGGTCTGAAAGCCAGCCGGTTTGTCGGGCATTGGCTCGGCGCTTTCGCCCGGGGAATCCACGCGCGGGAACGCTTCGACGGTCTGGTCACGGATCAGATCGCCCTCGGCACGGAATCCGCCGCGCCTTGAAACAAACCCTGTGGATGACTCTTCTCTTCACCGGTGCCGCCACCGTGTTTTTCGCGATGGCTTCGGTCACGCTCTGGCATCTGCGCCGGGTGCGGCGGTTGCCGGGGCTGGACGCCATCGCACAGTCGCCCCCGACAACTGAAAAGACCGTCCGCTGTTCCATGGTCATCGCGGTGCCCATCAAGCCGAGGCCGATCACGCCAATGAGTTCCTGGTCCGATCGTTTGCTCATGCCTCAGGTTAGCGAATTGCCGGCGATGCCGGCCATGACAAAACTGCCGGCCCTTGCGTCGGACTCGTGCGATGAACAGACGGCGCATGAGCAGACGGCGCCGCCGCCGAAGAAGAAGTGCGCACGTTCTGACGCCACTGGTTTCGTGCCCAGTTGAGCCGTCTGGATGCATTGCCAGCGGCAGGGTTCTTTGCCATTCTCCCGAGATGCACTGGCAAAAGCACGACCGTCCGGAACATCGGACTGATACAGCGGTCTGGATTTCGGCCGCGCGCTGGACGGGAGCCGCCAGTTCGCAGCACACCGCTCCACCAGCGCGGCAGCCTCATTGCGCAACGCCGCAACTGTTCCGACCCAGTCCATGAGCAACGTGACGCACATCATCGAGCGCGCTCAGCAAGGCGATCCCAAGGCCGCGAACGAGTTGCTCCCGCTGGTGTATCAGGAACTCCGCCGGCTGGCGGCCTACAAGATGTCGCAGGAAGCGGCGGGGCATACCTTGCAGCCGACCGCGCTGGTGCATGAGGCGTGGCTGCGGCTGGCCGGCGACGAAGCTCCGAAGTTCCAGAACCGCTCGCATTTCTTTGGGGCTGCCGCGGAGGCCATGCGGCGGATTCTGGTGGAGTCGGCCCGGCGGAAGAAGTGTTTGAAGCATGGTGGCCAGTTGGAGCGGGTGGATCTCGACGCGGTGGACGTGCCGCTGCCCATGCCGGATGACGCATTGCTCGCGCTCGATGACGCTTTGAATCGGCTCGTGACGGTGGACGCGCGCGCGGCCGAGGTGGTCAAGCTATGCTTCTTCGTCGGGTTGACCCAGGAACAGGCGGCGCGGGAACTGGACATCTCGCTGGCGACGGCGGAGCGACTCTGGTCGTTCGCGCGAGCGTGGTTGTTCCGGGAGATGCAGAAGAAACCGGACTCACCGATGTAGGGCAGCGAACTTTTCTGAGGGGTTTCAGTGAACCCTCTCGCATGAACAACTGAAGGGCACTGCCGTTCACCAACGAATCATGGCCAGCGCAGACAGATTGGTTGAAGTCTTCAACGAGGCGAAGGGCCGGCCCGCCGGCGCGGAGCGCGACCGTTTCGTCGCCGAGTCTTGCCGGGATGATGCCGCGTTGCTGGAGCAAGTTCGCTCGCTGCTGCAAGCGAATGAGGGCGCGGGCGACTTTCTCAAGAACTCGATTCCCGCCCCAACGGTCCTGCTCACCGAGAAGCCCGGCGACCGGATTGGCCGTTACAAACTGCTCCAGCAAATCGGCGAAGGCGGCTGCGGCGTGGTCTATATGGCCGAGCAGGAGGAACCGGTGCGCCGCCGGGTCGCGCTCAAGGTCATCAAGCTTGGCATGGATACCAAGTCGGTCATCGCGCGATTCGAGGCCGAGCGGCAGGCGCTGGCGTTGATGGACCATCCGAACATCGCCAAGGTGCTTGATGCAGGCGCGACGGAGACGGGGCGGCCGTACTTCGTCATGGAGTTGGTGCGCGGGATCAAGATCACCGAGTACTGCGATCAGAACAATCTTTCCACCGAAGAGCGCCTGAAGCTGTTCACGCAAGTCTGTCAGGCGATTCAGCACGCGCACCAGAAGGGCATCATCCATCGCGACATCAAGCCGTCGAACATTCTGGTCACGCAGAACGAGAGCGTGGCCGTGCCCAAGGTGATTGATTTCGGCATCGCCAAGGCCACGACCGATCAGCGCCTGACCGACAAGACCGTCTTCACCGCGTTCGAGCAATTCATCGGCACGCCCGCCTACATGAGTCCCGAGCAGGCGATGATGACGAGCCTGGACATTGACACGCGCACGGACATCTACGCGCTCGGCGTGCTGCTCTACGAATTGCTCACGGGCCAGACGCCTTTCGACGCGAAGGAGTTGATGGCCGCCGGACTGGACGCGATGCGGAGAACCATTCGCGAGCAGGAGCCGCCCAAGCCATCCACGCGGCTTACCCAGGAATTCGCAGCAGCCGACGTGAGGAGGCTCAAATCTTCCTCGGGCACCACGCCAGCTACGGAAGAAGAGATTAGAGCCTCCTCACGTCGGCTGCTACGGTTGAAGGAATTGATCCCGCTGTTGCGCGGCGATCTGGACTGGATCGTGATGAAGGCGCTGGAGAAAGATCGCACGCGCCGTTACGAAACGGCCACCGGCCTCGCGGCAGATGTGCAGCGCCACCTTGACAACGAGCCGGTCACCGCCAGTCCACCGGGCGCGGCCTATCGCTTCCAGAAATTGGTTCGCCGGAACAAGCTTGCCTTCGCCGCCGGCACGGCCGTCGCGCTGGCGCTGCTGTTCGGTGTGGCGACGAGCACCTGGCAGGCGGTGCGGGCCAGGCGGGCAGAACACGCGGCGACGCTGGAAGGCAAGCGCGCCGAACACCAAGCCCAACTCGCCGCGCAAGAGGCGACCCGCGCTACTGCGGTAGCGACCGCCGCCCGGCGCTACGCCTATGCGGCTGAAATCAACATCTCGCTTCAGGCGCTCGCCGAAAATAATCTGGGCCGCGCCCGCGAACTGCTCGACCGCCAGCGGCCCAAAGCCGGCGAGGAAGATCTGCGCGGCTTCGAGTGGCGTTACCTCTGGCGGCTTTGTCAGGGCGACGAAATCGCCACGTTCCGCGACGAAGGCGGGCAGGCGGCGGCGTTTTCCACGGATGGCAAACTCTTCGCCTACGCTGGCGGCAAAATCATGGTGCGCGACGCGGCCTCCCGCAAAATCGTCGCCACACTGCCCAGCCCGGCCACGACTTTGTCCTTCGCGCCGCAGACCAACCTCCTGGCCACCGGCCACGACACTGGCGTGAAGCTTTGGAACACGGAAACGTGGCAGGAAGTGCGTTCGCTGCCGGACACGATGCATCCGGCCCTGTTTTCTCCGGACGGACGCTGGTTAGTCACGGGCGCGACGGAAGGCTTCCGGGTTTGGGATACGCAGACGTGGCAGCCGGTGGGCGTCTGTGCGGGTGCGCCGCGATCGCGCTGGCAAACGCGGAATGCAGTCGCGTTTTCTCCGGACAGTCAATTCCTGGTCACGATCGCGGGAGATGGCAACATCGGCTATCATTTTCGGGTCTGGCGGTTGCCCGGCTTGGAGGAACTTCCGTCTCTTCGGTTGGGCCTCGAAGCATTCGGCTCAGCGGCGTTTTCACACCCCGGTTCAGTGGCGTTTTCGGCGGATGGAAGATTCGTCCTGGCCGGACTGTGGGATGGCCAGCTCGCCGTTTGGGATTTTGCGACGCGGAAAGTGGTCCCGACGCGGAAAGAACACACCGGCTGGGTCACAGTGGTCGCCGTCGCGCCGAACAGCAAGACCTTCGCTACCGCCAGCTCGGACCGTACGGTTAATCTATGGGAGGCGGCCACGTTCAAAAATATTGCGAGACTGCGCGGACACGTCGGCGAGGTCTGGTCCTTGGCCTTCTCGCCGGATGGACACACCATCGTGTCTGGCAGCGCGGAGGGCTCAACCAAACTTTGGAGCGCCGACACGCGGCACAGCGACCCGGTCATCGAGGGTTCAAGTGCTGTGCTCGGATTCATGGGCGACGGACGCCAACTGATTGCAGCGACGAGCAACGGTGTGTGCGCGTGGACGCCGGAGACCGGGGCACGCATGGATTTTCCGATTCCCACCAACCTGCCGATCAGTGCCGTCACTCTTCCGCCGTATCATATGAAACCAGACGAGCCGATCGGCGCGTTGAGCCGCAGCGATGGCACGGTTGAAGTCTGGCATCTGACGACGGGTGCAAAGGTTGGCGCATGGCCGGCCCATTCGGACGGCATCGGCGTGCTCGCGTTTTCCTCGGACGGCAAGCGCCTCGCGACGGGGACCACCAAAGGCGAAGTGAAAATTTGGGACTTCGCCACTCGACGAGAAGTGACGCGGATCGCGCCGGTGAACCGCAAACTTCTCTGTCTGGCGTTCTCTCCTGACGGGAAAACCCTGGCCGCATCCGGCGAGAGCAGCCGCGTCTGGATTTGGGAGGCGGACACTGGTCGCCAAGTCGTGGAACTTCCCGGGCACGGCGCGCTCGTGGCCTCGGTGGCATTCTCTCTGGACGGCAATCTGCTGGCCACGGCGTCGCTCGGCAACGATGTGCGCGTATGGGACTTGCCCTCCGGCAACCTGCGCGCGACGCTCAGAGGCCACGTTCAAGGGGTCATTGCCGTGGCCTTTTCCCCGGACGGTAAAACCCTCGCCACCGGCAGCGACGACGACAAAGTGAAACTGTGGAACGTAGCCACGCACCAGGAATTGGCGACATTTCCGCTGGGGGGTCTGGTCCCGACGCTGGCCTTCTCCCCGGATGGACGAATCCTCGCGGTGGGCAGCCGGCGCGAGACCCGGATTCGGACACTGCACGCGCCGTCGTTCGATGAGATTCAAGCGGCGTCCAGGACCGCCTCGGAGACACCATGAGCGCCCTCACTGGCAATGTCGCAGCGTGGCGAGTGTCCTGACCGCCACTTGAAGATGCTCCCGAGACTGCAACTGTTTGAGCTGAGGGATCAGTCGTGGTTCCCCGCGACGATTCGCGACCTGGCCACGGATTACCTGCACTTCCTGGAGGCGAGGTTTGCGCTGCACCGGCCTGCGGTGTTGCTGGTAGCCGAAGCGCTGCGGATCAGTCGCGCCAATCATGTCGTTGACCTGTGCTCGGGCGGAGCTGGCCCGATGCCCGCGCTGCTCCAGGCGCTTGCCGCGAACGGAATGAAGCCGCATGTCACGCTCACGGATCGATTTCCGAACAGGCCGGCATTCCAACGCATGGCGGATGCATCGAATAGACAGATTTCCTTTCACACTGGACCGGTGGATGCACGAGCGGTCCCGGCTGAACTGCATGGATTGCGTACCATGTTCAACGCATTCCATCACTTTGCTCCGAGCGCCGCGCTTGCAGTGCTGCGTGACGCCGTTCAGGCGCGGCAGCCGATTGGCATTTTTGAAATCCCAGATCGCAGTCTGCGCACACTGCTGTCGTGACTCTTGCTGACGCCCATTCTGGTTGCGGCAGTGACACCGTTCATCCGGCCATTTTGCTGGCGGCGTTTGCTTTGGACATACGTTTTGCCGCTGGTTCCGCTGACCTGTTGGTGGGACGGAGTCGTGTCGCAGTGGCGCGCCTATTCGGCATTGGAGCTTCAACGCCTGGCCGAGGCTACCGGGACCGGGAAATATTCCTGGCGTTCAGGTCGAGTGCCGATTTTATCGACGCCCGGCCACCTCACGTATCTGGTTGGCTCGCCAAACGAGAGTGACGACCCTCGCCATTTAGCTTCTCAAGACCTCGCTGATGTTGTTCGACCAGGCCGAACCCGCGAAGCAGACGGGCACGCGGACCTTCGACCGCGTGCAGCAACTTCAACATTCCTTGAATGAGATCGAGTCGCTCGATGCCACGGGCCAAGTCACCGCCACGCATCCATCCAAGACCACCATCCGGTGGATCTACAAGACCGAGATGGAATTGCTCCTGCGCCTCGCCGGCTTTGCCCGCTGGGAAATTCTCGGCGACTTCGATGGCCGTCCGCTCCAGCATGAGACGGACGCGATGATCGTGCGGGCTTGGGCCGATGCGGTACGGGTTGAATCCGGGGTGGCGCGTCGCCCTGTAAAAAGGCCGGGATGCGCATCAGAGAGATGGATGAGGAGGGCGAAGTGCGGGTGTTTGAATCATCGTCGGATCCATTCTCCATCGGGACGCTGTTCCAGCCGGAGCGCCCGGCCTTGCGCGGTGAAGTCCACCCCCTGATCCGTGCTTTGGTGAGGGCCAGCCTGCGGCCGCACGGTCGTTGAATCTTCCCTTTCACCGAATTTCAAAATCTCTTGAGGGGTTTCGCCGGCCGAATCCGCATGACTGATTGAAAGACAATCATACTATGAAATCACTCAACTACATCCGAACCAATCAAACTCCCGCCACCTTCAGGCTCCACGCTAAGACCCTGGTGCTCGGCGCTTCCATCCTTTGCTTCTCTTTGGCCGTCCCGGTCAGGGCCCAAGAACCCTGTCCAGCGGTCGAAACCTTCGCCACCGGCCTGCTCGCGCCCAGCAAAATCATCCAGACCCCGCGCGGCAATTTCCTCGTCGCCGAAGGCGGACCGCAAGTGCCGAACAACGGCCGGGTCTCCATCGTGGATGAGGATGGCAATCGCCGGACGCTGCTGGACGGATTGCCTTCCGCGCGGACGTTCGTCGGCGACTTCAACGGGACGACCGGCCTCGAACTGCGGGGGAGGACGCTCTTCGTGCTGAATGGCCAGGGGGATGTGACCTTGCCCGGTCCTGTTCCCGGCACCGAGCGGGCCAATCCCACGCCGTCCTCGCCGATCTTCAGTTCCGTCCTCGCGGTTCATTTCAGCGCCGCGATGGAAGAGACCACCACCGGAATCACGCTGACGCTGGCCGATCATCAGGCGTTGAAAACCGGCGAGCGGCTGATCCGCGCGGATGCGCAGGGACGCCGGATGATCCTCTGGCTCGTCGCGGATTTTGCCGATTACGCGCCCGACCCGCGCCCCAACTTCGCCGACAACGTCCGCCACTCGCATCCTTACGGCATCGTTGGCCGGGGTCGGCATCTCTTCGTCGTCGACGCCGGATTCAACAGCGTGCGCAAGGTCGATGTCTTCGGCGGCGCGGTGGAAACGCTGACGAGCTTTGCGCCCACGCCCAATCCGCGACTGCCCGCCGGCCCGCCCGTCCTTGAGAATGTGCCCACGAGCATCCGCTGGGACGGGCATGATTTGCTGGTGACGTTGCTCAGTGGCGGCCCGTTCTTCCTGCCCGGCTATTCAACGGTCCAACAAGTGGACCCCGATACGGGCGTCATCACTCCCCTGATCGGCGGCCTGTCCTCCGTCATCGACGTGCTGCCACTGGGGTCGCGCTGCCGCGATGACGGCTTCGTGACACTCGAAGTCAACCTGACCTTTCCTGTGCCCGGACCGGGCCGGCTTCAGTATTTCCCGACCGCGACCGCCGGACCCGTCGTGTTGGTGAATTGCCTCACGATGCCCACGAGCATGGTGTTCGACCGGAAGAGCGACCGCGTGGTGATCACCGAACAGGCGACCGGACGATTGGTGACGCTGAACGTTGAGTGATTCAACGGGCACCCGATTTCGCGCACAACTCCATCACGGCCCCGCGAGTGCGGGGCCGAACTTCTTTCGGCAGAAGTCGCCGTAGCGGGCGTGCAGTTCAGCCCGTGAAGAGAGAGTTGTTGCGCCCGCGGGCGAATCGAACAAGCATCCCGGTCGTGAACGCAGCCGACCTCGAAACTAAAAATCTCCGGCTCGTTCCCAAGACGCTCGCGGACGTTCGCGCGGTGATGGAGGCCATGACTGCGGAGGAGAAGGCGCAGCTCTCCGCCGAATGGCTGGCGCTGGTGCGGGGCGCGGCATCCGCTGATCCCTGGATTCATGGGTTCTCACTGGTGCTGCGGGACGGCGATGTCGTCATCGGAAACGCCGGCTTCAAGGGACCACCCGGAGCGGATGGCGTGGTCGAGATTGCCTACGGCGTGGCACCGGAGCATCAGGGCAAGGGATACGCCACCGAAGCCGCCCAGGCACTGGCGACCTACGCCTTCGCCATCGGGCGGGTGCGGGTGGTCCGCGCTCACACCCTGCCGGAGCCGAACGCTTCGGCGCGGGTCTTGACCAAGTGCGGTTTCCACCGCATCGGCGAAGTGATCGATCCGGAAGATGGATTGGTCTGGCGCTGGGAGAAGTCCGCCGCGCCTTGAAACAAACCATGTGGATGACTTTTAGCTTCAGCGGAACGGCAGCTCTGTTCCTGGCGATGACCATCGCCAAGCTGGGGCAGTTGCGCTGGGTGCGGCGGTTGATGGCGCTGGAGAGGATCACGGCGGCGGACCGGTCCACATGGATGGCAGCGGGGCGCGCCCGCTGTTCGGTGGCCCGCCAGGGCTTCTTCCAGATGTGGGGTAAGACACCCCGATTCGCCTGATTCCAGATAGAGCATTCCCTATTGCAGATAGCTCGCGCGGGGAAGCACGCCAGTAACAGGTCGGTCAGAAGAGCATCGACGAATTACCGTGGCCTCTTCACGTCTTCTGAGGAATCCCGGACCACTCCGACGAATGTAACAGCCCCGGCAGACGAACGGCGAAGGTGCTGCCTTTGCCCAACTGGGTGGCCGCTTCGATGGTGCCGCCGTGGGCTTCGACGATGGCCTTCGTGATGGCCAAGCCAAGGCCGGTGCGGCCTGCCGTGCTGGAGCGCGCTTTGTCGGCGCGGTAGAAATGTTCGAAGATGTGCGGGGGATCTTCAGGAGCGATGCCCAGGCCCGTGTCCGTCACGACAAGAATGACAGCCCCAGACTCGGAGCCGACTTTCACCTGCACCCCGCCGCCGGGCGGTTGTAGTAGATGGCATTGCTGACGAGGTTGATGACGACTTGTCCGAGTGCTTCCGCATTGCCCTGGCAGCGGGTGGGCGTGGATTCAACTTCGAGCGCAACACCCTGTTCCTGGGCGAGAGAAATGAGGAAGTCGGCCACATCGCGAATGACCCGATCCAGATCACAAGGCTCGCGCGTGGCGGCAGCTTCACCGGAGTCAAGCCGGGCCAACGTCAGCAGTGATTCGGTGAGCCGACGCATGCACCAGGCGGCGCGCTGGCAGGCCGCCAGGCTTTCGCGGTAGTCGGCGGCGGGACGTTCACGGCGGGAAACCGCGCGGCTGTGGAGGTGGCGCAATAACTTCAGAGCCGTTGGGTGGCTTAGCAGCGGCTCCCCCCAGGCGGCTTTTGATGACCTGCTTTGGCGGCAATCCTCGAACACAACGCCCCCGCCTTCCGTCAGATGCGGCATCAAGAATCTGAACACATCACGCATCGTGACGACGGCATCGGTGGCGCTGGACATACCACGCGGTTTGGTCGTCCCGCGCGCGTCGGCTCTGCTCCGCAGGCAACTCGGCGTGGCGGCGCCTCGGCAGAGCGCCGCCATCTTGGGAAAAGAAGATTTGCGGCGCTCTGCCGAGGCGCCGCTACGATTAAGGGCACCACGCTGCAAATTTCCTCTTCGCGGATTTCTCTCCCTGTCCCTCCTCATCCTGCCGCTGCTGAGGGCGTCAGGCTCTGAAGTTGAATCATTGCGCGCAGCGATCCGCGATCTGAGTCAGACTTTCGGTGACCGGATTGGCTCGGAAGGAGCCTTGCGTCTTGAGCCAATCCATCGAAGCGCGAGTTACGCCGGCGCTGGGGAGTTTCAGCGTCGCCTCGATGAGCTCATTCCAAGATTGGCCGCCGCGGACGGCCCGAGCCGTGAATCTTTTTTAAAACTCCAGCGCGAGGCGCTGCTGGCCAATCCACTAGTCAGCGGGCAGCCGATTCTCTTCGTCGTGCGCCAGCAGTACCTCCGCGACCATCACAACACCGCCACATTCTTCCCGGCGGCGAAGAACGAATACAACGACGGTCAGTTCACGCCGGGCGGCGCGCTGAAGGTGATCGACTTCGCGCAAGGCGGCGCGGTGCGCACGATCCTCGACGCGTCGCAGGGTGTCATTCGCGATCCCGAAGTGCATTTCGACGGCCGCCGCATTGTGTTCTCGATGCGCACCAACGCGGCGGACAGCTATCACATCTACGAGATCAACGCTGACGGCACCGGCTTGCGCCAGCTCACTCGGGCGCGCGATGTGGATGACATCGATCCGCTGTATCTGCCCGACGGCAGCATCGTGTTCTCGTCCACGCGCGAGCCGAAGTATTGCGGCTGCAACCGGCACATCATGGCGAACCTGTTCCGCATGGAGGCCGACGGCGCGAACATCCATCAGATCGGCAAGAGCACGCTCTTCGAAGGACACGGCGCGCTCATGCCCGACGGACGGATTCTCTACGACCGCTGGGAATACGTGGACCGCAACTTCGGCGACGCGCAGGCGCTCTGGACGGTGAATCCCGACGGCACTAGCCACTCGGTCTATTGGGGCAACAACACGGCTTCGCCCGGCGCGGTGCTCGATGGTCGCATCATTCCCGGCACCGATCGCGTGCTGTGCATCTTCAGTTCCTGCCACGACCGGCCGTGGGGCGCGCTCGCCATCGTGGATCGCCAGCTTGGCGTCGATGGCCGCTCGCCGGTGATTCGCGCCTGGCCGGCGGACGCGACGAATCTCATCCAGCAATCCGGCTGGGAAATCTTTGATCGCTTCACCGGTGTGAAGTTGAAGTACGAGGATCCATTTCCGCTCAGCGACAAATATTTTCTCTGCTCGCGCATGACGGGCCAGGGCGAGCAGATGGGCCTCTACCTCGTCGATGTGTTCGGCAACGAACTGCTCCTGCACACCGAAGGCCCCGGCTGTTTCGACCCGATGCCGCTGGCGCCGCGCGTGCGTCCGCCGGTGATTCCCGCGCGCCGGAGTTTCGCGGACAAGGAAGGTTTCTTCTACGTGCAGGATGTTTACCAGGGCACGCACCTGCAGGACGTAAAGCGCGGCGCGGTGAAGTGGCTGCGCGTGGTCGAGGTGCCGGAGAAACGCTTCTGGACCCGCCCCGCGTGGAACGGTCAGGGACAGGAAGCGCCCGCGATGAACTGGCATGATTTCAACAACAAACGCATCCTCGGCACGGTGCCGGTGCGCGCGGATGGCTCGGCCTACTTCGCGGTGCCGGCGGAGCGTTTTGTCTATTTCCAGTTGCTCGACGAAAACCGGATGATGATCCAATCGATGCGCAGCGGCACGATGGTGCAACCGGGCGAAGTGACCGCCTGCGTCGGCTGCCACGAAGATCGCCGCACCGCTCCGCCGCCGCCGGTTGCGCGGCTCTATCACCCTGGTGAACCCGACCGGCTTGATGGCTGGTTTGGTCCCGAGCGCGACTTCAACTACCTGACGGAGGTGCAGCCGGTGTTCGACAAGCACTGCCTGCGCTGCCACGACTTCGGCACCGAAGCCGCGAAGAAGCTGAACTTCGCCGGGGATCGCGACCTCGTCTTCAACACGTCCTACACCGAACTGTGGCAGAAGAAATTCGTGAAGGTGGTCGGCGCCGGTCCGGCGGAGATCCAGCCGGCGTATTCGTGGGGCTCGCACGCCAGCCGGCTCGGGCAGGTGCTGCTCACGCGGTACCGGGACAAGCTGACGCCCGATGAATTCGAGCGCATCGTGACGTGGATCGATCTCAACGCGCCGTACTATCCGAGCTACGCCAGCGCGTTTCCCGATCATCTCGCCGGACGCTCGCCGTTGAACGATGCGCAGCTCGCGCGGCTGGAAAAGCTCACCGGCGTTCCGCTGCGACAACTGGCCGGGCACGGCAGCAGCCGTGGTCCGCAGATCAGTTTCAATCGTCCGGAACTCAGCTCTTGTCTTGCATCGCTCGGTGGGACGACGAATGCCGCGTTCGCCGAGGCGGTGGCCATCATTCGCACCGGCCAGAAGCGACTGGAGGAAACACCCGAAGTCGATCAGACGGGTTTTGCCGCCTGCGCCGCCGATCGCTGGCGCGAAGAGAAGTATCAGTCCCGGCGCACGGTGGAGGAGCGCAGCCGGGAAGCCATCCGCCGGGAGGCGAAACGGTATGATGTGGAGGAGTGAATGGACAACCGGTGGCGGCTTCCGTGCGGCTGCGGCAATTGCCAATTATCTTCGTGCTCACAGAGCAACCTAGCCATGAGTAACCTGAGCGATTATATCCCCGTCGAGGTAAGGAAGCTTGTCCTTGCCGGTTTCGCCGCGCTTGCGTTGTTTGCCTGCTGGTCGCATGTCCGTTGCGCACTCAAGACCGGCGTTATTCAGCGGCTTTCGGACACTCCGAGACACAGTCGCAGTGACAGTCCTGCCATGTTCTGGTTGCTGGTTACTTTCTTTGCGGTAGGAGCAATCTTTTTCGCCACGCTACTTGCCGCGGTTATTTGGCATTGGCGAGACAATCGAGTTCTTTAAACGCCTGACAATGTTGCAGAGCATAATCTGTGACTGTTACTTTCGGATGAAATACGGTTCTCCCTCACCCCATCCCTCTCCCGCTGGGAGAGGGTGACCTGTTCGCCGTCTTGCTGCGAAGCCAGCGGCTGTATTTGTGAAAGAGGCGCCCGAGTTACCGATCGCGTCGATTGCTGTTCCCTCTCCCAGCGGGAGAGGGTAAGGGTGAGGGAGAACGCTCCGCACAATCAAAGCGCCGCCATGCTCAAACAACCGCCCAAGCAAACCGCCATCGCGCGCAAATTGCGCAAGGCCGACACATGGGCCGAACAACTCCTCTGGCGCTGGCTGCGTGACCGCCGGTTCTCCGCCTACAAGTTTCGCCGTCAACATCCGCTGAGCCCGCACATCCTCGACTTCTTCTGTATGGAAGCGAAGCTGAACATCGAACTCGATGGATCGCAGCACGGTCACCCGGAACACGCGTCCGCCGACGCTGAACGGGATCGATGGCTGGAGGAGCGAGGCATCAAGGTGCTTCGCTTCTGGAATGGCCGGCTGCGCCGTGAGAAGCAGACGGTGCGTGATGTCATCTGGCAGGCTTTGCAGGAACGGGCGCCAAAACCGCTTCCGGAGTACGGCAGACCCGGAATCGTGCCGGCGAAAGTCCAGCGAGAGGACGCTTCATCCGGTTGATTCGAGATTCCCGAAATGCGGGTCAGGTCGATTGAGTTGAAACGGCGATCGAACTCCCGGGCGTTCTCCCTCACCCCTGCCCTCTCCCGCTGGGAGAGGGAGAACCGTCCGCCGTCTTGTCGTGAAACCGACGACTGCGTTGGCGGGAGGCGCTGCCGAAAAACTTGAACGCCCCGATGGCTTTCCCCTCTCCCAGCGGGAGAGGGTGAGGGTGAGGGAGAACGCTTCGCTCAACACGAAGCCGCAGTCATTGAAGTGCCGATTCGACTCGAACAAGGAACCGCGTGAAGTTTCTCCGCTCCGGTCGCGTCCGATTCAGGGAATACGCACCAACCCAAAACCCGTTCTGCCGCCCATGAATCGCCCTGCCGCCCGTAGCGCCGCCTCGGAAGAGCGCCGCCATCTTCACACCGAACGATCAGCGGCGCTCTCCCGAGATGCCGCCACGCCGGATTCCTCCCGCTTGTCCCGCCGCGATTTTCTCGCCCGCTCCGCCACCGGCGCACTCGCGCTCAGTTGCGGTCCATCGCTGCTCCGCGCCGCCCCGGCTGCCGCGGGCAATGAACGCGAGTTGATTGAAGCCGCCATTCCGACGCGCGCCTTCGCCACGTCGCGCAAGCCGCGCAAGCTGCTCATCTTCGACCGCAACGTGAACTACGGCGGGCACGGCTCCATCCCGACGGCGAATCTCGCCTTCGAGTTGATGGGGAAAAAGACCGGTGCGTTCGAGACAACCGTCAGCCGCGACCCGGAAGTGTTCCGCCCGGACAGCCTGCGCCAGTTCGATGCCGTCTTCTTCAATAACAACGTCGGCAATCTCTTCACCGACGCGGCGCTCCGGCAGAGCCTCGTCGAATTCGTCTATGGCGGCGGCGGCATGATGGGCGTGCATGGCACGTCGGTCGCCTTCACACAATGGCCGGGCGCGGTGGAGGATTTCCCGGAGTTTGGATTGATGATCGGTGCGCGCGGGGCGAATCATCGCGCCAGCGACGAGCATGTCTTCATCAAGCTCGACGACCCGGAGCATCCGGTGAACGCGCCGTTCGGCGGGAAAGGCTTCGACTATCGCGATGAATTCTTCCGCGTGCATGAGCCGTATTCGCGCCAGCGCGTGCGCGTCCTGCTGAGCATCGACACGGAGAAAACCGACCTCAAGCAAGGCCCGGGCTACGGCAAGCTGGAGCGCGCGGACAACGACTTCGCCCTCGCCTGGGTGCGCAATTACGGTCGCGGTCGCACGTTCTACTGCACCATCGCGCACAACCCGTCCGTCTTCCGCGACCCGAAGATGCTGCCGTTCTATCTCGCGGCGTCGCAATTCATCCTCGGCGATCTCGCAGCGCCGACGATTCCGAGCGCGAAGCTCACGTCCGCCATCCGCGCACAGGAAAAGCTCGGCTGGCGGCTGGGCATCGAGGCTTACACGTTCCACCGGTTCACGCTCTTCGAGGCCATCGAAAAGACCGCCGCGCTCGGCCTGCCATTCATGGGTGGGCTCAGCTTCCAAAAGGTCAGCGCCGGCATCCCGAAGAACTTCGAGCCCGGCCTCAGCGACGACGAGCTGCGGCAGATTCGCCTCAAGCTCGACGCCGCGGGCGTGAGGATGCTCACTTACTATTTGCAGGACATTCCTGGCGACGAGGCGGGCTGCCGGCGGGTGTTCGAGTTCGGGCGCAAGATCGGCATCGAGACGTTCATGACGGAGCCGAAGCCCGAGGCGCTCGGCACGATTGAGAAATTCGCCGACGCCTACGAAATTAACGTGGCGTTGCACAATCATGACCAGAAAGCGTCGCCGGTTTACTGGAATCCCGAGGGCATCCTGAAAGTGTGCGAAGGTCGCAGCAAGCGGCTCGGAGCGTGTGCCGATCTCGGCTACTGGATGCGCGCCGGCATTGACCCGGTCGAGGGGCTCACCAAGCTCAAGGACCGGCTCATCACGGTGCAGATGCACGACCTGAACAACCGCGGGCCCGAAGGACACGATGTGCCTTGGGGCACCGGCGCGGGCAACACCAAGGCGGTGCTGGAGACGATGCATCGCCTGGGCATACGGCCCACGATGTTCGGCTTGGAGTATTCCTACAACTGGCTCGAATCGATGCCCGAGATCGCGAAGACGATCGAGTTCTTCAACGGTGTGAGCGTGGACCTGGCGAAGCGAGGCGCGGCGTGAACGGGCGTAGCGGCGTCTCGGGAGAGCGCCGCCATATTCTCGTTTCGCCCTCAACGGCGGCGCTCTTCCGAGACGCCGCTACGTTCCCTGCATGAAGACCGCGCCGCTCACACCCCAGCCTGAGTGGCGTCACCTGCCGCGCCTGGTGCCGGAGTGGTATAGCAGCTTCGCGGTCGTCCAGTGGACGATTACCCTCGAACGCCGCGCCAAGGGCTGGCTGGACGAACGATTCCACCTCCACTTCCGCGAACTGCTGTTGCACGCGGCAGCGCGCGAAGGGCTGCTCTGTCCTGTATATGTCCTGATGCCGGACCACCTTCATCTAGTCTGGATGGGCCTGCGCGTGGACACCGACCAACGCACTGCCATGAAGTTTCTCCGCAAGCATCTGTCCTTGGAACTGGCCCGGCGCTCGCCGGCTGGCGTTGAATTCGAACTGCAGAAACAATCCCACGACAGCGTGCTCCGCGAAGAGGATCGGCGGCGCGGCGCTTTCGAGAAATCCTGTTTCTATGTGTTGGACAATCCGCGCCGGAAGAATCTGGTGGAGCATCCCCGCGATTGGCCGCATCTCGGCGCGGTGGTGCCTGGCTATCCGTTCCTGCATCCGTTGAGCGACGACTTCTGGGAGTTATTTTGGAAAATCTACTTAAAGCTGCGCGAACCCGCACCCGTAGCGGCGTCTCGGAAGAGCGCCGCCATCTTAAAATGAAAAAGAGAACCTTGCCCTCTGCCGTAAATTCACCATTCCGCAATGAAGTTGGCGGCTTTCTCCCGAAAGCCGCTACGCCGATCAGCCGCCGCCAGTTCCTGGTGCGCACCAGCGCTGCCTCATTGCTGGCGGTGCCCTGGCTCATCCCCGCATCAGCGCGTGGCGCCAACGGCGCGGTGGCGCCCAGCGAGCGCATCAATGTTGGCTTGATTGGCATCGGTGCGATGGGCAGCGGACACCTCAACGTGCTCGTCAGCCGGCCGGAGACGCAGTTGCTCGCGGTGTGCGATCCGGATCCTGTCCGACGCAACAGCGCCAAGCAGCGCGTGGAAGATGGCTACGCCGCGCAACGCACCGCCGGCATGTTCAAAGGCTGCACCGCGCACAGTGACTACCGCGAGATTCTCTCGCGTCCCGACATCGACGCCGTTGTCATCGTCACGCCCGACCATTGGCATTCCCTGCAAGCGATTCACGCCGCGCAGGCCGGCAAGGATATTTATTGCGAGAAACCCGTGTCGCTGACCATTCGCGAAAGCCGGATCATGGTCGAGACGGTTCATCGCTACGCCCGCGTCTTCCAGACCGGCACGCAATACCGCTCGATTCCCACCATCCGGCAGGTGTGCGAGTTCGTCCGCGCCGGCGGCCTCGGCAAATTAAAGTCCGTCTTCACCATCTGGATGAAGACCCATGTTCCTGTCACCGGTCCGTCGTGGGTGCCGCTCGATCCCGAGTTGCCGACGGAGCCGACGCCGGAGGGATTGGATTGGAACATGTGGGTCGGTCCGGCGGCGTGGCGTCCCTACAACGCCGCGTATCACCGCAATCCCTCACCCGGCGTGGTGCCGTGGGTGTTCTGCGACGCCTTCGGCGCCGGCGCGGTGACCGGCTATCACTCGCACGCGGCCGACGTGATTCAATACGCCATCGGCATGGAGACGAGTGGGCCGGTGGAGATTCTGCATCCCTCGGGCGGTCAATTCCCCACGCTCACCTGCCGTTACGCCAATGGCGTGTTGGTTCATCACGTCGAAAGCTGGGATCAGGTCAAGACGCTCTACAAAGCCGTGCCCAATGACGCGCGACTCGCGGGACTGTTTGGCGGTTTGTTCGTGGGCGAACGCGGCTGGATCACCTCGATGTCCGGCTCCGGTCCGATCGAGGGCGGTCCGCCGGAAATCCTGCGGGAGATGCGCATGACCACGCGCGAGGTGAACATCGGCGCGAACAACCATCACGCGAACTGGTTCGAGTGCGTCCACTCGCGCGGACAGCCGAGTTCGCACGAGGAAATTGGCCATCGCTCCGCCTCGCTCGGCCATCTCGTCACCACCACCTATCGGCTGGGCCGCAGTCTGCGCTGGGATCCGGTGAAGGAAGAATTTCTCGGTGACGACGAGGCCAATCGCCTGTGCTCGCGCGCGCTGCGCGAACCTTGGCAGGTGTGAGACAGGTAGTGGCACAAGCTTCCAGCTTGCGTCGTCCCACCAATCCTCTGGATTGGTGGATTGGGTGATGTCGGCAAGGCCATCCAACGCCAAGCCAGAGTCTTGGCGTGACGCTCGCAAGCTTGAAGCTTGCGCCACCGCCGGAATTTTCCGTGATGCGTCATCACTGTGCTGACAAACCCACGCCGTTCTGCCACGCTCCGCTTCATGTTCTCCCAAAAACTTTTTTCCGCCGCGTTCGTCGCTTTGCTTGCCGCGTCTTCCTCGCACGCCTTCAACGGCCACAAGATCACTGAAGGTCCGCTCACGCTTTCCATCGGTGACATCCCGACGGTGACGAATCTAAACGCGCCGCAGGCGTTCACCGTGGCGCTCACCAACTCCGGTGACGCGGCGCTCGACGTTCGCTTGCAGATGGGTGGCCTCGCAGACCAGACCCGCGCGGTCGGCGAAACGGAGAAGCTATTGAACATACCCGCCCGCAGCGGGGCTTCGACGACGTTCCAATTCGCGATGGGTGAAGGTAGCCACTCGGCGCTCTATCCGGTGCATGTCTGGGCGAGGTTCGAACAGGGCGGTTCCGAGCGCGTCGCGCACGCGGTTCGGATTTTTGAGACTGCCTTCAAGACGCCCGGTTCTCGTGGCGCTGTGCCGACGGAATTGCCGCTTGTTACGGTGCCTTCGGCTGGGGCGTTGCCGCTGGCCACGCTGAAGGACTGGCAGGTTGCGTGGCAGTGGAACGGGAAACCGATGCAGCGTCAACCCGTCCGCTGGCAGGGCAGCGAGGAACGCTCCGCGGCGAATTTCATCAAGTCGCCGATGGCGCGTGGCGGCGAGACGCGGCAGGCGCTTCAGATGCATCCGCCGTATCGCGGTGGCTTGGGCAAGGTGTTCGCCGAGTATCGTCTGAAGCTGCCGTCCGCCACGCCCATCCGACTCGCGTTCTTCAACGCCATCCGCGACACCGGCCCGACCGAGCCGCCGAGCGATGGTGTCACGTTCCGCGTCTGGGCTGGCGACGAGCAGCGTTTCGAGAAGCACATCGACGCAAAGACTTGGCAGCCGGGTGAAGCCGACCTGAGCGCGTTTGCCGGCAAGGAGATTTTGCTCCGCCTTGAATGTCATCCCGGTCCGAAGAACGACACGACGTGCGACTCGGCCTTCTGGGGCGATCCGACCATCGTGGTGGGCGCGACACCGCGCATGTTGACTGCCGCCGAGAAGTCGGCGCAGATGGAACGCGCGCGTCAGGCCGTGTCGAGCGGAGTTGCCGGCGAGAATGGCTTCGTGGCCTCGCTCGCCGACGGTCAACGAGCCGCCGTCGTGCTCGGGCCGAATGGTTTCGCCGATGCCGCGCTGGCCTTTGGCAGCGGTGACAAGGTGGTCGTCTTCGAGGGATTCAACATCGCGTTGTTCGATCAAACCCTCGGACGCTGGCCTTCCGGCGCGGTCGTGGAGAAGTTTGAGACGAGCCGCGACGGGAATCGCTTCCGCGTGCAACACCACGTCCGCGTCAACAACGAGTCCACCGAACTCATTGCCGAAGTCTGGCCAGAACAGGCCGGCCTGCGCGTCAAGATTTCTGGCGGCTCGCGCATCACCGATCTCGCGCTGGCTCGCACCGATCGCAAGGCCGACCGCGTCTATTACGGCCACGGCTATTGCATCGTCGATCCCGGCTCCTTCCGCGCGGGCGGCGGCGGACACAACCTCTCCACCAGCCACGTCGGCTTTGATTTCGACAACGGCCTGTCGCTGCTGACCGCCTGCGACACGCCGCCGGATTATTTCCAGGTGGACGGCGCGCAGCACATTTACGCGCTGCACACGCATCCCGACACGACGTTTACGTTTGTGCCGAGCGTGAAGGGTGCGTTCGATTGCGCGCTGAAGTATCGTCCGCTCTACGACAAGAAAGCCTCCGCCGGCGTGGCGAAGAAGGCCGGCCGCTTTGTCTTCGACATCTGGGGCGGGCGCTACGCAGAAGATGCCGCGAAGCTCCAGCGGTGCTTCGACTATGGCGTCACCAATTCGCTCGCCATCCTGCACGACTGGCAACGCTGGGGTTACGACTACCGTTTGCCGGACATCTTCCCGCCGCAGCCCGGCCTCGGCACGACCGAGGAATTGCGCGAACTCGGCCGCGTGTGCGACCGCGCCGGCGCGCTCTGGGGACCGCACGACAACTACATCGACATCTATCCCGACTGCGATGACTTCAGCTATCGGCACGTCACGTTCACGCCCGACGGTCAGCCGCGCAAAGCCTGGCTCAACGAAGGACGTCAGGCGCAGAGCTATCAATTCCGGCCTGACGCGGTGAAGCCGTTCCTCGAGCGCAACCTCAAGCTCATCGAACCCGCGCTGAAACCCACCGCCTCGTTCGTCGATGTATGGACCTCGATCAACGCCTTCGACTACTACGACGGCGAGGGGAAGTTTCACTCGAAGATGGAAACGTTGCGCTGCTGGGGCGAAGGCTTCGCGCGCATCCGCGACACCTTCGGCAACAACGCGCCCACCACCAGCGAGGCCGGCGCCGACCAGCTCATCGGCTGGCTCGACGGCGCGGACTGCCAGTTCATGCAACTCAGCGCGAAGGGCGGGAGCTTCCACAATGTCGTGCCATGCCGCGAGTGGTCGCGCGTCCCGTGGTTCGATGCGGTCAACCACACGCGCTTCAGCCTCCACGGTGTTGGCTATTCGAGCCGCTACCAGGGCGGACGCGCGCGCGACCTGCACGGCATCGAGAGCGACGATTACATCACGGCTGAGATGCTCACGGGCCACGCGATGATGATCGAGTTGAACAACATGGTGCGTGGTGCCGCGCGCAAATACTGGCTCGCGCAGGAGTTCATCGAGAGCATCGCCCACGACGAAATCCGCAGCGTCGAATACGTCGAGGGCGACATCCAGCGGCTGGTGATTGATTGGAACTCGGGCGCTCGCGTCCACGTCAATCGCGGCAAGAAGGATTGGACCATCGCGGGCCGCACGCTGCCGCAATACGGCTACTTCGCGCGGAATGGGGCCATCGAATCGAGCATCGAACGGCTCGGGCCGCAAATCGTCGAGCAATCGCGCGGCCCTCGCGGCTTCTACGTGAACGGCCGCGGCTACAATCCCGACGCGCCGCTGCCGATTCAACCGACTGCCGACCGGCTCGAATACACCGGCGGACGCAGCTTCCGTCTCGCGGTGAACTGGCAGGCGGAGAAGTCGGCGCCCAAGGATTACGCGGTGTTCTATCACTTCAACCGCCCGACGCCCGGCCGCTACACCGACACGGAGTTTTACGGCGGCGGCACGCCCACCACGCCCACATCGAAGTGGACCAACTCCGTGAAGACGGATTGGGAAGTGACCATTCCCGACGGCATGCCCCTCGGCGAATACGACACGCTTGTGGGCTTTTACGACAGCCAGAGCCGCAGCGGCCGACGCGTTAGGATGCTCGGCAAGGAAGACGACAACCGCCGTTACAGCATCGGGACGCTGGTGGTCGAAGGCACGTACTCTGGCGGCGTGAAGAACATCACCGGCGTGCGCTTGGTGAAGCCGGCGCAGCCTCCCGTCATTGAGCGGCGCACCTTGCCGAATCCGACCTACACCGATTTCGGCCAGGCCCGCACCAAGGATGCCATTCGCGGAATCGTAAGCGGCAACACCGTTGTCCTGACGCCGCTGCCCGATGGGGACGACACGACGACGCTGACGCTCCGGCCCGACGCGGTGTTCGGCCGTCCGGTGCGCATGAAACAAGTCGAGGCGGTGGATGCTCAGGGCGAGACCGTGCGCCCGGTGAAGTTTGATAAAATCCTGGGTGGCTTGACGCTCAAGATCCCGAAGAGCGATTTTGGCTGGCGAGTGACGGTGGAGTGAGCCGGGGCGTTGAAGTGTGCTGTTGGGCTCAGGCGTGGGCTCGTTGACGAAAGCCTCAAAGTTCATTCGCGACTGTGGGGCTGGGCGGACCGCGGCGGACTGGGATTCCGATTGAACAACAGCGCGATCTCCGGCAGGTTTCCCATGTCGGAGAATCTTGGGCAGACGCTATGCTGGCACAATATATTGACCTGGCCATGGAGATGGCCCGCTACGAGATCATCGAAGACGACCGGTCTTATTGGGGTGAAATCCCCGGATTTCAGGGCGTCTGGGCGAAGGACAAGTCGTTGACGGGCTGTCAGCGCGAATTGCGCGAGGCCTTGAGCGACTGGCTGGCGTTGCGCCTGCGGATGAACCTCGAAATCCCCGAGATCGGCCCGCTAAATCTTAATCGCATCGGCGCCCCGGCCAATGCCTAAACTGGCGCCCGTCTCCCGCCGCAAGTTCATTCAACGGCTGCACGAGTTGGGCTTTGAGGGACCGTTCGTCGGCGGCAAACATCCGCAGATGAAGCGCGGCAACCTCACGCTCATCATCCCGAATGAACACGAGGGCGAGATTGGTCCTGGATTTCTCTCGCGAATTCTTCGGCAGGCCGCGGTTTCCCGCGAGGAATGGCTGGGGAATTAAGCGACCAGGAACAGCCAGCCGGCGGGATTGCAGTTCGACCTGATGGCCTGTGGCGCACGTGAACCAAGTCGAGGTGGTGGACGCGCAGGGCAAGACCGTGCGCCCGATCTCCGCCGTGTTTCGCGAGCGCGGGGTCGAACTGGTCGTGGTCGGCGGCTCGGCGATCGAGTTCTACACTGAAGGTGCCTACGTCTCGGGCGATCTCGATATGTGTGTCGCGACGTCGCGCGAATCGCTCACGATCCGAATCCGGCAGCAAACGATGGGCGCGTTGGGCGCCATCGGTGGCCCCCGCAGATGGCAGGTCGCAGGCGTATTCGCAGACGTGCTTGGCGCTTTCGAGAATCTGGCGCGCAGCACGATCCGCCATCTGGCCGGGCCATCGGGAGATGTTTGCATCGCGCCGGTCGAGGAACTCATCGTGGAGCGCATTCTCATCGGGCGCATCCGCGCACTGCCCCCGGCGCGCGGCCTTGAGGCCGCTTCAGCGTTCGATGGGTATTGGCGAAACATGACGGACGGTCTCTCGAACGATGAAGCGACGTAAACGTCGCGCTCCAACCCCGTTGCCTTCGGGGGCAGTGGATGCGCCCCTTCTCATCCCAAACTATCCGGGCGACTATCCACCGGCGAGGGAGTGTGCTATGAAACTGCTGGCGGCGGCACTGCTCGGCGAAGCCGAGACCGTCTGGGCCGAGGTGCGGCGATTGGCGGAATCTCCCGCTTACAAAAACTGGAACGACGTCAAGCAACTGGTCGATGAACAAGCCAAAGCTTTCCAAGTCGGGAGTCCCTACGATTCCCATGCATGAAGTGATGAGCTGGGAAGACTGGCTCAAGGGCCGGCGCGCCCGCCGCGAGACCGGCAATCGCGTCGCGCCGGAAGTCATCCGGCGGCCGGCGGGTTCCAGCGATCATCGCCTGCGCCCGCTCTTCAACGGCGAACGAGGCCTGCCGTTCAAGAAGACGGAGGAGCTTTAGCCGCGCTGTGCGATTCTGCTTACGCTTGCGCCGCTGAATTGCCGCTTGCGCCGCCTGTCGGACTTGGATGCAATCACCGCCAACATCATGCGCTCGCAAGCTGAAATCATCTCGCTTCTCACCAACCCTGGCATCATCGCGGTCGTGCGCACGGAAAAGACCGAGCAGGTGCTGCCCGTCTGCGAAGCGCTCCTCGCGGGTGGCGTCATCGCCGTCGAGGTCACCATGACCGTGCCCAACGCGCTGGAAGCCATCCGACTCGCGGCACAGCGTTTTGGGACGCGCGCGCTCATCGGAGTGGGCACAGTGCTCAATGCCGCCGCCGCGCGCGCAGCCATCGATGTGGGGGCGGAATTTGTCGTCAGCCCCATCACGAAGCTCGAACTGATCGACGTCGCTCACGCCGCCGGCAAGCCGGTGATGATCGGCGCCTACACGCCCACCGAGGCGCAGCTCGCGCACGAGGCTGGCGCGGATTTCGTGAAGATTTTTCCGGCGGACAAACTCGGGCCGGGCTACATCAAGAACATCCGCGCGCCGCTGCCGCATTTGCGCGTCGTGCCGACTGGCGGCGTGGACCTGAACACGGCGGCGGATTTTCTCAAGGCGGGCTGCGCAGCGCTGGGAGTGGGTTCTTCGCTCGTGTCGGCGGAGATTTTGCGCACCGGAAACTGGGCGGAACTGACTCGTCTCGCGGGAGAATTTGTCCGCATCGTGCGCGAATTCCGCACGCCCAAAATGTGACTCGCACCGTCGCGCCCGATCGCGACAGGAACATGGAACTGCCTCCCATCATCTTGCGACTGACGCCGGACGAACTCGCGGAGTTGCGCTACGCCAAGTCGCTGCTGGAAGCGCCGGGATTTGCCGCGCGGCTCGCGGGATTCCTCGGCAAACCCATTGAGCAGGGCCTGGCGCTGTTGCCCAAAGGCGCCGAGGGACTGATTCACAAGGCGGCGACGAAGGCGCTTTCGACGGCCTTGTCAGTGGCCATCACCAGCCTGGGTAACCGCCGGCCGCGCCTGGCTTCGGAGCGGTGGCACAAGTTTCTGGTGGGTGCATCTGGCGGCGTTGGCGGCGTGTTCGGCCTGGCCTCCTTGCCGGTGGAACTACCGGTTTCCACCACCATCATGCTGCGGTCCATCGCGGACATCGCGCGCAGCGAGGGCTTCGACATCAGCGCGCCCGCGGTCAAGGTGTCATGTCTCGAAGTCTTTGCTCTGGGCGGGCGCAGCGCCTCGGATGATGCGGCGGAGAGCAGTTACTGGATCGTGCGCGCCGCGCTCTCGAAGACGGTGAGCGAGGCGGCGACGTTCCTCGCGCAGAAAGGCGCCTCAGGGAAATCGGCCCCGGTGCTGTTGCGCCTGGTCACGGCGGTGGCGTCGCGGTTTGGCGTGGTGGTGTCGGAGGAAATCGCAGCCAAGGCGGTGCCGGTGGTGGGCGCGGCGTCGGGCAGTGTGATCAATGTGCTGTTCATCGATCACTTTCAGGACATGGCGCGCGGGCATTTCATCGTGAAACGCCTCGAACTGCGGCACGGCACGGGCAAGGTGCGGGAGGCGTACCAGAGTCTGGCGATGCCGATGAAGTGAGGTTGTGGCTGTGGAATGGCGCGGCGGCGAGGAGTCACTTTTCACGAAAGCCAGGCAGGCGTTCGGTGAACATTGGCGTCGCTTCAATCAGACCTCGAGATTCACCCCTTCGTAAACCGCGCTGAGCGACAGGCTGAAATCAATCGATGCGAACTGGAGCAGTTGATCCGGCTGCCGGAGAATCTCACCCGCCCATTGATGGGCGCGGCGGAAGACCGTCACCTCCATTTTGTCCTGCGCCACCAAAACATATTCTTCAAGCGTCTCGGTTTGGATATAGCTCCAAAACTTCTCCCGCCGGTCAATGCGTTCGGTTTCGGGCGAGAGCACTTCGATCAGGATTCTGGGGAAACGCTTGGCGTAAGGGTCGGTGTCTCGCGGGTCACAGGCCACCATCACGTCCGGGTAGTAAAAGAGATCCTGGTTCGCGAGGCGCAGTCGCAATTTCAGGTCGTTGACGAAGGTTCGGCAGGGTTTGCCGCGCAGATGGTGGCGCAGCGCCGCGGCAAGGTTTAGTTCGATGAGGTTGTGATCCTCGCTCGCACCCGCCATGGCGTAAAACGTTCCGCCGAGATACTCGTGGCGGACCTCGCTCGTCCGTTCTCCTGAGAGGTAACTCTCAACCGAAACCATCGGCATCTCTTGCGCTGCTTGCATGGCGGGAATATGGCCTCAACGTTCGAAGGGACGCAAGCTGCTGCCGCCTCAACCGGCATACCCCTGCGGGTGCGCCTTGTGCCAGGCCCAAGCGGTCGAGACGATGTCCTCCAGTTTCGGGAATTGTGGTTTCCAACCAAGTTCGCTCTTCGCCTTCGCCGCGGCGGCGACGAGCTTCGGTGGATCTCCCAGACGCCGCGGCTTCTCCACGGTCGGGATTTTCTTCCCGGTGATCTGCTCGCACATCTGGATGACCTCGCGCACCGAATAGCCGTCGCCGTTGCCGAGATTGTAAAAACCGCACTTGCGCGGAGCCAGCGCCTGAATGTGCGCCTGGGCCAGATCGATGATGTGGATGTAGTCGCGGATGCACGTGCCGTCGGGCGTCGGATAATCGGTCCCGAAAATCTGGCATTCCGTCGCCTGGCCGAGCGCGACCCTGAGCACATTGGGAATCAGGTGGGTCTCGATGCGGTGATGCTCGCCGAACTGCTGGCTGGCACCGGCGGCGTTGAAGTAACGGAAGGCCACGAACTCCAGCCCGTGAATCTGCTGATACCATGTGAGCATCTTCTCAAACATCAGCTTCGATTCGCCGTAGGGATTGATCGGGCGCTGCGGCAGATCCTCGGTCATCGGCACGCGATCCGGCGGTCCATAGGTCGCACAGGTCGAGCTGAAGACGAATTTCTTCACGCCTGCGGCGCGTGCGGCTTCCAGCAGGTTGAGGCCGGCGCAGACATTGTTGCGGAAATACTTTTCCGGCTGCTCCATCGATTCGCCGACGAGCGCATTGGCCGCGAAATGCAGCACGGCCGCGGCATTTGATTGTTTCAGGGCATCGCCGATTTGCGCCGCGTTCCCAAGGCAGCCTTCGACAAAGGTCGCCCGCCGGTCCACCGCGGAACGATGGCCTTCGGTGAGATTGTCAAAAACCGTGACGGTGTGGCCGGCGTTGAGCAGTTCCTCCACGCATACGGACCCGATGTAGCCGGCACCGCCGGTGACGAACACGTTCATGTCCGCGAACTATGCGAAACAGGGCGCGGGGAGCAAAGCGGAAATGTCGCGTCCGAGGTTTGCGGGCGCATCTCGACACTGCCCCCGAAGGCAACCGGGTTGGTGCGCGACGTTTACGTCGCTTCATCGTTCGAGAGACCGTCCGCCAATGTTTCGCCAACACCCATCGAACGCTGAAGCGGCCTCAAGGCCGCGCGCCGGGGGCAGTGCGCGGATGCGCCCGGGTTGGTCGGTTTGTTGCAATTGGGTGCTGCCCGCCGTTGGTGCCCGACGCGAACAGACACGCCGACGGTCGCAGCTCCCGGGACGAACCTGTCGCCAATTTCCCAAGCTGCAATTTCCCAAACCGCGTGCTTGACCTTTGTTCAAGGCACGTCATGTTACGCGGCTCTGTCGGGCAAAATTTTATGCAGCACATCCGAAACATCGCCATCATCGCGCACGTGGATCACGGCAAGACGACGCTCGTCGATTGCCTCCTGAAGCAGTCCGGGACGTTCCGCCTCAACCAGCACGAGTCCCAGGAGGAACGCCTGATGGATTCCATGGATCTCGAGCGCGAGAAGGGCATCACCATCCGCGCCAAGAACGCCGCCTTCAAGTACAAGAACTACCACATCAACATCGTGGACACGCCAGGCCACGCCGACTTCGGGGGCGAGGTGGAGCGCATCATGAACATGATCGACGGCGTGCTGCTGGTGGTGGATGCCGCCGACGGCCCGCAGGCCCAGACCCGCTTCGTGTTGCGCAAGGCGCTCGAAGCCGGCGCCAAACCGGTGGTCGTCATCAACAAGATCGATCGCGACAACGCCAACCCGAAGAAGGTGCTCGACCTCGTCTGGGAGTTGTTCATCTCGCTCAACGCGACGGACGAGCAGATGGATTTTCCGGTGATTTATGCCAGCGCGAAGGAAGGCTACGCCAAGGTCGAGATGGAGCACGTCTCCGGCACGATGGAGCCGCTCTTCGATGCCATCATCAAACACATCCCGCCGCCGCGCGCCCACGCCTGCGAAGGTTTTCAGGTGCTCGTCGCCAATCTCGATTACAGCGATTACCTCGGCCGTATCGCGTTCGGCAAAATTTATTCGGGCAAGATCAAGGTCGGCGATCCCGCGCATTGCCTGCATGTCAATGGCACCAAGATCAGCGGCAAGATCACGATGATCTACCACTTCGAGGGGCTCAAACGCATTGAGATCCAGGAGGCGCACGCGGGCGACATCGTCGGCCTCACGGGCTTCGAGGATGTTTTCATCGGCGAAACCATCGTGGACAATCCCGAGCGCGCGGGGCTTCCGTCCAAGCCCATCGACCCGCCCACCATCCAGATGGAGTTCGCCGTCAATGACGGGCCGCTGGCCGGTCAGGACGGCAAACTCGTCACCGCCCGCCACATCCGCGAGCGCCTCACCAAGGAACTCCGCACCAACGTCGCGTTGCGCGTCGAGGACACCAACGATCCCAAGGTCTTCAACGTTTCCGGCCGCGGCGAAATGCAGATCGCCATTCTCGTCGAGCAGATGCGGCGCGAAGGTCACGAGGTGCTCGTCTCGCGCCCCGAGGTGCTCTACAAGAAGGACGACGCCGGCAATCTTCTTGAACCCATTGAAAAGCTTTTCCTCGAAATTCCTCAGGACAACATGGGCGTGGTCATGGAGAACCTCGCCTCGCGCAAGGCCGAGATCACGGCCATGAATCATCACGGTGCCCATGTCACCATCGAGGCCATCATCCCGATGCGCGGCCTGATTGGCTTCGAGACGGATCTGGTCAACCAGACGCGCGGCATCGGCGTCATGAGCCATCTCTTCCATGAATACGGCCCGGATCGCGGCGAGATTCCCGCGCGCAAAAACGGCTCGCTCGTCAGCATGGAAAGCGGCACGGCGACTTCCTACGCCCTGAACATGGTCCAGGAGCGCGGCCGCCTGATGGTGGTGCCCGGCGAAGCGATTTACGCCGGCATGATCGTCGGCGAGAACGCCCGCGAGAACGACATTCCAGTCAATCCCTGCAAGGAAAAGAAGCTCACCAACATGCGCTCGCAGGGCGACGGCAAGGGCATTCAGCTCAATCCGCCGCTCAAGCTCTCGCTCGAACGCGCGCTGGAATACATCGGCCCCGACGAGTATGTCGAAGCGACGCCGCTGAACCTGCGCCTGCGCAAGCGCCTCCTCAACGAAACCCAGCGCAAACGTTCGGAGAAGAGCCGCGTGATCAAGATGCTGGATTGAGGATGCCTTTCGGATTCCGGCGCGGGTCTGGATGCTCTTCCGGCCCGCGTCGTTTCATTTTCGCAGGAACGCAGCCGTAGTGGCGCAAGCTTCCAGCTTGCGAGTGTCTCGCCAACCCTCCGGGTTGGCGCATCATTATTGGTCGCGCTCACTGCAAGCTGGAAGCTTGCGTGACGTTCGCAAGCCGGAGGCTCGCGCCACACTTCCGATGGTGGGATCCTCAAGATGCGCCCTTTTCACGGAGACACGGCACTTTGCAGTTCAATATCCACAACGGATCCGCTAACAACAGCGGCGTGGTCCACGATGCCCCCTTGCTCCCGCTGCTGAAGCAATACTTCGGCTTCGCTTCCTTCCGCCCGCACCAGGAGGAAATCATCCGCGCCGCACTGGCTGGTCGCGATGTCGTGGCGGTGCTGCCCACCGGCGGAGGCAAATCGCTCTGCTTCCAGCTTCCCGCACTGGTGCGGCCCGGACTCAGCGTCGTCGTCTCGCCGCTGATCGCGTTGATGAAGGATCAAGTGGACGCGCTCCAGGCCGCCGGTGTGCCCGCCACGTTTCTCAACTCCTCGCTCGCCGCCGGCGAATCGCGCCCCCGTCTGCGCGGCCTGCACAACGGCGAGTATCGCCTGCTCTACGTCGCGCCCGAGCGGCTGATGCTTTCCGGATTTCTTGAGGACTTGCAGCGCTGGCAGGTCAACCTGTTTGCCATCGACGAGGCGCATTGCATCAGCGAATGGGGCCACGATTTCCGTCCCGAATACCGCCAGATCGCGAGCTTGCGGGAACGATTCCCCGGCACACCGATGATGGCGCTCACCGCCACGGCCACCGGGCGCGTGCGCGAGGATATCGTCACGCAGTTGCACCTGCGCGAACCGGCGTGTTTCGTGGCGAGCTTCAACCGGCCGAACCTGACCTATCGCGTCACCGCCAAATCCGGCGCTTACGACCAGATCCTTGATTTCCTCCGCGCCCGTCCGAGGGAGAGCGGCATCATTTACTGTCAGGCGCGCAAGACGACGGAGTCGATGGCGGCGAAGCTGAACGCCGACGGCATCAGTGCCGCGCCCTATCACGCGGGATTGGACCACGCCGAGCGTTCGCGCAATCAGGAGTCCTTCCTGCGCGACGAGTTGCGGGTGATCTGCGCCACCATCGCCTTCGGCATGGGCATCAACAAACCCAACGTCCGCTACGTCATCCACTATGATCTGCCCAAGAACATCGAAGGCTACTATCAGGAGACCGGACGCGCCGGGCGCGATGGATTGCCGAGCGACTGCCTGCTGCTGTTCAGCCCCGGCGACCGCGTCAAGTACGGGCAGTTCATCGACGAAAAGCCCGACCCCAAGGAACGCGAGATCGCGCGGGCGCAACTCGAACAGATGGTTCACTACGCCGAGATCGGCGCGTGCCGGAGGGCGTTTCTCCTCGGCTACTTCGGCGAAGAGGCGGAGGATGACAATTGCGGCGGCTGCGACAACTGCCTCGCGCCGCGCGAAACCTGGGATGGCACCGTGGCGGCGCAGAAGTTCCTCTCGTGCGTCTATCGCATCCGCGAAAAAAGCCCGTTCGGTGTGGGCGTGCAGCATGTGGTCGAAGTGCTCTGCGGCGCGGACACGGAAAAGATCCGCAAGTTCGGCCACCAGACGCTTTCCACCTACGGCATCGGCCAGGAACACAATCGCATCGAGTGGGGCGCCATCGGACGCGAGTTGGTGAGGATGGGTTTCCTGTTTCAGAACGCGGAGAAGTTCAATGTCGTGGAGTTGACCGAGACCGGTCGCACGGTATTGCGGGCACGAGAGAAAATCACGCTCACGCGGCCGATGAAGGCGCCCGAACCCTCGCAGCATCGCGCCGGTGAAATCGCTTGCGACGAGGAGCTGTTCGAAAAGCTGCGGCAGTTACGCAAGCGCCTCGCCGACGAGCGCGCGGTGCCATCCTACATCGTATTCTCCGACGTGGCGCTGCGGCAGATGGCGAGGAACTATCCAGCGAGCGAGGCGGAATTCTCGCGCATCAGCGGCGTGGGCGACAAAAAGCTGCGCGAGTTCGGGACGGTGTTCCTCGGCGAAATCGCGGCGCATTTGCAGAACCATCCGCGCCAGATTTTCGCCGATGATTCCTTCGCCGCGCCCGCGCCGCCGCGGCGTTCTTTGCTGACGGACACGGTGCGTGAGACTCTGCATTTCTTCCGGCAAAATCATCCCGTCGCAGCCATCGCGCAGATCCGTGGTGTGACCGAGGGCACGATTTACGGCCATCTCGCGAATGCCATTGAAGCAGGCGAGAGCATCGACCTTCGTCGGATGCTGACGGAAAATGAGGAGGCGGCAATCCTGGCCGCGCTAGCGCGTTACGGAACCGGCCCGAGTGTCAGCCCGGTGGTGGAAGCGTTGGGCGGCCGGTTTCCTCACGGTCTGGTGCGCATCTGCCGCGCACAGTCCACCCGTCGGCGCCGCTCTTGATTCCGAAGGGTCTCCCACGGTCGCAAGGTTTTCCGGGCCGCGGCCGCCCTCGCCAGCGCAGGCGTAAATATCGACTCAATGATCTGGCTTATCTTCCCCCATCGGAGGCTAGTTTTTAAGCGTTATAGGCAATAATGACAGTGGTCTGATGGGGGTTGTAGTGTTGTCTCTAATAAATGATTTATCCCTTGCCTCCCACCGCTGCGCCCGGCATGTTCCTCAAACGCAATCGCACCCGGCACGCCGGCAACGCCTATCAGTCCGTCCTGCTCGTCCAGGGCAAACGCGTCGCCGCCAAACGCCCGCCCGGCC
>JBBRWD010000049.1:0-47527 GCA_038249465.1 Limisphaerales bacterium | reverse complement strand
TGCCGGGAGTTTACCACGGACCGGGGTGCGTCCGGCAAGGGGGTCGGTCGGCCCACAGCCATTTTGCGCAAAGCGCGTCCTGTCACTGAATCACTTGCGCCAGAAAAAATCTGAAAACCCGCGTTCCGTGCGAAAGTCGGGATAGGTGGCGGCGGAAAGCGATGAGCAAAGCCCCAAGGAAAACAGCAGCGTGTGTGCGAAGCGCATTGATATCATGGGCCGAGTCAAACGGATCGCGTCGCGCTTGTCAGGACATAGTCAAATAATCACTGAAGCGGATCGCGCCTCTCTGGTGAGCGCATCTCGCCGGCGCTTTCTCCTTGTTCGGCTCCGTGGCTGCCCCTAAAAAACCGCCGTGAATTCGGCTCCTTCATTTCGTCTGGGCGTCCTCGGTTCCGGCAAAGGCTCGAACTTCGTGGCCATTGCGGACGCCATCGCCGCCGGCCAGGTGCCGGCAGAGGTGGCCATCGTGATCAGCGATGTGCCCGAGGCGGGGATTCTGACGCACGCGCGCCAGCGCGGTTTGCCGGCGGAATATCTCGCGCCGGGGAAGTTCCGCACCAAGCTCGACGAGGAGGCCGAACGCGCCTACGTGCAGCGTTTGCAGGAGGCGCGGGTGGACCTCGTGGTGCTGGCCGGTTTCATGCGGATTTTGAAAGGCGATTTTTTGCGTGCATTTGCGCAGCGGGTCGTGAACATCCACCCCTCTTTGCTCCCGGCGTTTCCGGGACTGGAGGCGTGGAAACAAGCGCTGGACTATGGCGTGAGGGTGACCGGATGCACGGTTCATCTCGTGGATCAAGGCATCGACAGCGGGCCGATTCTGGGCCAGGAAGCCGTGCCGGTGCTGGCGGACGATACGCCGGCATCCCTGCACGAGCGGATTCAACTGGCCGAACGCCGCTTGTATCCGGCGGTGGTCGGCGCGCTGGCGCAAGGCCGGCTGCGGGTTTCTGGACGCACGGTTTGCGGAGCCAATTGATGGGGACACCCCCCAGCCTGCCGGTCCAGGATTGATCCCGGAGGGCGAGGCGCGGAATGCAGAGTCGATTTGTCGGGATGAAACAAAAGCCACAACTCAAGCTCGGTCTGCCCAAAGGCAGCCTGCAAGACGCCACCATCGAAAAGATGGCCAAGGCGGGCTGGCATGTCTCGGTCAGCAGCCGTTCCTACGTGCCCTTCGTGGACGACGAGGAACTGGTCATCCGGATGATTCGCGCCCAGGAAATCAGCCGCTACGTCGAGCACGGCTACCTCGACTGCGGCATCACCGGCTTTGATTGGATTCAGGAAAACGGCTCGGACGTGCATGAGGTGGGCGAGTTCCTCTTCAGCAAAGCCACCCGTCAGGCCGCGCGCTGGGTGCTGGCAGTGCCGGAAGATTCGCCGGTCAAATCCGTGAAGGATCTTGCCGGCAAACGCATCGCCACCGAGGTGGTCAGCATCACGAAAAAGTATCTCCGGAAACACGGCGTCAAGGCCGAGGTGGAATTCTCATGGGGGGCCACTGAAGTCAAAGCACACGAACTGGTGGACGCCATTGTCGAGATTACCGAAACCGGTTCGTCGCTGCGCGCCAACAAGCTGCGCATCGTCGATACGCTCATGACCTCGACGCCGCGGCTCATCGTCAATCACGCCGCATGGAAGGACCATTGGAAGCGCGAGAAGATTGAGACGCTGGCGCTGCTCCTGCGCGGCGCGCTTGAGGCCGAGACGATGGTCGGTCTGAAGATGAACTTGGAGGAAAAGAACCTGAAACCGCTGCTCGCAAAACTTCCAGCCCTGCGCCGGCCCACCATTTCGCATTTGAGCCAGGCGGGCTGGGTGGCGGTCGAAACCATCATCGACGAGCACGTCGTGCGCGAGCTGATTCCGCAGCTCAAAGCCGCCGGCGCCGAGGGCATCATCGAGTATCCGCTCAACAAAGTGGTCTATTGAATCAACCGTCGCGCCGGCTCGCGGAACAGAAGTTTCGCGAGTATGCGTTTGACATCCCACCGCCGCTCCAATACTTCATCTCCCCGAATTACATCCTATGGGTTCACTGAAAAAACGCCGCAAAGCGAAAATCAACAAGCACAAACGCCGTAAGAAGCTCCGCCTGAACCGCCACAAGAAGCGTACCTGGCAGAAGTAGGCGAAGGCCGCCGGGCGCCGCACGCTGCGGGCCTTGGCCCGGATTGCGGCGGCGTCCAGTGCCGGTGTTCTTTCCGCAATGCCGCCGCGCCTCCATTTGTTGCTCGCCGCACTTTCAGCGGGGATACTCCTCCTCGCCGGGTGCGCTGGCTCATCTTCTACAAACCGCAAGACCGCCCCGGCTTCGCCGGCGGCGGCTTCTTCGGGTACCAACTCGACCTTCGAGCCGTCTGACGATTATTCGCCGGGTGCGGTCGAGCAGCGCATCGAGGCGCATGCCCGCTATTCCGCAGCGGTGCTGCACGAACTGAACGACGAGCACGAGGAAGCCGCGAAGGATTTCTACCAGGCGGCGCTTGCTCAACCGGGCAACGAGGAATTGGTCGAGGGAACCTCGGCGCGCCTGCTGCGTCTCAAAAAGTACGATGATGCCCTAGACCTTCTGCTCAAGGCCACCGCGGTGCCGGGAGCCGCGGGGGATCTTCATGCCCGTCTCGGCGTGGTGTATGCCCTGCTCGAAAAACCCGCCCAGGCGGTGATGGCGTGCCGCGAGGCCATCGCGAAATCGCCGCGGGAGATCGATGGCTATCAGGTTCTGGCGCAGATTTATTTCAAGAAAGGTCAGGCGGCGGAGGGTTTCGCCGTGCTCAATGAGGCGGGGCGCCAAAAGAAAGCGGAGGCCGCTTTTCTGGTCGATCTGGCGCAGATGTTCATCGGTTTTGGCCGTTCCACCACCAACCAGAGCTACAAGGCCAGCGCGCTGGCCACGCTCGAACGCGCCGCCGAATTGAATCCGACCGATCCGCTGCTGGTGCAGAAGCTCGGCGAGGGCTTCGATCTGCTGGGCCAGCCGGAGAAGGCCGCGCTCTTCTATGTGAAATTGCTGGAGCAATTTCCCAACCTGCCCGGCCTGCGCGAGAACCTGGTCCGGATCTACCTCACCAGAAACGACCACGCCAAGGCTGCCGAGCAGCTCGAACTATTGCTGCGCCGCAACCCCACCAACCCGCAGATTTACTACCTGCTGGGCAGCGTCAAATTCGAGGACAAGAAACCAAAGGAGGCCGAGGAGCTTTTCCGCAAGGCGCTGCTGCTGAATCCAAAGCTCGAACCGGTTTACTACGACCTGGCCGCCTCGCAGATCAATCAGAACCGGCCCGTCGAGGCGCTGGCCACTCTCGACAAGGCGCGCGACCAGTTCAAGCCGCGCTTCATCGCCGAATTTTACACGGCCCTGGCCTACTCGCGGATGAAGGACTACACCAATGCCATCAGGCACATGACGGCCGCCGAGGTGGTGGCCAGCGTCAATGAAACCAACCGGCTGAACCACCTTTTCTACTTTCAACTCGGCGCGACCTACGAGCGCACCAAACAGATGGGCGAGGCGGAGAAGTATTTTCGCAAATCGCTGGAGATGGCTCCCGACTTTGCCGAGGCGCTGAACTATCTCGGCTACATGTGGGCCGAGCGCAACGTCAACCTTGACGAAGCCCGCCAGCTTCTCGAACGCGCCGTCAAAGCCGAGACCAAGAACGGCGCGTATCTCGACAGCCTCGGCTGGGTGTACTACAAACTCGGCCGCCTCCAGGACGCGCTGCGCCTGATTCAGGAGGCCATCCGCTACACGGAGGAGCCCGACGGCACGCTCTACGATCATCTCGGGGACATTTACAACGCGCTCAATCAACCTGAGAAAGCGCGCGAAGCCTGGCGCAAGGCACTCACTCTCGAATCCATCGATGACAAGGCCCCGATCCGCCGCAAGCTCGAAGAATCCTCCGCGGGCGGCGCGGCGCGCTGATCATGAGCTGGCAATTCCGCAAGCATTACACCCGTGACGAGGCCCGCGCGCTGCTGCCGCAACTGCGCCTCTGGCTGGGGAAATTGCACGAATTGCGCCGCAAGCTCGACCGCGACGATAATCGCGCCGGTCAGCTTCTCCAATCAGGCCAGGACATCGGGGGCGCCACCGTCAATGAGTGGGTCAGGACCGCGATCGAAATGCAGCGCGTGCTGGCGGAGTTTGAGCGGCTTGAAATCCAGCTCAAGGACATCGATCGCGGGCTGCTGGATTTCCCAGCGTTGATCGGCGGCAGGGAGGTCTTTCTCTGCTGGGAGCAGGACGAGGACGACATCGAATACTGGCACGACCTCGACACGGGCTACGCGGGCCGTGAGAAGCTTTGATCCCGCCGCGGTCGGTTTGAGGAGCGACGGAACCTCCATAATCTTGAGGAGTCGTCATTCCACTTGCCGCGCGCGCACTTGCTAAGCTACGAAACCAACGAATGCTTTACGACCGCTGGCTGCGCATCGCCCGGGAACGACGCGGGGAAATCGCTTTGCGCGACCTCGTGGGCGGCGGCCGCTGGACCTTTGGCCAGTTGGAAACCCTCGCGGACCGATCCCCGGAGGATGCCGGATCTGCGGAGTTGCCGCGCGGTCACTCCCCCGAATTCATCTTTGCCGTGCTGCGCGCCTGGCGGCGGGGCAGGGTGGTCGCGCCGCTGGAGGCTGGTCAGGCCGCGCTCGATCCCGCCGGTTTGCCGTCGCACATCGCCCACCTCAAGACTACTTCTGCCACCACCGGCGCGCTGCGTGGCGTCGCCTTCACGGGCATGCAACTCGCCGCGGACGCCGACAACATCGTGGGGACGATGGGACTGCGCGCTGACTGGCCGAATCTTGGCGTGATTTCTCTCGCGCACTCGTATGGATTTTCCAACCTGGTCACACCGCTGCTTTTGCACGGCATCCCACTCGTGCTGGCCGCGTCGCCGATGCCCGAGGCCGTGCGCTGCGCCCTGGCGGAATGGCCCGCGCTGACCTTGCCCGCCGTGCCGGCCATGTGGCGCGCGTGGCACGAAGCCGAGGTGATCACGCCCGCCGTCCGCCTGGCCATCTCCGCTGGCGCGCCGCTGCCGCTGTCATTGGAACAGGCGGTCTTCGCGAAATCCGGCGTCAAGATTCACAACTTTTACGGCTCGAGCGAATGCGGCGGCATCGCCTACGACGCCTCGCTCGAACCGCGCGCCGATGCCGCCTGCGTGGGCGCGCCGATGCAGAACGTGACGCTGGCAATGAATCCCAACGGCTGCCTCGAAGTTCACGGCGCCGCCGTGGGCGAGACCTACTGGCCGGAACCGGGGCCGCATCTGGCGCATCGCTGCTTCCGCACGAGCGACCTCGCGGCATTGCGCGACGGCCTGGTCTTCCTCCGCGGCCGGGCGAGCGACCAGATTAACGTCGCGGGCCGCAAAGTATCACCCGAATCCATCGAGCGCGTGCTGCTGGCGCATCCGGCGGTGAGTGACTGTCTCGTCTTTGGCGTGCCCAGCGCGCATGAGGGACGAGGGGACGACATCGTCGCCTTCGTGGTGCCCTCGGAGCGCGTCACCGAGGATTTGCTGCGCGACTGGCTGCACGAGCGCGTCCCCGCCTGGCAGCTTCCACGCAGTTGGCGCTTCGTGGAAACGCTCGCCGTCAATGAGCGCGGCAAGATCTCGCGCGCCGAGTGGCGGGAGAAACACCTGAGTGATCGCGAGTCGCGGGCTGGACAATAGCCGGCGTCCGAACTCAAGGCGCTTGCATTGCAGGCGCTTTTTGGCGACAACGCTTGCATCGCCCATGAAACCGCTTCTTCGATATTTCCCCGTGACTGCGTTGATTCTCTGCCACTCACTGGCCGCGTCGCCGGCTGCCGATGCTCCGCACCGGGGTTTGCCGCGCCCGTTGCCGGGGCATCCGGGAAACGTGTTCCTCGCCGGCGAAGAGATCGTCGTGCCGCTTCCTTCCGGAACCACGAATGCGTGGCGCCTGGTGGATTATCGCGACAACACCTTGCACACACTGCCTGGCGGCGCGGCGGCGCGACCAGGCCGCCTGCCGGTGGGATTCTACCGGTTGCGTCCGCCGGTCGAGACACACTCGAACTGGATCTCGTTCGCGGTGATCGCACCGTTGGTCGCGCCGACGCCGCTCACCTCGCCGGTGGCGCTTGATGTGGCGACGGCGTGGTTCTACCCGGCAGAGCAGATGGATGCCGTCGCGAACCTGTGCGCGCTGGCCGGGGTGAACTGGGTGCGCGACCGGCTGAACTGGGGCGAGATGGAACCCCAGCGCGGCCAGTTCAGGGCGGCCCCGACGCGCTATGATTTGTCGGCCGCAGCCCAGGCGCGCGCCGGATTGCAGGTGTTGCAGGTGAATCACATTTCGCCGCGTTGGGCCGCGACGGATACCAAGCGATTTCCGGAGGATCTGCGTGATGCCTTCAACTTTTACCGTGAAATGGCCCGGCGCTGGCGCGGCGAGGTGCGGGCCTTCGAGCCGTGGAATGAAGCGGACATTCCCATGTTCGGCGGACACACGGGCACCGAGATGGCGGCCTTCCAGAAGGCCGCGTACCTGGGGCTGAAGGCGGGCAACGCCGAAGTCATCGTCGGGCAGAATGTTTTCGCCTCTCACAACGTGGCCCAACTCGAAGACCTGCGTGACAATGCCGTGGCGCCCTACTTCGACACGTTCAACCTGCACCACTACGAGGCGTTTAATACGTATCCGAAGCTTTATGCCGACTTCCGGTCCGTTTCCGCCGGCAAGCCGCTGTGGGTGACAGAAGCCGCCCGGCCGATGAAATGGAGCGACGAGAAATCCAAGGAGCCGTCCGATGCCGATCTGCGCGAGCAATCCGAACGACTGGTGAAGACCTTTGCGCTGGCGCTGCACGAAGGCGCGGCGGAATTGTTTTACTTTCTGTTGCCGCACTACATCGAAGGCCAGACTCAATTTGGTGTGTTGCGCCCGGATCTCACGCCGCGTCCCGCGTTCGTTTCACTGGCAGCGGTGGGGCGGTTGCTGGCAGATGCCAAGCCGCTGGGGAAGTGGGTGACGACCAACGCCGACTTGCACGCAGTCTGGTTGCAAGCGCGTCCCGACGGGCGGGAAGCCGACGTGCTCGCGGCGTGGGTGGAATCGGGCGAGGCGACCCTCGAACTGCCGGCGGCTGCCACGCAGGTCTTCGACCATCTTGGCGCGGTCCAGACCAATGCGCTGACGTTACCGTCGCGCGGAATGGGGCGGGCGAGGCTGTCATTGCAATCGGCGCCGATCCTCGCCGTGTTTCCTTCCGGAACGGCGCGGCAGGTGGATCTCGTGGTGCCGCCGGTGGCGCCGATTCGCGAGCAGATCGCATCAAAAACCTCGACAGTTGTTCTTCAGGCAGTGTGGCCGGAGGCAAAGACGATGCTCAAGCGCTCGGCCTACCGCATCGAGTCAGAAAAGCCCGAGACGATTCCGGTGTGGGCCTATAATTTCGGGAACGAACCAGTCCGGGGCACGCTGCGCCCGACGGCGCCCGACGGCTGGAAGATCACGTCGCCGTCGGACTTGGCGATTCCGCCGATGGGGCGCGAGCAGATCAAATTCATCGTGGAGGCGTCGGGCGGCGCGCGGCATCCAATCGAAACCGTGCGGCTTTCCGGCGACTTTGGCCCCGCGGGCGAGGCTGTGCTTTCGCTGCGATTTTTGCCCGACCCGCTCCGCATTGCGCCGGACCTTGCGGTTGCTATCCCTGGCGCGAATGTCGCGTCCCGATGGCGTCCGATGATTTCAGGTGGTGGCCCCAGTCGGGTGGCGTCCGAGTTGGCGCGCGTTATCGTTGCGGCGGAACCGGTTGGCGATGACAAGTGGATTTATCCCGTCTTCGGACTGGCACCCGGGGAGCTTCCCCCGGCGGGTGCGACTGGCCTGTGTTTCTCCTTCACGTTGCTGGAAGGCGCGGGGGATTTCCGGGTCATCTTCGACGAGCGGAATGGCAGCGGTTACGTGGCCGACTTCACGGTTCCGCCCAAGTTGGGTGAGGCTGTGGAGCAAATGGTGTTCTTTTCCGATGCCGTGCTCGGGGCGGGGTGGTCGAAGCCCGATGCAAATCACCGGCTGGATCCGGGGGAGATTTCTTCCATCAAGATCGGTGGCAACACCAAGGGTGGCTCGGTGAAATACTCGTTTGGCAAGCTGCGCTGGGTAAAGTTTTGAGAGGCCGCCGAATGACGGTTTTTGCGGCGGGATGATGGTTTTCATGCCCTGGTTTTCCACCGGAGGGCTCAATTTTCCTCAATTACATGCTTGCCATGATCCGGATTCTTGAGCTATTGGTTTATCGCGCCCTTAAAATGAACCGATACGCTAAATGATGAAGCCAATGAAATGGCACCGCTGTGGCGAAATCAAGGCGTGGTCCCGCGCGCGGGGCTTCACGTTGATTGAGTTGCTGGCGGTGATTGCCATCATTGCCATCATGGCGGCGCTGCTGATTCCGGCTTTGTCGAAGGCCAAGGAGCAGGCGCGCACCACGCTTTGCTGGAGCAATATGCGTCAGGTCGGTCTGGGCTTTCTGATGTATGCGGATGACAACCGCGATTACCTGCCATGGCCAGGCGGGGTGCCCACCCGGGCCAATGACAGCCAAAGATATCTCGCAGATTGGTGTGTGGGCGGCCAGTTGCAATTCCCGTCGCAAATCGCGCTAGCGGAACAGGATCGACCTGGCTTTGGTTTCAATGCAGAAGTCGGCTCGATTTTCTCCTACGTCAGCAGCCAGCCCCGGCAGACCTATGATCCCAACAACAAGGCCGTTCATGGCACTTACCGCTGCCCGAGCACCGGCCGGTTGGGCGAAAAACTGAGGGTGAATTTTGCGGCCAACGGCTATCTCGATCCAGGGCGTCCGTTTGGTGTCGGGCTGGTTCCAGCCAAAGGCGTCATGCTTTCGGGAGTTTCCGACCCCTCACGAAAGGTGATGATCGTCAACACGGAGCCGGGCACGATGAAGTCCTGCGCGTTCATCCCGAACAACTTGGTGACGGAGCCTCTGGTGATGCACCTGAACCGCGCCAATATCGCCTTCCTCGACGGCCATCTCGACAAGGTGCCTCAGCGAACTCTCAACCGGATGCTGAAGACCGAAGTGGATGATTACTTCAACGCTGGTCAGTAATCCGTCTCTGCTTTCTTCCGCTCCATCCCGCCCGTTTCTCCGAGTTGCGTCACATCGTGACATGGCTGTACAGACCTCGTTGGGATTTTGGAAATCCGGTTTCGAGTCGAGGTGATGTTCTCCCGTTTTCGCATCAAGAATGTTGCCTCGCTGATGCGGGAGTCCGAAGCGTCACCGGTCCGACTCAAGCCATCCCTCGGCCCGGTGCAACTGACCGCGCTGGGCATCGGCGCGATCGTCGGAGCCGGGTTGTTCTCCTCAGTCGGCACGGCGGCGGCAGGCGGCCCAAACCATCTTGGAGCCGGCCCGGCCCTGGTGATTTCCTTCGTGCTGGTGGCCATCGCGTGCGGCTTTGCGGCGCTTTGTTATGCGGAGCTGGCCGCGATGGTGCCGGTGGCCGGTTCCGCCTACACCTATGCGTACGCCACACTGGGTGAACTGGCGGCGTGGATCATTGGCTGGGATTTGATCCTCGAATATGCGGTGGGAAACGTCGCCGTGGCCATCTCATGGTCGGCGTATTTCCAGGAACTTCTCCGCGGTCTTGGCGTGGATTTTCCCGTCTGGCTCGGGACCGATTTTCGGTCAGCCATTCAGGCCGCCAAGGCCGTCGCGGTCGCGAGCGATCCGGCGGCTTTGGGAACCACCGTGCTGCGCGACGCCCAGGCGTGGAGCACGGCGCCGCAATTCATGGGCTTGCCGATCATCTTCAACTTTCCCGCGTTCCTGATCGTGGCGCTGATTACCTGGCTGCTGGTCATCGGCATTCGCGAGACGGCCCGCTTCAATACGACGCTCGTGGTGCTGAAGCTCGCGGTGGTGTTCTTCTTTCTCGCGCTGGGCGCTTTCTATGTGGAGCCGAAGAACTGGACGCCGTTCGCCCCCAATGGCTTTGCCGGGATCTCCAGCGCGGCCGCGATCATCTTTTTTGCCTACATTGGCTTTGACGCGGTTTCGACTGCGGCCGAGGAAACGAAGAATCCCCAGCGCGATCTGCCGGTTGGTATTCTCGCCAGCCTGGTCATCTGCACGGTGATCTACATCGCGGTGGCGCTGGTGCTGACCGGCCTGACGTCGTGGACCAAACTGGGCACCGCCGAACCGCTCGCCACCGCGCTGGTCGAGCGGGGACTTGGCTGGGTGGCCGGCATCGTGGCGGTGGGCGCGCTGCTGGCCAACACCTCGGTGCTCATTCCGTTTCAGGTCGGCCAGCCGCGCATCTTCTTCGCGATGGCGCGCGACGGTTTGCTGCCGGCGTGGGCGGCTCGGGTGCATCCCCGCTATCGCACGCCGCATGTCACGACGATTTTGACCGGCTTGTTCGTCGCGGTGTTTGCGTCGGTCACCAACATCAACGAAATGGTGGAGTTGACCAACATCGGCACGCTCTTCGCCTTCATGCTGGTGGCGGTGGGCGTGATCGTGCTGCGCCGCACCGAACCGGATCGCCCGCGCCCGTTTCGCGCGCCGCTGGTGCCGTGGGTGCCGCTGGCGGCCATCGGCTGTTGCGGCTTTCTGATGGCGCAACTGCCGCGGGTAACCTGGGTGCGCTTCGCCTTGTGGCTCGGAATCGGATTGGTGATCTATTTCCTCTACGGAATGCATCGCAGCAAACTGCGGCCACGATCGGCCGACACCAACTCCACGCGATGCTGAGCCGGGTGATTCCAGCCAAACGCGGCTGAAGCCCGCCTTGTGCCGGACATTTGCTTGACTTGGAAGGGGCCGGTGGCGCATTAACGCCGGCGAATCGCAGCACCGCTTGACGTCAGATCTCAGGCGCAGTGATCCTCAGAATGTCGATGTAACACCCTTTTACATGAACAGACTTCTCCGACGGAAAACCGTGGCGGAATTGCAGACGGAGGCCAGCACGGACAACCGTCTGCACCGGGCGCTCGGGCCTGGCAACCTGACTGCGCTCGGCATTGGGGCGGTCATCGGCGCCGGTATTTTTGTGCTCACGGGGCAGGCGGCCGCGAAATATGCCGGACCTGGCATCGTTTATTCCTTCATCCTGGCCGGACTGGCCTGCGCCTTTGCGGGGCTTTGCTACGCCGAACTCGCCGCGATGCTGCCGATGTCCGGTTCGGCCTACACCTATGCCTACGCCACCCTCGGTGAATTCATCGCTTGGATCATTGGATGGGATCTCATTCTCGAATATCTCTTCGCCGCCTCCACGGTGGCGGTCGGGTGGTCCGGGTATGTGGTCTCGTTTCTCAAGGATGTCGGCATCAACATCCCTCCAGAATTTACGGGCGCGCCTTACGACCATGTGGCGCCCGCCGATGCCGGCTGGAACATCTGGCGTTTGTTCACCGAAGGATGGACGCACACTGATGCGGTGTTGAACGTGCCCGCCATGGTCATCGTGGCCATCATCACGGTGCTCCTCGTCATCGGCATCCGGGAGTCGGCCGGATTCAACAACGTTATCGTCGCGATAAAACTGGTCGTCATCCTCATTTTCATTGGAGTCGGCGTCGCCTTCATCAATCGCGAGAACTGGATCCCCTTTGTTCCGCCCGCGCAGGGTGATGGGATCTTTGGGTGGGGAGGTGTCTTGCGGGCAGCCGGGGTCATCTTCTTTGCCTATATCGGATTCGACGCCGTTTCGACCGCAGCCCAGGAGGCCAAAAAACCGCAGCGCGACATGCCGATTGGGATTCTGGCCTCGTTGGCCATTTGCACGGTGCTTTACGTCGCCGTGGCTCTCGTGCTTACCGGCATCATCAAATATACGAATTTGAACGTTCCTGACCCGATGGCCGTCGCCATCGATTCCCTCGGCAAGCAGGTGGCGTGGTTGCGGCCGATCATCAAGATCGGGGCCATCGCGGGGCTATCCTCGGTCATCCTCGTCATGATGATGGGCCAGCCGCGCGTCTTCTACGCGATGTCCAAGGACGGTCTCCTGCCGCCGATTTTCGGCCGCGTGCATCACCGCTTCCGCACGCCTTGGCTGGCCACCATGCTCACGGGGTTCATCGCAATGCTGACCGCCGGATTGTTCCCGATCCGCTTGCTTGGCGAACTGGTCTCCATCGGCACCCTGTTCGCGTTCGTCATCGTCTGCACGGGCGTCTTCGTCCTGCGGTTGCGACAACCGGAAATTCATCGCCCGTTCCGCACCCCGATGTTCTGGCTCGTCTGCCCGCTGGGTGCGTTTACCTGCGCCTGGCTGATGTATGGATTGCCCCGTGATACCTGGGCCCGGCTGGTGGTCTGGCTTTTCATCGGATTGGTCATCTACTTCGCCTACGGAATCCGGCACAGCGTCCACGGGAAACGCGGCACGCCAATCCCGCCGGCCTGAACGCGTCCCATCGCGAACCATTTCAGTCAGACCCACACCACCACACCGCACCATGAAAATCATCGCTCCCGACCTCACGAAACAAGCGCCCCGCAGCCCGCGCGTGCGCCTCGGCGGATATTGCCTCCTGCCGCGCATCCTCGACAAATGCCGGGCTGTCATTGCGAAGCAGAACGGCGAGTACAACTTTGCCTGCCCCACCGATCAGGAGTTCTTCGTCTTCACCGACATCGCCGCGCAGGCGTTCAAAAAGGAAGCCGCCAAGGGCAAGTCTGACGGCGAGATGCTCGACTGGGTGCGCAAGAACGCCAAGCGGAAGCCGGCGGCCTCCGAGATTGCGGCGTGGACCGACTTTCAAGCGTTGCGCGCTCCGAGCGAGGTGGAAGGCCGGGAATTCCTGCACGAATGCCATGTCAAGCTGGCGCCCACGCGCGACGACATCGTCACTTGGTTCGACCTGCTGGACCTTGATGACTACGTGAGCTTCGGCGGCCGACCGTGAGCACGCCGATCAGTTCGCCGTGGCGTGGGCGAGTTTGAGAACTTCGCCCTCCCTCCCGGTCCAGAGCGCGAGGCGAGCGTCCGTGGTCGTCCCGGCGACGGTGACCCGCGCCCCCGCAGGATTCGCCAGCAGCACGAAGGTCTCATCGCCCCGCACCACCCGCACGGCGCCTGGTGGAATCAGGGCAGGGGATCCTTCGCCCACGGGAAACATCACTGGCTCGTTGCTCACCTTTTCGATCTTGCCGGAGTCACCAATCTGCAAAGCCCACCGCAGCGCGGTGGACTTCGCCTTGCGCCGCGCGATCACCAGAGGCACGCGATCCTCGGTATGCGCGCCGACACCGGTGCCGACGAGAAACGTGGTGGGCACGCCGGCCGCCATCGCCCATTGAGTCGTCAACTTCGGATTGGACTCAAAGTTCAACTGGAGTCCGGCCGCTGAATCCAGCGTGCGCAGATCGCGCAGATACGAATAACCCGGCTTGTCCGGCGGCGTGAACGGCTGCGTCTCGGCGGGCGCGCTCACTTTGCCGGGACTATGAAATGCGAGGTCAAAGGTGTGCTCGCGGTCGGCATCCACCAGGTCCACGAAGATCAGGAGGTTGGTTCCAAGCAATGCCACCGCGCGATGGAATCGGACGCCTTCAGCGATCTTTCCGGCGTTTGCGAGCACGGCGCTGAAGTCATTCGTCGCCAGGAATGCCACACAACTCCCGTTGGCGGCCTTCTGCGAAGTCTCATCCACGGTGAGCGTGTTGTGCGCGAGGGACGTGCGATACCATCCGGCTTGAATTGGCACGCCGTAGTTGGCCGTGCCGGGATCATTGGCGATGACGCGCCCATTCGAATGGAGCACGAAACCCAGCTTGTCCGGGTGTCCATGTCCGCCGCCGTGCGGTCCGTAATCGAGGCACAGCCAGGTGGCGTTCGGTCCGCGACCTGCGGCGAGGATGGCGTTGCCGGCGGCGGCGAAGTTCGCGCTGATCGGGGTGAACTCATCCGCCTTGCCGACATCCGGCACGCCGTTCAGCAAAGCCTCATCCGAAATTCTCGACGAGCGCGCCAGCACCACCCGATAGCGGGGGTCGCCGTAGCGCGCGAGGGCGATTTCAAAGAGCGACGCCGAGCTGGTGAGTTTTACGGTGTGCGAATCGTTGAACGCCGGCAGTTCGAGGTTCGGTGCGGCCATGGCGACGGGCGCGTCGAACATCCGCTTGAACTCCGGCCCGTAAAGTTGGATGCCGCTGTGGAATGCGCCTTCCGTCAGGCGGGTCACTGCGCCGAGCGTGTAGAAGTGATAGCCCCACGCACCTTCATACCACGGGCCGTCGGGATTCACGCCTTTCTCCATCTGCTTGAAATAGCCGTTGTCGGCATGCAGCGCCTCATCGACCAGTTTCATGTCGCCGAGGAGAAGCCCGGCGAGTCCGACGGCGGAGTTCTTCCAGCATTGGATGTTGTGAATGCCCATGCGGTGCTGGCGGATCACCTGCACGGCGGGACGGATGAGCTTGTCGCTGACACGCTCCTGTTCCGCGGTGCTGAGCGTGTCCCAAACGCAATCCGCGCCTTCGACCATGTCGATGAGCCAGGTGGATTCATCGAGCGTTTGCGGGCCGACTTTGCCGCCGCCAATCTTCGCTTCGCCGCGAATGTCGTGCAGTGGATAGCTTTCGTAGCGGTCGGCGTAGGCGAGGAGAATCGTCCTGGCCTTCGCGGCATAGCGGGGATCTTTGGTGAGTTGATAAACGATGCCGAGCGCGCGCAATCCGTTGGCGAGTCGGTCGTGTTCGCCGGTGATGACCACATCGTCGTAGGGGTAGCCGGTCAGCACCTCCTTATCGATCGGGCAGACGTGCCGCGTGGGACTTTCGGTGCGGAGGCGCGCGCCGTGTTTCGGGCAGGAGTAATAGTGATACCATTGACCGCCGCGCTCCGGCAGACGGACTTCGTGATTCAGCCAGCCGTCGGCCTCGGACTTGAGCGCCGTGAAACGATTCCTGGCCCACGACTGGGTTTCGATTCGTTGTTGGATTGCCGTCAGGTCGTTGGACGTAAACAGCAGGCGCGGATGTGGCGGTAAAGTGTCCGGCAGCTTGACGGCTGCGCCCAGGCTGCTGGCGAGCAGCGCCGTTGCGGCAAGAATCGAATGCGAGAGAACGTTGTTGTTCATCAGCGGTAGTGTGTCGGGCAATTCGACGCAAGTCCGCTGGCGGCATTCAAGCCTCGGCGTGCGCGGGCTTACATCTCCCGGTTCGCGGGCGAGGACGCTGGCGTGGAGAAGGAAAAACGCGGCACCACCGGCCAGAGGGATTGCAGCCGAACCAGGAGGTAAAACAATTCCATCCGCCAGCGCAGTTTCCAGCCACCGTCAAGCTCGCCCGCCAGCAAGGCGGTGACCGCTGCGGGGATGCTGAGGCCGTGTCTCGGCTCCAGGAGCAGTTCCATGAACGGCTGGGTGTAGAAGCCTTCGACCAGCCGCCAGTACGCCTTCATCGAGTGCCGGATCGTTTTCTCGTAACGCCGCAGGCGGTGCCGGCCGTCGTCACCGGCGGCGATCGAATCAATGACGGCTTGCGCGGCCAGCTTGCCGGACGACATGGCGAGATAAACTCCGGCCGAGAAGATGGGATCCATGAATCCCGCGGCGTCGCCGATGCGCAGCAGGCGCGGACCGACGAGGCGGCGGTTGAGATACGAGAAATCGCTCGTGGTCTGGATTTCTCCCACAGGTTTCGCGCAACTCATCCGCGCCCGCAGCGCCGGGCTGGATTGCCAGATGGCTTCGAACACGTCCCGCGGCGACTGCCGGCGGCGGGTGAATTCATCCCTCTCCATCACGCAGCCGACGCTCGTCTTCTCCGGGCTGATCGGAATCAGCCAGAACCATTTGTTTTCCAGACGAACGATGACCGTGTCGCCGCCCTTCTCCCCTTCATCCCGCGGCACGCCGTTGAAATGGCCGAAGACGGCAAGCTTGCGATGGTGTTCGTAAATCTCGCGCAGGTTTTCCTGGTTGCCCGTCAGGTTGGCGCGACCGCTGGCATCGAGCAGAAAGGAGCCGCGCAACGTGTGCTCGCTGCCTTCGGGGTCGCGGGCTTCGACGGTGACCTGTTCACCCTCGTGGCGAAAGCGGGTCACGGTCCAGCCCTCGCGCACGTCGGCGCCGGATTCACGGGCATGCTGGAGCAGGAGATGATCGAAGGTCGATCTCTCGACCTGGAAGGCGGTCGTCTCGCGCGTGAATCGTCCGTTGCGGAAGGCAAGGTTTAACGACTTCTCGCCGGTTCCCAGATGGAATTGCGCTCCGTATTTCGGGACAAGATGAGCGGCTTCCAGCTTCGGGAGGACGCCCATTTCCACGAAGAGTGTCCGGTTGTACGGCAGCAGCGATTCGCCGATGTGAAAGCGCGGAAAGACCTCCTTCTCCAGCAGCAGCACACGCCGTCCGCCCTTGGCGAGGAAGGTGGCCGCCGCGCTCCCGCCCGGTCCGCCGCCGATGATGAGCGCATCGAAGGTGGAGGAGTTCGGATGCGCGGCCGAATTCATTCGAAGTCCGGGACGGTCAGCGCATGGCCATTGTCAGAGGCGTCGAGCCGGAGGATGAACGGCACCGCAGCCTCGGCCCAGCGCTTGGCATTCGGGTAATGAACCGCGGCGTTGCCGAAGCAACTGCGCAGCATGTCCGTGTTGATGATGCCTGGATTCAGGGCCACCGCGGCGAGTTCGGGGGGGAGTTCCGCCGCCAGCGCCTGCGTCAATCCTTCGATGGCCCATTTGCTGGCGCAATAGGGGGCGACATCCTTCTCGACCGACCGGCCCCAGCCGGAGCTCATGTTGATGATGACGCCGCGATGCTTCTTGATCATCCACGGCACGAAGGCCCGCAGCACGTTGACCGTGCCCTTGATGTTGACGTCGATGACGTGGTCGAACTCGTGGGCCGGCACTTTCCAGAGCGGGGCGTTTCGATTGATCAACCCTGCGTTGTTGATGAGAATCGCCGGAGCTCCATAGCGGATGTGCAGCCGCTCGGCCCACTTGTTGACCTGTGCGGCGTTCGCCACGTCCACCACGTCAAAGTCATGTCGCTTGGCGTTCTGCGCGCGCAGTTGCTCGATGATCTTCGCCGAGCGTCCGCAGCCCAGCACCGTATGTCCGAGGTTCATCAGCTTTTCGGCCAAGGCCAGGCCGAGACCCCGGGTGACACCGGTGATGAGCACGATGTGCTTGTTGTTGTCCATTTGGTTCCCTGTCGATGATAAAGCCCACTTAGCCGGGTCGCGCCCGTGGCGCCAGCCCGCCGCTATTACTAGACCAGCGCCCGAAATAATCAATGCAAATGAAGCCCATAATGCTCGACGCCTTTTCCCGGCTGGCCCGCGGGTTTCTCCGCCGCAGGCAGGGCGTGACCTTGGTTCGGGCGCGGCGGGAACCCGGTGGCGGGTTGATTATTCCCGCGACCGGGCGCATCCGCGCACTGTCCCCGGCGCGCGGCCTTGAGGCCGCTTCAGCGTTCGAGGGGTGTTGGCGAAACATTGCCGGACGGTCTCTCGAACGATGAAGCGACGTCAACGTCGCGCTCCAACCCGGTTGCCTTCGGGGGCAGTGTCGAGATGCGCCCCCCGCGACCGGCCGTTGTTTCTTCCGCTGGTAAATCCAGATGGCCTCGACTAGTTTTCCGCCAACAATCGCATGTTGCCTCACGTTGATACCCGGGTGCCATCCGAAGTCGAGGAACACGTCCAGGCGATCTACCGCCGGATGTTTCCCGAAGGCGAACGCGGCTTTGTCTCCCGTTCATTTGGCTGGGCAGAGGAGTGTTTCACCGGACGCCATCCCGGCTACCAGGCCGTGGACGCCGCTTATCACGACTTCGAGCACACCCTGCAGGGAACGCTCTGCCTGGCCCGCCTCTGGGAGGGCCGCGCCGCTGCGGAGGCCACGCCGGTGGTGGCACGCCGCCTGGTTGAACTCAGCTTCCTGGCCATCCTCTTTCACGACACCGGCTATCTCAAGAAGGCCGGCGACAACGAAGGAACCGGGGCGAAATACACCATGACGCACGTGGTGCGCAGCGCGGATTTTGCCGCCGCATACCTCGCGCTCAAAGGATTGCCCGCTCAGGAAATCCAGATCGTCAGGAACATGATCTATTGCACCGGCGTTTCGATGCGGCTGACGAAGATTCCATTTCAATCCGGGGAAGAACGCATCGCGGGATCTGCGCTGGCCACCGCCGATTTGCTGGGACAGATGGCGGCGGAGGATTACGTGGCCAAGCTGCCGGTGTTGTTCGAGGAATTCGCCGAGGCGGTGCGCTTTGCCGGCTCCGAAACCGCCGGCATGCTGGCGCGCTACCAGAACGCGGATGAATTGCGCCGCGAAACACCGCAGTTCTGGAGAAATTTTGTGCTGCCCCGGCTCGAAAACGAGTTTGGCGCCCAGTACCGCTTTCTCAACCAGCCCTGGCCGGATGGCCCCAATGCCTATCTCGAACGGATTGAGCGCAATTTGAGTGTGATTCGTGGCGGGACGGACGTCAGGTGATCCGTGCGGTCCCGCGCCGCAGAGTCCGACCTCGGCTGCAATCCCCTGCGAGACTAGCGGGCACACCACTGCGCGCCCCATCTCAAATCCCTCACGCGTTTCCTGCCGACCTCAAGCGAAGCGGCAAAGTTCACGCTTCATTCTGGGCGCGGCCTTTGCGAAACTCTCTCCAGATAAGCACATGAAAAAGACCCTCCGAATTCCCGCGTGGCTGGCCAGTTTCATTCTGGCGGTGTTGGCGCTGAGTGCGCCGGCGCAGACGGCTGACGAAAACCTGGCCGCTTTTTTCCGCCAGTATCTCGACGAGAGCTTCGCGCTCCGACCGCTGAGCGCCACGCAACTGGGCGACCACCGCTTCGACCAGCAGCTCGATGATTTGAGCGCCGCCGGCCGCGCGCGCTGGGTCGAGCAGGCGCGCCGGGCGCTGGCTGCGCTGCCGCAGCAGGTGGATTACGCCAGGCTCTCGCGCGACCGCCAGGTTGATTTCGAGATCATCCGGCACGAACTCGAAAAATCGATCTGGCTCGCGGAGAACACCCGTCCCTTCGAGAACGATCCGCGCATTTACAACGATTATCTCAACGACAGCATCTACCTCCTGCTCGCGCAGTCTTCGCTGCCGAGGGAGACGAATGTGGCCAACGCCATCGCACGCATGGCGCATTTGCCGCGCGTGATAGAGGCCGCGAAACAGAACCTGCGCACTCCGCCGCGCGTGGTCGTCGAGACCGCCATCCGCCAGAATCAAGGCGCCATCGCGTTCTACGAAACGGACATCTTCTCCTACGCCGGGCACTCTGCTCAGCGCGGGGCGCTCAAATCCGCGACGGTGCCGGTGATTGCCGCGCTCAAGGATTACCAGCGGTTCCTGGAAAAGGAACTGCTCCCGCGCGCCAACGGTGAGTGGCGTCTGGGCAAGGAAAAATTCACGCGCAAACTCGAACTCGAACTCGATGCCGGCCTGACCGCTGACCAGGTGCTGGCCGACGCCGAGGCAGAGTTCGAGCGCGTGCAGCGTGAGATGGCTGTCGTCGCTCGCCAGCTTTGGAGCCGGTATTTCCCAAAGCTGCCGCTGCCGCCCGATGACTTCGCCGGCCGGCGCGAAACCGTCCAGCGTGTGCTCAGCCAGATCGCGCAGGAGCACGGCACGTCGCAGTCGCTGGTGCGCGATGTGAAAGATTCCGTCAAGGAACTGAAAAGATTCCTGCGCGGCGGCACCATCCTGCGCCTGCCCGAGCCGGATCGCTGCCAGATCATTGAGATGCCGGAATTCCAGCGCGGCAACTCGACGGCCTACATGAATTCGCCGCCGCCGCTCGACCCCAACGCGACCGGCTTCTACGCGGTCAGTCCGCCGCCGAAGGATTGGGACGCGGCGCGGGTGCGGAGTTATTTCGAGGAGTATAACAACGAGATGCTGCGCATTCTCACGATTCACGAGGCCTATCCGGGGCATTACGTGCAGTTCGAGTATGCCAATGCGCGCGGATCTCTGCCGCGCAACGTGCTCAGTTCCGGGCCGTATATCGAGGGGTGGGCGGTTTATACCGAGCAGATGATGCTCGATCAGGGCTATGGCGCGGGCGACCTCGCGCTGCGCCTGACGCAGCTCAAATTCTATCTGCGCGCGGTGGTCAACGCGATCCTCGACCACAAGATGCACTGCACCACGATGAGCGATGCCGAGGCGATGGCGTTGCTCACCGAGGGCGCCTACCAGTCCGAGGGCGAGGCGCGGCTCAAGGTCGTTCGCGCCAAGCAAAGTTCCGCGCAGCTTTCGACTTACTTCGTGGGGCGCATGGCGCATTACCGGACGCGCCAGCAGATTTCGCGCGAGCTCGGGGAGCGATTCAGCCTGCCGCTCTATCATCAAGCGGTGCTCGATCTGGGGCCGGTGCCGGTGAAGTATCTGCCGGAACTGGTCAAGCGCCGGCTCGATGGCAGCCAGTGAGGTTCTCACGGCATAGTTCCGATCGCTCCTATGAAATCTCTTGTCTTGCTCTCTCTCCTGCTTGGCTTTGCCTGCCCGCGCACTGGTCTCGCCCAAGGCACGCGCGCCGATTTTGAGCGCGCCGGGAATCTTTCCAAACTCACCTCGGGGAAGGTTCTCAAATCCTCGGTCAAGCCGCGCTGGTTTGCTGGAAACAACCGGTTCTGGTACCGCAACGATCTCCGTGAGGGCGCGCGCGAGTTTGTTCTCGTGGATGCCGAAAAGGGGACGCGCACGCCGGCCTTCGACCACGCTCGTCTGGCGGCTGCCTTGAGCAAGGCCACCGGCCAGGAAATCAAGGCGACGCATCTGCCCATTCGCGGCCTTGAATTCAGCGACGACGCGCAGTCCGTCGTGGTGAATCTCGAAGGCGGCAAATCCTGGCGATGCGATTTGAAAAGCGACGATGTTCGCGAAGCGCAGCCCTCCGACCGTGCCAGCGCCGCCAGCTCGCTGCCCTTGCTCGAACGTCCGCGCGCCAGCCGGCGCACCGGTGACGAGACCAGCATTACCTTCGTCAACCAGACCGGGGGTGAGATTGAGATCTTCTGGAATGACCTCGCGGGCATTCGCCAGTCCTACGGCAAGCTCCGGGCCGGCGAACAGCGCGACCAGCACACCTTTGCCGGGCATGTCTGGCTGGCCTCCGATGGCGCCGGCAAGCTGCTCGCGGTCTTTGAAGCCGACGATCAGGCCGGCACCGCTGTGATCAATGGCAAGCCGCAGGAAATGAAAGCGGAGCCGAAGAAGCTGGAGCCGCGCCGCGCGCGCGACGCGCAATCGCCCGACGGAAAATGGCAGGCGCTTTTCAAGGATCACAACCTGCACCTGCGCAGCCTCAACGACGGCGAGGAATTTTCGCTCAGCTCCGATGGCAGCGAGCAGGATGAATATTCGGGGCGTGTGCAATGGTCGCCGGACTCGACGAAGCTCGTGGCCTTGCGCACCAAAAAGGGCGATGACCGCAAGGTGTATTACGTGGAGTCTTCGCCAAAGGATCAGCTTCAGCCCAAGCTACATTCGTATTCCTACCTCAAGCCCGGCGACCGCGTGCCGCAGCCCAAGCCGCAGTTGTTCGATGTCGAGAAGCGCAAGCATCTGCCGGTAAGCGATGAGTTGTTCGCCAATCCCTGGAGCATCAGTGACGTCCGGTGGGAGCCCGATGGCCGCCGTTTCACCTTCCTCTACAACCAGCGCGGCCACCAGGTGCTGCGCGTCCTGGCTGTTGATGGCGAGACCGGCGAGGTCCGCCCGGTGATTGAAGAGAAGAGCGGCACGTTCATCGACTACTCGGGGAAGTTCTTCGCGCACTACCTCGACCGCACCGGCGAGATCATCTGGATGTCCGAGCGCGACGGCTGGAACCATCTCTACCGTTTTGATGCGCGCTCCGGAAGGTTGACAAATCAGATCACCAAAGGCGAATGGGTCGTGCGGCAGGTGGACCGCGTGGATGAAGACGCCCGGCAGATCTGGTTTCGCGCCGGCGGCCTTCGGCCCGGACAGGATCCCTATCACGTCCACTTCGCACGCGTGAATTTCGACGGCTCCGGTCTCACGCTGCTCACCGAGGGCGACGGCAGCCACGCGCTCGATTACTCGCCAGACGGCCGTTTCTATATCGACACCTGGTCGCGCGTCGATCAGCCGCCGGTGGTTGAACTGCGCCGAGCCTCCGATGGCCAGCGTGTTTGCGAACTGGAGAAGGCCGATGCCGCGGACCTGCTCAAGACGGGCTGGCAGATGCCGGAGCGTTTCGTGGCCAAGGGTCGCGATGGCACGACCGACATCTGGGGAGTGATTTTCCGCCCGACGAATCTTGGTCCGCAGAAGAAGTATCCGGTCATCGAACAGATTTACGCCGGGCCGCAGGGATCGTTTACGCCGAAGTCGTTTCGCGCGTCTCATTCGCACCAGGCGATGGCCGAGCTGGGCTTCATCGTCGTGCAGATGGACGGCATGGGCTCCTCGAACCGCTCCAAGAAATTCCACGACGTCTGCTGGAAAAATCTCGCCGACGCCGGCTTTCCGGATCGCATTCTGTGGATGAAAGCCGCGGCGAAGAAGTATCCGTATCTGGATCTCGAGCGCGTGGGTATCTACGGCGGATCGGCTGGCGGGCAGAGCTCGACGGGCGCGCTCCTTTTCCACGGCGATTTCTACAAGGTGGCGGTGTCCGACTGCGGCTGTCACGACAACCGCATGGACAAGGTCTGGTGGAACGAACAGTGGATGGGCTGGCCGGTGGACAAATCCTACGAGGAATCCTCGAACGTCGCCAACGCCCGCAAGCTGCAGGGCAAGCTGATGCTGGTCGTGGGCGAGATGGATGAAAACGTGGACCCGGCCTCGACGATGCAGGTCGTCAACGCGCTGGTCAAAGCGGACAAGGACTTCGATCTGCTGGTGATTCCCGGCTCCGGCCACGGCTCGGCCGAATCCGCCTACGGCAAACGGCGGCGTGCGGATTTCTTCGTGCGCCACCTGCTTGGCGTCGAACCACGCGCGAACTAGCACGCAGGTGTCAGCCGGCTTGCCAGATGGCCTGGTCACGGGTAGCCTGCCCACATGATACAAGCCGCTGACACCAAACGGGTGGATTTGGAACATCATCTCGCATCGACGGCGCTGCTGCCAGTTCCGCTGGTGCCGACAACGGCGAACCATCGGGGCTTCCTCTGCTGCGCCGGGCTGGCTGCGCTGATGCTGACCCTGACCGGATGCCGGACACCCCCTGGTTCCACCACGGCGGAGGAAGGTTTGAGAGAACCGACTCCCGCCTCCACCGAATCGGCACGAGCCCCCGCCCCTCGTCCGCCCAAGTTCGAGACCAACGGTCTTCGCGTGAACAGCCTTGGCATGTTCTTCAAGCCGGTGGCCGGGACGAAGGTGCAGTTCAGCGTCTGGGAAACGCGGGTGCAGGACTACGCGGCCTACGCGGCAGCAAACAGCGGCGTGGACGGAAAATGGAAGGATCCCATCTGGGAAGCGAAGCCCGTCACCCCAGGCCCGAAGAATCCGGTGGTGAATGTGAGCTGGCCTGACGCGAAGGCCTTTTGCCGGTGGCTCACGGAGAAGGAACGCAAGGACGGCAAACTCGGCGCAGATGAAGAGTATCGTCTGCCCACGGATGCGGAATGGAGCTGGGCCGCCGGGATTGGCCGCCGCGAAGGCACCGGCACGCCCGGTGAAAAGGATGGCAAGCTGACGAACATTTACCCGTGGGGAAAGCAGTGGCCGCCACCGCAAAGCGCCGGGAACTATGATGACTACAGCATCTACCGGATCTTTGGCTATCAGGACGGTTTTGCGCGGAGCTCGCCGGTGGGGAGCTTTCCGCCCAATGCGCAGGGTCTCTTCGACCTGGGTGGCAATGCCTGGGAATGGTGCGAAGACTGGTATGACACCACCGGGACATACCGCGTCTTGCGCGGTGGCTCATGGATCAACCACGTCCAGGACTTCCTGTTATCGTCCTACCGTAACCACGTCGTGCCCGGCACCCGCTATGACTGCTACGGTTTCCGGGTGGTGTTGGTGACTGCCGGGTCCGCTCGTTAGGACGTTGGAACCCGAGCTTCTCGTATCCTTTGCCTTCGTGCTGGAAATCGCGCGAGGCGCCTCGGCGGCGAAACGGCGAAACGCGCGCGGTCAGCCGCTGTCGGCGGATTCGTAGCCGTCGGGATGCAGGCCGGGTTGGAGACAGGCACACGAAGAAGCGATTACCCTGCTCATTCTATTCCGCGACCTTGAAGGCGACCGACACTGCTCCGGCAGCGCCCTTGGACCAGTTCGCACGTTTGCCGTCGGGATTGAACAGTTCCCCGGCGCGGTCCCGCCACTTTTGATCCGTCGCACAGCCGAGTGTCTTCTTGAGACTTTGGGGCGCCACCTTGACGACGCGGTGGCCGCCCTGAACTGCCGCGAGTTCCACCATGGCCTCGCCCTTGATCGCTTCCAGACAGGAGCCAAACCGGCCAGAGGAGCATTTTAATAGTGCGATGAGTGAACCTGCGCCTTTCGCCTTGCGGTCAAAAAGGGTGGTGAGCGTTTGCAGCAGAGCGGACAGATCCTCCCCCGAACGCACTTGAAACGAAACCGGATGGATGGCCGCGATGACAAACTTTTTGCCCGCGCCCTTGCTCTCCGCAATCACCACTGCGGACTTTGTCGTGCTCACCCCGAAGATCATGCGAGCAGAAGTTTGGTGTCATTACCGCGGGGACAGGGTCGCGTCGGCCCACGCTCGCACATTCCGAATACGCGACCGGCCTCCGGCTGGTTCCGCAACGGTTCGTTTATCGGCGTCCTCGTCGGCTCCAGAAAAAACCGCCGCCGCCGAACAAGAGCACCAGCACCACGATGATTATGAGTGTTTCAGTTGTCATACAGCCAGACCTTACGCCCGGTAGCGACTTCGCGAAATGGGGTGTTCACCCCATCAGCCGGTCGGAACATAGGACGCCTCACCAAATCACGGGGCTGGCCGGCCCCCCGCGCCGCCGCCCGCCGCCAACTCGAAGAGCAACTCATGAAAAGCTAGCGGCATTGCGCGGGAATCCTGTGCTACTCTCGGGGCGGCGCCCCCTCTTCCCAGCCCTGTTCCCCGTTGGGGGGCGAGGGAGTTCAAGACACGGCGGTCGCGATTACCAAAAGATGGGGACGCGGATGGAACGCGTCCCTGCCCGATTGAGGAGCGGCAGCTACTTCAGCTCAGCCGGTATTTGCCCGGAATGGCCACCTCGGGGAAGGGCAGGGGGCCGAGTTCATATTTTTCCGGACCGAGACGTTTCTTGGCGTTCAACGCCGCGTTCCATTCGATGGTCTGTCCGCTGTAAGCCGACTCGCGTCCCATGATGCCCATGAGCGTGCTCTCGGCGCACGTCTTCGCCTCGTTGATCGGCTGGCCCGCGCGGATGCTCGCGATGAGATTCTGGTGCTCCTGCTGATAGGGACTCGGCGACGCATCGCGATACTTCCACGACTCGCCGCCCTTCACGCCGATGTAGTTCGCGCAGTTGCTCGAACCCTTGGTGCCCATCACCGCTTCCTCGACCTTGCCCTCGGTGCCGTCCATCTGGCGCGTCTGAGTGAAGATGTGCGCGCCGTTGTCGTACTCGAACTCAATCGCGAAGTGATCGTAGATTTGGCCGAACTCGGGGCGGTTCGGACGCGCCTGGCGTCCGCCCAAGGCCCGCGCGCGTGCCGGCGGACGGCCCATCACCCAGCTCATCACGTCGAGGTTGTGGACGTGCTGCTCGACGACGTGATCGCCGCCCGCCCAGGTGAAGTAGTTCCAGTTGCGCAACTGCCATTCCATGTCGCTCCAGCCGTCCTTGCGCTCAATGACCCAGATGACGCCGCCGTTCCAATAGCACCGGCCATAGACGATGTCGCCAATCGCGCCGTCGTGGAGGCGCTTGATGGTTTCGATGTAACTTTTCTGGTGCCGGCGCTGCGTGCCGGCGGCAATGCCGAGGCCCTTTTGCTTCGCCAGTTCGCCGGCTTCGAGAATCAATCGCACGCCGGGCGCATCCACGGCGGCAGGCTTTTCCATGAAAACATTCTTGCCCGCCTCGATGGCGGCCTTGACGTGCGCCGGACGGAAATGCGGCGGCGTGGCCTGGATGACGTAGTTCACGTCAGACATCGCGAGCATTTTCTGATAGCCATCGAAGCCGCTGAAGCACGCCTCCTCGGGAACCTTGACGCCGAGCTTGCCGAGTTGATCGCGGCAGCGCGCCAGGCGATCCGGGAAGACATCACACAGCGCGACCACGCTGACGTTCTTCGCCGTCACGGCGGCGTCATCGCCCACGTCCTCGGTGTGATAGCCGGACTTCGGATAAACCACGCGCGTGATGACGCCGAGCGCATCGAGCACCGCACCGGAGCCGCGCCCGCCGCAGCCGATCAAGCCGATGCGGATGGGATCATCCGGCGCCGCATGGGCGGTGATGGCGAAAGGCGCCACCGCCGCACCGGCCGCGACGAGCGTGGAGGACTTGAGAAAATGGCGGCGCGAAACGTCGGTGCGTTCTGTGGAGAGAGTCTGTTTGGTGTTCATGATGGAAAAAGGATGTCGTGCGATCTCGACGGCGTCTAGCCGGCTTTTCTTCGCGGCGAAAATCTGTCACGCCAACATGGACATACAAGCAGGGCGGGGATCGTGAGCGGCTGGTGTCCCGGTGGTTCCAGTCGCAGGATAACCGCCGAAACTGGACCGCAATTGCCCTATCTCCGGTCAAAAGCTGTATAGAGAATCCCTTTGCCGTTTCCGGACCACGGACTTAATTTTTACGTTGAAGCCGGATTTCACGAGTCGCCGAACACGGCGCGTTCGTGTGCTCCGGCCGGAATGGCCCAGGACCTACCCTCATGCAGGTATTGTTATGAAAAAAACCCTCGGAGTGAATTGCCGTTTGACTGTGGCGCGCGCGCTCTGCGCCGCCGGAATGCTGATGGCCTTCAGTGCTCCATCGGCCACGATGACCCTCGTCTCCTCCAACGCCGTCTGGCGTTATCTGGTCACACCGACGGATCCCGGCACGGCCTGGCGGGCGCGCGAGTTCAACGACCTCGGGTGGCCGAGCGGTCCCGCGCAACTCGGTTTTGGCGAAGGCGATGAAGCTACGATCTTGACCGGCATGTCCGGCATGACCAATGGCATCGTCACCGCGTATTTCCGGAAGTCATTCGTGGTGGCCAATGCCAACGCCGTCACGAACCTCGACCTCCGCCTGTTGCGCGACGATGGAGCGGTGGTGTACTTGAATGGCGCCGAGGTGCGCCGCGATAATCTTCCGGCAGGCGACATCAACCACTTCACGCTCGCCATCAGTTCGGTGGGCGGCGCCGACGAGAGCACGTTCTTCAGCACCACGATTCCGCCGAGTTCGCTGGTGAGCGGCACGAATGTGGTGGCGGTCGCGGTGCATCAGAATTCCGTGATGAGCAGCGATCTCAGTTTCGCGCTGGAACTGGTCGCCATGACGGGGGCGACAACCAATCAGCCGCCGGTCACCAATTATCCGCCGGTGGTCCGCCTCGTCAGCCCGACCAACGGAGCGACCTTTACCGCGCCGACCACTCTCTTGCTGGCGGCCACGGCGTACGATCCTGGCACCAATGGCCGGGTGCTGTGGCTGGAATTCTACAAGGGAACCAACCGGCTGGGCACGGTGAGCAACATGGACAGCGGAGTCCTCGGGACGAACTTTTACTTCGAATGGATGAATGCGCCCACGGGCACGCACCTGCTGACCGTCAAGGCGCGGGACAACCAGGGCGCCGTGTCCACTTCGCCGCCGGTGACAATCAGCGTGCGGCCGCCGGAACCGAGCCTGTTGCTGGGCTACCTGCGCTGGGAGGTTTACACGAATGTTCCGGGAATGGTTCTCTCCGACCTGACCACGCATCCGTCGTTCCCTGACCACCCGGCCTTCAGCAGTCTGCTCAGCCAGTTCGAGACACCGGTGCATATTGACGACAACTTCGGCGCGCGCATCTCGGGATTCGTGCTCCCGCCGGTGACGGGAGACTATGTGTTCTATATTTCTTCCGATGATCAGGGCGCGTTGTTCCTGAGTTCGGATGAGAATCCGGCGAACAAGGTGCAGATTGCATGGGAGCCGGCTTGGAGCGACGTGCGCCAATGGGTGGGAACGGTTTCCGGCCGCACGAACAACGAGAACATCTCCCAGCCGATTCCACTGGAAGCGGGTCGCCGTTACTACATCGAAGCACTGCACAAGGAAGCCGGTGGTGGCGACCATCTCGGCGTGGCGTGGCAGATGCCTGGCGAATTGCCGCCCGAAGTCGGCGCGCCGCCGATTCCCGGGGCGTACCTGGCGACGTTGGGGGGAGTGCCGACCAATCAACTGCCGACGATCACGATTGTGGCCTCGGACAGCGAAGCGCAGGAACCCTACGTCGATCCCGTATCGGGAGCCGTCTTCGCAGGAGACGGGGCGGGCTTCACGCTGACGCGCAGCGGCGATCTCGGTCCGGCTGTTGCGGTGCGCCTGGCGTTTTCCGGCACGGCCTCGAATGGCCTCGATCTGGCGGCCATTCCGAATTCCATCGTGATGCCGGTGGGTGTTGGCTCCACTTGGATCAGCTTCATGCCCACGCAAGACAGCTTGGTGGAGGGGGATGAATCACTCGTCCTGACCATCCTGCCCCATGCCGCCTACCAAACCGGTTTGCCCAGCCAGGCGGCGGTGACCATTCACGACGGAGTCATGACTCCCACCAACATCACGCGCGAATTGCACGTCGTGAGTTTCTATTCCGGCACGGGGAGCGACGGCGGGCCGAGTCACGCCAACGAACAAGGTCAGGCCGCAGTTATCGTGAATCGTCCGGGCAAGCATGTGACGCTGTTCCTGAGTTCGTACGAGCCGGTGCTGTGGAACGTCACGGCGCAACCCGGCACGATCATCGATCGCGTCATCCTCGGCGGCTTCTATCCGCAGGCCGTGGTCGGTATCGGTCCGCAGATCGCCGTGGAATGTGCGTATCCCGGCGGCAATTGCTATCCGACGCTCTGGGCGGGTTACGCCGTGGACTCGATTGAATTCTACCGTGCCGTTCCGCGACTCCACGCGCTCAGTGGTCTGGAGATAGCCAGCTTCCACGGCGGCTATCAGGTGCCATACCAGACAGCGGTGGTGATTGACGGGGTGCAAATTGATCCGCGCCTGCGTTCGGATTACCCGCAGCCAGTGCCTCCCGGCCAGTTGCCGGCGTTGTCCTTCACGCTGCCATTCTATCCAGAAACCTTCGCCGCCGGTGGCCTGGGCGTCTTTCATCGGGGCTACACTCTCGCCGGGCCGACCACGGGCGACCGGCTGTTGCCGGGAATGAGCGTCGTCGCCGACGCAGGCGTCAGCAATTACTTCGGCGTCCAGTGGCATTCGGTGCTCAAGATCAACCATGCCAGTGGCATGGCCGAAACCATGTCGCTGCCGCCCAGCTTGCCCGCATTGAGCTGGCCGATGGGGGTGACCTTTGATTACTCCCGCAATCGACTCCTGCTCGCCAGCCTTGGTGGCGAAGGTTTTCTCTACGCGTACTCGCCGCCTCAGAATGCCTGGAGCCTCCTCGCCAGCATGAACAATCTCGATGTCGATTGCCTCGTTTACGAGCCGACTGACGATCGCTTGTACGCCGTTGAAATCTCGCGCGGTCACGAGGGGCAAATCCGGATCATCAGGATGACGCCGAACGGCAGCGTGGTAGGAGAAATTGCGCTGCCACAGATGTCTTTTGCGGTGGGCGTCAGCGGTTACCGTTCGGAACTGGCCGCGGTTAACGGCTACCTCGTGCTGATGCTTGAACCTCCCACTTCCGGCGTCGGCAGCAGTGGAGTAAACGAATCCCGGATGTATCTCATCAATCCGCGCACGAGCGAGGTTCGGCTTGCCTATCGGCTCATTCACGACGCGCCTTCGGCCCGAATCACCTGGATGCTCCCTGCACCCATCATCTACGGAACGCCGTTAAGCGATCTCCAACTGAACGCCGAATCTACCATTCCGGGGACCATGGCCTATGATCCACCGGAAGGAACATTACTCAGTGCTGGCACTCACACTCTGACCGCAGTGTTCACTCCCGGAGTCTTTCCGGGACCTCTGCCGACCAGCGGCTCGGTGACCGCAACCGTCAGTCTTGTGGTGATGCCCGCGGCACTGACCGTAACCGCGGAAAACAAAGCGAAATACGCTGGCGAGCCGAACCCGCCGCTGACCGCCAGCTACGCTGGATTTGTCACGGGCGATGATGCGAACAATCTCGACGCGCCCGTTTCTCTGACGACCACCGCTACGATTGACAGCAAGCCCGGCACCTACGTCATCAGCGCGAGCGGGGCGAGCGATGCGAACTACCTCATCGCGCACGTCAACGGAGCATTGACGGTGCTGCCGACACCAGTTCCGCATCCTGGTGGGTTGGATCCCAGCTTTCACTTCGCGTTGACCGATACCACGGAGGTGCTTGCGTCCGTTTGGGACCAGCCAGGCCGTCTCGTCATCGGCGGCATCTTCGCCACGATCAACGGCACGCCGCAAAACCACGTCGCCCGCATTCTGACCGAAGGTGCTGTCAGGGTGGATGAGACTTTCAATGCCGATGCGGCCCTCCAATCCTGGGTCCGCACGCTGGCGATGCAGCCCGACGGAAAGGTGCTGGTGGGTTGCGATGTGGTCGGTGGGGTGAGCTTCACGAACTTCTGCGTGGCCCGATTAAATTCCGATGGATCGCTGGACTCGGCTTTCCACCCGCCGTTCAGCCCGGGTTCGTACGCGCCGGCAATTGCAGTGGAGCCGAACGGGCGCATCATCATTGGCGGCTCGCTGGGCTGGCAAGGCAACACGCCGAAGTTCCAGGTGTTGCGGTTGCTTTCCACGGGCGGCATCGGCGACACCTCGTTTGCCGCGCAGTTGAATGGCGTGCCCAGTGCGGTGCTGCCGACGCCGGACGGAAAATTGTTGATCGGCGGCGATTTCACATCGGTCAATGGTCTGCCGCAACCCCGTGTCGCGCGCTTGAACAGCGATGGCACGGTGGACAGCACGTTCAACCCGGGCATGGGCACAGATGGACCGGTGTTCTGTCTCGCGCAACAACCTGACGGTCGGATTCTCATTGGCGGCGGGTTCAGCCAAGTCAACGGCATCGCCAGCGGAAGCGTGGCGCGCTTGAATGCCAACGGCAGCGTCGATACCAGTTTTCACGCCAGCGTGCCGCCGTTTGCCGAAATCAATGCCCTGATACTGCAGCCCGACGGCAAATTGGTGGTGGGCGGCGAAGCGGATTTGGTGGGCACCGACACGTTCCCCCAAGGAGTGGCTCGGCTCAATCCCGACGGCAGCACGGACGCGACGTTCGATCCCGGCACGGGTATCGGCGGCGACGAGCGGGAAATCTACACGATGGCCCTCCAGCCGGACGGCCGCATGATTCTCGGCGGCCAGTTCGAGAGTTATGATGGCTACTTGCATGGCGGGCTGATCCGCATTTTCGGCGCCTCTGGACAGCCGCCGTTCATCACCCGCCAGCCGACGAATCAGACCCGCACCATTGGCCAGACGGCCGTGTTCAGCGTGAGTGTCACCGGCGCGCCGCCGATCAGTTTGCAGTGGTGGTTCCGGGGTTCTCCGCGCGCTGGCGCCACCAACGCCTCGCTCGTGGTCAGCAATGTGCAATCTGGCGACGCGGGCAGTTACTTCGTCATTGCGGCCAATGCGTTCGGCTCCGTCACCAGCGTCGTGGCCACGCTAACGGTGTCGGGCTCGCCCTTTGGCCCCGGATCGCTGGATCCCAGTTTCGCGGCAGAATTCGTGGAGAACAGTGTCGTGCGCGCCTTGGCGAGACAGCCCGACGGCAGGCTGTTGATCCTAGGCTGGCTCAACGGTTTCTCCTCTCGCCAGGGCATGGCGCGGCTCCATCGCGACGGGAGTTCCGATCCGTCATTCTCGGCAACCTTCAACGATGCCGATCTGTTCTCGGTCGTGCTTCAGCCGGATGGAAGAATTCTTGTTGCCGGAACCTTCAGTGAGGTCAACGGCGTCGAGCGTTACGGCGTCGTCCGGCTGCATCCCGACGGGTCGCTCGACACCACGTTCCAGCTTGGCGGGCCGGACAATCAATGGGCCGCCACCCGCTCGATCGTGCTGCAGCCCGATGGGAAGATCATCATCGGTGGCCTGGGCGAATTCGGCGACCACAATGTCCTGATGCGTCTGGATCCGGACGGCTCGGTGGACGAGAGCTTCAACGCCGGCGAAGTGATCATCTGGGAAGGCGACGAATACGTGGTGTTCAACATGGCGCTGCAGCCGGACGGGAAGGTTCTCGTGCAGGGTGACATCTCACAAATCCAGGGTCACAACGTTGTCGGCTTCTTCCGCTTGAACAGTGACGGCAGCCTCGATCAGACCTTCCGCCCCGCGTGGCAGACGGAAGCCGTAACTTATGGTGGAATCACCAGCCTGCTGCTCCAACCCGACGGGCGGATCGTGGTGGGGGGATGGATCCACTTCCCTGACGGCACGACAAAACCGCTGGTTCGGCTGCTCCCGAATGGAAGCCTGGACAGCAGTTTCGCGCCGGCGGTCGAAGGACTCGGCGGCTCCTACGCGCTCGCGCGCCAGGTTGATGGCAAGATCATCGTGGGCGGAAGCTATTTCGGCGTGCCGACGGTTCCGCCGGTGCGGCTGCACCCGGACGGAAGCCGCGACTCGACATTCAATGTCGGCAGTGGTGTGGAAGGCGACATCCTGCGCATCCTCATCGAACCGGAAGGCGGCATCTTGGTGGGCGGCCACTTTGACCGGTACAACGGCGTTCCCTGCAATGGTCTGGTGCGCATTTTCAGCGGCTCCGGCCAACCGCCTGTCATCATGCGGCAGCCGCTGAGCCTGTCGCGTTCGATTGGACAAACGGCGATGTTCAGCGTCGTTGCCACCGGTGCGCCACCGCTCAGGATCCAATGGCGATTCAACAGCTCGCCGCTGTCCGGAGCCACCAACGTGGGTCTCCTGCTCAGCAACGTCCAACCGCACCACGTCGGCGGCTACGATGTGGTGGTGGCGAATCCCTTCGGCTCGGTCACCAGCACCGTCGCGACCTTGACGGTGACCTCCTTCCCGCTGGCTATTCCTCGCATCACCGCGTTCTCGCCCAGGACCGCGCCAACGGGAACGCTGGTCGCCATTGTGGGCACGAACTTCGCCTCAACGCCTGCGTTGAATACTGTCTATTTCGGCGCGGTGAAGGCCTCGGTGCTCGGCGGCTCAGCGAATACACTCACCGCCATCGTGCCTCCCGGCGCGACGTATGCGCCGATTTCCGTGACGGTCAATGGCCGGACCGGCTGGTCGCGTGAACGATTCAATCCCACGTTCGCTGGGACCGGCTTCATGGACGCTTCCGCGTTCGTGCCGATGGAGGAAGATCTCGCGACCGGCGATGGCCCGGTTCACATCGCCGTGGCTGATTTCGATGGCGACGGCAAGCCGGACATGGCCGTGGCGAATCGCTTCGAGCACACGCTTTCGGTTTACCGCAGCATCAGCGTGCCGGGCGTGATCACACCGCAGTCCTTCGCGCCGCGATTCCAGATGCCAACCGATTTGAATCCCACGGAACTCGCCGCCGCGGATCTCGACGGCGACGGCCGGCTCGATCTCATCACGGTCAACGCCGATGCCGACACGGTCTCCGTGTTCCGCAACCTGGCTTCGCCGGGCGGCCTCTCCGCGGCCTCGTTTGCGCCGCGGCTGGATGTGGCGACAGGCAGACAACCGATCGCCATCGCCATCGGGGACGTGGACGGCGATGGTCGCCCCGACGTCGCCACCGCCAACCACGGGGACAACACCTTCTCGGTCCTGCGAAATCTATCCTCGTCTGGAATCCTGGCGTCCAACTCCTTCGCCCCGCGCCTCAACTTTGCCGCGGGTGCCGGGCCGCATAGTATCGCCCTCGGGGATCTCAACAACGATGGTCGCCTTGACGCGGTCGTTGGAAATTTCGGCGCCGGCACCGTCTCCGTATTTGCGAGTGTGCCTCCGCCGATACTTACGCCCTTCAGTTTTGGGCAGCGCGTGGATTTTCCAGCCGGCGGCCGCACCGTGGCCATCGGCGACGTCGATGGCGATGGCGGACCCGACATCCTGAGCGGCTCGTGGAACGGAAACACGATTTCGCTGCTGCGCAAAAATATCGCGATTAGCTCCACCATCATCTCGTCGAACTCGTTCTTCCCGGCGGTGACGCTGAACACCGGCGGCTTCACGCACAACGTGGCGCTGGGCGATCTCGACGGCGACGGCAAACCCGATCTCGCCGCGGTCACGGAAATGGAAAGCCAGTTGCTGCTTTACCACAACGGCGCGACGCCGGGCAGCCTGACCGCGTCGAATTTCAGCCCGCGCGCCGATCTTGCGACCGGCTGGAACGCGGTCGGCGTGACTCTGGCGGACTTCGATCTCGATGGACGGCTCGATGTCGCGTTCGCCAATCACTACGACGACACAGTGCGCATCTACCGCAATGCGACGCGCATGACCAACGAACAGCCGACTGTCGTGGCCTTGCTCAACGTCGATTGCGGCGCGAACATCCGCGAGAGCGAGAAGCACGGCTTTGCCGCAGTTGGACTGACCAGCAGCGATTTCTGGAATTTCTTCACGCGCGACGCTGACGACTCGCACAACAACTGGCGCACCTTCGGCGTGCTGTCGAACCTGCTTTACGCCAATCGCGCACCATCGGGTGTGATCCTGACGGTGAGCAACGCGCCCGGCGCGTGGGGCATCGAAGTGACCGACCCCATGTACCGCGATTACCTGTATCCCTTCGACGGCGGGAACATCACGCTCACGGTGGACCGCCTGCCGCCGGGCGATTACCAGTTCCTGTTCTATGGCCACGGTCGCGCCGACAACGCCAACAGCGTCTATGAGGTGCTGGTCGATGGCGTAAGCCTCGGCACACGCGCCACCGTGCTGGGGCCGGGTTGGAACTCGCCCGCGTGGCAGGACGGCGTGCAGTACGCCGCGTTCCGCAACGTGCGGATCGCATCCTCAAATCAGCACGTCACAATCGTTGTCCACCCCGGTGCCGACGGTTATGCGGTGCTGGCCGGCCTGCAAATCGCGGCGACGCGCTTCGATCAAGTGGTGCCGATGTCGTTTGTCGAACGCGATCTGACCTCGCCGCTCTACCTCCCCGGCGGATCCACCTACGAAGTCATGCTCTATGCCCATCCTCAGCCCGGCGTGCGCGCTTTTGCCGTGGAGGATCATCCTCCGACCGGTTGGATCGTGAGCGCCATCAGCGACGGCGGCATGTTCGATCCCGCAACTGGCAAGGTAAAGTTCGGTCCCTTCTTCGATGGCATCTGGCGGACTCTGAGCTACGAGGTGAGTCCTGTTCCAGGCGCCACCAACGCGCAGTGTTTCACGGGCTCAGGATCCGCGGACGGCGTGGATTCACCCATCATGGGCGCGCTCTGCATGGTCGAGGCCCGGCCGCATCCGGCCGACACGCAGGTTCCTCGCTGGGGTCTCAGCATCGCCGAATTGACCGCCTACGGATCGGCGTGGCGTCGCGGGGCCGTCTGGCCTGAGATGCCCAACCCGATCCCGATCGACTACGTGACCCGCGCCGCGTTCCTGTGGCGGAGTGGCGAAAGCTACCGGGTCGATCCGGAAGCCACCAATCCGCCTCTCTGGTGGGTGAGTTGTTACGCCTCGAACGCTCCGGCGGGCGTGGTGCCGGCCTCCGCACCGCTCGTCAGCGTCTCGACCGTCACACGCAACCTGCCCGGCGCATTCACTTCCCGAGCACCTTTGCCGGTGGCTCTTGATGTCGTTCCCGGACCAAACGTCGGAGCTTTTGCGGTCGAGGAGCATCTGCCGCCGGGCTGGACCGCGCAGAACATCAGCGGCGGCGGCGAGTTCGATGGCGCGAGTGGGACGGTGCGATGGGGCCCGTTCTTCGGCGGCGCGCCGCAAAACCTCGCCTACGTCGCCGTTCCTCCGGCAAGCGCGCCCGCCACGGCCGTCTTCCGGGGCTCCGCATCGTTCGATGGCGTTTCCCTGGCCACGGCTGGCGTGTTGGAGACGCACGCGGCCGGGCGGCTGGACTTGTCCCGCACTTCGACCGGCTGCGCGGGCTGTCTGCTCCTCAGCGGGCTGCCCGGACAACGCTTCGTCATCGAAGCCTCCGTTGACTTGCAGACCTGGGTTCCGCTGTCGGTCGTGACCATCGGAGACGCGACGACGGAGTTCACCGATCCGGCCGCCGGCGAATTCAGCCAGCGTTTCTATCGCGCGCGGCCTGCGCCCTGAGCGGCAGCGCGGCACGTAGCGCAGACTTGCAGCCTGCTGTATCGCAGGTTTCCGACCTGCGGACGCGGACATGGTCGCGGCAACCAGAAGAGTCGGGAGCCTTGGCCGGCGGCAAGCCGGCGATACGGCAGATTGAAAATCCGCGCCCCCTCGTGGCGCCGTGCGTGTCATTCGTTCTCCAGTTCAGGCAATGATTACAAACCGAGTGAGCATTCTATGAAAACCGCATCCCTGCTAGCATCGAACCTTCGGTCGCGCGTGGCGTGGCCGGTCCTTTTCCTCATCCTCGTCGCCAACGGAGCGATTGGCTCCACCCTCGTCGCCTGGGGCCCCGGCTACTGGGGCCAGACGAACGTGCCACCCGGCCTCAACGACGCCATCGCCCTCGCGGCGGGCCAATACCACGTCCTGGCCTTGCGCGCCAACGGCACCGTGGTCGCGTGGGGCGGCGACGGGAGTGATTACGAGGAGGCGAACCGCGTGCCGCCGGGTCTGGACAACGTGCGGGCCATCAGCGCGGGCACGGCGTTGAGTGTGGCGCTCAGGTTTGACGGCACCGTGGTGGCCTGGGGACACGAGGGGCCGGATGGTTACACCAACGTCCCCTCCGGCTTGAATGACGCCGTGGCCGTTGCCGCCGGCGGCTATCACGGCCTGGCGCTGCGCGCGAACGGCACCTTGATCGGCTGGGGCCAAAGCATGGCCGGACAAATCTCGCCGCCCTCCGATCTCACCAACGCCATCGCGATCGCGGCGGGCAGCCACCACAGCCTGGCGCTGCGCGCGGACGGAACGGTCGTCGCCTTCGGTCATCCGGACCAGGGCCAGACCACCGTGCCCGCGGGTTTGTCCAACGTGATCGCGATTGCGGCAGTCTCCACCCGCAGCTTCGCGCTCAAGGCGGACGGCACGGTGGTGCAGTGGGGCAGCAACGCGGACGGCGCCTTCGCCCCTCCGCCCGGGCTTGACGGAGTGGTAGCATTGGCCGCCGGCGCCCGTCAGACCCTCGCGTTGCGCGCCGATGGAACGGTCGTCGCGTGGGGCGACGCGGATGTGGCCACGGTGCCCCCGGGCCTGTCGGGCGTGGTGGCCCTGGCCGCCAACAACAACGTGAACCTCGCGCTCATCGGCCCGCTGCCGGTCGCGCCGCTGATCTCGCGCGGGTCCACCTGGCGTTACAACGACACCGGCTTCGAGCAGGGCGCCGCCTGGCGCGCGCCGGGCTTCGACGACCGCGCCTGGCCCGAAGGCCGCGCCCAGCTCGGTTTTGGCGACGGCGACGAGGCCACGCTCCTCCGGCGCCAGCCCCCGAACGGCACGCCGATTTTCACCGCCTACTTTCGGCGGGCGTTCGTGCTGAACAACGCGGGCGCATTCACCAATCTCGCGCTGCGTCTGGTCCACGACGATGGCGCGGTGGTTTACGTGAACGGCGTCGAAGCATTTCGCGTGAACCTGCCGCCGGGACCGGCCACCTATGGCACCTTTGCGAGCACGGTCATGCCCGACAACTCCGTCGCCTCGGCCCATCTGAGTCCGGCACTGCTGCTCACCGGCACGAATGTCGTGGCCGTGGAAGTCCACCAGGCGAGCCTCGTGAGCAGCGATTTGAGTTTCGATCTTGAACTGACGGGCGCCGGAACGTCATCGCCGCCCGTGATCACCCAACCACCCGCGAGCCAGACCCTCATGGCGGGCAGCATGGTGACCTTCACCGTAGCGGTCACGGGCACGCCGCCGTTCCGCTACCAATGGCAGAAGAACGGCACCGATCTGCTTGGCCAAACCAACGCCTTGCTCACGCTGGTCGGCGTGCAATCCACCGACGCGGGCACCTATCGCGTGCGCGTCATGACCTCCGCCAACACCGTGTTCAGCGATGAGGCGGTGCTCACTGTGTTGCCGGCAGTCGTCCGCCGCAGTGCGCCGCGCGATCAGGTCGAGCCATCGATCGCGGCCAACGGCAGCGTGTATCTCGTCGTCTGGACCGACAGCCGCAACCGGGACACCGATTACGACATCTACGGCGCGCGCGTCACGCCGGATGGACAGGTGCTCGACCCAAACGGAATTCGTATCTGCACCGCGCCGTTCCGGCAGGACTTGCCCACGGTGGCTTCTGACGGCCGCGACTTCTTCGTTGTGTGGCAGGATGACCGCGGCAACGTCGGCATCATGGATCCGGAGTTGTACGGCGCGCGAGTAACCGCCGACGGCATGGTGCGCGACCCTGATGGCATCCTGATCAGCAGCGCGCTACAGGCCAAGTCTTCTCCGCGCATCGCCTTCAACGGGACGAACTACCTGGTGGTGTGGAACGACTACCGGTTTTATTCGGACTCGCACCGCGTGCCTGACATTTACGGCACGCGCGTCCAGCGCGACGGCGTGGTGCTGGATCCCGGCGGCCTGGCCATCGCCGCCACCGACACCGCGGAGAGGTCGCCGACGGTTGCGGCGTTGAACGGCGATTTCTTCGTCGTCTGGGGCACGTCGCAAGCCGGAGTGATGGGCACGCGCGTCACGGCCGGTGGCGAGGTGGTCCATCCGGGCGGCTTCCGCATTTCGCCGCATCACATTCCCACCCGCGCGCCGCTCGCGGCCAATCAAACCGGCTATCTCGTCATCTGGGCTGACGAGCGGAATCAGCACACCACGCAATACGACCTCTGGGGGCGCCGGATCGCGGCGTCGGGGGAAACGGGGCTGCCGGGCGAACTCTCGATCTGCAACGTGACGAACTACCAGTACCGATCCTCGTTGGCGGCTTCGTCGAATGAGTTCTTCTGCGTGTGGATGGATGGCCGCTACGGCTACGACACGTCGAGGCTTTATGCGACGCGCATCACCACCAACGGTGTGGTCACGCCGAACGGATTTGACCTCAGTGTGAATCCGCCACCGCGGCCTTACGACGATCCTGCCGTCGCCAGCCTCAATGGCGGATACCTCGTCGTGTGGCCCGGCAAGGAGGGCTTGGGCGAGCACGGGTCGATGGACATCGTCGGCGTGCGGGTCTCCGCGAGCGGACGGGTGGACGAGACGAACGGCTTCCTCATCAGTTCCCTCGCACTCGAAACGCCGGTGATCACCTGGACCCATCCGGCCGACATTGTTTACGGCACTCCGCTGGGGAGCGCGCAACTCAATGCCACCGCCTCCGTCGCCGGCACGTTCAACTATTCGCCGCCGCCCGGCACGGTGCTTAACGTGGGATCGAATCACGTCCTTTCAGTGCGCTTCGCGCCGGCGGACGCCGAGCGATACGGCCCGGCGGAAGCCTCGGTGCGCCTCAACGTCCGTCCTGCTCCGGCGCCGTTCGTCCGGCGCGTGATTGCGCTCGAGATGATTCAACTCCTGGCCGCCCCGCCGGCCCATGTGAGCGTTTACGCCGTCGAAGATCAGCCGCCCGCGGGCTGGCAGTTGATGTCGATCAGCCACGGCGGCACCTTCGATCCCCTCACGGGCAAGGTGAAGTTCGGGCCGTTCTTCGATGCCGAATTCCGCGGCTTCAGCTACCTGGCCTTTCCGCCGGAGGACGCGCAGGGCGTCTTTGCGTTCACCGGCTCGGCCTCGGCAGATGGTGTGAACACACCGATTGCCGGCGAGCAATTCCGCGTGGTCGTCGGGTGCCATCCGGCCGAAGTGCGCGACGGCCGGCCGCCGGACTGGCGAATGACCATCGACGAAGTGACCGCCTACGCCTCGGCCTGGCGGCGCGGCTCGGACTGGATCGTGCCGCCGAATCCGATCCCGATCGACTACGTCACGCGCGCGGCGTTCCTGTGGCGGGGCGGCGAATGCTACGAAATCGATTCCGCCGCGACGAACGGGACGTTGTGGTGGGTGAGTTGTGGCCGCTCGATCGCTGTGGCCGGCCCGGCGCCGACCTCCGTCCCGGGCATCGCGACGCCGTCCGTCGGGCGTCAGGTGCCGGGCCTGTTCGTCGCGGACGTTCCCGTGCCGGTGACATTGGCGGTCACGCCACCGTTCGCCGCGAACTCCTATGCCGTGGAAGAACACCTGCCAGCAGGCTGGACGGTTCGCGATCTCAGCGATGGCGGCGAATGGGATGCCGTCAACAACGCCGTGAAATGGGGTCCGTTCTTCGATCACGCCGCGCGCCGATTGACCTATCAGGCGATCGCCCCGCCCACAGCGGCGAGCACCTCGGTGCTGGAGGGATCCGCGTCCTTCGACGGTGTTTCAATTTCCACGGGAACATCGCCACTGGCACGGGCTGCCTGCGTCCTGGGCGTTGCGGGTCCGGCTGGCCGCGGCCCGGGTCGCTTGCGCCTCGCCGGCCCGGTCGGCCAGCGGTTCGTGATTGAAGCTTCAACGGATTTGGCAACATGGAATCCCTTGGCCGTGGTGACCATCGGACCGGGGCCGACGGAATTCTCCGATCCCTCGGCCAGCGCGTTCAGCCAGCGGTTCTATCGGGCCAGACCCGCGCCCTGACGGTTCGGAGCAACGTGGCGCGAGACCCAGGCGGAGTCAGATGAAATGGTCACGAAGCGGAACCTCGCGTCGTGCGGCGGTTTCGTGGATGCAAACGATGATCTGCGAAGGCGCCGCGCGCCGGAGGGTTGACCGGAGGCGCCGCAACGCGGTTCTTCTGCCGGTCGCGCAAGGCAAGGTCGTTTCGCCGGCTCACGAATCGCCGGCGCGTTGGCCACATCAAATGAAGACCTCGCCGGCAAGATGCCAGCGCTCCAGGTGCACCCTTCCGATGTGCGGTTGGCCGATCCCGGAACCGCGAATGTTTTTGCCTGTTGGCCGAAGCGCGTGCCCCCTGTGCCCGGGAGTGGTGCAAGGAGGCGTCCATTTCCGAGGTTCCCTTGGGAATCGACTTGTGCGCCTCCCGGGATTCGCATAAACGTGTCCGATGCTTGCTGTCAGTTCTCCTCAGGTCCGCGACTTCAGTCTGGCCTGTCTCCGGTGGCTGCTGCTCGCCGGGTTGCTGAGCACGGCTTCCTGGCGGGTTGGCGCCTTGGAGACGAATGCGATTTCCGAAACCATCCTCCCCGGGCCTCCGCCCGGGCCTTCCGGCGGATCGATGTTCTTCGACGGGGTTGGCGTCGCCAATTTTGTTTCCCTGGTTGAAGAAACGAACGCGCCGGGAGGGACCGATCCTCTGGCGCCCGGGGTGGCGGGCGGTTTTGATGCGATCAATTATGACACCGATGGAGCGTTGACCGGGTTCAACCACATTCCGCCGGACCCGTGTGGCGCGGCAGGCAGCAACCACCTGGTCAACGTCGTCAATTGCAGCATCCAATGGTTCACCAAGGCGGGCACCCTGCAGAACAGTCAGCGGCTGGGCAAAAATGGCTCGACTCACGTCGGCAGTTTCTTCGAATCGCTCACGCCGGTGAACAATCTGTTCGACCCGAAGGTGATTTATGACCAGCACGCGGGTCGCTTTCTCGTGGTGGCGCTGGAAAAGGTGTCCTCCCCGGCCGCTTCACGCCTCCTGCTCGCTGTTTCGGATGACGGCGACCCGAACGGCACCTGGTATTTTGCGGCCTTCGACGGAAAGATTTTGATCAGCGGCTCCGACTGCTGGGCGGATTATCCCGGTTTCGCGGTGGACGAGGAGGCGGTCTATCTCACGATGAACATGTTCCGCTTCAGCGACAATTCAAACATGGGAGCCCGACTGTGGATCATCAACAAGACACCGCTCTTCACGGGTGGAGCAGCGAGCTTCACGCTGCACGATCCTTACTTTGCAGTTTCGAGTGGGAACGGTGGCACGCTCCAACCGGCCCATGTCTTTGGCTCTGGGGGCGTGCCATCCGCCGCGGGCACCTTTCTCATCAGCGGCGGTTGGACGAGCGGCGCGAATGATTTGTTTCAAATCATCCGGGTTGATGCTCCCCTCACCGCGCCCGCTTTCTCCGCCCAGTTCATCAATCTCGGCGACATCCACAATACCACCGGCACTTTTGATGCGCCGCAACCCGGCACGGCCACCCTCATCAACGCGAATGATTCCCGCCCGCTCCAGGCCATCTGGCGCAGCAACAACCTCTACGTCGTCAACACGGTCAAGCCGCCGTCGGGCACGGATGCCGGCCAGGCCACGGCGCATTGGGTCCGCGTCAACACGGCCACCCTCGGCTCGCTGTCGCTGGCGGATCAGGGCAATGTCGGCGGAGAAGAACTGGCCTCCGGCACCTACACCTTTTTTCCGTCCATCGCGGTGGATTTCCGGGGCAACATCGGCATCGGCTTCGCCGCCTCGGCACCGACGCTTTATGCCGGTTCGTTCTATACCGGGCGACTGACCACGGACACGGCGGGAACGATGCAGCCGCCCGGCACCAACGCGCTGGGGGTGGACTACTACATTCGCACGTTTGGGGTCGGGCGTAATCGCTGGGGCGACTACAGCGGAATGTCGCTCGATCCAGCGACGGAATCCACGTTCTGGGTGTACAACGAGTTTGCCATGACGCGCGGAACGCCCTCATCCGGCGAAGACGGCCGATGGTCCACACGCTGGGGCAGTTTCACCTTCAACAACCGGCCGGCCTTCAACGACCTCGGCCTCGGCACGCTTAAGAACCACGCAGTCACCTTTGTCACAACCAGGTTGGCCACCGACCCGGATGGCGACAGCCTTTCCTTTAGCGCCAGCGCCACCAGCACGCAGGGCGGCACCGTCAGTGTTTCGGGCGGCAATCTCACCTATGTTCCGCTCATGGGCTTCAGCGGGTCTGATACCTTCACGGTCACGACGGATGATGGCCGCGGCGGCACGACCAACCGCACTGTTTCCGTGACCGTCAATTCAGGCGCGGCGGTTTCCTTGAACGTCGTCTTCGGCCCGATGATTCAAGATGGTGACTTCGTGGTGCGCTTTGCCGGCATTCCCGGCCGCACCTACACCATCCAGTGGTCTGCAGACGGAAGCGTGTGGGCCAAAAAATCCAATCTGACCGCGCCCACCACCAACACCGGGTTTGGCGTGGGGGTGTTTGAATTTCGCGAAACCACTGGCGGAGCGATCAGCCGGTTTTACCGCACCGTTTATCCGTCGTACTAATGAACCATCCTATTCTCAGAACCGTGTTGCTGGCCAGCTTGCTCGCCTTGACACCGCCCGCCTCCGCCGCGCTCAGTTACACCTACAGCGGTCCGGCCGTCGCGATTCCGGACAACGACGCGACTGGCGTGGCCTTCAGCTTCTCATTGTCGGATGCCGCCACCTCCATCACGTCGGTGAGTGTCACTCTGGATGTTTCCGGCGGACGCAATGGCGACATCTACGCCTTTCTCTCACACAATTCGGGCTACACCGTTCTGCTCAACCGTCCGGGGCGCGGCGAGGCCACCTCGGGCAGCAGTCCCGATGGCTACGCCAATCCCGGCTTCGCCCTGACACTCAGTTCAGCCGGGGCCGCCAATGTTCACTTCTACCAGAACAACAGCCCGGCCTACAACGCCAGCGGCCAGTTGACCGGCATCTGGCAGCCCGATGGGCGGGCGATTGATCCCGAGGCCAGCGCGTCGTCATTTGATGCAGCCGGCAGCGCCAGCTTCAGTTCATTCACCGGGCAGAATCCCAACGGAGACTGGACCCTGTTTTATGCCGACATGTCCGCGCTCGGCGTCTCCACGGTGAACGGATTCACGGTGGCTGTGACCGGGGTGCCTGAGCCGGTGAACGGGGCGCTGGGCCTTTTTGCCGGTTTGGGATCGGTCCTCGCCTTGTTTCGCTGGCAACGAGCCAGGCGGCTTCGCCAGCATTCTTTTTGAATCCGCAATTGCAGTCGCGATCCAGCACAGCACGCCCGAATTCTCCAGCCATCCTTCACTGGAATATGCATTTCAACCACGGATACACACGGATGGACACGGATGCCAAGCAAATGGAGAGAGCCAGTGGATCACCCGGAGGGTGCGCAAATCCACCACTCTGACATCCATGTCCATCCGTGTGTATCCGTGGTTGATCACTTCTTCGCTCGATGCCCACAGTTGAATCTGAGTTCAACCGTCTCTACAGCCGGGGATTCGGCACCATCGAAGCACGCACCGGGTTTTCCGCGAGGGCGCGGAAAACAGCACCCGGGGCGGGTGCGCTCCCCAGCCAACTTCGGAGTTCGGATTAAACGGCACCATCAAGGGCAGCCCTGCCGCGCAAGGCAAACATAGTTGGAAGAACCAATTCCAATTCCCTTCGACGGCATGACGGTCGGACGTTACGGTGCCCGCCGATGGTTGCGCGCGTCACATTGGAAATCGCCCTCCGCAAGGAATTCGACTACGCCATTCCGCCAGAGTTGGCGGATCGGATCGAGGTCGGAAGCCGGGTGAAGGTGCCGTTTGGTCCGCGGGAGGTGCCCGGTGTGGTGACATCGCTGATCGAGGAATCGACCCACACCAATCTACGGTCCATCGCCAAAGTGGTCGGCGCGCAAAGCCTCGTCACGCCCAAGGTGCTCGACCTCGCGCGCTGGATTGCGGGCTACTACTGCTGCCCGGTGGAGATCGCGCTCAAAAGCGTCCTGCCCGAGGCGGTGCGCAAGGAGGATTCCGGCTGGCGTGAGCGACTCTTCGTGCGCGTCGTTCCGCCCCCCGCGGAAATGCCCAAGCTCTCCAAGCGTCAGGAGGAGGTCTGGCGCGTCATCGAGGAATGGCGCGAACTGCCGCTGCAGGAGTTACTGCGCCTGACCGACACCACGGCGGAGACGGCCCGCAAACTGGAAGACAAGGGCCTCATCACCATTGCGCCACAAGTTTCCGAGCGCGATCCCTACGCGCACGAAACCATCGTGGCCACCCAGCCACTTTCCTTGAATCCCGAGCAAATCCGGGCGTTCGACACCATCGTCAAGGCGCTGGATGGCGGAAATGACGTATGTCGAATAACGAATGTCGAAGCCGGGAAGCCGCGCCTGGAATCCGCTTCGTCATTCGTCATTCGTCATTCGTCATTCCTTCTCCACGGCGTCACCGGCAGCGGCAAGACCGAGGTGTATCTCCAGGCCATCGCGCACGCGCTCGAGCAGGGCAGGGGAGCCATCGTGCTCGTGCCGGAGATCTCGCTCACGCCGCAGACAGTTGAGCGTTTCAAGGCGCGCTTCAGCAGCGGGCCGCTGCGCACGCTGGTGGCGGTGTTGCACAGCCATCTTTCCGCGGGCGAACGGCACGATGAATGGCACAAGATCCGCCAGGGCCGCGCCCGCATTGTCATCGGCGCGCGCTCGGCCATCTTCGCGCCGGTGGACCCGCTCGGGTTGATCATCGTGGATGAGGAGCACGAGCATTCCTACAAGCAGGAGGAGGCGCCGCGCTATCACGCCCGCGATGTGGCGGTGGTGCGCGGGCAGCGCGAAGGCGCGGTGGTGGTCCTCGGCTCCGCCACGCCATCGATGGAGAGTTTCTACAATGTGCATCTCGGCAAATACACCCTCCTCGAACTGACCATCCGGGTGGATGACCAGAAGATGCCGCTGGTGCGCGTGGTGGACATGCGCCAGGAAAATCGCAAGCAGAAGGGCACCCCTGTCTTCTCCGGCCAGCTCAAGGAAGCCATCACCCAGCGCCTCGAACGGCGCGAGCAGACCATTCTCTTCCTCAATCGCCGCGGCTTCTCGACCTCGCTGCAATGCCCGCTCTGCGGCTACGTGGCCGAGTGCCCGAATTGCAGCGTGTCGCTCACCTACCATCGCCAGGCGCAGAAGCTCCTTTGCCACATCTGCGGCACCGAGCAGAAGGTGCCGTCGGTCTGCCCAAACGAGAAATGCCGCAACCCCGCCATCCGCTACTCCGGGCTCGGCACGGAGAAGGTCGAGGACACGCTGACGAAGCTATTCCCGCACGCGCGCATCAAGCGCATGGACTCCGACACGCTGAAGCGGAAGGAGGATTACCGCCGCATCCTCGGCGACTTTCGCTCGGGCAAGATCGACATCCTCGTCGGCACGCAGATGATCGCCAAGGGGCTGCATTTTCCCAACGTGACGCTCGTGGGCATCATCCATGCCGACCTGAGCCTGCACGTCCCGGATTTTCGCGCAGGCGAGCGGACCTTCCAGTTGCTCACCCAGGTGGCGGGACGGGCCGGGCGCGGCGATGTGGAGGGCGAGGTCTTCGTGCAATCCTTCACGCCGTTTCATCCGGCCATTCAATACGCGCGGCGCCATGACTTCGTCGGCTTCTACGAACAGGAGATCGAGTTCCGAAAGCAATTGAGCTATCCGCCCTTGAGCCGCATTGCCCTGCTGATGCTCAAGGGACGCAACGAGGAAAAGGTGAAGTTCTCCGCCGGCCATCTGCGCAAGGAAATCGAGAAAGTCGTGGGCGGCTGGAAGGATCTCGTCCTCGCCGGGCCGGCGCCGGCGCCGTTGCTGCGCGCCGAAACCTTTTACCGCTACCAAATCATGTTGCGCACCCGGCAAATGTCCAAGCTCAGCGCGGTCCTCTCCAAGCTCAGCGCGGAACTGGTCCTGCCCGACGACGTGACGCTGACGGTGGATATCGATCCGGTGAACCTGGCGTAGCAGCGCCTCAACTGAGTGCCGCAGGCGCGGCATCGTTGTAGCACAGCGTCCAAAACAAATGCTCAAGCTCCGTAGGAGCGGCATATTCCTGGCCGGGGCGGCGCGGCTGGCGGCGCAAAGCCTGTGGCATCTGCTGAAGTTCAAACAACCCTTCAACCCGGAAGTCTTCGCCAGGGAGGAGCAAAAGATGAAACGCAAGAAGCTCGCCCGCCTGCAAAACATGGCCGCCTCCCTCAACTGCCAATTGGTGCCCCAACCATGAAGCCACTTACACACCTAGTTTCTTAGGAGGCGGCGTTGGACAAAATCAAGATCCTCATCAGCCTCCTCCAAGAAAATCAGTGCGCCGTTCTCCTGACGCATCATGAATCCCGTGCCCAAGTAGCTCCACTCCGCTGCACCGAACCCGGTAAGATACTCGCCGGAATCGTTGACGAACCCGATGACGCTGGCCACACCGGCATAGCGGACGATGTCTCCAGCGTGAATGTCCTGTCCCGAATGATACTGCCCAGGCAGTGGGATGGACGACACCCGGGCTGGGTAGGGCGCGTCTGTCCCAGCGCGCCGCGAACCACTCCCGGCCAACCCGACGGCGCGCTGGGGACAGACGCGCCCTACCCGTGCGGGTTGGGACCAAGCGTC
>JBBRWD010000048.1:0-49998 GCA_038249465.1 Limisphaerales bacterium | reverse complement strand
CCGCTGGGCGGGGTTCGGCCCACCCGTTTTTTTTTTTACACAACACCGAGCCGTGGGCGCCGGCCCCGCCCCCCCCCCCGCTACGACCGCGATTTTCTTTTGTGTTCATGGTGAGTCTTTACTTGGGGGTTGAAGGTTGATGAGTTTGCGGTTGGAGCAACGCTTCCAGTTCCGCCTGGGCAATGTTCATTTCGAGCAGCTTTTGTTGGTAGGCGAGTCGCGCTTCGGCGGTGGTGCGTTGCGTGTCCACCAGGTCAATGAAGTTGAACTTGCCTTCCTCGAAGCCCGTCTGAACCAACCGCGACGCCTCAGCCGCCTTCGGCAGGATTCGCTCGCGGTAATTGGCCACTTGCTCGGCGGCCGTGCGGTAACGATTCAGCGCATTGGCCCATTCGCGCTGCAACTGCTGCTGGACGGCGTGCAACTCCGCTTCCGCCTCGTTCATATTCGCCCGCGCTTCCTGCTCTCTGCCCTTGCCGCGATCGATGATGGGCAGGGGCAGGGAGAAGCCCATTTGGATGATGGACTGGTCCGTTTCGCCGAGGCGCCCGCCGGACACCCCCACCTTGACATCGGGAAACGGCTCCAGCCGCGCCCGGCGGTTGGCCAGTTGGGTGCGGTCCAGATTCGCTTGCGCGGCGCTCAGGCTCGGATGCTTCGCCAGTCGCTCCTGCGCGGTTTCTTCTGTCACGCTCACATCGGGTGTCTCCGCCAGCGCCCCGGCCAGCCTGGCCCGGCTCGTTTCAGGCCGCCCGAGGAATGTGGCGAAGATCTGCCGCGCCATCGCCAACTCGCGCTGAAAGCCCGTCAGTTCGATCCGCGCCTGTTCCATCTGCACTTCGGCGCGCAACTGCTCCTGGTAAGCTGCGGCGCCGGCGTCCACCCGCTTCCGCGCCGTGGCCGCAGACGATTCCGCCACCGCCACCAGTTGCGTGGACACCTCGACCAACTGCTCCGTGGCCAGCACCCGGAAGAATGCCGCCTTGACGTCCCGGACAATTTCCGTCCGGCGCACGGCCAGTTCCGCTTCCGAGAGCTTCACCCCCGCGCCGCCAATCTGCTTGTCCAGGGATTTCTTTCCCGGATACGGCAGCGTCTGCGCAATGCCGATGGTTTGTTTTGCGTTCGAGAAACCGCCGCCGTTGTTCACCGGCCAGTCTTCGGCGCTCAACTCCAATTCAGGATTCGTCCACTTCTTCGCCTGGTAAGCCCGCCCAGCGGCAGCGTTCACGCGTGCGCCGGAAGCGCGGAGTTCCGGATTGTTTTCCAGCGCCAGCCGGATGGCGCTCTCCAGCGTGAGCACATTCGAGCCCGTGGATTCAGGCGTCTGGGCAGCGAATCCCAGGCGCGCCCCACCGGCGATCAGCACCGCCAAGGCAGACAACCGACACCATCTCAAGATCACATTCTGTTTCATAACTCGAAACCAACGGACACAACACAACGACAGGGGAAGAACGCGTGGCGTGCAGGCACACCACAGCCATCAGGAAGATCCAGGACAGGAAGCGTCAGCGAAAACGTCCCGAACGGGACCGTTTAGGGAACGAGGGAAGGAGCGCGCGGCGGAAGTGCCGTGCGATGGGAGAACTGCCAGACTTTGGGAAGCTCCGGCGGAGCCGAGGAGGCAGGAATGAGGGCGGGGGTGGAATCCGTGATTGGTTCAGCGGCCCGTATCCAGACGGCCAACGCCAGCAACGGAAGGGAGAGCGGCTGTGCCGAATCCTCCTGCTTGTAAAGCCCGGACTCGACGGTGGCACAGGCGTCGGTTTCACAGTCGTTGTCCTGATGTGCTGGCGCCGGCCCAGACTTAGCGTCGTCCTGCAGACAGCAGGACAGGAATTCGATGCCCGGCAGCGATTCAAGCCCGCAATGCATGGTGGCTGGCACCCAGAGGGCCAGCAACAGCACCGCGACACTTTTCGCAAACCAATTCACAGGCGACACGGTAGCCTTCGGGAAGAATCCGTTCAAACTTAATCTCGATTTTCATGGAAGCTGCACTTTCCGGGCTGGAGGGTGGCTTTTTCGCGAGCAAGTTGCAGTTGACGCGGCGCAATGCTTCGCCAGATTGTAGCCGCATGAAGCAACTTATCACCATCATAACGATTGCTTGGGCCTGCCAGTCTGGCTGGGCGGCCGTTCGCACCGAAACGGTCGAGTACCAGCAGGGCGACACCACGCTCGAAGGATTTCTGGCCTACGACACCGCGCAACCCAATCCCCGGCCAGGCGTGCTCATTGTTCATCAATGGAAAGGCATCACCGATTACGAGAAGAAGCGCGCCGCGCTCATCGCGGAACTCGGTTACACCGTGCTGGTGGCCGACATCTACGGCAAAGGCGTTCGCGCCGACAACCCGAAGGACGCCGCGGCGCTGGCCGGAAAATATAAAGGCGACCGCGCGTTGTTGCGGGCGCGCGTCTTGGCGGCGCTTGAAACCTTGCGGAAGAATCCCCGCGTGAATCCGTCGAGCATGGCCGCCATCGGCTACTGCTTCGGCGGCACCACGGTGCTGGAGTTGGCGCGCAGCGGTGCGGAGGTGCAGGGCGTGGTGAGTTTTCATGGCGGATTGTCCACGCCGATGCCGGCCGCAGCGAAGAAGGTTCAAGCCAAGGTGCTGGCGCTGCACGGAGCGGACGATCCGCATGTGCCGCCTGCGGAGGTGGCGGGGTTTGAAAAGGAAATGCGCGACGCCGGAGTGGACTGGCAACTCATTTCCTACGGCGGGGCCGTTCACAGCTTCACCGACTGGAATGCCGGCCACGACAATTCCAAAGGCGCGGCCTACAACGAGAAGGCGGACAAGCGTTCGTGGGATGCGATGAAGTCGTTCTTCGCCGAGACTCTGCGCTGAGCCATCAAAGCAGCCTGGCCCGGTGGGCTCCGGCCGCGCGCCGGGCACTTTGCTCCATCGTATCTCCGGCCCCCTTTCCGTGACCCAAGTGAGGGTGCCACGAGGCCGTCGCCGGGACGCGTGCGATCCCATTTGATGTCGTGCAGGCTTCATCAAAGTGGACTGGGTGGGGTTCTGAACACCGGGCAGTGGTGGAAAACCTCCGGTTTGCTGATGGGGTTTGGGGCGTGGCGGAGGTAATAGACGTCGCCCATCGAAATCGTCGGGATTCTGGAAAGCGCGATGTCACAATTCTCCTTTGAAGGCTTTGCTCAAAATCGAGCGGCTCAAGCCGTCCAACTCAGCCGTCGTCTCGCCTTGCAGGCGCTTCAAGCGGTCAGGTTTGCCGCCCTCCGCTTGTTTCCTGAAACGTCCGACATAGCCCCATGCTGAACGGGAAAGCTGCCAGTTCTGGAGCGAATCAAAGACTGCCGCACTCTCCCAGCGTTCTGCGAGATGGCGGCGCTCTGCCGAGACGCCGCTACGGGGACAAAGGTTCATGGGTAGCCTCCACGCTTCCCAAATGGCGCACCGAGGATCCTCGAACCGGAGCGCTGCGCTGGCCTCAGTTTTTGTCCTGCCGCGGCTTCGGCTTGACCGCGGGCGCGATGGCGTCGGCGATCACTTCGGGCGATTCAAATTCACGTCCCTGGTCGTTCGTCTCTTCTATCCATCTCTCAACGAGGCCGCGCAGGCGTTTCAAGGCGGCTTGATGCTCCGGCTTGTCGGAGGCGGCGAGGTTCTGAATTTCATGCGGGTCGGTTTCCAGGTCGTAGAGTTCCTCGGGCGGCAGGGTAGGCGCGGTGAGATATTTTTGCGCGGGCGTCAGGCTGCCTTGTGCATCGAGTTCCTTGAGCAGGTTCCAGACGGGATACTGCCTGGCCTTGTAGGCATTGGCCTGAAGGAACGGACGGTCGGACGTGAAGTTGCGGATGTAGCGATAGCGCGCGTCACGCACGGTGCGGAGGCGGAAGACCGTTTCGTCGCATCGATCCCGCGCGCCGAAGGCGCGCTTGCGCGGCGCGTCAGCCTGGTCGCCGAGAAAAATGCGTCCTTGCATCTTTGCGGGTTTCTTCACCCCGGCGATCGCAAGCATGGTCGGCGCGAAGTCAATCGACTCGATAAACTGGTCGCTCCCCTGCCCGGCCTTGATCTGCTTCGGTGCGGGAATATCCTTTGGCCACCGGATGATGAGCGGAACGTGCAAACCTTCCTCGTAGCAGAACTGTTTGCCGCGCACGTGAGCCTGTCCGTTGTCGCCGAAGAACATCACGATGGTGTTGTCCGCGAGTCCGTCGGCTGCGAGTTGTTTGAGGATCAGGCCGACCTTGCGATCGAGTTCGCTGGCGTCGTCGAGATATTCCGCCCAGTCCCGCCGCGTGACGGCATGATCGGGATAGTATGGTGGAACGGCCACCTTCGCCGGATCGGCTTTCTTCGGCCCGCCGAAGTTGCGGTGCGTCTCCTTGAAATTGATCTGCGCGTAGAACGGCTGGTTCGTCTTGAGGTCCGCCCAGTTGGCCGAATCGAATGCCTTGCCCTCGCGCTGGAAATTCCAGTCGGTCTTGCCCGTGCCCTTGAAGCCGCACGCCGGCGGCAAGGTCACGAGGTTCGCGGTGAAATAGCCGGCGTCGCGCATCCAGTCAGGCAACACGCGCACGCCGTCAGGCAGCTTGAAGCCGTCATTGCGATGCGAGCGGTGGTTGTGCGCGCCGATGGTGGTCTGATACATGCCGGTCATGAACGCCGAGCGGCTCGCGGAGCAGACCGGCGCGGTCATGTAGGCGCGCGTGTAGCGCACGCCTTCGCGCGCGAGTTGGTCGAGGTGCGGCGACCAGACCTGCGCCGTGCCGTAACAGCCGAGCTCCGGCCCAAAATCTTCGGCGATGAGCCAGAGAATGTTGGGGCGCTTTGCTTCGGCAGCGGGCCCGACTCCACTTAATGCGAGCAGGCACGGCAGAATAGATGCGAGGATAATTCGTTTCATAGAACTGAGCGGGGAATGACAACCACGGATGAACACCGATGGACCTGGCGCGGCTGACGCCGCCACCACAGCCTTTGGAGTGGGGCGAGTTCTCGCCGCTTTCGCGCAGGCGACTTGTCGCCGTTGAACGCGCGAGAGCGTCCGGTGGTTGTCCTGAGCCGTTGAACGCGGCCCTGCTTTGGCGACAAGTCGCCAAAGCGATGAAAGCGGTGACAAGTCACCGCACTCCAAATCTTTGTCGTCCGTGCGCCAACTTTCATCATTGCAGTACGGATGCCAGGCACTTGCGGTGAACGATGGGTTCACCCGGAAGGTGAGAAAATTGGCTGGGTGGAAATCCGTGTGTATCCGTGTGCATCCGTGGTTGATGATAATTCCTTCAATTCCAACTGCGGAATTTAGGATCACGCGTTGCTACGGGTGGGTTGGAATCGGTTTGCCCGGATCGGAGGCCGCTGGTCGGAATGGGCCGATTTCATCGAGAAGCTTCTGCATCGCCTGGACCGTGGCGGCTTGACGCTCCTCTTGCGCAAGATTCCGGGTTTCCTCGCGGTCTTCAGCTTCGTCGTAAAGCTCCGCCGTGCCGTCACTCCAGCGCGTGTAACGCCAGCGGTCGCTTCGCACGGTCTGGCCGTATTTGTTCTGACCGCGCATCACGAGAGTGAACGCGGCGTGTTTGCCGGGCCGGGCCGGGTCTTCCAGCAGCGGGCGCAGGGTTTTCCCCGCGAGCGCATGCGGAGCTTTCACGCCGCAATAGTCCGCGACGGTCGGATACAGGTCCACCAGTTCCACCAGGCCCTGGCACGTCTTCCCACCCTGTGCGCCCGGCGCGGCGACGATGAGCGGCACGCGGCAACTGCGCTCGAACAGCGTGTTCTTGTTCCACCAGTTCCGCTCGTTGTGATGATAGCCGTTGTCGCCCGCGAAAATGACCACGGTGTTCTCCCACAGCTTGAGCCGGTCGAGCGTGTCAAGCAACCGGCCCACCTGCGCATCCATGAACGAAACGCCGGCATAATAGGCCCGCAGAAAATCCAGCCGGTCCTGATCGGTGAAGGCATCGAACGCCGTCTGGAAGCCGCCGCCCGACATGGAGATCGCCGGCACCGTCGTGATGTCCGCCGGATCGCGATAGAGCTTCAGCGAGCCCGCCGGGTAGAGCTCGAAGTATTTCTTCGGCACGAGAAACGGATCGTGCGGACGATGGAAGCCCGCGCCGACGAACCACGGCTTGCCCGCGGCGGTCTGCTTCTCGATGGCCGCGATGGCGTGGAGCGCGTTCTGGCCATCGGGCTGGTCGTCGTCGGTGCCTTCCATCGCGCCCACCGCGCACCACTTGAGCTTGCCGCCGGTGAGATTGCGCACGTCGCCTTTGCGCCCGGCGGGCGTGGGCTGGAACATCAGCGCCTCGTCCCACGACTTGCCAAGGTCCAGCCAGCCGTCGCGCACTTCCCCGGCGGCCTCGCCTGCGTGAAAGATCTTGCCGTACGAGGCCGCGTGCCAGCCGCGCCCGCGGAGCAACTGGGGCATGGTGATCACATCCGGCAGGCGTGAGCGGAACGCCACGGTGTTCTCCACAACGCGCGTCTGCTCACAGCGCAGGCCGGTCATGAACGACGTGCGGCTGGGATTGCAGACGGGATACTGCGCGTAGGCTCGGTGAAACCGCACGCCACGAGCCGCCAGCCGGTCGAGGTTCGGCGTCTTCACGGCGGAGTTCCCATAACAGCCCACCGTGTCGCGCAGATCGTCGGCGATGATGAGGAGGACATTCATTGGTTCCGCCGCCTGCGCGAAAAACGCGGCGAACACGGCAAGAATTGTCAGCGCTTTCATGGATGGATTCATGGAGGTCAGCCGTTCATTCAATGGTCAACTCGTAATACGGTGTCTGGTCGCGGGCGCCGTCGAGAGTGAACTCCCCCTTCGCGACCGGCACGGTCTTCTCCGTCCGCCGCCCATCGTGGTCGAGCAGGCGCACGCTGGTCACGCGCCGGCCTGCGAGGGCGATGGTGGCTTTCACGGGCTCCATCAACACCGGGCCTTTGCCTTTGTCGAGCAACTCATCACCGCTCACGTTGAATTTCATCCCGGTGTTCCGCGCACGGGCCAGCGCGGTGACGAGCAGGCGGCGCGAGGTGACAACCTTGCCGTCCTTCTCGGGCGCGCTCACGTAGATAATCGCAAAGCGCGATTGCGACGTGATGGTCACTTCGCCCAGCCGGCAGGTCTGGCCTTGGGCGAAGCCGACCACGGCCTTGGTGCCATCGGTGTCCATCGTGAAGTAGCCTTTGGTCTTGCCGGCGCCGCCTTCCTTCCAACGAAGCTGCTTTGTCGAGGAGACGATGAAACCGTCCTGCTGGAATGGCTTCAGGTTGAAGGCGGGCGTTTCCTCGAATCGCCCGGTGAACTTCACCGTGCAACGCGCCACCGCCAGGGCCTGCGCGGACACTGCGCTGCTGTCGAGTTCCTTGTCGTCGTAGCCCTGTTTGACTTTGTCCTCGAAGGCGAGCTTGCCCTCGAACAGCGACGGCACATGGACATTGCGCACCGCCACGACCTCGGATTGCTTCACATCACCACGCAGGACCTGACGCGCGATGGCGGGAAATGTGCCGAGGATTTGCGGGGCCGCCACATCCCAGGCGCTGCCGCCAAGTTGTTTGCTAAACGTGGCGTTGTCGCCGTTCTGGAACAGGTAGGAGACATCCCATCCTTGGAGCCCCATGCCGTACGCGCCAATGATGGCCGGGCCTTCCGCGCCCCATTCGTTGGGAAAGACGTGAATCCACTCGGACAGCATGAACGGCCGGTCGTCCACCTGTTGCAGACCGGAGCTGAGCGAGCCGGAGCCGGCGCGCGTTAGCATCGATGCCGCGCTGAACTTGCCGGTGCCGCCACCGTTTCCTCCGAAATAGTTGTGCCGGTCAATCAAGCCGACGCGCGCGTCGGTGTGCAGGTTGGCGAAATGGCTGTAGGCGCGGCCCGCCTGCCAGTTCGAGCCGAGAATTTCGCCGTCGTAACCGGCCTGGCGCACTGCCGCGACGTAGCGGTCGTAAGCCTCGCATTGCAACTCGTAGAGGAATTGCAGCGTGTCGAGCAGGCGCTGCTTGCGGAAGGATTGCGAGCCGGCGAGTTGTTCGGGATCCCAGTACCACGGATTGCCCAACGGCAGGATGTTCTGTTTGTCGAGATGTTCACCGGTGGGGAAACCATCCTTTTCGAAGCCATCAAGACTCTTCGCACCCCAGGCTTTCACCAAACCGTCGTGGCTGCCATATTTCTTCTTCAGCCAGCCGGAGAAACGCTCCCCGACGCGTTGGCGGATTGTGGCGCTTTGCTTCAGCGGCGCCATCGAAGTGAAGAACATCACGCTCTGCTCGTTGATTATTTCCACCGCACTGATGGCCGGGTCCGCGGCGTAAGTCAGGCGCGTGTGAGGATTGGTGTGCTGGAGGAGGTTGACGATTTGCCGGATGTGGAGGTTCTGCAATTCCGGCGAATAGAAGAACGCGCTGGCCGCCGCGGTGACGCGGTCGCTCTTCCTGTCCTCGAAGCTGCCGAACTCGTCGAGGAACGGCACATCGCGGCGATCGGCGGGACCGAGCTTGATGGTGCCGAAATGTGCCGAGAGTTTTACGTAGATGCCGGTCTCTTTGAACTTCGCGACCTGGTAATCCATGCGGTCGAGGCCGGCGGCGTCATACTCGGCGGCGCTTTCCTTCGATTGAATGCCCGCCCACCCCGTGCCATCGGCGAATTTGTGGAGGCGCACCGAGTTGATGCCATAGCGCGGATAAAACGCCGCGCGCTTGTCCGCCAGCGCCTTCTCCGGTGCGCAGGCGCCGTAGCAGAGATTGAGGCCCCAGAGTTTGATGGGCTTGCCATCGTAAGTAAGCTTCTCGCCCTGACTCTTGATGCGCCCGTGCTGTCCGGCGGGCTTCTCGATCCAGTCGGTCATGCTGAGGACGCTGTCGGCGGCGTCTCCGGTCGCGCGCCACGGATACCACGTCGCCAGACCGGGTTCGTCAGGAAGATCGTTGAGATTGGAAAACCACTCCGTCGCGCCGGGAAGTTCCACGCTCACCGCCAGCCGCCGGATCGAGTCGGCCTTGAGATGCTCCTTCGCCAACACGATGCGCAACGCGCCATCGGCCACCAATTCGCAAGGCGGATCGAAGCGCATCACCGTCCGTCCGCCGGCGGCGTCGGCCCAGCGTAGCGCGCTCACCTGTTCGCCGATGGCGCGCTTGCCGAACGGAGTGCGCACGGCGGTCTGCTTCCCCTGCGACTCGATCGTCATTTCGCGTCCGTCGAAAGTTTCTCCCGGCGTCAACTCCACCCCGAACAGTGTGAGGTCGGCGTCCTTTGCCGCCTTCAACTCATAATTCAACTCAAGGCGGTTCGGCGCCGTTCGTGCCGCGCGGAAAATCATCTGCAAGGGTGTGCCGCCAACCGTTGAGTTCAGCATGCCGACCGTCGCTCCATTCTCGCTCTGCGTCTTCCCCTGCACGCTGGTCCACGCCCAGTTCGGCCCCCAGACCGCCGTGCCGAAGCGCAGATAATCCGCGCCGTTGTGACTGACCACGACATCCGCCTGACCGGCGGAATGGGAGGTGAAGGCAGCGGGTTCTCCTGCCAAACTTGGCAACGTGACGATGGAGGAGAGAATCCCGGCAATGATGAGTGGAACGTTATTCATGGTTCGTCGAGTTCGATGATCACCGATTGGATGTTACCGGTAAATGGATTTGGCGGGCGGTAGGGACCAACAGCACCGCCGGTGTCGGCCCCGACATCCAGACCATCCACAGGCATTGCGGCCATCGCACCCCGTGTGCTGGCGGTGCCGGCAATCTGGCCATCCAACTTCAGCGTGAGCACGCCATTGGCATCGAGCCGCGCCACGGCGGTGTGCGCTCCGGTCACGGTGCCGACAGTGTTCGCCGTGCCAATGCCGGCGCTGCTGCGGACGATGAAGTGAAGTTTTCCATCGGCGAGATATAGCGCATACCCGTTGGCCGTGCCGCCCTGAGCCACGATGACTCCGTCTTTGGCCGGGCCGGTGTCGAACTTGGCGGTGATGGTAAAAGCACGTCCGGCGATGGCGGGGGCTTGATCGCGGCTGAGCCGATCCCCTCTCTTGAGCGCGAAGCGACGTTCCTTGCTCAGCGTCTCGCTTTTCGCCGCGCCTTTGCCGCGCCAGGCGCCAAGCGGGAGCACGTCGGCACGGGCGGCCCAGGCATCCCATGTCGCCGCCATCGTTTTCACGCGGTCGGACTGCGCAGCGGCCAGGTCATGGAGTTCAGTGCGATCGGCACCGAGATCGTAGAGTTCCCAAGGCTGATTCTCTTTGGCGACGAGCTTCCACCTTCCATCACGAACGGCGCGATTGCCTTCGTGCTCCCACACCAGCGGTTTGTTTCGGGGCAACGGACGCCCGACGAAAGCCGGCTGAAGACTGATGCCTTCGAGGGGCTTGATTTTCTCGCCGCGATGCTCGGCGGGATAGATCGCCCGCGCCACATCCAGGCAGGTGGCCATGATGTCCACCAACTGACCGGGTTCGGAGACGAGAGCATTGCGGCGCGATGGAGCAATGCCCGCAGGCCAGTGCGCGATGAGCGGCGTGCTGATGCCGCCCTCGTGCGTCCAGTGCTTGTATTCGCGGAACGGCGTATTGCTGACGTTGGCCCACTCGCGGCCGTAGGCGATGTAAGTATCCGGCCCACCCGGCAAAACGCCGTAGCCCATGCGCACCGGCCGGCCATCGCGCGTCTGCTTCGGCGTGCTGCTGTATTGAAAATCATCTGGTGGCATCGGCGGTAGGGACGGACGCTCCGTGCGCGCGGTGGCATTCGTACCCCGGCCCACCGTCTCGGCGCAGCCGCCGTTGTCTTGCAGGTAAAGAATGAGCGTGTTGTCGAGCTGCCCCTGCTGCTTGAGTTCGGCAATCACGCGCCCGATGCCCTGGTCCATGCAATCCACCATCGCCGCATAAACCTCCATGCAGCGCGTCTCGAACTCGCGGTTCTTCACCTTGTCCCAATCGCCCACGAGCGGCACGGGAAGCCATTTTGCATCCACCACGCCCAGTTGCTTTTGCCTGGCCCAACGTGCCTCGCGGATGGCCGCATAGCCGGCGTCATAACGCCCGCGATACTTCGCGATGTCCGTTTCCTTGGCGTGCATGGGCCAGTGCGCCGCGGTGAACGCGACGTAGAGAAAGAACGGTGCCGCAGTATGGTCGCGCGCGTGCTCCCGGATGAACCGCACCGCGTGGTCGCTGATGGCGTCGGTGTAGTAAAACTCCCTCGGGCGATACTCCGGATCGTTCACGGCCGTGATCTGGCGGTTGTCACGGACGAGGGCGCTGGGATCCCAGTAGCTGCCCGCGCCGTGAATTGTGCCGTAGTAGCGATCGAAGCCGCGCTGCAACGGCCAGTTGTGCTGTTCGGCCAGATCCTTCGCCGACTGGCCCGGCGTGACGTGCCACTTGCCCACGGCGTAATTCCGGTAGCCGGCCGGCTTCAGCGCCTCAGCGATGGTCACGCAGCGACGATTCAGGTTGCCGCGATACCCGTCGTAACCGCGGTCGTCCATCATGTGCCCAATGCCAGCTTGATGCGGATGCAATCCCGTGAGCAAAGAAGCGCGGGTGGGACAACAACGGGCGGTGTTGTAAAATTGCGTGAACCGCACCCCTCCCGCCGCCAGCGCATCCAGATGCGGAGTCCGGATTTCTCCGCCGTAGCAGCCAAGGTCGGAGAAACCCATGTCATCGGCCAGAATGACGATGATGTTGGGCTTCTCCGCCGCCGTGATCGCGAGCCCGGAAATACCCAGCAGGCATGAGAGGAGGAGTCGGAGAGGTTTCATGGTTTTGTCGGGAGTGGAGCCCTGGTTGTTCTGAACCACTCGATCAATTTGTCGAGGAGTTCATCTCGCTTTCTCGTTTCCTTCAGCGCGAGGTCGGTGCGTTCTCCGATGTCGGTGGCGATGTTGTAAAGTTCGACCGCGCGATTGGTGGCCAATCCGGCGCGACCGCCATCGAGCAGCCATTCCTCATGGTAAAGGTGCAGCTTCCAATCGCCCTGGCGGATGACGCTCACGGGCCGGGTGCGAAAAACCGGATCGCGTCCGCGCGGCACCGGATTGTCGAGGTAGCCGGGAAAGTGCCAGAACACCGCCTCACGCCGCAGCTTCGTGCCTCCCTGGAAAAGCGGCCGCAAATTCTCGCCATCAAGGTCCGGAGCGGGCGTGCCGCCAGCCGCCGCGATGAAGGTGGGATAGAGATCCACGTTGATGATCGGCGTGTCGCATTGCGTGCCGGGCTTCACCACTCCAGGCCAGCGCGCAAGAAACGGCTCGCGAATGCCACCTTCGTAGTAGCCACCTTTCGCGCCGCGCAATGGCTCGTTCAGCGACGGGCCGGTGCCCCCATTGTCGCTGGTGAAAATCACGAGCGTCTTCCTGTCGAGGCCCAAATCGGCCAATCTCTTGAGCAGGATGCCCACGGCGTCATCCAATTCGTAAATGCACGCGGCGAAGAGGGGCTTCACGTGCGGCTGCTTCGCCGTCCTCGCCTTCTCCTCGAAACGGGCCAGCGTTTCGGGCCGGGCTTGCAGGGCGGTATGCACGGCATGATGCGCGACGTAGGCGAAGAACGGCCGGGCCTGATTGGTTTCGATGAACGCAGCAGCAGCGCGGGTGATGGAGAACACTTTTTTAGGATCATCGAACTGACCTGCTTTGCGGGCGGACCGTCTTCCGACGGCGGCATCCCCTGCCCCTTCATCATCACCTTCGCCGCCGGGCGGAATCAAACCGGCAGGGCTGACATCAAAACCCTGCCGGCGCGGGCCGGTGCCCTTGGCGTCGGCGCCGAGATGCCATTTGCCGAAATGGCCGGTCACGTAGCCCTGCGCCTTGAGCGCCTCGGCAAGGGTCACAAACGACGGGGCGAGCTGCTGGTTGTTCGGAACCGGCAGCGTGCGGAATTTCGCCCTCGGTCCGCGATCCGTATCGCCCACGGCATAGACGCCGTGGCGTGGAGTGTATTTGCCGGAAAGCAGGCAGGCCCGGCTCGGCGCGCAATTGCCCGCCGCGGCATACGCGTGGGTGAACATCATGCTTTCTCTGCGCAACCGGTCGAGATTTGGCGTCTCGATGAATCCGCCGTCGTTGTTCCAACCGACATCCTTCCAGCCGAGATCGTCGGCGAAGAGGAGCACGATGTTGGGTTTCGCCGCCGCGGCAGCCGCGAAAACGGACGATGCAGTCCAGGACATCAGCGCGAATCCAATGGCGAACGAAAGGCAGCGGTGGATCATGGAAAGGGAGAATGCAGGGTTGGTGGCTGGAAGTTCAACACGGATCAACGGGCACGGATCAACGGGCACGAGCCAACTCAGCGATGGCCATGCCGGATGCGCCGGCAACGGAGTAGAGCAGGCAGGCACGCCCATCGGCATCGACGAAGATACGCCTGCCAGTGAGCAGGTCCGCCACGAACGGAACACATCCCGGCATGAATACGCCCAGCTTCATCGGTTGTTTTTGCTGTCGGCACGCTGCGGGTCTGCCGCGCCTTGACTGAATTTTGGATTGGTGGCCGGCATCCTTGCGCCGACTTCGTTGCGCCAGGACTTGAGCTTGGCATGAAGCGTCTTCACACGCTCGGGCTCTTGGGCCGCGAGGTTGGTCTGCTCACCGGGATCATTGCGGAGATTGAAGAGTTCGCAGCCGCCGTCTTCATACCACTCGATGAGTTTCCAATCGCCCTCGCGCACCGCGCCGCCGGGAGCGCCGCCCTGGTTGCCGTAGTGCGGATAGTGCCAGAAGAGCGGACCGCGATCCAGTCCACCGCCCTGGAGCAAGGGCACAAGACTGACACCGTCGCGATGATGCCCGGGTTGCATCGGCAGGCTGGCGAGTTCGAGGAGGGTCGGGAAGAAATCGGTGCTCGTGACGGGCGTGTCGCAGACGCTGCCCGGTTTGGCTACGCCAGGCGCGCGGACGATCCACGGCTCGCGGATTCCGCCCTCGTAGAGCCAGCCCTTGCCCGCACGCAGCGGCAGGTTCGAAGTGGGGTGCCCCTCCGAAGTGGAAAGCCCGCCGTTGTCGGACATGAAGACCACAATCGTGCGTTCCGCCAGTCCGGAACGATCCAGCGCGGCGAGCACCTTGCCAATTGCCTGGTCCATTGCCTCGACCATGCCGGCATAGACCGCGTGGTCCTGCACCAGACGCACCTTGCGCTCGCGTTCCTGGCCCCACGCCGGGCTGTTGGTGGGAAGCGTCTTCGCCTTGGCCTCGTATTTCCTCCTCAAATCTTCGCGTGCCATCAACGGCGTGTGGACCGAATAGAAGCTGAGGTAGGCGAGAAACGGCCGGTCTCGGTTTGCCTCAATGAACTTCGCCGTCTCCGTGGCAAGGCGATCCGGCAGATGCTCGCCCGGAGGCCCGTCGGGGAGGCGCGAATTGCCGTAAGGCGAGAAGTATTGCTTTCCGCCGTAGGGCCCACCGCGGTCAATGCCGCCCATGTTGCTGTCGAAGCCCTGGTTTTCCGGCCAGTAGTTGGTGGGACCAAGATGCCACTTCCCAGCGAAGAAGGTCGCGTAGCCGTGCGCCTTGAACGCCTCGGCCAGCGTGGTTTCTTCGAGCGCGAGTCTTTCCTGATAGGGCGCTGGCAGCAGTTTCGTGGGGCGCCCCCAATTCTCCGGCTGCGCGGCGCCGATGTAATCCGTGATGCCGGTTCGCTGGGGATACTTGCCGGTCAAAATGCTGGCCCGCGTGGGCGAGCAGACCGGGCACGCCGCGTAGCCGCTGGTGAAGCGCATTCCTTTCCTTGCCAGCCCGTCAATGTTCGGCGTTTCGTAAAACGTCTTCGGATTGTAGGCGCCGGTGTCCATGTAGCCGAAGTCATCCGCCAGGAAGAAAAGGATGTTGGGGCGGGCGGGCGGAGCGGCGGCGGCAAAACGCGGCAGACACGCCAAGACGATGGCGAGGACGGTGGGTATGGTTTTCACTGCTTTGCCGGAAGAGTCTCCACGGAGTCCAACTGGGATTGCACCGGCACAACCGTGGCACGGTGGTTGTCGATTTCTTTCCGCAGATCAGCCACCACCGCCGGGTGGTTGGTGGAGATGTTGAAAGTCTCGCCCGGATCGATGTTCAAGTCGTACAACAGCGGTGGCTCATGCGCGTCGGGCTTGGGCTGGTCGTAGCCCTTCTGGGTGAAGAGGTGCAGTTTCCACTGATCCTTGCGAACGGCATAGAGCTTCGTGCCGCGATAGAAGAACATCGCGCGCCTCGGGCTGGCCGCCCCGTTTTGCAGCACATCGGCAAGGCTGTAGCCATCGATCACGCGGTCGTTCGGCACGGGCACACCGGCAAGTTGCAGCGCAGTGGGGAACAGATCCATGAGACAGGCCAGGTTGGTATTGACGACGCCGCTCTTGATTTTGCCCGGCCACCACGCGATGCCCGGCACGCGCATGCCTCCTTCCCAAGTGCTGCCTTTGCCTTCACGCAACAGTCCCGCGGAGCCTCCCTGCTGGTTCATGATGAGCCACGGGCCGTTGTCGCTGCTGAAGAACACCAGCGTGTTCTCCGCCAATCCCTCGCGGCGCAGAGTTTCCAGGATCTGGCCGACGCTCCCATCGAGTTCCTCGACCACGTCGCCGTAGAGACCACGCCGGCTCGTGCCGCGAAACTGCCCAGAAGCAAACAGCGGCACATGCGGGAAGGTGTGGGCGAAATAGAGAAAGAACGGCCGGCGCTTCTGTTCGCGGATGAACCGCTGCGCCTCCTCGGTATAGAGGCGGGTCAACTGCGGCTGGTCGGCGGGACGCGCCACCAGTTCCTCGTTGCGATACAGCGGAGCGTTCCACCACGCGGGATCCTGGTCCGGACGGCCCGGCGCGCCCTTCGGCGCCGCGCTGGTGGCGTCCATGTCGTTGGAATGCGGCAGACCCAAGAACGTATCAAATCCGTGCCGGCGGGGATGGCCGGCGGGGTTGATGGACCACACGCCCAAGTGCCATTTGCCCACCATGCCGGTGGCGTAGCCAGCCGACTTGAGCGCTTCCGGAAGAGTGATTTCGTCAGCGGGCAATTGACCTGTCGAACGAGTGCGCAGGACGCGGAACCGATCATTGGCCATGCCGCTGCGCACGGGATAGCGCCCGGTCATCAACGCCGCGCGGCTCGGCGTGCAGACTTCCGCGGCGGAATAGAAATCGGTGAAGCGCATTCCTTCGGCGGCCATGCGATCCAGATTCGGAGTACGCATCGTCGGATGACCATAACAACCGAGATCGCCGTAGCCGAGGTCATCCGCGAGGATGACGATGATGTTGGGTTTGGACGCCGGCGCTGCCGCGGCAGGCAAAGGCTGCGCACGCAAAAGAGCGCAGAGCACGCCGACCGCCACGGTGAGGAATCGGAACTGGTTCATGCTCGGGATTCGGCTGTTTCCATCGCAGTTCGTCAAACCAATTGCGGCCAGCCGATACTGCCCAGCAGTGTGGGATCAACGACACCCGGACTGGGTGGGGCGCGTCTGTCCCAGCGCGCCGCGTCTTCCGAGGGGCCACGAACGGCGCGCTGGGACAGACGCGTCCTGCCTCTCTCTTGGTTGCGACGGTCGAATGAACTTACGCAACGACTGATAGAAAAACTCGCGCTGCGCCGCCGGGCCGCCTTGGAGGAACGAGACGAGCGACCAACCGTCCGTCTTGCCCGCAGCAGGAATCTTCGCGCCAGCCAGATTGGTCCGGCGGCCGGCTTTGAGATGGTGAGCACTTGATCCCTCTCCCGCGCGGGCAAGCGTGGTGAGGATCGCATTTTTCCCACGGCACAGTCATCAATCCATGCGTCGCCGTCGGCTCAGGGCTTTCGTTGGGGCCGGGCACAGGAAAAAGGAGCGGAACTCCCTTGGTTCGGCCCAGGGTAACAGCGGCGCAGGGAAATGGCGGACAGGTGTGCGGGTGTGCCCTAGTCGTTCCAAGGGTTGACGTTCAGATCCACGAAGAGATCGAGGTCCGGGGCGTGGAAGGCGATCCGTTGAGCCTGGTTATTGGCGTTGGAGCGCAGCTTGAAATTGCTGGTGCGCGTGATGGCGGGCGGGCTGAGTTTGCATTTGAGACCGGCGTCGCACAGGTTGGATTTGAAGTTGCCGACCACGATGTTGCTCAGTTCTCCGATCACATCGTCAATGGCGGCGGTGTCGCCCAGATCGGCAGGAGACACTCCCAGCACCTGCGCGGCGATGCGCAGCGCGGTCTGGGGCGTCAGCCGCAAGGCGGCGGCGCCGGTGGCCCTGCCAGTGAAGACGATTTCGCAAAGGACGTGTTCCCCCTCGATGGGCAACACGGGGGTCATCAGTGGTTTCAACCCGACTCCCAGCATCGTCAAGAAAGTTCTATGGACGGCGCGCAGAAGCGGGTCGTGCATGGCCAGGAGCAGCGCGCTGCCGACCCCGGTGCGGTTCAGGGCTTCTTCGACGGTGGTGAAATCATAATCCGCCTCGGATTCGGCCTTCGGATTGGCCGCGCGCAGGAGCCGGTCACTCAACTCCTTGTCCTGGCAGATGAGTTTGGTGATCTCCTCGACGGTCGCGTCCGGGCGGCTGACGAGCTCGCCGAGACGGCGGACGCTTTCCGGGACGGCTTCGATGCCGTAGCGTTTGGCGAAATCTTCGTTGGGTGCGATGGGGGGCATGGGTTGGGACTGCGGTTCAGGCGACCTTCTTCTGGAGCGGGACGACGCGGGCGACCTTTTCGATGAGTTGTTCGTCCTTGAAGGGCTTCACCAGATAATCGCGCACGCCCAGCTTGGCGATGAAGGCCACGTTCTCCCGGCCGGACTCGGCGGTGAGCATGATGACCGGGATGTTCTTCAATTCGGGATCTTCCTTGAGCTTGGTGAGCATGGTCACACCGTCCATCACCGGCATGGTGATGTCGAGCACGATGAGGTCGGGCTTCTCGGCGGCCTTGGCCAGTCCTTCCTCGCCGTTGGCGGCTTCACTCACAATGGCGTCGTAAGGAGCGAACGTGCGCTTGACAATCATGCGGATGGTTTTGCTGTCATCGACGCTGAGAATTTTGGTGGGCATGGGGATAATTCAGTTGAGTTTGAGGTAAACTTCGACGGCGAAGAGATCGCCCTGGCAGTCGAAAAGAAAGGTCTCGGAGCGCAATCCGGGCGGCATTTCGATGGCGAATTCCTGGCCGCGCACAATCGACGGCGGGCTCATGGCGCAAGGCCGCTCAGCATCGCACAGGGCAGACTTGAGTGCTCCGCCAATCATGTTGGTCAGCTCGCCGACCACATCGTTGACGTCACTGGCGCTGGCCGCGCTCGCGTCATCGAGGCCGAGCATGGCGGCGGTCGCGCGGCCGGCGAGGCCTTCGGAGAGGTGCAGGTAAATCGAGCCGCTCACGGTATCGCCGCCCAGGCCGACGGTGCCACAGACGCGTTCCCCGTGCGGGGGCGCGCCGGCGGAAGCGGGGGCGGCTTCGAGTGTAAGCATCGTGCTGAAGACATGCGGCACAAGCTGGTTCATGGCCGCGGGCAGATTGAAGGTTGCGGGAGTTTGGGTCATGGAGCGATTGAGTGAACGGTGGGTTTGATTGACGGTGAATGGGGGTGAGTGTTGGACGCGGCAGACATGGAGTTGGCCGCTTCGACGATGGCCGGGGCGATGTGCGACAGCGGCAACACCTGATCCACAATGCCAAGCTCGACGGCGGCGCGGGGCATGCCGTACACGACGCAGGTTTTTTCATCCTGCGCGATGGTGCGGGCGCCGATGGCCTTGAGATCCTTCATGCCGAGCGCGCCGTCGGTGCCCATGCCGGTGAGCACAACCGACACGGCGCGGATGCCGGGACACGAGGCGGCGGAGCGGAACAACACGTCCACGGCCGGCCGGCAATGATGGACCGGCGGACGCTGGTTGAGGGCCACGCGATAGCCGCCCCCGGTCCAGTTCACCGTCATGTGATAATCCCCGGGGGCCACCAGGGCGAGGCCCGGGAGCAACTCATCGCCGTCCGCGGCTTCGCGCACTTCGATGGCGCACTGGCCGTTGAGCCGCTCCGCGAACGCGCGGGAAAAGAAGGGCGGGATGTGCTGCACGATGGCGATGCCGGGCAACCCATCGGGCAGATGGGTGAGGACTTGCGTCAGCGCCTCGACTCCCCCGGTGGACGCTCCGAGGAGCACCAGTTGACGCCGGTGCCAGTCCCCCGAACAGGGGGCCGCGACGCGGCGCACCGGCGGGGCCAGGACGGCGCGGCGACCAGTCAGCCGCGCCGAGGCGGCAGCTTTGACATGGCGTGCCAGGTGTTCACCCAGGTGGCCGATGGAGTAGGAGCTTGCCGGTTTGGCCAGCACCTCCACGGCACCGTATTCGAGCGCTTCGAGCGCCTTGGCCGAGCCGGCCTGCGTCAGCGAACTGATGATGATCACCGGCATGGGCCGGTGCTGCTGCAGAATCTTCAGGAACGTCAAACCGTCCATGCGCGGCATCTCGATGTCGAGCGTCAGCACGTCCGGCTCCAGCTCCACAATCCTGTCGCGCGCCACGTAGGGATCCACGGCCGTGCCCACGACCTCGATTTGCGGGTCGCCGCTCAGGGCGTCGGTGATCATTTTCCGCACGACGGCGGAATCATCCACCACCAGCACCCGGATTTTGCGCGTGGAGAGGTTCATACAGCCTGGGCCAGTTCGTTCACCACTTGCAGCGACTCGTGCGCCGAGAGGAGGATGAGCTGGAACTTCTCCGGCCCCAGACCGAGCGATTGCGCAGCGGCCTCGTCCGCGCGGACGGCGTGGGAGTGCCAGCCCGGAGCCGAGCCGATTTCATGGGCAACACAATCGGCGAGGTGGACCACGGCCGAAATCTGCGGGCGCGGACACGTGACGGGACAGTGGTGATTGGCCACGGCTTCCACCAGTTCCTCCGGCAGGCGCCAGCGGCGCAGCAGCACGGCGCCGACCTCGCAATGATCGGTGTCCAGCACGTCCCGTTCGGCTTCGAGCCGGGAACGGCCTTCCTGTTCGATACGGGCGCGCAGGCGTGATTGCGTGGCGGGGTCGAGCACTTCGTTCAACACGAGTTTGCCGATGTCATGCACCAGGCCGGCGGTGTAGGCCACCGAAGGCTCAAAACAATCCGTGCGGGCCTCGGCGAGCACCGCCTGGGTGGCCAGCGCGGTGACGAGCGAATGGCGCCACAGTTCGTGGTCCCCGATCGCGTAACCGGGCAGGGCGCGGTCGAGCGCATCGCCGAAACCGATGGACAGAACCCGCCGGTAAATCTCCCGATAACCCAGGAAGAACACGGCCTGCTTGATGGAAGCGATGGGGTGGGCTGCGCCGGCACCGGCGGAATTGCAGATGGACAGCAGCTTGGCGCTCAGCACGGGATCCTGGTTGACGATTTGCACCACCTCGTCCGCGTCGGCATCCGCACGGTTCAACGAATTGACGAGCTTGGCGACGGAAGGCGAAGGCGCCGTCAGATCCTTGACTTGGGCGATGAGTGTTTCGGCCTTCATATCAGCATGGGGTCGCGGCCCGGCACATCCAGCCGGACGTGGCCGCTGGCCAGATCGAGCCGGAGCGTCCGGCTCTCGTGGCCGCCAGTGACATTGGCGGACAGCCTGACGCCGTTGCGTGCGAGGAGCGAGAGCACCATCTCGACGTTGCGCTCGCCAATGTTGAAAATTTTCTTTTCATCCAGAAACTGTGCGCCGCCGGTGAGCTTGACGACCAGGCGCGCTTTGAGGCCGCACACCGCGTACACCGCGTGGAACAGGGCCGGCAGCCCGGTGTCCACAAACATGAACGGCCGTTCCTTGGCGCGGGCCGGATTGAGCGACGAATCCGGCAGCATCGCGTGGAGCAGGCCGCCGCACTTGGCCACGGGATCGTAAACCGTCACGCCCACACAGGATCCCAGCGAGTGCGTCACCAGTCCGGCGTTCGCGTCGTTGCTGGCCAGCATGTCGCCCACCCCGACGACGAGACCCTTCTTCGGCGCGGCCACAACCCATCTGGACGACGACGGTGGCGTGAGGGTGTTTGACATGTGATGATTTCAACGGCTGCGGTGCGGCGCCTACGCCAGGCTCCGACGGGCCGTGCGCGGGCCGCCGGCTCGACGGGGAGGTGAATGATTTCGTCCGCTCCCGGCAGTGTGCCAATTCGGTTTCATGAATAATGCCTTCATCTAGTCCAGCCGGTAAACGGCCGGTTGCACCGATTTGAGCGGGTGACGGATGCCCAGCAGGCTCTCGGAATGGCCGACGATCAGGCAGCCGCCGGGCGCCAGTTGCCGGACCAGTTTGTCCACCAGTTCCTTCTGCGTTGTCTGATCGAAATAGATCATCACGTTCCGGCAAAAGATGACGTGCTGCGCGGGCGCCACCGGATACTGAGCCTGGAGCAGGTTCAGTTGATGGAAGGTCACCTGGGAGCGCAACGCGTCCTTCACCCGGTAATGGCCCGAGCTGGCGCCCACGCCCTTCTGAAAATAGCGCGCATGCAGATCCGGCTGCGGGAGAGTGACGCGCTCCGCCGGGTAAACTCCTTTGCGGGCGTGGTCGAGGATGCGCGTCGAGATATCCGAGGCTTCGATCTTCCAGGCGCAGTGACCACGCAGGCGGACATGCTCGGCCAGAACGATGGCGATGGAATACGGCTCTTCGCCCGAGGAACAGGCGGCGCTCCACACGCGCAGAGGCTCGCGGCGCGCCGCCAGCTTCGGCATCCATTCGGGCAGCACGCGGTCCCGGAGGAAATCCAGGTGCTGCGCCTCGCGGAAAAAATGGGTGTGGTTGGTGGAAATGAAATCCACCAGCACGCTCAGTTCGTCGGGCCGCTTTCCCGATTCAAGCAGGTCGCAATACTCCTCATACGTCTCCAGCCCCAATTGCCGCAGCCGCTTGGCCAGCCGGCCGGATACCAGCGCCTGCTTGTTCGACCCGAGCGAAATGCGGCTGTGCTCGTAAACGAGACCCGCGATGAACTCGTAAGTCTCGGGCGACAGGACGGGAGTGGTGGCAAGTGCGGGCATGGTTGGGCCTCAGGCGGAGCGATGTGGTGCCAGGATGCGCTCGCGGACACGCTTGGCCGCCTCAGCCGGCAGGCGGGTGACGCCAAGCGGGAACGAGACGCGGCTGAACGCCAACCGGCGTGAACTGCGGATGTTTGGGCAGGAATTCTTCACAGGCATGGCGCGAGGCAGACCCAACCGGGCCTTGGAAAATCCATCAGGCTAGGACGGCGTGTTCCTCGTTGACGTTGACGGCGATCACGACGCGGTCGATGTCGAGCAGCGTCTTGACGGTGCCTTTGACCTTGGCCATGCCGAGAATGTAATCGGCATCCAGCGCCGTGCCGAAATCCGGCGGCGGCTCGATGTCGGCGGCGGTGATGTTGATGACCTCCTCGACCGCGTCCACGATCAGGCCCATGAGCGTGCTGGAACTGTCGGGGAGCGACACCTGCATGACGATGATGCAGGTCAGGTCGGTGTTCAGGGTGTTGGCCAGGCGGAACTTCACCCGCAGGTCGGCCACGGGAATGATTTTTCCACGCAGGTTGATGACACCCTTGACGTAGTCGGGCATCTGCGGCACCGGCGTGATGTCGCAAAGGCGGATGATCTCGCGGACCTTGAGCACCGGCACGCCGTAATATTCGCGGCCCAGGCCGAAGGTCAGGTACTTGCCGGCCCGGGCGGCCTGGCTGTTGGGAGCAACTGTTTCTAATGGCATAGTTTTCATTTGATTCGGTTACCGGTCTGCCGGCTGTCAGCAGGTAATCGGCGTGCTTTGGAATCGCTTGAGTTCAAGCCGCGACCAGACCCGGGGTGGCACTCAACTTGACCAGCGCATCCACGTTCAAGATGAGGCCCACGCGTCCGTCACCCAGCACCGCCCCACCGGCCAGCGCAGCGTTCTTCTTGAGCGCGCCGCCCAGGCTCTTGATGACGACCTCCTGCTTGCCGAGCAACTCGTCCACCATCAGGCAGCGGGTTTGCGCGCCGGATTCGACCACGATGATGATGCCTTGGGCCGGGTCCGTGACCTTCGGCGGTTGATCGAAATACTGGTGGAGCCGCAGCAAGGGGCTGAGCCGTCCGCGCACGTTGACCATCTCACCGCGCTCATGCACCGTGGAAATCGTCTCCGGCTTGGGACGGAACGATTCGCGAACCGAAAGCGTCGGAATGATGAAACGCTCGCCGCCCACGCTGACAATCATGCCGTCGATGATGGCCAGGGTGAGAGGCAGATAGATGGTGAAGGTCGTCCCCTGCCCCGTCACGGTGTCGATTTCGACCTTGCCGCGCAGCTTCTCGATGTTGCGGCGCACCACGTCCATGCCGACGCCGCGGCCGGAAATGTCGGTGACCTGCTCGGCTGTGGAAAAGCCGGGGGCGAAGATGAGGTCGCAGATTTCCTTTTCGGACAGGTTATCCGTGGGCTTGATGATGCCCTTCTCGCGCGCCTTGGCCAGGAGGCGTTCCTTGTTGAGGCCGTTGCCGTCGTCCTGGATTTGCACGACGATGTTGCCGCCCTGATGGAAGGCGCGCAGGTGAACGGCGCCCAGTTCAGGCTTGCCCCTCGCCTTGCGGGCTGCGGGTGTCTCCACGCCGTGGTCCACGGCATTGCGCATCATATGCACCAGCGGATCGCTCAGTTCCTCGACGATGTTGCGATCCAGTTCGGTGTCCTCGCCGCTGAGGATGAGTTGCACCTGCTTGTGCTGCTTGGCCGCCAGGTCGCGCACGACGCGGGTCATCTTTTGGAACGTGGAGCGCACCGGCACCATGCGCAGGGCCATGGCGGTTCGTTGCAGTTCGCTGGTCACACGGCGCAACTGGGCAAGATTGCGGGCCAGGTTGCGGCTCTGCACGGTGATGATCTCGGGATCCTGCACCACCATGGATTCCGCGATCACCAGTTCTCCAACCAGATCAATGAGGGCGTCGAGCTTGACGGTGTCCACCTTCACGAAACCGGCCCCGTTGCCCGGCGGGACGGAGGAGGCGCCCTGCTTGGTCTGTTGGCCTGAGGGGATGAGGGGCGGCGGGGCGGCGGCCACGGCAGCACCGGCGGCAGACTCGGCGATTCCGCGGGCCTCCAAGGCAGTTGGACCGGGGACGTTCCCTGCGGCACGAAGCTCGGGAGTCTCAGCAGACGGGGTAGCCTGGGCCACGGTGTCCGGGTGCGCTGGCGAGGACGCGTTCGCATCCCCGCTCAAGACCGCCTTCACCCGTTCGATGAGACGGCGCGTGGGGACGAGAATTTCCTGGCCGGCGTCATGGCCGCCTAGTTGGACGCTGATCTCGGCGACGAACTGTTTGAGCGTGTCGCCGCCGTCGAGAATGAGGTCGATGATGGCGGAGTCGATGACCAGCTTGTGTTGGCGGGCGGCGTCGAGCAGGGATTCCAGTTCGTGGGCCAGGTTCTTGATGGCAGTGAGATTCAGGAAGCCTGATCCGCCCTTGAAGGTGTGGAATGCGCGGAAGATTGAGTTTAGCGTGTCGGCATCCTTGGGATTCTCCTCCAGCACCAGCACCCCGTTTTCGATGTTCTGCAAATGTTCCTGCGATTCATTGATGAATTCGCGCAGCAGATCTTGATCGGATTCGAGGTTGAGGATCAGGGCCAACTCGGCTCCGTCGGCCGGCCCGGGAATGGCCGCACTGGACGCGGCGGGTGAACTGATTGCAGACCCCGGCATTGTTTGATCCGTGGCAGCACCTGCTCCGGCGCCACCCCATGAAGGCGGGAGGCTGGGAGCGGGCTGTTGATTCTGCCAGCATTCGATCGCCGAAGCCATCCAAGGCTGCCACTCGCCTAGCTGCGCAATGGTGGAAGCGTCAAAGGCCACCGTCGTGTCGAACAGCTTGTCGAGCCATTGGCGCGCCTGCCGCACGGCCTGCGCCAGTTCCACCGGCGCGGGCTGTCCGCGCAGGGCATCCTCGATCTCAGAAATGAAACAGTTGATCGGCAGCAAGCCGGCATCCTTGCCCGGCTCGACGAAGTTGAGTTCCAGGGCCAGCTTCGTGAGCCGATCGGCCAGCAGTTTCACAGGGATTTCGTTTGATTTAGGCATGGGACAGTTCAGGGCGCGCTGACTCGGGGACGATCCGGCGTCCGTCCTACCCGGCGGCGGACGAGATCGGAATGTTTCGTCCCGCCGTTAAGAGGCGCGTTCAGTTTCACTCACCGAGAGATCGGCGCGCCTGCCCGGGGGTTGAGGACATTTTTCAAAAATCTCAGATCAGCGGCCCCAGCGAAGGCTGGCCTCGATGCAAGGAACGCCACTGCGACAGGGGTGCGGAATTCTTTTTGGGATTCCAAGGCACGGGGGGCGGGGTGGAAACCCGTGCCGCCCGCCTCTTCATCCAGCCGATGGCATGAAATGACTCTATTTGGGCAAAATCGGTATAGCCGATTCTGCCTTATCCAATGCATAGATATGACCGAAGATCGATACGAAGAATGAGCAATTGCTCCAACACATCCAGCAAGCATGTGACAATGAGCAGTGTTGCCCCCGGTCACTCCTCGCGATTACACCGAGTCTCCGGTGCTAGGGTCGATTCAAGTCGGACTAAAAGTTCAATGCATCCCTGCCTTCTCCAACCGCAAGCCAGGCCGGCGCTTGATCTGACCGGGACACGAGCTTGGGCTTGCGCAATCCCTGCGGCAAAACCTTCGAACTTATGAAAGACCTGTCCGGATGCGCCGCCGCTCTTCTGGTATTTCTTCTGGTGCTCGGCGACACGGTTTCGCCGGCCGCCGACGCGGGGAACTGTCTCATGTGCCACAAATACCCCGGTTTGAGCCTGGTAACCGAGGATGGCACCCTGCGGCTGTGCTATGTGAACGAGGACACGTTCAACAGCAGCGTCCATAGCCAGGTCAAATGCCAGGGGTGCCACACGGACATTGACAAGATTCCCCACGACCCGGCCAAGAAGGTGAATTGCATGACCGAGTGCCACATCGTGGAGCCGACCACGGCGAAGAAATTCTCCCACGACCATGCGGCCAAGTTCCTCTCGACGAGCGTGCACAGCAAATACGACCAGAACGGCAATCTGAAGAAGAACGCCGAGGATTATCCGGACTGCAAGGACTGCCACGACAATCCGCTCTGGCGCCCGGTCGCCTTTGGCTCGGTCCAGCACGCTGGCGTTTCGGAAAGCGCCCTCGGGCGGTGCCGGGTGTGCCATGAATCGGACGATTTCATCTTCCGATACTACAACCACGTCACAACCCGCCTGCACAAAATTCGGAACCCGAAGAACATCGCCGAGATGTGCGGTCGATGCCATAACGACCCCGACCTGGTGGCCCGGCACAATCTGCGGACGCTGGCGGCGATTTCGTACGACGACAGCTTCCACGGCAAGGCGGCGGGTTTCCTCGATGAGCGGGTGCCCGACTGCCTCGATTGCCATGTGCGCAAGGGCGAATCGGTTCACCAGATGCTCAGCCGCAAGGATCCGCGTTCGAGCACGCATCCGGAACACAAAGTCCAGACCTGCGCCACGGCGGACTGCCATCCGGACGCCACGTCCAAGTTTGCGACCTTCAACGTCCACGCGGATCTTTCACAGGAACACAATCCAGGGCAGTTCTACGTCACGGTTTTCTTCATCGTCCTGACCGGCGGAGTCCTGCTCCCGCTGATGCTGGTGATTTTCCTCGATTTGCTGCGGCGCCTGTTTCCGAACCTGACGTTCCAGAAGAGGAGCTAGCCCATGTCCAGCCAATACAAGATCAAGATCAAGAACGGCGAGAAGCTCTTCTACCGGTTCTCGGTGAACCAGCGCATCCAGCACATCATCCTGGCGGTGACGGTGGTCCTGCTGGTGCTGACCGGGATGCCGCTGCGATTCCACGATGCCGAGTGGGCGCCGTATCTCTACGCGCTCTTTGGCGGCATCAAATACGCCCCGCTCGTCCACCGCGTAACCGGCGCCACGCTGGTGATCCTGTTCATTTACCACCTTTTCTACCTGGGATACCACATCCTCAAGGAAGACCTGATACCGATGAAGCGCCGGGGTGAGTTGACCGTGAAAAACGTCTTCATGCTGTTCCTGACCCAGCCGCTGGTGCCCAACCTGAAGGATTTGAAGGACGTCATTGACCTCGCGAAATACCTCCTCTTCATGACCACTGAGCGCCCGCAGGGCGCGAAATGGACCTGGAAGGAGAAGTTCGATTATTGGGCGCCCTTCTGGGGCATGCTCATCATCGGCAGTTCCGGCATGATTCTCTGGAACGAGACTCTTTCCGCCAGGCTCCTGACGGGCGAGGCGATCAACTACGCGCTCATCGCCCACAGCGACGAGGCGCTCCTGGCCGCGCTCTTCCTGTTCATCTGGCACTGGTACAACGTGCATTTCTCGACCTCGGTCTTTCCGATGGGTTATGCCTTCATCTCGGGCTACCTGACGGAGGAACTCATGATTGAGGAACATTACCAGCATTACGTCGAAGTGATGAAGCAATGCGGCTACGCCGCCGAAATCAAACCTCCGCACGGGCACCACGGGGCAGATGAGGCGGCGAAAGGAGATGCAATATGAAGCGATTTCTTAGATTTCTCCTGATCGTGTTCTCGCTCGGCCTGACCATTGTCTATATGGTCCTGATCTGGAACCTGACCTTTGGCCATCTGGTCCACGAAATCTCCAAGCGCCGGGCGGAGCGCAAACAGGTCGAGGTGCTCAAAGCCCAGAAGCAGCAGGGCACCATCAAGTCGCTGCAAAAAACCCTTTTTGCCAGCAACGAGCGCGTCAAGCATTACCTCGGTTACCGGGTGATCGACACCATCCGCCTCGCCGGACATTTCCACCACATCGACTTTGAACTCAAGCCGGACAAACGGTCGCATTGCATCAAGTGCCATGGCGACATGCCGCACGACAAAGTGAAGGAAACGCGCGCCTTCTGGAACATGCACGCCTTCTTCATGGCGTGTGAGACCTGCCATGTCCGCTTGGACGATCCCAAGGCGCCTCCGGCCTACAAATGGTATGATCGCGCAACCGGCAACATCGTGAGCAGTCCGGTGACCAATGCCCGGCCGGGATCCTACTCGGCAAAGATCGTCCCGTTCGAGCGCGTCGATGGCAAACTCTCCCGGGTGGATACCGACGACCGGATTGCCTTCGCCGCCGAGTTCGTCAAAGTGCAGCCCACCCTCAACGAATTTCAGAAATCCAAAGCGCTCCAGATGATCCATCAGGCAAACAGCAAGAAGCCCCATGTCTGTGATGATTGCCACCGGCGCGACCAGCCCATTCTCTCGTTCCGTGAACTGGGCTATCCGGACGAGCGCATTGCCTCGATGGAAAGCAACGAAGTGGTCGGCATGATTGAGAAATACAAGACCTTCTTCCTGCCGGAATTCATCAAACCCGGACCGTAGGCCGGTGCCGTGGCGAAAGGGCCGTAATCCGAGTCAGCGTATGCGTTTAATGAATATCAGTCTCGTGCTGGCCTTTTCGCTCGTCGTCTCGCGATCTGCCACGGTCGAGCATCTCTTCGACCTCACCGGCGATTTTCGCAGTCCCAGCGATGTGGCTGTTTCCTCCAGCGGCACGGTCTATGTTGTCGATGGCCTGAACAACTGCGTCAAATCGTTCGACGCGGACGGCAAGGCCATCGGGAAGTTTGGCGTGAAAGGCAACGGCGACGGCCAGTTCAACCGCCCTCTCGGCATCACGGTCGGCGCCTCCGGCCGGGTCTATGTGGCCGACTCGGGAAATCATCGCATTCAGATCTTCGGTTCCAACGCCGCCTTCATCGCCAAGCTGGATCTCCCGCCGCGCAACAACAAGCCCGCCGATCCCACGGATCTGGCGGTGGATGAAGCCGGCGACGCCTGCCACATCGTCGATAACGACAACCATCGCATCCTGCATTACGAACTCGCCTCGCGGAAACTGCGGCAGATCATCGGCACTCCCGGCACCAAGAAGCGGGAGTTTCATTTTCCGTTCTCCATCGCCCAGACCCGTTCGCACGACCTGTGCGTGGTGGATGTGCTGAACACGCGGGTCCAGGTTCTCAATCCCGAGGGGCTGTTTGTGAACTTCATCGGCGATTGGGGAGTGGATAAAGGCGAGTTTTATCGCCCGAAAGGCATCGCCGTGGACGCGCAGGATCGGGTCTATGTCAGCGACAGCTATCTGGGAGTCATCCAAGTCTTCAAAGCCGGCGGCAGCTATCTCGATGTGCTCACCGATGCGCGCACCAATGAGGTGAAGAAATTCGTCACGCCCGTGGGGCTGTGGATCGATGTGCAAGGGCGTCTCTATGTGGTGGAGATGACCCAGAATCGCGTGGGCGTCTTCCGCTTGAACGACGAAACGAAACCATGAGGGATTCCGATCCAGAGCGTTGGTCAGCGCAATCGCCGATTCTCAGGCGATGCATGGCCTTGCTGCTGCTCCTGCCCTGGGTCGCCGTCCACGCGGGGGACGCCGCCCATCAGATGCCGCGGAATCCGAGTTCGGCCAAGGAATGCGCCATCTGCCACTACCGGTGGGTCGATACCTTCTTTCTGGACGGACGCAGCACGGCCCTGGCGCCGTTGCAGACGGATCAAGTCGAAGGCACGGCCGACATGTGTTTCTCCTGCCACGACGGCAGCGTCATGGATTCGCGGTGGGCGTTTGAGAAGGAGCACGGTCATCGCATCGGCGTGCCCCCGCCTGCGGGCATTAACCTCCCGGAGATCCTGCCACTGGACACCAACGGCAACCTGCGGTGCGTCACCTGCCACAGCCCGCACTCCATTCCCAGCGTGTTGAGCGAGAGCACGTCCACGTTTCTGCGCATCAACAACACCAATTCCGCGATGTGCCTGATCTGTCACCCGATCATGGCGGGCAACGTGGCCGGGGCAAATCATCCCATCGGGCAGGTCACCAACACCGTGCCGCGTGAACTCTGGACCCGGCATTCCCAGCCCGAAACCGCCGGCCACCTCATCACATGCGAGACCTGTCACGTCGTTCACGGCGACCCAAAGGAAAGCCTGCTGGCCAGGCCCGCGAGCGATTCCAGTCTTTGCCTGACCTGCCACGCGGACAAGAGTCCGTTCAATCTGGATGGTACGCGCAATTACTTCCATGTGGTGAATGTGATCCCGACGAACGCCGTGATCGCCGGAATCCTTTACACCAACGGCGCCAGGCTCGGAAAGAGCGGCGCGATCACCTGCCTGACCTGTCACAAGGTTCATCGGAACAACATCGAGAAGCATCTCCTCGTCGCCAAGCTCGATGCGCAATCCTCGTTCTGCTTCAACTGCCATGCGAACAAACAAGAGTTGAACAAGAACCAGCACAACCTCGCCCTCAGTCTGCCTGCGGCCCGGAATCTCGCGGGCAAGACCGTGGCCGAATCCGGCCCGTGCTCCGCATGTCATTTGCCCCATCAAAATGCCCAGACCCTCGCCGGGAAGTCCGACCCGCTCGCCAGCCTTTGCCTCGCGTGTCACGGCGCGAAGGGCCTTTCCATCACCACCAATCTGCTCGGGCGCAGTCACCCGATGGGCATTGGTTTGACCAACTCGGCATCGTCCTCGAAAAGCGTGGTGGCCACTCCGGCGAATCTGCCGCTGTTTGACACGCATCGTTTTCGTTCGGCCAATGGAGGCATCACCTGCCTGACCTGTCACGATGTCCACAAGGCGCAGCCGGACGGCCAACCCGCCGGGCGCCCGCTGTTCCTGCGAACCTCCATCGGCCGGCTTTGCCAGGAATGCCACACCAACCAGGCGGCGGTGCTTAACACTAAGCACGACCTGAGTCTGGCCAGCCCCGCGGTCCGCAATACCCAGGGTCACACCGCCGCGGAATCCGGTTCATGCAGCGCGTGTCACCTCGTCCATTCCGCGACCGACTCCACCTGGGCCCGCGCCAGGCCGCACGGTCCGAGTCCCACCGAGAAATGCCAGAGTTGTCACCAAGCGGGCGGACCCGCGGAGAAGAAAGGCGTCGGCCAACATTCGCATCCCGTCGATGTCGCGTTCAAGCAGGCCAACCCGAAAACCTCGCTGCCTCTCTACACGGCAAACAACCAGACCAATGCGCCGGGCAAGGTCACCTGCGTCACCTGCCATGACCCGCACCAGTGGTCGCCTCTCGGCAAACCATCGCCGGGTCACCTTGTCGAGGGTGGCCTGGAGGACAGTTTCCTGCGCCTGCCGGCCGGCACTTCGCCGCAGCTTTGCGCGAATTGCCATCCGGGTGAAGCGCTCGTGGTCCGCACCGAGCACGATCTCTCCGTGTTCGCCCCACAATCCACGAATGCTCTCGGACACAGCGCTGCGGTGACCGGCCCGTGCGGCGCGTGTCACGCCACCCACAACGCGCCGCTCCAAGCCGGCCTCTGGGTGCGCGATTTCAAGGCTCCTGCGCCCGGCACGCCCGGGGTCGATGCGATGTGCCAGTCGTGTCATGCCAGCCAGTCCCTCGCCGGCGGCAAGGTTCCGACTTACGCGTCTCATCCGCCGGTCACCTTCGCCAATCTGCCGGCGTCGATGTATCAGGATCGCGGTTTCACCACCCTCGTTGACCCCGCCTCGGGCAAGGTGACCAACACCGGCGCCATCTCGTGTTCCACCTGTCACAACGTCCATCGATGGAGCGCCAAGGAGGCGGTTGCTGGTCCGGGCAAAAACGTGGAAGGCGATTCCAACAACAGCTTCCTGCGTCATCGCTCCTCCGAGTTGTCCTGCAAGGTGTGCCACGGACCGGACTCCCTGTATCGCTACCAGTACTACCACAAGAGCACGACCCATCCGCCGCGGGCCAACTCGGAAACCACGACCTCCAATCCCTAACGCGCCGACGCGCCTCCCAACATGCCGCGCCCCACCAAATCAACCGAAGCCGGGAAATCCTCCGCCGATGCAGTCGGACGGGTATTCGCGGCCGCGGTTGGCCTCGCGATGGTGGTGGCCGGTGCCTGGGCGCAAACCAGTCACGCAGCCGACAGCGCGGCTGCGTTGAAGAAACTGGCCGCTCTGCCCGACACCACCAACATCCACCACCAGGTCAAATACTGCGCGCTCTGTCATCAGACCGGGCCACGCGGCATCGAGTCAGCCAAGCTCCACTTCGGGAACAATTACCGGGCCGGGTGCGCCTGCCATTTCAACACGCCCGGCGGCTTGTGCCATCCCGCCGATGTCGCTCCGCCCACGGCGATGCAACCCCGGTTCAAGGATTTGTTTCCGCTCCCGGACGGCAAGATGACCTGCGTCACCTGCCATTCCTTCGAGATTCTTTGCGCCAAGGAGAAACCTGACTATCCCTCGCTGCGGGGCGGTCCTTACACCGATCGCATCAGCTTCTGCTTCCGCTGCCACGACGAGAAACAATACGAGCGCCTCAATCCCCATAACCAGTTGGATGACGCTGGCCGGATCGTCGAGGAGAAATGCCTCTATTGCCACACCCGCAAACCGGATGAAGCCAGCGCCAGCTTCAAATCCGTGTTGCTCATCGGCGACTTGGAAAAGCTCTGCCTCGACTGTCATCAGGTCGGCGACAAGCATCCGGCCAACAAGCCGCACTTCGTCCAGCCCGACCTTGAGTATCAGTTGCGCATGCGAATGCTTGAGAAGCAATACGGCGTCGTCCTGCCGATGGGCGAGCACGGCAAACTGACCTGCATCACCTGCCACAACCCGCATGAGGCTGGAGCCATACCGGACAAGGTCGCCGGGTCCAAAGGCGCCGGAGCGCAATTCCGACAGCGCCTTCCCAAGATCCTCTGCGCGGAATGCCACTGGCACTCGATCAGCAATTCCGCCAAATAGGCCAATGCTCTTCGAGTCCATGGGTGTATTGCAAACGATTCGCTTCTAACCGAATGCGGGAAAGCGAGGTGCCATCAGGGCATTTCCGCAAACTTCTGCTTCTCCAAAGCACTGTGGGCGGCCCGCCATGGTGGGGGAATTGCTGCCTGTATCCATTCAGCCATCCAAGAGGATTGCGAACAACCTCGGACCGCTTCTTCCCTTTGCTCGCAACTGGCCCCAACATTTGCCGGCGATCGCGGAACTCGCATTTACCCGTTGCCGCATCCCGAGAACGCAACAACAGCGTGACGCTCGAACCATCGCCGCTACTTGACCATCTCTGTTTGAATCAAATTGCGGGCGCTATCCAGAAGGGCTATGGAATGCGGGCCATTGTGGACACCGTAACTGCCATCATGCAACACAAGGTAAAGGTCAAAACGGGCTTTCTTAATATTGGCGGGGATTAAAGCCTGCTCTGCCGTGGCAGGCCCTACCCCGGTGACGCCCGGTGGATTTGAAAGCTCACCCGGATTGGTGTATTCCCACGCTCGCACACCATAGTTGGCGCGCAACTCCCCCGGCGCCCTGGTAAGAGCCCAGTTATCCAGCATCAATTTCACTTGCACTACCTGGTTTGAAACGGCTGAAACTGTAAATTGGGCCAGCAGCTCGGGAAAAGGATGGCAGGGGAGGCAGCTTGCGTAAGATGAGACCTCAAAGGCGTGACCGGTCACCGCAGGGTGCCCTTCTCCTCCGTACGGTTTCTGTGGCATGTGACAGCCCACACATTGGTTCGCAATCAACAATCCGTGCGAGCTGGGCTGGTTGGGCTGGGTCGTTGTGGGTAGCGCGCCAATATTGCCGAGCAACAGGTTGTACTGCGGTGAATGGTGCGGTGGTCGGCTGGTATCGGTCCAGGCGGCTCCGCGCGCGTTATGGCATTGTGCGCAAAGGTTCACCCCCGGTTGATACTGTTGGAAGAAACCCACCGAGTTGGTTGCCGGAGTGACCGAGTAGAAATTCGTCGAGTAGAGCGGATTGCGCAGTTGATGACCATAAACGGTCTTGGCATGCGGGTCGTGACATCCCACACAGACGATGCCTTCCCGACCCGCTTCTGCGGGATCGAGCGAACCGTCACCCCATGGCGTAAACAAAAACGCGCGCACGGCACCCGAATGGCAGGATCCGCAGCGCACCATGTTCGCAGGGCCATTGGTTGGATCCCGGAAAAGAGACGCGACATCTTGATTAATCTCGGCATGCCCCGAGAGCTTCCAGTCGTCGTAAGCCGGATGCTTTGCAACGGAATGACACCCCCCACAGACCATGGACGTGGTTTCGATGGCCGGGAGCTTGTCCTTGCCAGTTCGATGCCGCACCCCGCCCGGACCGTGGCAACTCTCACACTGCACACCTTCCAAAGCGATGTTGCCTGGCGTATAGCCACCGGGATAACCGTAGGCCACCGTGTGACAGGGAAGGCAGGATTTGTTGGTGGCATTGGCTGGATTATCCTTGACCAGATTAGCGAACGCCTTGGCGTGTGGTGTCTCGATCCAGTAGTCATAGGTGATGTCGTGCGGCGTCGAACCCCCGTTCGCAAGCGAATGACATTGCCCGCACGCCAGTCCTCCGACCGAGGCACTGGCATAGGAGGGATACGCACCGCCAATCCGGAAGAAACACACGCCTCCCAGATTGGGCAGATTCACGTCAAAAATGTTGTTGGTAAAGACCTGGCCAATCTTAGTCCACCCTCCTCCCGCAAGGTTGGTGGAGTACTCGGCTTGAAAAGGTCCGCTCTGAAATCCACCAACCGTAGCCTGGAGTTGCCCTTGGCTGTTGGTCGTCGAAAGAATGACCGGTCGGGGGTCAACCCCGCCCAAGGAAGGCTTAAGGATTCGAGAAGGCGCCGCCGCTAGAGGATACACAGCCACGAAAAAGGCGCTGAGCCATAACAGCCGAGAAATGAAGGCGCGCCCGCCAATGCTTCCGCCTAAAATGAGAGATATGGTCGTGGAAAAACAATTGGCCGTGCTCATAGCAGATGTTGCCGAAATTTAAGTTTAGATATCTTCCCTCAAAATGGGTCATTTGTCAGCAATAATCTCGCTCGACACCTGCCGGCCAGGAGGAGGTTCCGAGTGCATGAAGTGATTGCCGTAAAGCCATATTCGCGACCAAGTTTCCCTCGCCTGACCACTGAACCCATGGCAGACTCAGCATCCGAGATTGAAAGCTTACACAAAAATCGAATGAAACATTTGCTCTTGGTAACCGAAAGCTCTCCGGGAGTTGCCCGGCGCAGCGCCGAAGGCAGCATTCGGGTGGTCATTGTGGTGTTTGTCGCCTTCTTGCTGGGCCTCGGCACCGGAGCATGGTGGTTCTTCCATGCAGCGAAACCCGCTGCCGCCGTCGGAATTGTCCAAGACACAACCCCGGAACTGTCCGTTGGATCCAAATCCGTAATCAAGAGTCTCAATTTGCCGGTTGCTATCCGGTTCTACTCTGTACTCGATCCAACCAGCGTCCCCGTTCCGATGCATGAGTTTGCCGCACGGGTCGATCAATTACTGTCAATGTATCAGCGCGAATCGAACGGACGGATTTTCGTCACACGCTACGATTCCATGACGAACAACGCCGCTAGTGCAGCTTCAACGGATATGATCAAACCGTTCAACATCGAGAAGGGCGATCCTTGTTATCTTGGTCTCACGATAATATGCCAAGACCAGAGGGAATCCCTTCCTTTCCTGTCCCCGGAGTGGGAGCAGGCGCTGGAATCGGATCTGACTCGGGCCATTGGGCGCGTAACCAGTGTGAAACCGCCGCCAGGAAGGTCCGTAAAGGCACCCCAAAGCGACCCCTTCGTCATTGACGAGGTCAAAAGAGCGATTCCCGATCTGGCTTCCACCTCGCTGGAGCGTGGCACGCAACTTCTGCGTTTGCAGGCGCTGGCGGCATTCACGGCCGCTGCGCAGGAAATGGAGCCACAAATCAAAGCAGCTCAACAGAGCCTTGTGGAGGCGCAGAACGAGGGTTCCGAGACTGCTCGGCAAGCGGCAAATATTCGCCTGCAACAAGTTCAAGCGGCGCAGACGGACAAACTCAGAGCGATTACCACGCGACTTCAATCTCAAATTTCCGCGTTGGAACAAATCAAAGCGAAGTGAGGCTCGCTGCCGATCGCCGGTTCTATGATCGAGTTGACAAGATAACTGCGCCACGAGTAAGCACAAAGCCTGTTTGAACAATAGCCTCCGACTTAAGGAGGCTCGCACCATTGACCGTCGAGACGCCAGAGTCGAGATACTATAGTCTCCATGCGTCGGTTGCGATTTTGGAATTACTGACAAGACCTTGGGATGGGCTAGCAGAAGACGTTTGGTCCCAACCCTCACGGGCAGGGCGCGTCTGTCCCCAGCGCGCCGTCGGGTTGGCCGGGAGTGGTTCGCGGCGCGCTGGGACAGAGGCGCCCTACCCAGTCCGGGTGTCGTCCCTCCCACTGCCTGGGTAGTTTCAATCACGCGCTCAGACTTGGGGTGGATTGACTGCCAAACACAAACCCCTCTCCATTGCTGGAGAGGGGTCTGAATCGAATAATCTATTGCAGTTTGGACCTGCGATGTCTATGGCGTGCTGACGACGCGATAGTACTGCTGCAAATTGCTCCGGGTGGGAGTGACAAGGCTCATTGCGCCTCCCGTGCCAGGAGCCGGAGCGCCCACGGGCCTCCAGCCCTGACCCAGCGCGGAAATGGCCTCGAGCTGATAGGTCTTGCCCACTTCCGTATTGAACACGATTTCGGCGGCGGTGTAGATCTGGATGGTATTGGTCGCCCCCGGATTACCCACCGGGCCGGCGTTCGCCCAAATAACGCCGTCCGGCAGGACGACGCCCGCCTTCATCGGATCGAGGCCCAGACCGTATTTGAGCCAGTTGGGCACGCCGTCGCCAGCGGGAGTGGCGTTCGGGCCAGCGTTGGCTGCGGTGGTTGAGGCAAAGTATTGCGTCTGCCACCAGTCTGGCAACCCGTCCGTGTTCGAATCACCGGTTAGGTCAGCGATGGAGGCCTTGAGCACGCCGACGGCGTAAGGTGCGTTGTGGATGCCGTGGCTGCCCTCCACGTTGACAAACATGTGATTCCAAGCCGCGTTGAGGAACCTTGTCGGCCAATTTGTCTTAACCGACGTGCGGCCGATGGTCTTGACCAAACCATCCGCGACATAGTTTCCGTCCGCCCGATAGGTCGAGTTCGGCAACATCGTGGAAAGCCTGTCGAGCATCTTCTGGACTTCGGTCTGAATGCCTTCGATCACACCGTCACCGTTGTAGTCTTTGCGCACCATATCGAAGTCTTCAATTTCGCCGTGGCATTTGGCACAGACTTCCGTGTGGGCCACATGGTTTGTCACACCGTTGGCGACGGCCATGTAACCCATTTTAAAGGTATGACCGCCAACCTTGGTAAAGCCAGGATCGGTTGCAGGGACCTTCTGCATGTGGCAACCAACGCACACATCCGGGATGGTGGTGCTGTGAGAACCGCTGGGGATAACCTTGCCGTAAGTGATGGCATTGACACCCTCGACCATGTCGCCAGCAGTGCTGTCATGCGGCCCGAAGCTGACTCCACCCGCCCAAGTCGGCGCGTTTTTCTGGTAATTTGCCACGTTCTGTTCCGCTGATCCATTGCGGGAGTGATGGCACGTCATGCAAAGGGCTCCCAGACCCACATTGGTCACCGTGGTGCCTTCGGGCAGCGTGTAGATGTTGGCCGCGCGCAATTGATGCGGATGAGTGGCATCGTGCGGATCGTGACAAGCCGAGCAGGTGATCGCTTCGTACTCGGTGTTCTTGACGTAGTTGGTGTCGCCGTTACTGTCGATAAACTCCATGATTCCACGAGCGGTGTGACAGCGAACGCATTGCTCGCGGCCTGCGCCAGAAGGACTGCGCGGCGCGATCGCATGACCGGAGTTGTTCCATTCGGCCGTTTTGTAGTGGTGCGACAGACTGTCGTGACATTGGGCGCAGGCACTCGCACCAAGGGTGACTCCAAGTCTGGGCCAGTTGGAGAGGTTGGTCCTGCCGCCAAGCGCAGCATAAGCGTGAGCCAAGCCCGGCCCGTGGCAACTTTCGCACTGGATGTTGGCCACATCCTTGAGCATCTGAGGCATGGCGTCCCAATTGCCGCTGGAGATGTTTGTGGGGAAGACCCAGTTCAACTGGGCGGCGATGTCGTCAAACCCCCCGTTAACCGCCAATGCGTTGGTGTCGTAGCCCACCACATGGCATGATATGCAGTTCTTGCCGAAATGATCCGTGCTCACGCCATTGATGGCCTCTTCAAAGGCATGCGCGTGCTTCGTCTTGGACCAAGGAGTGTAGGTATCTTCCTTAACAATCGCCGAGGGAGCAGCATGGCAGAGAGAGCAGGTGACGGCGCCCGCATAGGTCGAGGTGGTAATTTTTTGAGTCAAGTTGGTGGAGCCACTTCCGGTGGTGGTAATTGTGGCCACCACCTCATACTGGCCACCCAGATCCGGGCCCGCGGTATCGGGAATCAGCATGGTGCGGCCGGCCACTTGCAGCGTGAGCCGATCGGCCATTTTAAAAGTCGGCACATTGGCTCCCAACGGGCTGCCTTGCAGCGTGGCCGCTGAACCGTCCGGACGTTTGGTCAGAGTCCACGTGACACCGACGATATTGGAAGGCGCGATGCCGATATTCACCAAAGCATCCAGATAGACCGGTTGACCGATGCCCACCGCGGAAAGTCCGCCGGCGAGTTGAGCATTGGGAAGAGCGTAGTCTTTCTTTTCCTGCGGCGTGAGGGGACGCAAGGAGATCTGGCCATTCAAGGCTGGTGGCGCTGCTCTCAAGGACATTGAAGCCCCTGCGGCCATCAGCACGACTGCCGCCAGACAAGCTGGCACTATTCTGAATGAGGTATTGGGTCTCATAGACGTACTGTTATGTGTTTGAGGTTCTGTGGTTTCTGGAAATCTAAAAAAATGAGACGACAACGCTGGCCGGTGCGACTGTCGGCCCTGCCAGCGGACAACCGCTGCAGTGGAGCTTTCGCTTTCCACTGCTACGCAAGCGTAGTGGTGAAATGGAAATCATCGCGGAAATTGAGCGCCTCGCGGCATTCAAGCAGTCGGAAACGTGAGCCACATAAGCTGTTGGCACCTGCATCCTCCCCGCCAAATCCTGAAACAAACGGCGACGCAGGCAGCTGTACTCCAGCCAGGCAGAAGCCAGTTCCCGATGTGCCAAGACCAGTGTTCGTGTCTGTAATTGGAGGTTCACAGTGAGCTATTGGCGAAAATCTGAACAATGTTGACCTCCGTGTCAACAAGAAAGCTGATAGACTTATCAACATACAAACAATTGCCTAATCCTTCCCATAATTTGCCCTAGCCAAGGTGGTGGCCACCCCGGAATACAAGGCTCGAGGGTGGTTTGGCGATGGTGGCCTGAGCCTCGTTTCGGCCAAAGCCGGCAGTGTCAACGTCCGTATTCGCGCGGTGGTAATCACGGATGCCCCGGCGCCCACTGAGCCGGAGCAACCAGGATCAGAATTTGCTCACGACACTTTCCGTGAGAACCGGAGCCCGGTGTTTGGGAACGACGCGATTCGCCCTGCTCCAGAAGGACTCCCCTGTCCGGAACTGTAAAAATTGACCACCGGAATCTTCTTACTATTGCCCTTCCTGTCGGCCGGGAGAAGTAACTCACGAAGCAGGTCAGTTGTTTCTCGGCAGCCCTCCATGAGCCGCAAGGTGGGCGCGCGTCACACTCTGAGGGTTTGCAGGTTTCCTTTTGGCAGCGAAGCGCGGGCACGGCGCAATCCCTCGCCCAGCGAACGCACGAGCGAGAAGGCCCGCGCGGGATCTGCTGACTTCCCGGTATGATCGAGGACGGCCGCCACTTCGTCGGATTGGTTCTTTGCGCCGATGACCTGAACAAGGTCGCGGAGAAACGCCTGGACCGAATCGGTCGAGGAGGCATCCCTTGGGCAGGCCGCGGCTGGCTCGGGTCCGTCCGTGCGGTGATAAGGCGAAACATTTCGCCGGTGCCTTCGGCACGCGAACTGAGCACGGAGGCACGCACCCACGAGTCACTGGCGTCGCGTCGGGCGATGGCGGCGAGTGCTTCGATGCAACTGAGGTTCCGCACTACTCCGAGCGTGAAGGCGAGTTGGTAGCGGACCCGAGTTGACGGATCAATGGTCATGGGGAGGAGGCTCGACACGAGGACAGGCGATGGTTCGGGTGACTCTGGATACAGGCGGGACGCATGTGCTACGCTGACGAACTTTTCAGCGAGGCGCACGGCGTGTTCGCGGACGCGGTCGTCGGGGTCATCAAAACCACGCGCGGGATCGCGGATGAGCGGTTCCGCAGCGACGAGTTCGAGGCGAAACCGGGGCGGACTTTGAAGGTCTTGAGCGCGTCCTTGGCCTCGACGGGCGGAAGGCGCGGCAGCTCCTGCGAGTCCACTACAGGCTCAGCAGCAGCAGCGTGAAGCAGCGAGAGCGCGGTCAGAGCGATAGTTGCCCGGCAGTGGATCATGCGGCGTTTCGAGTCACGGGCTGGAAACAACGGAAGAAGATTCGGCCTCGTCGCGCGACGAGCGACCCAACTTCTGAACCAACCAATCCAACACCCTCCGCAGCCCAATTGGCAATGGCGGTGCCGGTCCTTCAAATCGCCGGGAGGTCGCCGTTGCCGTGGATCAGCCCATCCACGAGTTCCACAACGCGCGGGGCGCGCGCGGCCACGCGGGCGTCGTGGGTGGCGATGAGCAGCGTCGCCTGGCGTTCGCGTTGCAGGGTGCAGAGGAGTTCAATGATTTCCTCGCCGGTGTGCGAGTCGAGGTTGCCGGTGGGTTCGTCGGCCAGGATCAACTCGGGCGATTGAATGAGCGCGCGCGCCAGGGCGACGCGTTGCTGTTCGCCGCCGGAAAGTTCGAAGGGTTTGTGTTCGAGCCGGTCGCCCAAGCCGACGCGACCGAGCAATTCGCGCCCGCGCCGCTCCGCCTCGTCCGCCGGCATCCGGCCCATGCGCGCCGGGAGGCAGACATTCTCCAGCGCGTCGAGTTCGGGAAGGAGATGATAGGCTTGAAAAATGAAACCCACGCGACGATTGCGCCAACGCGAGAGGGCGAAGCCGGAGAGGCGACCGAGGTCCTGTCCGTCGCAGCAGATGTCTCCGGCGTTGGGAAGGTCGAGTCCGCCGAGCAAATGCAGCAAGGTGCTTTTGCCCGCGCCGGAAGCGCCGCGCAGGGCGACGAATTCGCCGCGTTGGACGGTGAGATCCACGCCGCGGAGCACTTCAATGGAGCGGCGGCCGAGGACGTAGGTTTTGCGCAGAGCACGGGCGCGGAGAAAAGGCGCGGCGTCATTCATGGCGTAACGCCTCCACGGGTCTGAGCCGTCCGGCGCTCCACGCGGGCACCGCGCCGGCAAGCAGGCAGATGAACAGCGCGCTGCCACAAATGATGGCGATGTCCTGCGGCACGATCAGCGCGGGCAGCCGGGTGAAGTTGTAAATCTGGGCTGGGAACAGTTCGAACCCTGTCAGCCGGTTCATGAAATCGAGAAACTCGTTGCGATAGCTCAGGGCCAGCATGCCGAGGCCAAAGCCCGTCACCACGCCCACGACTCCCACCACGAGTCCCTGGCTGAGGAAGAGGGCCATCATCTGGCCGCGCGTGGCGCCCAGAGCCTTGAGCATCCCGATCTCACGCGTCTTCTGCACCACGAAGGTGATCTGGGAATTCATGATGCCGAACGCCGCCACGATCATGATGAAGAACAGCAGGTAGAACATGACGTTCTTCTCGACGAGCAGCGCGTTGAGGATTTGCGAATTCTCCTCGGTCCACAAGGTCATCGCGTAATCCGGACCCAACGACTGGCGCAGCGCCCGGCGGATTTCCTCCGCCTTGAAAGGATCATCCACCATCACCAGCAGGCCATGCACATCATTGCGGAGGTGGTAAAGATCCTGGGCGTTTTCCAGCGAAGTGACGATGACGTTGGCGTTGTACTCGAAGTAGCCGACATCGAAGATGCCCTTCACCGTGTATTCGGCGGGGAGAATGGCTTCGTCGCTTTCCTTGCCTTTGTTCTGGAGGCGTTCGAGATCCTCCTTGCGCGGCGCATAGACAGAGATGCGGTCGCCGACCTGAAGGCGCAGGGAACGGGCGAAGTCGATGCCCACCAGCGCGCCGCTGCCAGCAACGTCGAATTCACCATTTACAATGCTCTTGGGCAGGACGGTGACGTTGGTCTCGCAGTTGGGGTCGAGTCCGCGCACCCACGGGGCGCCCACCATGGCGTTCGCGCCATCCGCCGGCTCGGTCATGACCAGCACCTGGCCGAGCACGAAGGGCGCAACGGCTTTGACGTGCTGATTCGAGGAAATCAGGCGCATCACCTCCGCCGGGCGGTCGAGCGTGCCGTGGGTTTTGAGCACCTTGAGGTGTGCGCTGAAGCCGAGAATCTTCTCGCGCAACTGCTGGTCGAACCCGCTCATCACGCTGATCACAATGATGAGCACCGCCACGCCGAGCATCACGCCGATCACAGAAATCAGCGTGATCACCGAAACGAACGTCCGCTTGGGACGCAGGTAACGGAGCGCAAGGAAGAACTCGAACGGCAGCCGAGACATTGAGGAGCAAAGCTAGACAGGCGGCGCTGGGATTGTCAACGAACGGCACACGAACGCGCAAGATCCAGTGCGTTTATCGATTACGGCGGCAATCCTGATGAACTTTTTGACAAATCCTGCTGTCTGAGGCACTGATAGCGAGTAGTTTGACGGTAAGCGCCGCAGCACCAACCTTGGCTCCTCACCCAATCGGTTGTGGCGTTGTGAATAACTTACCCCCACAGGAAGTGGTTTTTCACTTTACTTGCGGGGGTTGATTCGGTTGATTTCAAACCAGTTTTTGAGCCATGTATCTTAAAAATCTCACCATGTTGGGTTTTAAGTCCTTTGCGGACAAAACCTCCTTGAATTTCCAACCGGGTGTGACGGCCATCGTTGGCCCCAACGGTTGCGGCAAGTCCAATGTGTCGGACGCCGTCCGCTGGGTGCTGGGCGAGCAATCCGCCAAGGCCTTGCGCGGCGGCGAAATGGCCGACGTTATCTTTAACGGAACCGACACCCGCAAAGCGATGGGACTGGCGGAGGTCTCGCTGACCATCGGCAATGTGGATGAAGAACACCTCAAAGCGGCCGGGGTCGAACTCAACTACAACGAAGTCACGGTCACCCGACGGGTTTTCAAGGACGGCGGGAGCGAGTATTTCATCAACAAGACCCCCTGCCGCCTGCGCGACATCCAGCAATTGTTCATGGGCACGGGAATAGGCCGGACCAGTTACAGCATCATGGCCCAGGGCAACATCACGCAGATTCTCTCCAGCAAACCGGAGGATCGGCGCATGGTGTTCGAGGAGGCGGCCGGCATCACGAAGTTCAAGGCGCAGAAGCGCGAATCGCTGCGCAAGCTTGAAGCCACCGACCAGAACATGGTGCGCATCGAGGATCTCATCCGTGAGGTCAAGCGGCAGATCGGCTCGCTACAACGTCAGGCCGGCAAGGCCCGCCGCTACAAGGCGCTGGCCATGGAACTGCAACATCTCGAAACGCAGCTTGCGCGGCATCAATTCGACGTGCTCCAGGCTGAGATCAGCGAGCGCACCGAGACGGGTGAGAAACTGCGCTGCGAGATCGAGGATCTGTCGCAGACTGTGCTGCGCAGTGAGGATGAGATTCTGCAGCTTCGCCAGCAGCTTTCCGAACTGGAACACCAAATCAGCGCCGCGCAGCAGCACGGCATGGAACTCAAGGCCCAGGCGGACCGTCACGAGAGCCGGATTCATTTCAGTGAGGAACGCATCCGCGAACTCGAAAATCAGAATTCCCGCGCGCTCTCAGAGATCGCCCAAGCCGAGGAACGGCGTCAGGCTGCGGAATCCGAACTTGCCATCGTGACCGAACGCCTCGCCGCGTCCCAGGCCGCGCTCGAGCAGCAGCGCGTCCTGCTCGGCGAACGCAAGGAAGCCCTCGCGCAGGTCGATGCCGAATTGTCGCAGGCGCAGGAATCTCTTCGTCGCGCCCAGTCCGAGGCCTTTGCTGCGATGCAACAGTTGTCGCGCGGACGGAACGAAATCAACGCGCTCGATCTTCAGAAGCAGGGCAACACCATCCGGCTGGAGAAACTTTCCTCAGAAAAAATCCAGTTGGAGGAGGAACGCACGCGGCTGGACTGCCGCCTGTCGGAATTCGCCTTGAATGTCGAGGCCGAGAAGCTCGACGTCATCACGCGGCGCGGCACCGTGGAAGAACGCCAGGCGCGGCTCCGCGAAATCGGGCAGGAACTCAATTCCGCCGGACAGCAACTCGACGCGCTGATGCGCCAGCAAGCGGGCATCCGCGCGCGGCTCAACACGCTCGAACAGCTTGAGGACTCGCACGAAGGTTTCAGCGCCGGCGCGGTTGCCGCGCTCAAGCAATCACAGGCGGTGCTCGGTTCGCTGGCGGACCGGCTCCGCGTGCCGGATCGTTATGTGGTGGCGATTGAGAACGCGCTCGGCCACAACCTCCAGCTGGTGCTCACCGAGAAGCCCTCGGCTGCGCAGGAAATCCTCGCCGACCTCACGAGCAGCAAGAAAGGCCGAGCCAGCATCGCCGCGCTCGACATCAATTGCCCGGATTCGGCGCAACTGACCTTCGAGGGCGACATGGCGCCAGCCGACTCTGGCGGGCAGCCGGACTCCGCTTTCCCCGGCGCAATTGTAGCCGAGCCGGTTCGCGCGCTGGCGGTCATCGAATCCGATCCAGCGGTCGAAAAACTGCTCAAAGGATTGCTCGGTCGAACGTTCATCGTGCCTGATCTCCTCGCCGCCACAGCCCAGATACAGAATGGCCACGCGGGCTGCGACTTCGTCACCGTGGGCGGAGATCTCCTGACCCGCCACGGCGTCTATACCGGCGGCTATCTCAATGGCCAGGGCAACGGACGTTCGCCCTCGTCGATCCTTGGCCGCAAAAACCTGATCGCCGAACTGCAGGCGCAGCTCGCGCAATTGCAGGAGCAAATCAACGAAGCCAGCCGGCACCGCGGCGCCCTGCAGAGCGAGCAGACTGAATTGCAGGCGGGCTTGCAGGAGGCACAGACCGAGCTGCGCACCAAGGAAGTGGCCATCGCCACGCACGAGGGCGAATTCCGGGCGCTGCAAAATTCCCAGCGCGTTCTCGAGCGAAAGATCGACACGGTTGTTTACGAGGTCCAGACACTGGCGGCCCAGGAACGCGAGGGAGAACAGAAGCGCGCCGGCATCGCCGCGCAGGTCGGGGAATTCGAGGTTCGCGAGCAGGCCGCGCAGGCGCAGGTTCAGCAATTGACCGAGCAACTCGAACATCTCCGCGCCGAGCGCGAGACGGCCAACGCCGTGCTCACCGAGGCCAAGGTCACGCTCGCTGGCGAAGAGCAGCTTTGTGTTTCCTTCGGAAGACAGGTCGCGCCGCTGGAACAGCGCGTCCGCGAGCTCATTCATTTGCGCGAGCAGCGCCGCAATGAGATCGCCGCCTTCATCGAGCGCAAGGGCCAATGCGAATCGGAGATGGCCGAATCGCGCCAGCAGATGGAGCGCCTCCAGCACGAGCGCGAGCAGGTCAACGCCCAGATTGCCGAACTCGCGCAGCGCCGCGAGGCACAGGATGCCGACATCGCCGGCCGCGAGGAGACCCTGCGGGAACAGCGCCAGCGCCTGAACCAGGTGCAGCAGCAACGCGGCGGCATCGAGGTGGAACTCGCCCAGAAGAACATGTCCGTGCAGAATCTGCGTGAACGTATCCAGCAGAAATACCAGATCAACCTCGAAGACATCCGCAGCGAGTGCATCACCATCACCGACGCCTCCGAAGGCCAGCCCCAGGTCGAAACATTGACCCCGGAAGAGATGGCGGAGAGAGGCGTGGCCACGGATTGGGACAAAGTCATGGAGCAGGTCGCCCATCTCCAAAAGCGGCTCGAAGAAATGGGGCCGGTGAACCTCGTGGCCATCGAGGAATACGAGGAGACGGAGCAGCGCTACACGCACCTCAGCACGCAGCACGACGATCTGGTCAAGGCCAAGGCGGAGTTGCTCGACGTCATCAACCGCATCAACAACCAGACGCGGGAAATGTTCACCGAGACGTTCAACAAGATCCGCGAGAACTTCCAGAGCATGTTCACCGAGATCTTCGGCGGCGGCAAAGCGGACCTCCGCCTCACCGACGAAGGCGACGTGCTGGAAAGCGGCATCGAGATCGTCGCCCGCCCGCCGGGCAAGCAGTTGCAAAGCATCACGCTGCTCTCCGGCGGCGAGCAGACGATGACAGCCGTCGCACTGCTCTTCTCGATCTACCAGGTCAAGCCCAGCCCGTTCTGCGTGCTGGACGAACTCGACGCGCCGCTCGACGACTCGAACATCGGACGCTTCATCAAGGTGCTGCAACGTTTCCTGGCGCACTCGCAGTTCCTGATCATCACGCACAGCAAGAAGACCATCGGGATGGCCGACGTGCTTTATGGCGTGACGATGCAGGAGCGTGGCGTGAGCCGCATCGTGAGCGTGAAATTCCACAAGACCGACGACCAGACTCCAGCCGATCCGGCCAAAGCGCTGGTGCCGCCCTCGGCTGGCGAACCTGCCCCCGCGTCCGGGCAACTGGAAACCGCAGCCATGGCGACAGCTTCCTGACGGTCTGCGCGACAAATTGAGCTTGGAGCGTCACCGTTCGGAGCGCTCTAATCCGCCGCGTTGAAGAGCGCCTCGTCCATCCGTCTCGCCATCATCAGCGACGTCCACTACGCGTCAGCCGCCGAAAGGGCGCGCGGCGAAACCTTCCTGAGCGCGGTGAACAATCCGTTCCGGCGCTGGCTGGTCAAACAATACCGCCACCGGATCTGGTTGCGCGACGCCTTCGGACACAATCATCGCCTCGACCATTTTCTCGCCGCCACCCGCGACGCCGACTTTGCCGTGGCCAATGGCGATTACGAGTGCGACACCGGCTACGTCGGCGTGATGGACGAGGCGGCGTTTCAGAGCGCGTCGGAGTGCCTCGGCAAGTTGCGCGCGGGTTTTCCCGGACGATTTCAGGGAACCTTCGGCGATCACGAGATCGGCAAGAAAATGCTCGCGGCGGACGTGGGCGGCTTGCGCCTCGAGAGCTTCAGGCGGGCGCAGACAGAACTCGGCCTGGAACCATGCTGGCAGGTTCGCTTTGGGCGCGTGGTGTTGCTCGGGGTGACCTCGACGCTGGCAGCAATGCCGGTTTACGAAGCGGAGTCGTTGCCCGACGAGGCCGAGGAATGGCGACGGTTGGCGGCGTCACACCTCGCGGAGATCGACCGGGCCTTCGCCGCATTGGACGACTCCGACCGCGTCGTCCTCTTCTGCCACGATCCCACCGCCCTGCCCTTCATCGGCCGGCTGCCGGCGGTCCGGCAACGCTTCTCGCAGATCGAGCGCACGGTCATCGGCCATCTGCACTCGCTGATGTATCTCCGGATGTCGCGGGTGTTGTCCGGGATGCCATCACTGCCCTTTCTCGGGCACAGCATCCGCAGGATGAGCCTGGCCCTGCGGGAGGCGCGCCACTGGAAGCCATTCAAGGTGTTGCTCTGCCCTTCCCCTCCGGGTGTGCAAATGCTGAAAGACGGCGGCTATTTCATGGCCACGCTGCGTCCGGATGGAAGCCAGCCGGTGCAGTTTGAATTCCATCCCCTGCCGTGGTGACGGGTTGGCGCGGCACAATTGACCAGTTCCACGCCCTGCCTTAACGCGAAATGGAGGCCATCGCAAATGCATGAATCGAGTTCAACTCGACCGTGTAATTCAGCGACCTTCGACCGGCACTTTTGTCGCGGTGACGGCCCCCGTCGCGGTGAACCTCGTGATGTCATTCCGGTCGTTGCGAAACGAAAGTCCGACCTGCTTCATTGGACCGTCAATTTCAATCCGCAAGCTCGCACTTCTGCCGTGCTCATACCCAATCCAATAGCCGCCTGTCAGGACTGCACACATCAAAACAGCGAACCCCACTATTCGATTCGTTTTCATGTGCGGAATGTAGAATCAATGCACCCAACACTCAAGCTGTCTCCGCCATCCGCATTTCCCGCGGTGATCTACCGAAATCCGCCCCGTTCAGGCGATGGTGAATTGATCCTTCAACTGGTGGATCTTGTCCACGATGGCGTCGAGGTCGGGGAGGACGAAATCATGATGCGCCTGACCATTCCACGGCGAGGCCACCAGCAAGGAAGTGCAGCCCGCCGTGCGCGCCGCCTCGGAGTCCTGCCACTTGTCGCTGACGACAAAGGAGTGATCGAGATCGACGTGCCACTTGAACGCGGCTTCGACCAGCAATCCCGCTCGCGGCTTGGCCGCGAACAGCCGCCGCCGGCCAGCACCCAGGCCGATCCGTTGCTGCACTCGCTCGAACATCTCCAGGCCGTGTTCACCGCAGAGGGCTGTCCACCGGCCGACTTCCAGCTTCATTTTCAGCATCCGTTTCTGGGTTAATCCTGACGGACGGCCACACGGGCGGCGGCTGGTTTTCCAAATTGCGGCGGAGGTGTTTTTCCTGCGGCGAGTTCCCGGCGGGCGACAACACGACAATACCCTGCGGCCACCGCGCCGTGTTCCGGCAGCTTCGGCGGCGTGAATGAAAAACCACTCCGTCACGAGCGCGAGCGCCGGACGGGCCACCTGAATACCCACTCATGCGAAATCCAATTCCCTATCTGAAGATGCGTGTGCTCGGGGCCATTGACATGGCCGAGGGCAACACCATCGCCGCCCGCATCAAGGCTGTCAGCCGGATGACCTTTACCGACGAGGATGGCCATGCGCGCCAGTTCACCTGGCGAACGATCCAGACCTGGTGTTCGCGCTACCAGAAACACGGCGTCACCGTGATGGAGAACCAGGCCCGCTCTGACAAGGGCAAGCCGCGCAAGGTCAAGCCGGAGGACATTCTCGAAGCCATCCGGGCCGTGCTGCCCCAGGTGCATGGCACGCCGAAACGTTCGGTCCTTTACCGTCTGTGCATCGAACAGGCGCGGTTGCACCGTTCGCAAGTCGCCCGCACCACCTTCTACCGGCTGGTCAACCAGTTTGAACTGCTCAAGCCCGACGCGGAATCTTCCAGCAAAGTCCGCCTGGCCTTCGCCAAGGCCCACGCCAATGAGATGTGGCAGGCCGACACGCTTTACGGGCCGCACGTGCAGCACAAGGGGGAGCCGGTGCAGACGCGCCTCATCGCGTTCATCGATGATGCGTCGCGCGTCTGCTGCCACGGCCAGTTCTTCGTCGCGGAAAATGTGGACACACTGATCGAGTCGCTGCGCGCGGCCTTCTACAAACGCGGCGTGCCGCACTCGCTCTACGCGGACAACGGCTCCATTTACACGTCCAAGGAGATCATCCAAATCTGCGCCCGCGTCGGCTGCCTGCTCCATCACACGCCCGTGCGCGACGGAGCCGTCAAGGGAAAAGTGGAAAGGTTCTTCAGAACCGTGCGCGATCAGTTCCTGGCGCGGGCGCTGGACCTGGCTTCACTGGAGCTGCTCAACCGCCAGTTCACGCAGTGGGCCGAGGAACATTACAACGCAAATCCATTCCGTGCTGGGCATGAGTCCGCTGGACCGCTTTGCGCGTGGGATCGCAAGTGGGTTCGCTACCTCCCGCCCAACGAGGCCAATGACGAACTCTTCTTTGTGGAGGAAGAACGCCACGTCCGCGCCGACAACACCTTTTCCTTCAAATCGCTCCGCTGGGAAGCGCCACGCCATCTGCCCGACCGCACCATCCACCTCCGTTGTCAGCGATCCCAGTCCACCAGCCGGGTGGTGGTTTACTACAAAGGCGAGCGCATGGGCGAAGCCCGGTTGCTTAATCCCGTCGCCAACGACCCCTGCCCAACGCGCCAGGTGGAACTCAAAACCCGGAACCGCCCACACCCGCCCAATCGTAAATCCAAAATCGTATGATCCGCTCCTACTTCGTGCCTGGCCGAAAACGCCTGTTTTTGGCAACGGCATGGGATATCGGGCGTGGTGGAGGCCTTGTGAACGGCTGGTTTTTGCGCCGAGCACCGGCAAACTGTCAAAATACTCCGGCGCCGGCGACACCACTCCTGTCGGACTTGG
>JBBRWD010000047.1:0-50649 GCA_038249465.1 Limisphaerales bacterium | reverse complement strand
GCTTCCAACCCCACCTTGGCTTTGAAGGCTCCACTGTGTCGTTTTCTTTTTGTTTTGCTCATGGCTCGGCCTTTTCTCACCCCAGCCTGAGCCGGAAAAGTCTAACTTAGCTCCTGGTCCGAATTTTGGGGTCCATTTCTCCTGTTCAAAACTCAACCAGCCCCGCCGCAAGCGTACGATCCCAACGCGGTAACTCGGGCGCGAAATACGACGGCATTCCGGGACCAACCCTCAAATCGCTACGACGCCATTTCCGGACAAATTACGACGGGAATTTAAATCGTAACACGTAGTTCAGCCACAGGTGAATTCCAGTGCGCCTGGAACATTCCGCCCCTTCAACGCAACGCCGCCGATCGATTCACGCCGCCGCAAGGCTTCGAACCGAGCGTGGCGATTTGGCCACAAATTACGATGGGAGCACGGGCGAAACCTCGAAAACCTTGCGACGCTAGTTCAGCCGCTTTAACGACGTCAAAAAAGTTCCAGGTGATCCAAAAGTTCGCAACAGTTGGGGCATGGACTTCAAGTTAATCGACCAAGCTGGCTGATTTCAGCAAACAGGCGATTACGAAGCTCACGGTGCTCATCTGGGTCTAATACGTGCAATTCCGTAATCAGTTCCGCAAGTCTTTCCAGAACCAATCCCTCCTTTCGATTGAAAACAGTATGCCCAGCGATAGATGTCAAAAAGTCTTCGCTCTTGATCATGCCTCTCGGAATCAGCACGTGTCTTACGTAATCACGAAGTGCGTCTTCGATGCACACTTTTAACACCTCCCGTGGAACCTGCTGAACAGGTGGCTCTGGTAATTGTCTTTCAGCCAAGCAAAGCCACGAATACAAGCTCGAAGCCACCCTTCGAACTGTCAGGCCGTCATGAAAAAACACCCAAACTGAGAAGTCCGATCCGGGATCAAGAAACAATATGTCACCTCCGGACTCCGCGATTGCCCATCCACCAGCCAAGCGGCTCAATAGCATTTCCCCGCCGCCTTCAAGTGACACTGAATCTGCCGAAGTTTGCCGCCGAATTGTTTCGCTGTAGCCTTGGAGCTGCCGAATGTATGGCTTCTTGGATCGACCGACTTGAACGAATCTGGTAAGCTCGCTAGGCGCAACGAAGGTCCATTCACACTCATCAGCTTTGTACCGCAGCGCATCTGCTCCAGCGCCGAGAAACACTTTGAACTCCACAGGCAAAGAATGTTGGAGCAATCGCTCCAAGCAGTCGATCTCAGCGGCACAATTTTTTGAGTACTCAGGTTCGCTCATTCCGGATAGAAATGCAGTTCGTCAAACCTAGCAGAATGCTCTGCTTTGGACATCACCTGCAAATTGTCATAGCTGTTATCGCCTCCACGGAAAAGAGGATTCTTATGGTGAACAACCAATCCGTCAGGCACTTTACCTTGACGCAGCAAAGAACGTTGAGCGTCGGTAAAGCTCCTACGCGCCTCATCCGTTTCGGCAAACAATTTCAAATAGCTGGCTCTGTCACTGCTGTTAAATTCATTCCTGAGGAATGCTATGTCTGCATTCGAACGGGTTTGGAACTTCTTGCCTTTCCTCGCGATCACGCGGTCCACAATTTCGCTCCATTGATCGGCTGCCGTGTCGCAGGCATTATGCGCCAGCAACTCTCGCTGCTCGACGAAATAGCTGTGCCAGTCCTCGACCTCGAAGTTGTGAACGGTGAACCGCCCCTGCTTCTGTCCAATGGCCGAGACCGCGACTCGCTGCCCAGTGCGCGTCCAAAGCTCGTCCCCGACTTGGATCTGTCCCGCGGCTTTCCACCCCTGGTTGGCCACCCAGAGTGGGTGCTCGGGCGTCGCTTCCAGTGTGTTCGTGCCGACATGCATTACGATGAGCAGATGCGTCACATTGGCGAAGGTCCGCACCACCCGCTTGAGACTTCGCTCCCCCGTCACGTCGCTTTGTGACCACACCAAGTCACCCGCTGCGATTTCTTCGATGCGTTTGGTTCCGTCTTCCACCGCGATCTCCGTCCCCGGCGGGAAGCAGAATTTCTTCACCAGCAGATCGTTCATCCGCTGGGCCAGCTTCGGGCTGATGACTGGAAGTGCCGTGGTCACGAAGGCCACCGCCTGCAAATACTTCGCGTAGGTCGGCGCGTTCGGATTATTGATCACTTTCCAGAAATCCAGCCCGGCCTGCATGGATTGGTAGCCCTGATAAGCCGAGTAGTAGAACGGGTTGGCCGCCAGCAGCCCGCCCTCAAACGCCCCCTCGCGCGATCCTGCCAACACCGCCCGCCCAATTTCCGCCGCATCGAACTCGCCGGTGAACGCCTGGATCAGTCCAGTGATCGCTCCGCCCACCGCCCCGCCAATGGCCCCGCCAGTCAGGCTCGCCATCGCCACCGTGCGCCCGTAACAACTCGTCAAAGACGACTGCAATGCCTGCACCGCCCCGCGCACCATCGGTGCGAGCGTCGTCACCATCTGGCTCTCGGTCAGGCTGAAGTGCCCGCTGGGATCGCGCCGGTTCACCGGGTCGTTGTGGTTGAAGGTGTATTTGTGCAACGACGCCGGGTCGCTGCCAAAACCCTCGAAGCTGTCCTGCGTCCAGAACCGGCCCCGGTCCGGATCGGCGTAGCGGGCGCGCAGGTAATACAGGCCGAGGTCGTGATCGAACTGCTCGCCCTGGTAGAGGTAATTGTTCGCCGTGGTGCCGGTGCGCCCGAGCAGATTGCCGAAGGCGTCGTAGTCAAAGGTGTCGGTCACGTTGCCCGTGCCGTCGGTCAGGTAGCGCACGCTGCCCTGGCCGTCGCTGCCGTAGAAGCTGGCCTGCCAGATGAAGTTGGTCCCGGTGTCGAGAAGCTGATCTTGCGCCAGCAAGGCGTGGCCCCAGGCGTAGGAGCGTGTCACCACGGGGGCTCCTCCAGTTGACGTGAGTTCCTCCACGACTTGCGCGTATCCGGTCGGGTTCAGGTCATCCACCAGGTAATGCGTGGTCACGCCGCCCGCGGTCTTGCGCACGCGCTGGCCGTCACCGTCGTAAACAACGGTGATCTGGCCGCCGTTGCGGTTGATCAGCCGGTTCTCGAAATCATACTGGTCGTTGACAGGCGTGGGCGCGCCGGTGGTGTTGGGGCGCAACGTCGCCGCGCGGGTGTTGCCGTTGGCGTCGTAGCTGTCCCCGGCCAGTCGGTCGTTTGCGTCGTAGGCATAGCTGCTGGCCAGGATTCCCGGCAGCGAGGAATTGCGCGCCAGGCGGTTGCCCACCTTGTCGTATTGATAGGCCACGGCGCCGCTCTGCGGTGCGGGCGCGCTGGAAACCGTCTCGCTTGTCAGGCGGTAGAGCACGTCGTAGGCGTAATTGATGGTGCGCCCGCCGTGTTCCTGCGCTGTCAGGCGATGGCCGGAGGGATCGAGGCGGTAGCTGTAGCCGGCGAGTTGCGAGGATTGGGAGTTGAGGGTTGAGAGGTTCGTCAGCCGGTTGAGAGCGTCGTAGGCGTGCGTGGTCGTGACGCCATTGGGCAGCGCATAGCCCTGGAGATTGCCCACGGAATCGTAGGCGTAGGCAGTACTTCCCAAGTGCGAATCGTTGACGGCCGTCAATCGATTGAGGGCGTCGTATTCGTAGCCCAACGAAGCGCCGTTGGCGTTCGACGACTGGATGTTGGTGACGTTGCCGTTGGCGTCGTAACGGTAAGATAACGTGCCTTGGGAATTGGCTTTCTCCACGAGACGGTTTCTTTCGTCGTAGCGATAGGTGGTGACCCCGCTGGCATCCACCATGTTCGTCCGCAGGCCGAGCGCATTGCAACCAAACTGGATCGACGGCTCGCCCAGCCGCGGGTCGGGCGTCTTTTGGAGCAGCCGGTTGTGCGCATCGTAGGCGAAGGTGGTGAGGTTCCGATTGAAGTCGAGGTAGGAAAGCATGTTCCCCACCGCGTCGTACACCGCGAAGTCCGCCTGGCCCAACGGCAGGATGCGGCTCATGCGGCGACCGCGCGTGTCGTATTCGTAGCGGGTCGTGCGGTTCTCGGCGTCGATTTGCGCGGTCTGCTCGCCCAGTTCGTTGTATTCGTAGCGCGTGACGTGGCCGAGGGCGTTGGTCACGGCGGTGAGGCGACCGAGAGCGTCGTAGGCGAACCAGGTGGTGTTGGTGTTCGCGTCGGTCTCGGTAACCTTGCGTCCCAGTGCATCAAAGGCCGTGGATTGCCTGGTGCCATCCGGGAACAGCACCTGCACCAACCGGTTGGCGAGATCGAAGACGTTGGTCGTGGTGCGCCCGAGCGCATCGGTCGAAGTGATCTGGTTGCCGCGCGCGTCGTAGGTGAAGAAGTTCACCTCGCCCAGCGCGTTGGTCGTGCTGGTCACGCGCCCGAGCGCGTCGCGTCCGGTGAAGGAAGAATGCCCGCGCGAATCCGTCATGGCGAAGGCGCGCCCGGCCGCGTCGTAGAAGTTCGTCGAGCCGGTGCCGTCGGATTGCACGGTGGCGACGAGCCGGTTCAGCCCGTCGTAAAGCATGCGCGTGACCTGGCCGAGCCGGTTGGTCACGGCGACCTTGCGATCCTCGGCATCGTAGGCGATGCCCTCGCTGCTGCCATCCGGGAAAACGGTGCGAACGAGCCGCCCCATCGCGTCGTACTCGTGCTGCGTGACGCGGCCCAGTTCATCCGAGACCGTCGTGAGATGGCCCGAGGCATCGTAGCCACTGCGGTGCGCTGAACCATCGGCGGCAATGGCGTTGGTAACGCGGTTCAGCGAGTCGTACTGCCACGAGTTCGTCAGGCGTTGGGGCTGGCCGCTGACCGTGCGCGTTAGGACTTGCCGCACGAGATTGTTGTGCGCGTCGTGGGCGTACTCGGCGGCGTGGCCGAGGGCATTCGTCGAGCGCAGCAGGTTGCCGAAGGCGTCATAGTCCGAGTGAACCTCATGGCCCAGCGCGTTGCGCGAGTAGATGGCTTTGCCCTGCGCGTTGTAGCCGTAAAGCGTGGCATGGCCGAGCGTGTCCACCACGTTAGTCGCCTTGTTCGCCGCGTTGTAGCCCGTGAACAGCGGGGTGCCGTCGGTCTCCGTGGCGTGGATAATTTGCCCCGCCGCGCTGTAGGTGAACGTGTTGGTCTGACCCAGCGGATTGACCGCGGCAATCAGCGCGCCGTTGGTTTCAGCGTAGAGGTAGCGGGACGTGTGACCCAGCGGATTGGTCCGGCTGGTCCTGCGACCGGCATCGTCATAGGTGCAGGTGGTCACGCCACCGTGCGCATCGGTCGCCCGGACGAGATTGCCGTCATCATCGTATTCCTGAACCGTGGTGAAGCCGAGCCGGTTGGTGACCGCAACCACCCGATTCGGAATGTCGTAACCGTAACTGAAGGAACCTCCCAGCGAGTCGGTTTGCCGCGTCAGGCGACCCTCGTCATTGTATTCGTTGCCCATCGCGGTCGCTCCCCGCGCGTCGGCCAGGGTGAGCAACTGGTGTTTGCCATCGTAGGTGAAGCCGTTCGTATTCCCCGCACGGTCGGTGAAGGTGATGAGGTTCCCGTTGGTGTCGTAGGAATACGTCATCGCGTGGCCGAGGGCGTCCACGATATTGGTGACGCGGCCCGAGGCGTCGCGCTGGAAGGAGACGGTGAGGCCGGCACCGCCGCTGGCGTTGGTCCAAGTGATGCCATTGGTGGAGATGGTGAGCGTGTTGCCGCTGGGATCGGTCACGCTGCGCAGTCCGTTGGTCTCGCTCAAGATGTAGCGGTAGCCTTCCTGTGAGATGAACTCGAACAGATCGGGATTAAATAAAATGTTGTCTGCCGGACCAGGCGGCGGATTCACCAGACGCTCAAAGCTGATGAGGTCGCCGCGTCCGGGGATGCCCTCAAAGGCGCCGAAGACAAGTTGCTCGTCCACCACGATCTCGCCGTCCAGTTCCGAGAGCGGGGTGAGTCTCCCGAAGGTGTTTCCGCCCACCGGAACGAAGCTCATGGTAGGATAGACGAGTGGGATGAGCGCCTGGCAACTGGAGCCAGTGTTCGGATTGACGGGGCGGGCCTGGAACTGTTGCACCCGGCCATCGGGGAAGGTAAGTGTGACCACGCGCGGCTTGGATGTGTCGAGGCAGTAGCTGGGGAACAGGCCGCCGCTGGAACTGTGGTCCCAGGCTCGGCCCAAGTGGCGGTTCTTCTGGAGCCGGATATTCTTAAGATCGAGCGTCCAGCCGATGCCAAAGTCGCCCACGCGTTTGTCGCGGCTGTCGTAGGTGCGGGTGATTTGGATGGGGATGCCGACGACGGGGATGGTCAGATCGTTGAAGGAGAGGGTGAAGTGCCCCACCTTCATGTTGCGGTCCACAATTACGGTGACTGGTTCGGTGGCGGCGGTGCGGCCAAGGCGGTCCGTGGCGCTCAGTTGCAGTTCGTAGATCCCGTTCAACAGAAGCGTAGGATCGAAGAGGGCTAGCGGGGCGTTGGTGACCGGGGTGGTGCCGGCGGACAACCCGATCCACTCCGCTCCCTCCCCCTGGCGCTCTTCTCCGTCGGGGACGAGAAAATCGGAGTCGGCGGGTTTCAGCCGATACTCCAGAATCCAACTTTGCAGGACGGCGCTGCTCACGGTGCCGGTCACGAAGTTTGGGGCGGTGACGACACCCGCGTCGAACGGCGACTGGATGGCAACGGCAGGTGGGTCGGGCGCGTCGAAGACGTTTATGGTGACGTCGTCGCTGGCACTCAGTTCCTGGTCGTGCGCAGTCAGGCGCAGCACGTATTCCCCGGGGGCGTTAAATTGCGCGCGATAGACGCCATTGAGTGTATTGAAGCGCACCGGGCCCGGTCCGCTCACCGCGCCCCAAACCGCGACCAGGCTGCCGACCGGCCAACCGTCATCGCTCACTGCGCCGGACAAAACGGCTTTGTCAAAGAGGCCGACGCTTTGGTCCGGTCCGGCCTCAACAACCGGCGCGGTGTTGGCCGGATTGACGGTGATGGCCACCTCGTCCTGTGCGCTCAGTTGACCATCAGCGGCGGTGAGCCGAATCCGGTAGTAGCCCGCGTCGGGAAATGTGGCCGTCGTCACCAATTGGGTGGCGTCGCCGAACATCACGCTACCTGGACCGCTGACTTGGCTCCATCTCGTTGTCAGGAGCCCGTTGATTGGAAAGCCGTCATCGGTGGCGGTGCCGGCCATGGTCAAACTGGCCAGCGGCAGCGCGAGGGTTTGGTCCGCAGGTGCTTGAACCAACGGGGCTTGGTTGGGGAAGCCACCGGTCTGCACGTCCACCGCGATTTCGTCACGCGCGCTGAACTCCGAGTCGAAGGCGGTGAGGCGAAGGACATAGATGCCGGGCTGAGCGAACCGGGCGGTCGTGGCCGGCGCGGTCACATCGTCGAACGTGACCTCACCGGGGCCGCTGACCTTCTTCCAGAAGACATCCAACGCGCGGCCTGCAGGCAGCCCGTCGTCCTGCGTGGTCCCGCTCAAAACGAGGGAGTTTGTTGTCAGGGCGACAAAGTCCGGCCCTGCGGTCACGCTGGGGCGCTGGTTGAAGCTGACCGTGATCGTCACTTCGTCGCTGGCCGTAAGATCGGAGTCGCGTGCGGTCAGGCGGAAGTGGTAGGCACCGGATTGGGAAAAGGCCACGGTGGTGACCGCGCTCGTCGAGGCGGAAAGGGTTGAGTTGCCCGGCCCGTCCACCTGGCTCCATTCCATGCTGATCCTGCCGCCAGAGGGCAGGCCATCGTCCTGTACCGAGCCGCGGAGTTGCGCGGTGACTGCAGGCGAGGGCGGCTGTGATTGCCACACAACCGTCACGGCATTGCTCAAGCTGCCTGCGTACACCCAAACGCTGTCGTGACCGGAGGATTCGCCTCGGTAGCAGAAGGTGGCCAAACCATCCGGCGCGGTGACCGCCCATTGAGCGAGCACGTGGACGCCGGCGACTTCGAACCGCACCGGCACCCCGGCCACGGGTTGTTTGTTTTGATCGGTGATCACCGCTTGAACCCACTGGAGGCCGTCCACCAAGTTCGTCGCTGCCGCGGCAAGCGAGTCCAGGTGGGCCACACGCGCCAGCGGCGCCAAAGCCATGCCCCCGGGATAGCTGTAGGCATCAGCATACGCGTATCCATAGGCTGCAACCCCGAACGGCACGGGGCTGGTCAAGGTGTGACTTCCTGGAACCGCTCTGACTTGGGCTCCCACAAATCCATTTGTGCCGACGGCGACGAAGTTGGTCGCGGAGAGCGGCAGGCCATCCAGCCGGATCGCCCCCACGGCCGACTCGGGTGCTACGAGGTTCAGGTAGTTCGTCCCGTACCGTCCGGCAGGAATCAGCAGGGTGTAGGAGGAGAGGAATTGGTCCACTGGCACCACCACCGCCATGCTGCTATCCGCGTATTGTACCCCGTCGTAAGTGTAGCCATGGCCGTACTGTGCCACTAGAATCGGCTGATCCGCCGCGAAATGGGCCGGACCCGTGACAATGCGTTCGTAGATCCAGCCGGCGCCCAGGTTGGTGACCACGCTGCCGTTGAGGCGGACCTGCGTGTTGGTGACGGAGGCGAGGACGCGCACGGTGTCGCCGTTCTTGCGTGTGGCCATGGGCATGGTCACCGCGCTCCGGCCCCAGGTTTCCACCGGGGGCAGTTGTTCGATGATCATATCGCACGGCGCGTTCTGGGGGACCGTGGCGCACTTGTGGCCGCCCCAGACACCGATGGGCTTGTCGGCAGTCACCCGCGAGCCGGAGAGATCCGCGTTGTCGGCAGCGTTGTAGGTGCCGAGGTATTGGTAGGTTTCACCCCGATTCAGCGTGATGGTGTAAGGCACCCCCGGCCATCGAATGCCCGGCGCCATTCGCGCGTGGCTCCCCACGGTGGGCGTGATGGTCACGCGCGTCCCGTCCTCGGTGGCGACCAAGGCGAATTTGGAGCCTGACACAAATCCGTTGCGGTAGGCTAGGATAAGGTAATTAGTGCCCAACGCATCTGCGGGCAACGCCAGATAGGTGCCTGTCGAACCCCCGTGCCTGTTCATGGCATAGACCGTGACCTCGTCACCAGCCGTGAGATGCACCCCTTTTAACTCGTTGGTATCGTAGGTCTGGATCTCAAGACCCATCGGAAGAGAAACCACGGCCATTGTGCCGGCACTCACCGAAACATTGGTCAAGAAGCCCAGTCCCGGCGCTGTGACGTTGACGGTCGTGTTGGTGCGACAGTTGATGAAGAGTTCCAGAGCTTCGGGATAAGATTCAAAATTGCCGGGAAAGGCCAGCCAGTAATCTACGCCCCGGCTGTCTTTCAGTTCGGACACCGAGGATGGGCTGATCGGAGTGGGCGCCAACACGCCGCTTGGAACGGTGATGGTCTGATCTGCTCCAGCCTGCACCGCGGGCGGTTGATTGCTGAGGTAGAGGGTGATGGCAACGTCGTCGCTCGCCGAAACCAGTGTGCTGCTCACCGAGAGCCGCAAGACATATGCGCCAGAAACCGGGAACGATACCGCGGTAACCAGCGCATGAGCGTCCGCAAATGCGGCAACCCCTGGCCCGCTGATTTGGCTCCAGTGGAAGCCAAGCCCGGAATGGCCATTGGAAATCACCCGTCCTGTCAGGTCGGCCGTCCCGGTTAGTCCGATCAACTGGTCTGGCCCGGCATCCACCGTGGGAGGCTGCCCGCCGCCCGTTGCGACGACCTCGATCTGGACCTCATCACTCGCAAAAGCCGACGAGTCCGAGGCACTGAGACGCAGCACATAAGTGCCGGGCACGGCAAAAGTAGCGGTCGCGATCGGCTGGTCGGGCGGGGAGATGACCACGGTTCCCGGCCCGCTTACTTGACTCCAGGCTGTGTTCACGAAGTATGCCGGAAAACCATCATCGGAAACCGTGCCAGAGAGGGCGGCTGTGGCGGGGAATTCGATGACTTGGTTCGTGCCCGCCTCAACCACGGGTGGCAGGTTGATCAAGATCTTCACCTCGTCCTCTGCCTGGGCCAGCGAATCATCCGCACTGAACCGCAGCAAATAGGCACCCGATAGGCTGAAGGTGGCGCGAGTGTCGGGAGACGAGGGATTCTCGAAGAGCACGGTGCCAGGGCCGCTCACCAGTGTCCACAGCGGCTCTGCCACGACGCCGGCCGGGATACCATCGTCAACGACGGCACCTGACAATTCAGCGCACAGATTGGTGACTGCCTGATCGGAGCCGGCATCAACCAGCGGCGCGCGGTTGATCGTGACGTTGACTTCGTTGCTGCTGCTGACCAGACCGTCAAAGGCGGTGAGCCGCAAGAGGTAGAGGCCGCTTTCGCTGAAGGTGGCTCCGGTGTTGGTGCCGGACGGATCGACAAAATGCACCGCGCCCGGCCCGCTGACTTTGGACCACGCCACGGTAAGGCTCGCGTTAGTGGGCAGGCCATCATCATAGGCCGCACCGGTCAGGGTCACGCCGGTAGGATAAGTGTTCGTCTGGTCGGGTCCGGCGTTTACCACTAATCGGGCGTTGACGGTCACGGTGAGTTCGTCGCTGCTGGTCAGGAGCCAATCCGACACGGCCAGTTGCAGCCGGTACACACCCGGCGCGCTGAACGCCGCGTCCGTGTTCAGACCATCGCCGTGCGTGTAGGTTACCGCACCCGGCCCGCTGATCAGGCTCCAAGTGACTTCCAGCGAATTGGTGTCGAAGAACAGGTCGTCGGCCACTCCACCGTTCAGGCTGACGCTGGCGACGGGCAGCGAAACGATTTGGTCCGGCCCGGCCTCGACTTCCGGCGCATCGTTCACCGACACCACGGTGAGCGTGATGGTGGCGGTGCGCGAGTTGGTCATGGCATCGTGGGCTTGGAACCGGAGCAGATCCGTTCCGTGGAAGTTGGGTGCCGGTCGATAGGTCAGGTTCGGGATGGTGCCCGTCAGCAAGCCGTGGGCCGGGCCTTGCAGCAAGGTGAAGGTCAGCGGATCGGCATCGACGTCCGCGCCGCTCAGGACGAGATCGAGCGGAGTATCTTCCGGCATGCTCAGGCTTTGGTCGTCCACCACCGGGGCGTCGTTGACCGGTAGAATGGTGATGAGCACGAGGTTGGTGTCCGATTCCAACGAACCGTCCGTCACCTTGAAGGCGAAACTGTCCGGGCCGTGATAGTCCGGCTTGGGCGTGTAGAGCAGGTTCGGCGGCGAACCACTCAGCGTCCCGTAACTGGGTTCCGACGTTCGCACGAAGGTCAGCGGATCACCGTCCGGATCGCTGCCCTGAAGCTGGAGGCTGTCCGACGTGTCTTCCTGAATGACGTTGGTCTGGCCATCGGCGACCGGCGGCAGGTTGTCGCGGTTGACCGTCACCACGACCTCGTCGCTGGCGGTCAGTTGCGCATCGCCCGCCGTCAGCCGGAGCAGATAGATGCCCGGCGCGCTAAAGGTCACGGTGGTCGAGGTGGCGTGCGCGTCGGCCAAGGTCGCGGTCCCCGCGCCGCTCACCTGCGTCCAAATCACGGTGAAGGCGCCGCCCGCGGGCAGGCCGTCGTCGCTCGCCGTGCCTTCCACGCGGACCGTGGCGGGCAGGGTGATCGTCTGGTCCTGCCCGGCGTTGACGATGGGCGGCTGATTCTGCGCGCCGCACGACGTCAGGCCCAGCCAGCGGGCGGTGATCCGGTTCTGGCCGGGCAAATGATAACTCAGCAGGCGAACCCGCCCGAAGCCGCTGACCCGGTAGGCCACGTTGGCACCCTGGCCGCGCACGGCGTCCCAAATGGGCACGGTAAGGTCAAGGTTCTTGAGCGCGTCGAGCGCCTCCCGCACGTTCTTGCTGTTGGACACCCCGGGCTTGCCCTGGACCCAATCGCCGATGGACGCCTGATGATCATCGCGCTGATCCGGGTTGACGTAAGAGCCGCTGTCGCCCGGCGGGGAAAGGCTGGTGACGAGGGTAGGAACGCTGGGGCTGCCGGCCCAAGTGAGCCAGCCAAAGTTGCCCGGCGCGCTGCCGTTCAAGATGTCAACAAGCGTCGCGCCGACGGTTGCGTTCGAGACGCTTTGCCACGCCAGCGCGATGGGGTAGAGGGCACACTCCCCGGCTGCGGCAACCCCCATCTGCGGCGGAAGGATCAAGGCCGCGCAGATTGCCAGGAGGGCTAGCCTGGCGAACTCATGAACTTGCTGGCCAAGCGACCTTCGGAAGGCTCGCAGCGCCGGATTGTAACCCGCCGTATCGCCGACTTGCAGTCGGCAGGGTGTCCGCCACGCGCGAACGCCGCGCAGGTTGCAAACCTGCGATACAGCAGAGTGCAACTCTGCGCCACACCCTCGGGCAGCCGAACACGTGTGGGCCATTCGGGCTGGAGGCGTGTTAGATGCTCGGTTTAACCCATTGCCCAACCCTTGATTTGACCTGGCTTTCTTCATGCGATGATTTTCTTCCCCGGGCAAAATGACTTGTCCCATCACTGTGTTACGCCGGTTTACTTATGCGATTTCACAAATTTCGGGCGGAGCGCTGGCTTGCAGCCGGCTTTTCGCAGTCGGAACTCCAAAGCCCGTCACAGACCGGCGCTCCGCTCCGTTGGCAATTCAATCGGACTGTGAACTATGCGGCCTGGCTTCTCACAAGTGAACGGACGACACGAGTATCAGCACCCCGATGCGCCGGCTCGCCATTTCTTGCTTTTCTCCGGTTCGGCGTTGCCCCGCGCGGCCATCCGAACTCGAAGCCGGGCTCCTCGGCGCTGTTGCTGAAGGGCCGTCTCATGGGCCGCCTCTCCGTTTACTGGGGCTGAGGTTCCGATAGACGCGGGAAATGGAACTACCCGGTCCCGTCCAACCCGTGAGCAGGACATCCAGCCGTCCGTCGTTGTCATAATCCCCCCACGCCAAGGAACTGGATTGAACTCCCGGCAGCCCGGCGTTGATGTCGGTGAAGATGGGCGTTTGAAAACTCAAGTCATGGCCCGTCACCGCCCCAGCGCTGTTCGTCGCCACCAGCCGGAAATGAACCGTCTGGCCCGGCGTCAGATCGCCGAGCACGGCACCGACGGCCAAGTTGGCATTCGTGGCTGGCAGCATCGTGGGCGCGGTGACCGCCAGATGCTGCCAGCTCTGGAGCGGAACGATATTGGAGGACTCGGCGGAGTAGGATTGACTGTCGAACCGGACTTCCATCTTAAAGCCGGTGTAGCTGTTGATGGAAAACCAGTATTCTTTCGAGAATACATTCTTGGCGAAAAGGGTCACCCACTCCTCAAGAAAGGGCCATTGGGTCTTGGTGACGTTCACCCAAGCTTTCCAGGTGAAGGCGTTGGTGAAGGTCAGCGCGTCGTGGTCGGGCACGGTCACGTAATCGTCCACGCCGTCAAACGAGAGCGCGTAGCCCGATCCGGCCTGGACCGGGGTGGGCGAGGTGGAGACGAGAAGGCATAAAGCGATGGCGGCCAGAAAGGCAGCCCTGATGAGGTTGGGGCGGGATTTCATGAGTGAGTGTTTGAACGTATAAACATACGAATCCTCGGCAACGAAAGTTTTAAGATCCTTTTGTGAAGGGGCGCATCTTGACCCTTCCCAGGATGCAACCGGGCTGGAGCGCGACGTTGACATCGCTTCACCGTGCGCCAGCCCGCCGAACAATGATGGCGCCTTGTCCCGCCGCCTATCGAAGCGGCCTGAAGGCCGCGCGCCCGGGGCAGTGCGCGGCAGATGCGCCCGGAGGCGGTAGGAAAAGCGTCCCTGCGCCCAGCCGCTGCCGGACAATCCCGAGCGCATGAATCTCTCCTTCCGCGCCGGCACGGGCGGCTTGCACTCGGCGGAAAATTGAAGACGCGTCCTTTGCCGGATTGCAGCGACGGCCGGCGGCGATTTGACTGACACCGCCTTGGAGGTTGGGGCTGAGCAGCAACCCAGCCCTGCCAGGTTCATGAGGCGTGACCCTTTTGACCTGTGTCAACGCCATCGCCGCTGGCGTGCGCAGATTGGCGCCATGCAAGCCAGCACATCTTCACCCGCCCCTGTCTGGACCAGCCTTCGCCGAGTCCAAGCCGCACTCGCGCATCGCGAGGGTGACCGCGTCCCGTATGATTTGGGCGGCACCATTCTCACCGGCATCAATCAGCACACTTACCGCCGGTTGCGCGCGCATCTGGGCCTGCCCGAGGTTGAAATCGAGATTGAGGACATGCACCAGCAGCTCGCGAAAGTGGATGAGGACGTGAAGGCCCGCCTGGGCGTGGATGTGTGGGGCATCAATCCCGGCAAGGTTCCCGGCGCCACGCCGCCGCCGTGGACCGAGGGCGGTTATCACAGGATCATCGACGAGTGGGGCATTGAATGGTGGATGCCGGTCGAGGGTGGTTTTTACTACGACATGCGCCGCCATCCGCTCGAACACATCGACACCATCGAGGGGCTCAAGAAGGTCAAGTTCCCGGACCCGCTGCATCCGGCGCGCTTCGAGAGCATGGCGGCACGCGCGGATGAGTTGATGAACCAGCGTCACGTCGCCTACGTGCTCGGACGCAACGCGCCGGGCATCTGGGAAATCGCGCTGTGGATGCGCGGCTTCGAGAATTTCTTCTGCGACATGGCGGAGCGGCCGGAGTTTGCCGAGGCGCTCATGGACATCATCTGCGAGATCAAGATGAAGTATTGGACGCGGGCGCTGGAGGTTCTCGGCCCGAACGTGATGATGATTTCCGAGGCGGACGATCTGGCCAGCCAGGATCGGCTGCTGTGCAGCCCGGCCATGTATCGGCGGTTCATCAAGCCGCGCCACACGAAGCTGTTTGCGCACATCCGCAAGAGCGCGGAGGTGCCGGTGAAGATCTTCTATCACTCGTGCGGCGCGGTGAAGGAACTCATCCCCGACCTCATCGAGTCCGGCATCGACATCCTCAACCCGGTGCAGGTGAGCGCCGCCGGCATGGACTCCAAGGAACTCAAGCAGCGCTTTGGCAAGGACCTGACCTTCTACGGCGGCGGCGTTGATACCCAGGACGTGCTCCCGCACGGCACGCCGCAGCAGGTCCGCGATGAAGTGAAGCGCCGCATCGACGACTTCGCGCCAGGAGGCGGATTCATCTTCAACACCGTCCACAACATCCAGGCCGACGTGCCGCCGGAGAACATCGTGGCAATGGTGGAGGCGCTGCGCGAATTCGGCGTTTATTGCTGAGGTCCAGCCTCCAAAGCCGTGGCTCAGGCATCCTGCATGAGTGCGTCGGTCAGGCTTCCAGCCTGATGCATGACCGCACATTTCCTCGCCGCTCTCATTGCCAGGCTGGAAGCCTGGCCTACCGTCACAGACAAGATGTCTATGCCACTTTTTGGGCTCAAATCACTTCGCGATAGACGTCGGGATGCGGACGGGAGAGGACCACCGCGTTGACCAACACTCCCGCATCGGCGATCACTTGGCGTCCCGCCGCCACCGCAGATTGCACGGCGGCGATGTCGCCGGTGAAGGTGCAGAAGGCTTTTCCGCCGAGCGCCATCGCGGCGCGGATTTCGAGCAATTGGACGTCGGCGGCTTTCGCCACCGCGTCGGCGGCTTCGATGAGCGTGGCAACATTGAAGGATTCGAGGATGCCAAGCGCGCCGAGGCTGGCCGGGTCCACGGGCGTGGTGCGGCCGAGCGCGGTAAAGACATCGGGATGAAGGTTGGCGATGACGATGGAATCAATGAGGCAACCCTGCGCCGCGACCGCGCCTGCTTCAATCGCGCCCTGGACCGAGGCCGTTTCGCCGCCGATGAGCACCATGTATTTGCCAGAGCAAATGGAGCGCGAAAGGAGCAGGCGGATCGTGCCGGCCTTGAGCATGGTGTCGGCCACCTGAAAGCCGGCGGCGATGCTGGAAAGTTCGATGAGTCCGATGGATTTCTCTTTCATGATTACCTCGTCAAGATGATGTGCTGGGCGTTGACCGCCTCAACGGTGGCGTCGAGCGACGCGTGAATGGGCGCGCCCAAGGCTTTCTCCGGGATCTGTCCGATCATTTGTCCGGCGCGCACGCGTTCACCAGCTTTCACCAGCGGGAGGTTGGCGGCGCCGGCGTTTTGTTTCAGCGGAACAATCAGGCGGCGTGGATTGACGGTGAGGTTCTCGAGATGCGCCGGATGGTCGTATTGCAGGATGTGCATTTTCTTCATCAACGACCTGATGGGCACGCGGCGGCCATCGCGCATCGGGTGCGGCTGGACGGTCATGGGGCCGGTCCATTTGATGTTGGCCTTGCGCATCTCGGCCTTGGAATCGTCGCACGCTTCCTTGGGGAAAAGCTCCTCGGGGCACGCGTAGAGCGTGCAGAGTCCGCACGAACAGCAGAGCGAGGCGAATTGATTCCAATACTCCGCGCCGGTCTGCGTGAAGGCGAGGCTGCGCATGACGGCGTGCGGCTCCACCTGGTAGCCCAGCAGGAACCTCGGGCAATACTCGGTGCAATAGCGGCATTGATCGCACGCGGATTTTCCGATGCCGGCCTGCGCCTTTGGGGGCGTGAGCTTGCGTTCGATGATGTGATGCGCGCGCGGCAACACGACGACGCCGGTCGAAGTCTTGGTGATCGGCGCGTCGAGGTTCTCCGTCGTCTCGCCCATCATCAATCCGCCAAGGCAGAGCACCGGGTCGGGTGTTGCAAAGCCGCCGGTGGCCTCAATCGCTTCGCGGAAGGTGGTCCCGACGGGCACGGTGATGGTGACCGGATGATTCACCGCGCCGGCGAGCGTGATGATTTTATGCGTGACCGGCTTGCCCTGGCTGGCAGCGGAGATGTTGACCAGCGTCTCGACATTGTTAACCACGCAGCCAACGTTGAGCGGGATGCCGCCCGGCGGAATGAGGCGCTCGGTGACGGTATAAACGAGATCGTATTCGTCGCCGGCGGGATAGTAATCGCCGAGGAGATGCACGCGCACCGGCGTGCCCTTGCATGCTTCCTGCACCGCTTCGACGGCGTGCTTGTTTTTCGCTTTGATGCCGATGATGCCATCGCGTGCGCCGACCGCCTCCATCGAGAGCAGCATGCCGGCGACGATCTCCTTCGGGAAATGCTCCATCACGGCCGCGTCCTTGTGCAGGAGCGGTTCGCATTCGGCGCCGTTGGCGATGACGGTGTCGGCCTTGGCGGCGAGTTTGACGTGGGCAGGAAAGCCACCACCACCGGCGCCCACGACGCCAGCCTGACGAACTTGGTCAACGAGACTCATAGGTTAGGGCGGGGTTCTTATGGCAGCGCCGCCGGAGATTTCCAAACGAATTTGCGGTGAAGGTCAATTGGCGCGGCCAGCTCTCAACAACGCGGCGTGGAAGTGATTGCTCCAAAGGCACGGTTGATCCAATCTCCACGCGCCATGCAGAACAATCAGGACACCCACAGCAAGGTCATCGGCTATCTTCTCTGGATTTTCGGATTCACCGGCGCACACCGGTTTTATTACGGCAAGCCCATCAGCGGGACGATCTGGTTCTTCACCGCCGGACTGTTCCTCATCGGCTGGATCGTGGACTTGTTCCTCATCCCCGGCATGGATCGCCAGGCTGGCCGCCGCTTCGTTGCGGGACCGACCGACTACACGGTCGCGTGGCTGCTGCTCACTTTTTTGGGCTTCTTCGGCATGCACCGGTTCTATCTCGGGAAGTGCGGCACCGGCATTCTTTATCTGCTGACGGTGGGCTTGCTGGGCATCGGAATCCTCTATGATTTCTGGACGTTGAACCAGCAAGTGAGCGAGACCAACACCGCGCGGCCGGCCGGCCGGTAAGTTCTCCTCCACGGCTTCGCTGCCGCCTATTTCGCCTGCGCAAACAGCATCAGCACCCGCGGCCCCTTGTCCGTCGCGAGTTGATAACGCTCCTCCTGCGGTCCGTGCGGAATCGCAAGGCCGTCGCACATCTTGTCGTAGATCGGCAGGCCATCGATCAGCATCATGTAGTGATGCGTCCGGTTCCCGATGATGTGATGCACGGTCAGGTGCCAGCCATTGAGCACGCTGTCGTGATCCAGGGCGAGGGGTTTCCAGTGGGTGAATGAGCCAATCACCGCGACGGTGCGCGGCTCCTCCGTGTGCCCATCGGGCAGACGGTAGCGGAATACCTTGCTGTAGGTCTGGGCGCGTTCCGAACGGTTCGCCGACGAACGCGAAACGGGTGACATCGGTTCGGCCATCAGCGGGGAATTTCGCTGCGGCGATTTGCCGGGCGAGGTCAGCAGATGCTTGAAGTATCCAATCATGACGGATGTTCCGACCCGCCCACTTTTGCTTCTTCCGACAATTAGCTGGCAGGCCAATGGCAGGAAATCTAACGGACGAATTCTCGCGCGCAACCGCGACGATCAAAAATCTTGGGCGTGCCTGGCATTCTGGCAAAACACCCGCCGCCGATGACCGTGGGGAAAGCCTTGAATCCCGGGAAGAACCCTGGGCATCACGGATTTTGATTGATGCCTTCGCGTGACACCGCCGTCGAATCCCGGCGAAACCTATGAACCGACGCACCTTTCTCAAAACCACCGCCAGTTCCACCGTGCTGCTCGCCTCCGCTCCTCCGTGGGCGCGTTCCGCCGATGCGAACGCCCCGCGCAGCGACGACGATCTCCTCGCTCAGGCGCGCGAACGCATTCTGAAATGCCGCCGTAGCGAAGGCATCATCGTGGTGCGCGACGCCGCCGGGAAGCCCGTGCCCGGCGCCAGCGTGAAGATCGACCAACAACGGCACGAGTTCCTTTTTGGCTGCAATTTCTTCCGTTTCGCGCGCATCAACGACCCGCAGCGCGAGCAGGAATATCGCAATCGTTTCGAGGGGGTTTTTAACTACGCCACCCTGGGCTTCTACTGGAGCAGCTACGAAGGCCAGCGCGGCCAACCGGGCTATGCCTACTCGGAGAAGACCGCCGATTGGTGCCGCGACCACCACATCACCTGCAAAGGCCACCCTCTCGTCTGGGATCATCCCGCCAGCTCACCGAGCTGGCTGCCGGACGACTCGCTGGAGCTTGAGCGGCTCTCCAACACGCGCGTGCGCGAAATCGTCACTCGTTTCAAGGGCCGCATCGACCTCTGGGACGTGGTCAATGAAGCCACGCACCTGCCGCAGCACGCCAACAAGACCCGCATGGCGAAGTGGGGAGCCGAGACCGGCAACACGCGCTACACGGTCGAACCGCTGAAAATCGCCCGCGCCGCCAATCCGCAGGCGAAACTCGTCGTCAACGATTACCGCGTGGACCCGCCGTTTCTGAAACTGCTCGAAAGCTTGCGCGACAACGGCCGGCCGCTCTTCGACATTGTCGGCATCCAGAGCCACCTGCACGACGGCGGCTGGCCGCTGGCGAATCTGTGGAAGCTCTGCGACACCTACGGGAAGTTCGATCTGCCCGTTCACTTCACCGAGGCCACCATCGTCAGCGGCGCGCGCAAAGGCCCGGGTGAGAACTGGCATCCCACCAGTGCCGAGGGGGAAGCAAAGCAGGCGGATTACGTGCCGAAGTTTTACACGATGCTCTTCGCCCACCCGGCCATGGAAGCCATCACCTGGTGGGATTTCTCTGATGATGGCGCCTGGCAGGGAGCGGCGGCGGGTTGGGTGCGGAAGGACATGTCGCCCAAGCCGGTTTACGACCACATGCACGAACTCATCAAGAAGCAGTGGTGGACGAAGACCGAGGGACGCACCAGCGCCGAAGGAGAATTCAAGGCGACCGCCTTCCACGGCACGCAGCGGATTACCGTGCGCGACTCCGGTGGCAAGGAATCCACCCGCGAGATCGCCTGGCGTCGCGGCCAACCCAACCGGGTGGAGATCGGCGTTTGAGCGCCCGTGTTGCCCGACGCAGCATTGCAGCATACCGACGCTTTCCATCGCCCACATGACCCGCTCATTTAGTGCTGCGCTCCTCCGCAGCGGAAACGCAGATTCTCTCTTCCCGAGCGCGGCCGTGTCAGATTTGCCGTTTTAGAAGTTGAGGTTCTTCCGGGATCTTCTGGGAGTAATTTGTTGGGTGGAAACGATGTCGCGGCGCGTGGGGAGTTCCGAACGTCTTCTGCCAAAGACCCTCCGGAGCCCTGGGGCGCGCCTATTCGCGTGGGCTGGGCGAGTCCGCTACGCGTGGCGACCGACGAACGCGCCGACGTCACTCAAGCCAGCGGTGGCCCGTCTCCTGGCGAAACGACCCGACGAGAGCACGGGCCGCTGGGCCTGAGTCAATGTCCGCAGCCGCAGGCTTCGACCGGTCCCTGGCCGGCGCTCTCGCGCTTGAACTCGATGCGAAAAGTGCCGTCGGGCAGCTTGGTGGTTTGATGCTTGAAACCCGCGTTCTCCAGCTTGCCGTAGAGCGGCTTCGGCTCGAACGGGACCAGCAGGACGAGTGTTTGTCCCGGGATGACCTGCGCCACGGCATCGTCGATGGCGTGACAGGGGGTGTCGCCACGGGCGAAAATCGGGCGCGTATCCACCGTGATCGGCTCCGCAAATTCCGCCGGCGCCACCGGGATCACCGCCGCCTTGCGCTCGGGCTTGAAACCGGGATCAGGGAATTCGCCCTTGCTGATGCGCACGCGCCAGACTTGCGGCCCGCGGTCGAGGTAATCCCAGCGGAAACCGCCGACATGCTCGCAGGCGAACTGGTAGTAAAGCGGCACCGGATCGTGATCGTTGACCAGAACGAAGGAGCCGCCCTGTGGCAGATCCTGCCACACTTTGAAAATCGTCGGATGCTTGTGTTTCGGCTCGATCGGCCGCACGTCCAGCGTTTGCTCGGTTGTCGTTTCCATCATGGCTGACAAGATAGGAACCACGGGCACGCCACGCTTTGATGTTGGTCAATGGATTCAGTGGATGGCCCATCGCGGGAGCAAATCGCTTGATGAACCTCGCCTGCCCTGTGCGATCTGTATTTGTCGCCCCGCTACGGCGCGAGTCGCACGCCGTAATAGATCGCGCCGGTTCCGCCCGTGCCACCACCTTGATTGCGACCGCCGCCGCCAGCGCCTCCGTAGCCGCCTCCACCCCCGCCCTGCCCGGAGAACGTATTCCCAGCGGACGCAAGGCTCACCCCGACATATTCCGCGCGGGTTCCAGAATTGGAGTTTTGTCCGTTGCCGCCGTAACCGCCCTGACCTTGATTGCGACCGCCGTAGGCTGCGGCTTCGCGAGACCCCGGCGAGGTTGCCGCCGCGGCATGAGCGCGTACCACGGCGTTTGACGCGGCGACAGTGCGCCGTGCTTCCGCCTGAATCCGGGCCACCTGCCATCTTGCATCATCGCGCTGCTTCTTCGAGGCCTGCGCTTGCTCGAAGGCGGCAGCCTTGACGGGATCGTAGTCGTAGGTGACGCGAAGATTTTCAGGAAGATTGGTAAACTTCACCCGGGCACCGCCTCCGGGAAAGAGCAGGCAGAGCGCATCCGGCTCGACGAGACTCACCGTGCAATTCTCGTAGGTTTTTCCGTCCAGCGTGCGGACATCCAGCGCGAGCAGGCTGGGCGTGAACGCCAGCACGACCGCAATGATTCTCAGCGTTGGCATGGTGCGTTTTCTTTTAAGCGGACTATGCGGATCTTGCCCCACCGCGCAGGGACTGTAAAGAGAGCAAAGTCAGCGAAGCCGTTCGAGTTGGAGGCCGTTGATGCTGGGCTTGGCGTTGTTACCGCCGCGCAGCAGCGTGATGTTGAGCATTCCGCCGGGGCGGATTTCGACGTTCTCGAAGACCACGTAATGCACGCCCTTCTTCCAATCGACCGAGAGAAAATCCCGCGACGCCTCCGTGGCGAGAACGCCGTAATCCTTCCCCGAAACATCCACCCGCGTTCTGGCGAAACTTTCCCAGGCCTGTTCAGGATTGGGGTCGCCCGCGGAATGTCCGAAGACATACAGGTGGTAAACGCCGGGCGGCAGGTTCGGAAAGCGCAGGTGGCCCGAGTCGGTTTCGCTGTAGGAAAACGTGCTCCACATCGGGTCGGGGCCGGTCCAGCCCCAATTGCCGGTGAGCGTGTGGGTTTGCAGGAGCGCGCCGGTGTTGCGGCCGGCGATGGTGACGAGGTCTTCGAGCGTGGCGCGCATCGCGAAGGGAAAATGGTAGCGGTTCCAGAAATCCGTCTCGCTCTTGCCAATGGCTGCCCGCCCCGCCTTCCCTTCGCCGGCGAAATTCACGTTGATGATGTCGCCCGGTTCGACCGACGCGGTTGGCCGCACGACGTTTTCAAAACCGGCCGCCGCGGACGGGGGCGCGGGTCTGACCATCGCGACGGGTCGCTGGATTTGTGCGCGCAATTGAGCCAGTTCCGCCTCCAGGCGCATCGCTCGCGCTTCCCGTTGGGTGATCTGCGGTTTCACAAAGGCATAGCCGAGCCCCATGCCAAGCAGGAATGAGATGAGACACGCACCGGCGGTAATCAAGATCATGCATCCGGCGATGATGGCCAGAGTCCGTGATTTGAGTTTCAGGGGTTCCATGGACCGGAGATTACGCAGGACGCCCCGGGCGTGCCACCGGGAAAAATGGATCTTTGAAAAAGCAGTTGCAACCGGAACCAAAGCGAATCCTTGAGTGACCCCAACGAACCAGGTGAACAGCGACCACGGGCCCAGTCCCCGCCCAAGTGCCGCGTGCCGTCGGAATTGATCTTGCCCTTTGTTCGGCACGCCCAAATCATCCGCGCGTGCCGCGCAAAATTAAAGACGTTCCGCCTGTTGAGCCGCCTTCTTCTCAGGGAAATCCGCTGGCTGGATTGAGCCTGGCGGACGAGGGGCCGCGCGCACCTCGCACTGTCGAACCGTTCTTCGCAGACGACTCCCGGGGGATCTGGCTCTTTCAGGGCAACAGCCTCGCGTATCTCGACGCCATCGCAGAGCGCCATCCGCACGGGCTGTTCGACATGATTTTTGCCGACCCGCCGTACTTTCTCTCGAACGGCGGCATCACCTGTCACGCGGGAAAGATGGTCAAGGTGGACAAGGGCGAGTGGGACAAATCGCGCGGGCCGGAACTCAACCATGAGTTCAACACCGAATGGCTGAAACGCTGCCAGCGCGTGCTCAAGCCCAATGGCACCCTCTGGGTGACTGGCACCCTGCACGTCATCTTCTCAGTCGGGTACGCCATGCAGCAGCTTGGGTTCAAGATCCTTAACGACATCGCCTGGGAGAAGCCCAACCCGCCGCCGAATCTTTCCTGCCGCTATTTCACACACTCGACCGAGACCCTGCTCTGGGCGGCGAAAGACGAGAAGAGCCGTCACGTCTTCAACTACGCCGACATGCGCCGCGCCAACGGAGGGAAGCAGATGAAAACGGTGTGGCGAATGTATTCCCCGACCGGCATCGAGAAAAGATTCGGCAAGCATCCCACGCAGAAGCCGCTCGCGCTGGTCGAGCGCTGCCTGCTGGCTTCGACCGCCGAAGGCGCGCTGGTGCTCGATCCGTTCCTCGGCAACGGCACCACCGCGGTGGCGTGCCGGGCCGCGCACCGCCGCTGCGTTGGGATCGAACTGGAGGAGAAGTTTTTGAAGCAGGCCGTGCTGCGACTCGACGAGGCGGGCCGGAATCTCTTCGACGGCAAGCGAGGCTGAACGCATGGCCGGCAAAGCGACAGCGGTGGCGAAAGGCGATGACCTCGTCAAGGCCGTGGCGGCGCTCGGGCGCACGCTGGGCCTCGAAGCACGCGAGCAGGTCCGCGTGGCGCGGCGTATCTGGGGCGCGGAACGATTCATCGATGTGGTGCTCACCGAGCCGGCCTCGCGCAAAACGCTGGGCATCGAATGCAAGTTCCAGGGCGTGCGCGGCACGGCGGAGGAGAAGATTCCCGCCACCATTCAAGACATCGCCGCGTGGCCGATTCCCGGCCTGGTGGTTTTCTCCGGCGAAGGTTTCACGGACAACATGCGCTCGTTCCTGGTCTCCTCCGGCAAGGCGGTGGAACTGCACGAACTGGAGCCGTGGCTGCGCCTCTTCTTCGGACTCCCGCTCGACGCCGGCCCGCAGCAACGGCTATTTGGCGGAGAGGTTTGCTGAGGTCGCTGGGAGTTCCTTCATTCGTGCCGGGGATTTCATCGAGTGGGCGTTGGCATCGACATTTCCATTCGCAATCGAAATCCAAAGAACTAAACTGCCCGCCATGAGCCTGGAGCAACTGGAATCCGCCATCGTGGGCCTGCCGCCAGAGGAACGCTGGCGGTTGGTCGAGTGGTTTGAGGAACATCTCGACGATCTGCTGGGCGAGGGAAATTTGTCCGGGGAACAAAAGGCCGAGATTCTCCGCCGCCGCGAGACTTTCCTCGCCAATCCTTCTGTCGCCGAGCCGTGGGAGGGCACCGCCGAACGCATCCGCCAGCATCTCCATGCCCGCCGCGCCCAGAAGGCTGCCGCAAGCGGTCGCTGACATCGTCAGCGCCGCGGAATGGTATGACGACCAACAGCCGGGGCTGGGAGATGACTTTGTTGACGAAGTCGATGCAGTCATCAGGTCCCTTTCCTCCAACCCGCTCGTTCACGCCATCCGCTTCGCTGATGTGCGGTGCGCCCGGCTGAAACGATTCAAGAAATACGGCGTGTTCTATTTCGTCTGGCAGGGAGAGATCATTGTGTTCAGCGTGTTTCATGGCGGCCTGCATCCCCGGCGGTTGCGGGAGAGGAGGCGGAAAATTGGTTGAGAAACTCCATCACTCCGTGCCGGCGGCTCCAGCAAATTAAACCGGGAATGACAATCCGCTTCCCTCCCGCAGCGCATCATTCTAGCTTTTCCGCGCCATGACTCCGAGTGCTGACTATCTTGCCCAGTGCCGCGACTTGATTGCTGCTGTGGAAGCGCAGCAGGCGGCCATCCAGCAGGCTGCGGACTGGTTTACTGACACCATTCTCGCCGGGCGCATGGTGCATCTGTTCGGCTCGGGCCACAGCCGGATCATGGTCGAGGAGATGTGGCCGCGTTACGGCTCATTTCCAGGGTTCAATCCCATCGTCGAGCTTTCGCTGAGCTTCCACAATCCCGTCGTCGGCGCGAACGGCCAGCGGCAGGCGATGTTCCTGGAAAACGTCTCCGGCCTGGCCGAGCGCATCCTGCGCAATTTTGATTTCTCGCCTCAGGACTCCGCGCTGGTCGTTTCTTCGAGCGGCTGCAATCGCGTGCCCATCGAGATGGCGGAGGGATTCCAGAAACGCGGCCTCAAAGTGGTGGCCATCATCAGCCGCCGGCATTCTGAGGCGAGTCGCAGTCAGGATCCGCGCGGCAAGAGACTGCACGATTTCGCCGACCTCGTCCTCGACACCGGCGCGCCGGTTGGCGATGCGATGGTGAAAATCGAAGGACTCGAAACGCCGGTGGCGCCGGGCTCCACGGTTGGCGGGTGTCTGCTGGTCAACTCAATCAAGGCCGAAGTCGCCGCGCGCCTTACCCGCGCCGGGCAACCGCCGAAAGTGCTGACCGCCGGGGCCGTAGTCGGCAGCGAACGGGCAACTGCACTCTTTGAAGCGGCGTACGACGAGCATGCGCGGAGATTGGCGAAACTTTATCTGCATCTGGGAGAAACAACATGAAGAATCACCCTCTTCGCACGACCGTCATCGGCAGTTACCCCTTCCCCGGCTGGCTGGAATTCGCCTGTCAGCACCTCGACCAATTCGGCGACGCTGACCGCGCCGAGATGGTTGAGGATGCCGTCAGCATCGCCGTAAAAGATCAGTTGGACGCCGGGCTCGATGTCATCACCGATGGCGAACAGACGCGGCTGGATTTCAATCTCTCGTTCTACGGCTTCATCGAGGGCATCGATCTGGAATCCGCACCGCCGCGGCGCTTCGGTCCGCCGGCGCACGATCAGCGCGGAAAGCATCAGGTCGTGGGCGAATTGCGCGCCCCGCGTGGTCTCGGCGCGGTGGAGGATTTCAAGCGGCTGCAACGTCTGGCGAATTCCGCCATCCACGCACCACAATCCGCCATCGCTTTGAAGGTGAGCGTTCCCGGGCCCTACACGTTGAGCGGGCGGCTGCTGCCAAATCCAGCGGCGCACTATCCTGATCGGTGGTCGCTGACCGAAGCCTTGCTGCCGCTGGTGCGCGCGGAACTCGAAGCGCTCGTGGCGGCAGGCTGCCGCGAGATCACCGTCGATGAACCTTCGATGAGCTGCTATGCGCACCGCGAAGACCCGAAACGTTTCGTGGACATCTTCAACCGCACGGTCGAACCGATCGTCGGAAAGTGCCATCTCTCGACCCACCTGTGTTTCGGCAATTACAAGGCCCGCGCCGTGGGGCCGCGCCGGTACGCGCCGATGTTCCCGGCCTTCCTCGACATGAAGCTCGATGAGATTCACGTCGAGATGGCCAGCCGCGAATTTGCCGAACTGGAAATCATCAGCGCGATCGCCAAGCGCTGCGATGTCGCGGTGGGCGTCATCGACGTGAAGAGCTATTACGTGGAGACGCCCGCCGATGTGGCCGCGCGAGTTCGGGCTTGTTTGAAGCATGCGCCCGCCGACCGGCTCTCGTTCGCACCCGATTGCGGTCTCAGCCAGACCGCGCGCTGGGCGGCGAAGCAGAAGCTCAAGAACCTGGTCGAAGGGGTGAAACAAGTTCGCAGTGAGATCGGCGCTTAGCTTTTCGTCGCGATGAGTGCCAGGCCCACCCAAAAATCCACACTGAACCAGTCTTGGCTCCGCAGCCCCCTCTTCCTGCTGGCCTTGATCTTGTTGGGAATCGAGGCGTCCTGAACTATTTCACGCGCACCGGGCTTTCCGCGAGGGCGGGGAAAACAGCACCCGGGGCGGGTGCGCTCCCCATCCAACATCGGAGTTCGGGCTGAAGGAATGCGGCTCCCGGCCGCACGTTGGGCGCAGCGATTGGCAAATGGCTTTGGCCGGCGCATTGACGCATCGGGCAGGCGCCAGTAGTTTCGACAGGTCATTATGATTGCAGGCAACACCACCAAACCAGCAGAGGCTCCGAATTTTCGCACCGGAGACGAACGGCTCATCAAAGTCACGCCCAGTGCGGCCGAGAAGGTGACTTCGTTGCTCACCAAACAGGGCCGGCCGCAGGGCGTGCTGCGCGTGGCGGTGGTCGGCGGCGGCTGCTCCGGGCTGCAATACAAAATGGATTTGCAGGACGGTCCGGCGAATCGCGACATCCTTGTCGAAAGCGCCGGTATCAAGGTGGTGGTGGATCCGAAGAGCGCGCTCTACGTATCGGGCAGCGAACTGGATTATCGCGATGCCCTGCAGGACGGCGGCTTCAAGGTGAAGAATCCCAACGCGGCCTCCTCGTGTTCCTGCGGCGAGAGCTTCAGCGCCTGATTCACGGCCCCCATCCATCTCCCGCCAGCGAGTCCCGCACCCATGCCTGACTATTTTGCCCTGTTCGACGAACCGCGCCAACCGTGGCTGGAGGCGGAATCGCTGCAACAGAAGTTCATCGCGCGCTCGGCCACCGTTCATCCCGATCGCGTCCACACGGCCTCGGAGGAGGAGAAGCTGGCGGCAACGGAGCGCTATGCGGAATTGAACGCGGCCCATGCCTGCCTGCGCGAGAGCAAGAATCGTCTGTTGCACCTCATCGAACTGGAAACCGGCGCGAAGCCCGCGGACATCCAGCGCATTCCACCCGGCACGATGGATCTCTTCGTGGAGGTCGGCCAGTTGTGTCAGGGCATCGACCAGTTCATCGCGGAACGAGGCGGGGTGACCGCGCCCGTGCTCAAGGTCCAGATGTTTCAGCGCGGCATGGAATGGCTCGACCACCTGAACGCTCTTCAGCAGAGGATCGCGGAGAAACGCGCCGCCGTGGAAGCCGAGTTGCAATCGCTTAACGCCGTCTGGCAATCCGCGCCGCCGCCGGATGATCCGCGCCGCGCCATGACCCTGCCGCTGGAACGGCTCGAACAACTCTACCGCCTGATGAGTTTCATCACGCGCTGGACGCAGCAACTTCAGGAGCGCGCCGTGCAGGTGACCTTGTGAACGCGTGCCGGCTGATGCTCTCGCTGCTGCTCGTCATCGTGTCGATCGACGCGACGCGAGCGGAAGAAGCGTGGCGGTCGGCCTTGCGCCAGATGCCGCTCGCGGCTCGCAGCGAGACACTCGCCCGGAGCAATTGTCTTCCCGTCCTGTTGGGCGCATTTCAATCGAACCGCGTCGTGAAAGCCCTGGTGGTGTTGCCCGGCGTGAGCAATGACTTCTATCTGCTCAATCGGGACCGCCCACTGAACCTCGCCGCCGACAATCTCGCCGACGGCCTGGCGGCGCTCGCGGCAACCACTGAGGTCCGCGTCACGTTTCGGGAGCCGTTCCTCTTGCTGCACACGGCAAAAGACAAGCTCAAGCCCGCGACCACGTCATTCAGCAGCGCACTGACGAAAAGCCTGCGCGGCCGCTGCAGTGCGCCGCAGGTGCTGCTCGTGGATCGGCACTGGGACGCGGTCCAACCGTGGCTGGCGCGCCTGGTCAGACTGGAGGTCACCCCGCAGCCGGCTTCGGTGGATGCGTGGCACTTCGCGCGACACAATCTCGCCGCGTGGCAGCTCGACGACTGGGAGTTGCTCTGCGCCCTGTCCCTCAGCGGCGGCACGAAATTCACCCTGGGCAAAAACCGCGTCCGCTTTGAACAACGCGGGACGCCGCCGAGGGCGCTGCATTTTTCCCAGCCTGCCTTATTTTGACCAAGGCGGACGCTTCTCCCTGTCCTTTTTCACCGCACGACCGGCAGAATTGTTCAAGGCGAACCCTGCCCGCCAATGAAATAAACGCCTGAAATTCACCGGATTAACAGGGATTTCTAGATAATCAGGCCGATGACGGGCTGGCGGTGTTTGCTGTGCTGAGGAGGTGGCATTGGTGCTGCTAGGTATTCGGGTATGAGAATGAAGTCAAAAGCCAGGTTGCGGGAAACCGCGAACGGGCGGACGGCTTCGGACCTCGCCGCCGGTCTTATCAAGAGATTGGCCAAAAGTCCCACCAACATCCCGCCTTACGACGTCGGGCCAAAAGCCTGACCTTCTTCTGGAGTTGAGTTGTAACTGGCGGTCTGCGCAAGCGGATCGCCAGTTTTCTTTTCGGGGTTGAGCCAACAAGGCATCGCCGAGGCGAGGGGAGACTCTCTTGAACCACCGGGCAAGTTCTGGTGGAGTGCGCCCATGTCCAACGAAACGCCGAACAGCATACCGCCGGTCTCCATCAGTCAGACCATCGAACTGCGGGTGCGCTACAGCGAGACTGATCAGATGGGAACTTTCTACAATTCGCGCCCGCTGGAATGGTTCGAGTGCGGCCGCACCGAGTTGCTGCGCTCCATCGGCCTGCCGTATGTGGAGTTGGAGGCTCGCGGGGTGTTCCTGCCGCTGGCCGAATCGCACGTCGAGTATCTCGGTCGGGCGCGGTACGACGATTTGCTGCGCATGACGTCCTGTTGCGCGTTTCTGGGCCGGGCCCGCCTGCGTTGCGATAATTCGCTGGTCAACGCCGCCACCGGCAAAGCCGTCGCGCGCGGCTACACCATCCACGCGTTCACGGGCGCATCCGGCCGGGTCATCCGGCCGCCCGCGTGGTTTATCGAAGCGCTGGCCAAGGCGGCACAGAGCGGTTGAGCGTAAATCTGACCGGTGCGGGTCATCACCAAGGTGCGAATGCGCCGGGCACTGTTTCTCCCGCACTGCTGGCGGAGCGCGGGGCGCGAGCCGCCTGAGGCCGATAAGCCCCCACCCAGGCCGCACCGTCGGGCAAACACCCGACAGTTTCGCGATTTTCACCCGACACAATCTTCAGCCAGCCAGCGACCAGCGCACCTTGCCGACGGGCCTTAGCCTCATGACGTGCCGACCATTTACCCTCAAACTTGTTTGCGGACGGTGTGCGATGACTTTGCATTGCCAGCGTCCTTCATCCGAATCGCCGCCGTGCCAGCCCGCGCCCTGCGTTGCACCGCCACGATCTGCCCATGACTGCAACCATGCGCACGACCAGCCGACCAACGCTTTCTGTCCTGCTGGTGGAAGATTCCATCCCCATCCGCCATCGCCTCGTGGCGCTATTCTGCGAATCGCCCCAGGTGCGAATCGTCGGTGAAGCCGGCACCATTGATGAGGCGCTCTTTCTGGTCCGCATGACCAAGCCGGAGGCGGTGGTGCTGGACGTGCAACTTCCGGACGGCAGCGGGCTGCAGTTGCTTCGTTTCCTGCGCCAGAAATCACCCGCCTGCCACCTCATCGTCCTCACCACCCACGATCTGCCGGAACTCCGTCACTACTGCGCCGAACTGGGGGTGCGGGATTATTTCAACAAGGCGACCCAGTTTGAAGAAGCGGCGTTGCGCCTGCACCAGATTGCCATCGCCAAAGCCGGCCCAACCATTCCAGCGCCCGAAATGGATCCGGGATCGGCCGGCGGCACAACCTCCGCATCGAGCAGTGGTTGAGCCGCTCGGGGACGACGCCAAGCCTTGCAGGCAATCAGCCTGGCTCCCCTGCTGGCGGGCGAGCAAGTCTCGCTCCGCGGAAAAACCTGTATTCTGATGAGGCGGCGCCCTCTGGTTGCATGCGGCGCCGCCGTCTTGCAAACCTTCGACCGGGGGCGACTTTGGGATTGCCTCGCCGCGCAAAGCCGCCTATCGGAAGCGGCGTTCCGTCGCCAGCCCATGCGCGTCACCATTCATAATCTCACCAAGAAATTCGGCGACACCTCCGCGCTGAAAAACATCTCGCTGGAGATTCAGTCGCAGGAACTCTTCTTCCTCCTCGGCCCGTCGGGCTGCGGCAAGACGACGCTGCTGCGGCTTCTCGCCGGGTTCTACCAGCCGGATGCGGGGACGCTTTCCTTCGGCGATCGCCCGATGCAGGGCGTGCCGCCGCACCGGCGCAACACCGGCATGGTGTTCCAGAATTACGCGCTCTGGCCCCACCTGAGCGTGGCGGAAAACGTCGCCTACGGCCTCGAAGTCCGTTCGCTGGGCGCGGCCGAGATTCGCCAGCGCACGGCCGAGGCGCTGGCCATCGTGCAGATGGAGAAATACGCGGACCGCACGCCAAACCAGCTTTCCGGCGGCCAGCAGCAGCGCGTGGCCCTGGCGCGGGCGCTGGTCATCAAGCCCGACGTGCTGTTGCTCGACGAACCGCTCTCGAATCTCGATGCCAAACTGCGCCTAGAAATGCGCGAGGAGATCCGGCGCATCCACCAGCAGACGCGCATCACCACCATCTACGTGACGCACGATCAGAAGGAGGCGCTCTCGCTGGCTGATCGCATGGCGGTGTTGCGCGACGGCATCATCGAACAGGTGGGCGATCCGCGCGCCGTTTATCGCGCGCCGGCGAACCGTTTCGTGGCCGACTTCATCGGCGAGACGAACTGGCTCCCGGCGAAGGTCAAATCAGCAACCGGCGCCGCGATGGTGTTGGAAACCGTTGCGGGCGATTTCCACGCGCCGGCTCGTCCGGACCTTGCGACGGGAGCGCGGGTCTGGCTCGGGTTCCGTCCCGAAGCGGTGCAGATCGGGGCCAATGCGGTCAACGGCCTGACCTCGACCATCACGCACGTGAGCTACCTCGGCGAGATCGAGCAATACCAGCTTCGGATCGCGGGGGATCAGACCATCAAGGCCTTCGAGCAAAACCCGCTCGAAATCCGGCGCACGGGCGAGGCGTTGTCGGTGCATGTGCGCCCGCAGGATCTGCTGGTGCTGCCGGGCGAGTGACAGCCCGCCCGAAAGCCGAAGCAGCGTCCGATGCTTCTCCCATTTTCGGTTTGAGTACTGCCGTGGGCGGCGGCGTCAGAAAACCATGCTACGATTTCTTCTCTCCGCGCTCTTTCTGCTGGGCACCGTCATGGCGAGCCTTGGCGCTCCGTCCGCTCCGTCCGGCAAGGCGACCACCACCCTGACGCCCCTTCCGATGAAGTCGGTGCAAATCGCCGACGATTTCTGGACGCCCAAACTCCGCATCTACCGCGAGCGCACCATTCCATTTTCGTGGAATTACATGGGCTGGAACCTCCGTGCATTGCACGCGGCGGCCGGCGACAAGGTCGAGGGGGATCTCAACGGCACTTGGGACGAAGCCAATCTGCACAAATTTCTCGAGACCATCGCGCTCTCCCTCGGCGCTTTTCCTGACGCGGCCTTGGAAAAGCGCGCGGACCAGGTCATCGCCCTGTTGGGTCGCGCACAGCGCTCGGATGGCTACCTGCACGCCCACGTGACCAACGCCAAAAAGCTGCCGTGGGATCCCGGATTCCTCGATGGCTCACACGATGGCTACGTGCTCGGCCATCTCATCGAGGCGGCCATCGAGTACCAGGCCAGCACGGGGAAGCGGTCGTTTCTCGACATCGCCATGCGCGCGGCGGATCAGGCGCACCAGCATTTTCTCGGCACCAACGGCCAGCCTGGATTCTGTGGTCACGCTGAATTGGAAATGGCGCTGGTCGAGTTGTACCGCGTGACCGGCGAGCGGCGTTATCTCGAACTCGCCAAGGCGTTCATCGAGTGGCGCGGACGCGGCAAGGTGAAGCCCGCCGGCCCGACGCCGCGCGCTTATTTCCAGGATGCCGGGCCGCTGCGCGAACAGGCCACTCTGGAAGGCCACGCGGTGCGCGCGATTTTCTTCGCCACCGGCGTGGCCGATGTCGCGCTCGAAAGTGGCGATGCCGACTACCGTCTCGCGGCGAATCGTTTCTGGGACAGCACCGCGCGCCGACGCATGGCGATCACCGGCAGCACCGGCCCGCGACAGGAGCACGAGGCATTCGGCGAGGACTACGAACTGCCGGACGACGGCTATTATGAATCCTGCGCTGCGTGCGGCCTGGCCGATTTCGCGCAACGGATGTTCCTGCTCGAACGCCGCGCCGAATACGCTGACGTGCTGGAGCGGGTGCTTTACAACGCGGTGCTGCACGGCATCTCGCTCGACGGCACGAACAGCTATTATCAGAATCCGCTGACCGATCGCGACCGCCCGCGCTACAACTCGTGGGTGTGCTGCCCGCCGAATCTCTCGCGCACACTCTTCCAGATCGGCCGCTACGCCTGCGCGGTCGGCGGTCGTGACGTGTTTGTTAACCTCTTCGTCGGCGGAACCGTTGCCCTGCCCTGGCCAGATGACCCGGTGAAACTCGCCATCTTCACCGGCTATCCGTGGGATGGGGCGGTGAAATTCACGGTGGAGGCGGCGCGTCCGCAGCGATTCGCGCTGAACCTTCGCTGGCCGGGTTGGTGCAGAAAACTCACCCTCAAGCTGAACGGTCAGACCGTGACGCCGCTCCCGCGCACCGATGCCGGCTATCTGCGGCTCGATCGCGAATGGCGCCATGGCGATGAGGTCGAGTTGGTTTTCGACATGCCGGTGCAACGCCTTGAGGCGCATCCCAACATCCGAACCGCCGCGGGCAAGGTGGCGCTCCAGCGCGGGCCGATGGTGTATGGCTTGGAAGGCCTCGACAACGGCGGTGAGGCGCGCTTCGAGTTGGGCACGGACCCGAAATTTTCCACGGAGCGCCGGCCAGATTTTCTGGGCGGGGTGGTGGTGATTCACGGCACATCGGCCGACGGCCGTCCGTTTCTTGCGGTCCCGTTTTACGCGCTGGCCAACCGCACGAAGTCTTCCCAGGAAGTCTGGGCAAAACAGCGTGGCCTCAAAGCCAGCAATGAATGGTGGGAAGGACGGTTGTATCGCGAGGTCATGCCGGAACGTGTGCGCCCGTGAAGCTGTCGAGCGGGATGATGTCCATGGTGCGGGTGCGGCCGGCCGGCACCCGGCCAATGACGACGCTCAACGGCCCGGCCACCAGCTCCTGCCCGATCTTCACCATGGTGGCCGGGATGTTCCTGGATGCCCTCGTGACGCTCCAAAGAACCGGGCGGGAATCGACAGGCAGCCTCATCGAATCAACGGTCTATTTGCCGCCGTCTATTTGCCGCCGTGGCTGAAATCGTCGAACATCGTTACGCTGACCGCCTTCGTCCACAGGCCGACCTTGCCCCCATTGCAGATCAACCAGGGTCGAACGACGGAATTTTCATGCGCTCGCCGTCCCGCAACGCCGATTGATGCGCCACAATCCCCGGCGCTGTGCAAGCCACCGCGGTGAAAACGTCCACCGTGGGCTTGCGATTCTTCACCAGGGCATCCACGAACTCGTGCGTGAGGAAGGCGTGCGATCCTTCGTGGCCGGTATCGTGGCGCAGCGCCGCGGGCAGCATTCCGGTCTTCCACCATTGCGGCTGCTCGTAACGCTCAAACTCGGAAAGCTGGCGGGTGAAGCCGCCGCTGTCCTTTTCCGTCTGCCCGCTGGCACGGACGATGATCGGGCCGAGGCCGTTGGGATGACCACAGAAGAAACTCATCCTGGTGCCGAACCACTGTGCCCGTTCGGTGCCGCGGTGTGCGCCCTTCCACCAGACCGCCACGCGAAACGAGTGCCCGCGGTTGGTTCGGAAGAAGGCCGTCTCGTTCCAGAAAGGATTCTTGTAGTCGTTGTCTTTCGCCACCGGATCGTCGTCGCCCCAACCGTTGCAGGTGACTTCGGTCAACCGCTCGCCACTCACGCCGACGAGATGCGCCGTGCAATGAGTGGGATAATGCATCGGCGGAAATCCGTGACGCCAGGTGCGCTTGCCGTTCTCCCAGAACAACACTTCCAACCCGGCATGATGGTATTCGGACTCGGTGGCGTAGAGATCACCGAAGCGGCCCTCCTCGTAAAACTTCCGTGCCGAGATGGTGTGCTGCTGATAGTAACTTGTCTCGGCCATCATGAAGGTCAGCCCCGTTTCTTTCACGGTGTCCACGAGCAACCGGCACTCCTCCAGGCTCATCGCGGCGGGCACCGCACAGAGCACATGCTTGCCAGCACGCAACGCCGCCACGCTGTGCCGCACATGATCAGGTGCCGGCGTGAAAATGCCCACCGCGTCGATGTTCCGGTCGAGAATCAACTTCTCCAGCGACTCGTAGGATTTCGCGCAACCGTAGGTTTTCATCAGCGCGGCGCGCCGCTCCGGCCGGAGATCGCTGACGGCTTCGACCATGCCATCGGGATGCTCATGAAACTGGAAGCTGCGCCCGAATCCACCGCCAACGATGCCAACGCGGATGCGCTTGCTAGTCGAAGGCTCCGCCGGCCAGGCGAGGAGCGGCGCCGCCGTGAGCGCGGTGGCCGCGACGGAAGTGGTGGAGATGAAATTGCGGCGCGACAGCGCGGCATCGAAGACGGGAGAAATTCCGGGACCAGATGAAGGGTTCATGTTGGAAGGGTTCATGTTGGGTGTGATCTCATTTCCACCCGGGAGATGCAATCCCAGTCATACTGACAAGACCTCGGGATGGGCTACCCGAAGACGCTTGGTCCCCACCCTCACGGGCGCGTCTGTCCCCCGCGCGCCGTGGGGTGGGCGGGGTGTGGTTCGCGGCGCGCTGGGACTGACGCGCCCTACCCAGCCCGGGTGTCGTCCATCCCATTGCCTGGGTAGTAATCCACCCAGGGGCAGCTTGAACAGGCAGATGATGGGAACGCAGCCGGCAGTGAAGCTGTATCACAACGCAGGCTTGCGAAGGTGGGCACCGGACTTGGGCACCGAGCCAGAGCCCGGAGTCCAATCGCTGCCCCGCCCTGACCCAAAAGCGAACCGAAATTTCACCCCTGGTCCTGCTCGCTGCCGCGTTCCCGGTCACTGGCGGCTGATGTTTGAGGTTCTTCCCTTGCTGACATCCGCGGCGGTTTCCGTTAAATCCTCCGCATGAATTCGCACGATCTCGTCATCATCGGAGCCGGTCCCGGCGGTTATGTGGCCGCCATCCGCGCCGCGCAACTCGGCCTCAACGCCGCCTGCGTGGAACTCGAACCCGCCCTTGGCGGCACCTGCCTGCGCGTCGGTTGCATTCCCAGCAAGGCGCTCCTCGAATCCAGCGAGCGCTTCGCCGCCGCGCAGAAGGATCTCGCGGTCCACGGCGTCAAGGTGGCCGGCGTGCAACTCGATCTCGCCGCGATGATGAAGCGCAAGAACGACATCGTCTCCATGCTCACCAAAGGCATCGACGCGCTCTTCAAGAAGAACAAGGTGACGCGCTACGCCGGCCGCGGACGTCTCGTCGGCGGCGGACACGTCATCGTGGAAGGCGGCGCGGCCCCGGTGGAACTCGAAGCCAAGCACATCATCATTGCCACGGGCAGCCGGTCGGCTGCGCTCCCGGGCGTGGAGGTGGATGGCGAATTCGTCGGCACCAGCACCGAGGCGCTGTCGTTTCCGGCCGTGCCCGGGCATCTGGCGGTGATCGGGGCGGGCTTCATCGGGCTCGAACTCGGCTCTGTCTGGCGTCGCCTCGGAGCACGCGTCACCGTGCTTGAATTCCTCGATCGCATCCTGCCGGGCATCGACGCCGAGATCGCGTCGGACGCGCAGAAACTCTTCGCGCGCCAGGGCATTGAATTTCGCCTGAGCACGAAGGTGACTGCCGCGAAACGCGTCGGCGAGCAGTGCGTCGTGGAGATGGAAGGCGGTGAACCCCTCGCCTGCGACCGCGTGTTGGTGGCCGTCGGTCGCGCGCCCAACACGGAGGGTCTCGGCCTCGACGCAGCCGGCGTGCAGACGGACCAGAAGGGCCGCATCACCATCAACGAACATTTCGTCACGAGCGCGTCGGGCATTTTCGCCATCGGCGATGTCGTGGGCGGAGCGATGCTGGCGCACAAGGCCGAGGAGGAAGGCGTGGCCTGCGTCGAGCAGATCGTCACCGGACACAGCCACATGAATTACGACACGATTCCGGGCGTGGTTTATACGCATCCTGAGATTGGTTCCGTGGGCAAGACCGAGGAGCAATTGCAGGCGGCGGGCATCCAGTATCGCAAGGGGATCTTCCCGTTTCGCGCCAGCGGGCGCGCCCGCGCCCTGGGCGACGTGGAAGGCAAGGTCAAGGTGCTGGCCGACGCGAAGACCGATCGAATTCTCGGCGTGCATATCATGGGTCCGCAGGCCGGCGAGTTAATCAACGAGGCGGCGGTCGCGATGAACTTCAGCGCCAGCAGCGAGGATCTCGCGCGGTGTTGTCATGCTCATCCGACGCTGGCCGAGGCGCTCAAGGAAGCCGCCCTGGCGGTGGACGGACGCGCGATTCATTGCTGAGGCGCGACCGATGCAGGCGGCACGCCTGTGCTACTTTGGCGGCAATCCGGCCTTGGGCCACTGCCCGAGATAGGCCTGGCGGATATGTTCCACCGCTGTGCGGCGGCGCCAGCGGAATTGGTTGAAGTAGGCGCCGCGATCATTCATCGGCACCGGATTGATGGCGCGATAGAGCTGGTTGCTGAACTTCGCATTCCCCGGCTGGGTGCCCGGGTCGTTGTCCACTGCGATCTCCTCGTGATGCGGCAACGCGCCGCGGGTGAAGAAGTCCGGCGCCTTCTCGAGTTCCTTCGGAATCCAGGTGATCCGCTCACTGAACCCGTGCGAATCGGAGCGTTGCGCGAACCGGCCGGAGATGAGTTTGCCCGCCCATTGCTGCGCGGCCTGCGCCGTCGTGCCTTTCCAATAGCGCGGGTTCATCGTGAAGCCGCCGGAAACCAGATTGAACGGCGGAATGCCGGCCGCCGACGCCTGGGCCGTGTAGGCGGGCGCGACCGCGAGACAGGAAGCGAGGTCGGACGGCTCGCAGACCATCGCACGGCCCTCGGTGAGATCGGTCGGGGTGACCAGCTTCGCAAAATGCACGAAAGAGGTGTGCGCGTAGAAGTCCGCGATGGTGTGAGCCGCGTGGCCAAAGCTGCCGAGGTCCGACTTGTTCTGCCGGAACTGCCGCAATTTCTCGAACACGCGCTGCCAGCCTTCGGCGATGTAGCCGTTGTCGAAATGATCGCGCGGGTCGTAGTTGCCCGGGAGATCGATCCGGTCAACCGTCAGCGATCCGCCGAGGATGAACTGGCGGTCGAGAGCCGCCACCACCCACGCGGGCGCCACGCCCAGCAATGCTGCGTGGACGATGCCTTGATGCACCTGGCCGACGAACTTCGGGTTCATCCGCCGCCAGCTTCGCGAGACGACGCTCTCGAAATCCACCGGTGCCACGCCCGGCTGCTCGACCTGCCACAGGTGGTCGGCGTTGAAGAGGAATTGCGGAAAATAATCGAGCCGCCCGGACGGTGGCTGCGGTGTTCTTGCCAGCTTCCGCAGGCGACGCGACGCCGGTGAAGCGGGTTCGGCGAGTTTCAATGGCTCGATCAACTCCCAGCGGCCGGCCTCGTTTTTGTACATGACCCACGCGTGGTCGTTGCGGGTGGCTTTGCCATTCTCGTGACCATGCACCTTGCCGAGAGCCACGCGCACGTTGTAGCCGCTGATGCCTGAGGCGAGCAGCAGTGAGGCGATGAGAAACGCGCGATCCTCGCAATCACCAGACTTCAGGAAGAGCGTCTCGTCGGGGAACTGCCAGGGGTCGCGCTCGGGGCCGCGGCGGTAGCGAATCTCCTGCGCCACGTACCCCGCGATGACGCGGGCACGATGATCAAACGAAAGCGAGCGACGGCTCTGGAACAATTCCCAATCGGCGCCGCTGCGCCGGGCATAATCGCGCACCTCCACCCCGAGCGTCTGGCGCATCATCTCGTTGCGCTCGGTGACGAGGAATTCCCGCACATCAATCGGATACTGCCTCCGCAACGAATGGGCGCCCACCACTGGCCTGCCTGAGGGCACGACGCAGCGATGCAGGATCACGTCGCCATCCCAGTTCCAAACACCGGGATTCACGGAGGAGAGTTTTGCCAGGCACATGGCGGATCGCCTTTCAGGGGTGAGGAGTGTCCTCCCGTTCTGCGAACGGGGTTGGTGCTGGATCCGACTTCAGCGCCGCGGCGAAGCGTTGCCAGAGTTCCTCCGGTTCTTCGAGTCCGATCGAGACGCGGATGAGATGGCGCGAGACGCCGCACGATTCCGCCCAGTCGAGTTCTGTGTAGTGCGCCAGCAGCGTGAACGGGCACGCGAGCGTGAAGATCGTGCCGAGGCTCGGCCCCTTGCTCACGGCCAGTGCATCGTAGATGCGCGGCGAGCGCTTCTCCGCATCCCGCGGCAGGAAGGTGATGAGGGAACCCCAGCCGCCGTTCGGACGGCGCACGGCTTCGTAGGCTGCGCTGAATTCCCACTTCGGATACCACACGCGCTCGATCGATGGATGGGCGCGCAGACGTTCGGCGATGAGGATCCCGTTGGCATTGTGCCGCGCCATGCGTTCGGGGAAACCGTACGCCTGCGCCTCGATTACCGCCACGTCTTCGCCCCAGGTCAGCTCCTCGTGCTGCGCGGCGGCGATGGCCTTGAGTTCCGCGTGGAACGGCGAGCGCGGATGGCAGATGAGCGCCCCGCCCATCGCGTCAGCCGTGCCGACGATGTACTTGGTGAGACTCGTGGCGATCAGGTCAGCGTAGCCGCTAAGGTCGATGTTGAACGGCGTGGCCACCACGTCATCCGCGATGAACGGCACGCCGCGCGCGCGCAGCAGCGGACGGATCTGCCGCAGGTCCGAGGAGCCGAGCAGCGGATTGCCGGGGATTTCGCCGAAGCAGGCCGCGAGCGGCTGGCGTTCCAGCAGCGCGCCCAAATCGGCGGCGATGGAATCGAGCCGGTGCAACAGCACGCCGCCGTGGCCGAACTTTTGTTGCAGCTTGAGCGTATCGACGTAAGGAAAGCCAAGCTGCGCCGTTGGCTGCCCCGGCGCACGGTGCATCACCGCACGCAACGCGGCGAACTGCGCCGCCATGCCCGTCGGTGCGAGGAAAACGTCGTCCTCCGCGCAGTCGTAAAAGGCGGCGAGCTGCCGGCGGAGCGAACGGCGAAGCTCCGCCGCGTCCGCGCGATCGGCGCGCCCGGCCAGCCATGCTTCGGCCTGCCGGCTCGATACGATCAAGCCGGTGTGCTGCCAGAAGGCACGCAATGCCGCATAGCCCGCCGCGGTGGTGACGACGCCATTGAGGCCGCGTTGTTGGACGAGCCGCGCGGTTTCCCCGTGGCTGCGGATGAACCCCGCGCACATCTCGGCCGCTTGATGCGAGGGCAGCGGCAGGCACGGCTGGCCTTCGCCGAGGAGTCGTGCCACTTCCTGCACCAACGGGTGAACGACAAAGCGTGGATAACCGCTCTTCAGCGCCGCGAGCGTTGCCGGATTCTTCTCCTCGTAACCCACGACATCCTGCCAGCGCGGAAGCGCCATCGAAACGGCGTGCATCGAGTCGGGAATGGGCCGGCCAAGTTCAGCGTCGCGCCAGACCGGACTCCGCAGCAAATCGTGTGCGCCGCTCATGGCAGCACCTCGTTCAAGGCGCGGTCGAGGTCGTCCTGCAAATCCGCCACGTCCTCGATGCCCACGGAGAAGCGCAACAGGCCGTCGCCGATGCCGACCTTGAGACGCACGTCGCGCGGCACCGAGGCATGCGTCATGGTGGGCGGATGGCAGATGAGGCTTTCCACGCCGCCGAGACTTTCGGCGAGCGTGAAGAGTTTCAAGCGCCGGCAGAACTCCAGCGCTGTTTCCGCGGGACAATCGAGTTCCGCGATGATCAAGCCGGAGCCGCCCCTCATCTGGCGCCGGGCCAGGTCGTGTTGCGGATGGCTCGGGAGGAATGGGTACCGGACCATCTTCACGCCCTGGCGTTTTTCCAGCCAGCCAGCGAGGTGGAGCGCGTTGGCGCAATGACGCTCCATGCGCAGCGCCAGCGTGCGTTGGCCGCGCGCCGTCAGCCAGGCGTCGAACGGCGAAGGCTGCAGGCCGAGCGCCTTCTGCGCAAAAATCATCTGCTCCTGCCACACGGGATCGTTCGTCGCCACGATGCCGCCGAGGCAGTCGCTGTGGCCGTTCACGTATTTAGTGGTCGAGGAGAGCGAGAGCGTCGCCCCGAGTTCGAGCGGGCGCTGGAGATAGGGCGACGCGAACGTGTTGTCCACCAGCACGGGCGCATCAATCTCTTTCGCGACGGCGCTGATCCCGGCGATGTCCACGATCTTGAGCAGTGGATTGGTCGGGCTTTCGAGCCACACCAGCGCGGGGCGGTGCTGCCGGATTTGTTCCCAGTTCGCCGGATCGGCGAGGTTCACATAGAGCGTGCGCAGGCCGAATTTGGCAAAGACCCGCTCGAACATCCGGTAGGTGCAGCCATAGACATTTTCCTCCGCGAGCACGAGGTCGCCGCTTTTGAGCGTCGAGGTGACGGCGGTGATGGCCGAAACGCCGCTGGCAAAGCAGGTGGCGAATTGCGCTCCCTCCAGCGATGCGGCGCTCTGCTGGAGCAGCCGGAAGTTGGGGTTGCCCGAGCGGGTGTAGTCAAAGCCGTCCGGGTTGCCGTTCTTGAAGGTCGAGGTGAGGTAAACCGGCGGCATGACCGCGCCGGTCGTGCCGGAGAAGCCGCAGCTCTCATGCACCGCACGGGTCGTGAATCCTGTCGGGCGTTGGTCGTTCATGCTTGATGGCGTTGGATGGAGATGGCGTTTTCCGAGTCGGACCCGACCCAGAGTGACGCGCGGCATCCCGCACACCTCGAAGAAGAGCAGATTCCTTCACCGCTGCCAACAGCGATGGTAATTGCGGCGTGGATTTCCTAATGGCGCATCCGCGAGCCTGCCCCGTATGCGACTGGGAGGGAGCGCAACATGGATGTCGCTTCATCCTTCAAAAGCTCCAACGCCAATCTTTGCCGCATTGCCCTTTGCGCTGAAGCAACCTGAAGGACGCGCGCCGGGGGCAGTGGTGGATGCGCCCGTGGTATTCCTCGCGCGCTGACACTGAAATTCCATCCCACGCTTGCGCTCAGTAAATCAGTTGAAACTCCGGCAGCATGGCCACGGCCCACAGCAGATCTTCGACGTGCTCCTTCCGGAGCGGTTGCCCGAGCGATTCGTCGGCAAGCTGCAGTTCCTTTGTCGTGGGGGTACGCCCCAGAGCCTTGGCATAAAGTTGCGTGACCAGTTCCCGGCTCGACGCCGGCCTTTCCGCGAGCACCTTCTCCGCAGCGCGCTGGAGCAGCCGGGTGAGCGTTTCGCCATTGGTCATCTCCAACGCCTGCAAGGTTGTCGCCGCCGAGGGCCGCACAGTGAGCACCTGTTCTCGCGCCGGACGACCCAATGCCGTCGCCAGCGGGTCCGCCGCCACGAGGCTGGCGCGCACCTCGCCGTGCAGCAGCGCCACGCTCAAGGTGTTCGCGAGCCTGGTTCCCAAGTTCCACGGCGATGCGCCCGCGTCACCAAGTGCCACGGCCGATTTGGAGTCCACCACCGCAAAACCCGGCTTCTCCCAACCGTTGGTCTTGATCCGCGACCACGTCCATGTCGCATCGGTGCCGAAATCGAGAACCCGCGCGCCATCGCGCAGTCGCGCATAAAGCAGGAAGCCGGCGGGATTGGCATCCTCGGCGCGCGGCGGCCGGTCGGCGACCGGCGGCTTGTTGTCCGGCGTATGATTTACCGCCGCGACCGCGAAGACGTTCTCGCCTGCGCGGAGATGGCTGCGAACATTGGCAAAATTCGGGTGGGCGAAGTCATTTCCGGTGAGAGCTTTCTTGCCATTCACGTAGAGCGTGAAGCTGTTATCGCACGCCGCCGCGACGAACGCTTCCGCGGGCACGCGATCGAGCGTGAACTTCTTCCACAGATAAATAGTTTCGGCCGGTGCCTTTTCGGCTGCCAGCGCCTCGCTCCAAATCCATTGTGCCGGGTGCGGCGTCAGGTTGGCGGCCACCGCTGTCGCGGACTCGCCGGCGGTGAGATCAAAGGTCGTCGCCGCCTCTTCAAACCACACTCCGGTCACCGCGCCGAGCGCATCGCGAAACTGTTCCGCGCTAAGGCGCCGCACGGCTGGCCCGGTGAAAACAAGGCCGGCATGCGCCTGGTCATCCAGGCTCGTGGCCGGCCGCTGGTAGGCGCGCGAGGTGAGGATGAGATTCATCGTGCGTTTGAGATCGTGGCCGTGAGCGGCCAGATCCTCGGCCAGCCAGTCGAGCAGGTCCGGGTGCCACGATGGCGCGTCCATCTCGTCCACCGGCTCGACCAGACCGCGCCCCATGAATTTCGCCCAAAGTCGGTTGACCACGGTGCGCGTGAGCCGTCCGTTCTGTTTGGAGGTGAGCAGGACGGCGAGCTGCCGCCGCTTCTCGGCCTGGGGCGCGTCACCACGGATGGCACCTACCTCATCAAAGAGGAACTTCGCGCCCATCTTTTTGCCGGTGGGTTTGTCGCAAAGGAACATCTCCAGCGGCCCGTCGGCATACACCGCCGCCATGCCGTAGGCATCGGCCAGCGTCCAGTCGTTGATGAAGCTGTCGTGGCAGCTCGCGCACTTGAGATTCACTCCGAGGAACACCTGCGAGATGTTTTGCGCGGCCTGCATCGGCGGCGTCTGGCTGGAGTTGACCGCGCCGCGCCACACGATGCCCTTCACGAATCCTTCGCTGGTCGCGGTGGGGTTGACCAGTTCGGCCACAAATTTGTCGAACGGCTTGTTCTCCGCCAGCGCGGCGTAGAGCCAGCCGCTGATTTGTTTGCGCCCGCCGTCGATATAGCCGGTGCCGCGATAATCGTTTCGCAGCAGATCATTCCAGAAACCAAGCCAGTGCTCGGCGTAGCGGCGAGTGTCGGCCAGCAATCGTTCCACCAGCCGCGAGCGTTTGTCGGGACTCGGATCCAACTCGAAGGCGGCGAGTTCCGCTGGTGGCGGCAGCAGCCCGAGGACATCGAGATAAACCCGGCGCGCGAAGATCCGATCCGCCACCGGCGACGCGGCGGGCACATGGTGTTGCGCGAAATACGGCTGGAGCAGGCGATCGATGGGATTCGACCCGGAGTCCGCGCTTTCTTCGGGCAATGGCGGAATGCGCGGATGCAAATTCACCGGCGGCAGTTTGGCGAACGATATCCCGGCGGGCCAGGGGGCGCCTTGATCAATCCACGCGCGCAGCAGGCCGACCTGCTTCGCCGTGAGCCGCGAGCCTTTGACCGGCATGATGCTGTCCGGGTCGAGGCCGGAGACGAGTTCGATGATCAAACTCCCGGCGCTCTTGCCCGGGACGGCGCCCGGGCCGGAATCGCCGCCCTGAAGAAACGTGGCGCGGGTGTCGAGTCGGAAGCCGCCCTTCTCCTTGCCGCGCCCGTGGCAGTTGACGCAACTGGCGTCGAGGATGGGCTGGATGTCGCGGGTGAAATCGACCGCTCCGACTGCCGGCGGCGGGAGCGAGGCGACTTGTTCCGGCGTCAATCTGGCCAGGACCGGCAGCGCGAGCGCCAGAGTGGCGGCGATCAGTGCATTTGGAGAATTTTTCATTGCATGAACAACGGCAATGAATCACCTTGGCGCTGAGTTGCACAGATGGAAATGCGAAGAAATTTAACGGGGCCATCGCCTCGGACTGGGCCTTCCAAAGTGCGGAAGTTTTGCGGCGCCGCGCAAAGACGCTCGGACGCGAGTTGACTCCTGTTGGCAGGCTTGCGCTGTTTTTAGTGTTTCGCGGCGGTTGTGGCGAGTTGGGGCTCGGCGTCTCACGACACAACAATTTCAATCCGCTGTCAGAAAGTCGTTCTGAAGAAAGGACGCTTCGCACGCCGTCAAAATGTTCAACGCAGAGAATTATTGCAGAAATCACCCAGAATCATGAAGACGACCCAATCCGAAATGCACTTCACCGTCCCGCAGAATGACCGAGTCCCGGCAGTCGCGCTCAGGACTTTGACCGTCGTTGCGGCCGGCATGGCCGTCCTGACGTCTTTGACCTCCCCGCTCCAAGCCGCACCGATCAACGTCCCCAACGGGTCGTTTGAACTGCAGTCGGGCGTTGGTCAACCTTTCGGCGTCAACATCAACATCGACTCGTGGCAGAAGGCGCCGAAGCCCGCTTATTTCGACGAGGTTGCCTACGGATTTGCCTGGGTGCAAACGGCGGGCGTCTTCGTGGACTCGAATCCCTACGGCAACCGCGATGGAACCCAGGCAGCCTATCTGTTGTCGTTTCCGCAGGTCACGCTGTTCCAGGATCTCACGGCACCAGACGCGAATTTCGAGGTGGGCACGTCCTACAGTTTCACGCTTGGTATTTTTGGAAAAGGCATGGCAGACGGCGCGACCCTGGCGCTCAGTTTCTTCTACCGCGACAACTTGAACAACATGGTGACGGTGGGAACACCCACCACGGTGACCTACAGCACGGCGGCGTTCCCCAGCACCCCACCTCTGAACTTGTTCGACTATTCCGTCAACATCCCGTACGTGCAGACCGGCGATTCCTGGGTCGGAAAGGATATTGGCCTCAAGATTGAGTCCACCTTCGGCACGGGCGGGGGAAACTGGGACATGGACAATGCCCGCCTGATCGCCACTCCGGTGCCCGAACCAGCGACGCTCAGTCTCCTCGCCCTCGGCATCGGCGGCTGGCTGTTTGTCCGGGGACGCAACCGTGGCGTATAAGCAGCTCCCGCTGGTTTGGCGGCACAATTCCATGCTTCGTCGTTTCGGCAGAAGTCAGGTGACGGTTGCACCCATCATGGCGGGTATGGCCTTGCAGCTTGGCTCGCTTCAGGCAGCTTTGTTAACCATCCCAAACGCATCATTCGAATTGCCGGCCACCGGGTACGCCAGCCCCTTGGTCGAGTCCTGGCAGAAATCGCCCAAGCCCGACTGGTACGTCGATGACGGCATTTTCCTGTGGAGCCAGCTAATAGGCGCTTTTCGAAACCAAGCCCCAAACGATCCCACCCACATCGATAACTGCGACGGAAATCAGGCGCTGTGGTTGTTTGTGGTCCCGGAAGTGGCCCTGTTTCAGGACTACGACTCAGTCGATTGGAACGATACGGCTCCGACCCACGCCTTCGATGCCCGATTCGAGCCAGGCAAAGCCTACCAGTTCACCGTCGGCGTCATCGGCGGCGGTGGCGGGATGCTGGAAGGTGTCACGCTGGAACTCAGCCTTTACTATCGCGACAACGCGAGCAACCGCGTCACCGTGGCCGCCACTGCCATCACCAACACCGCCTCCCTCTTTCCCACCAATACGCACCTGGTTGACTTTCGGGTCAATGTCCCGCAAGTGACGGCGAGCGATGCCTGGGCCGGCCGGAACATCGGCGTGCAAATCATGTCCACCGTCACCACCAACCTTCAGGGCGGATATTGGGATCTGGACCACGTCCGGCTGGAGGCGATCCAGGGGCCGATCCTCGTGGCCTCCGCGGTGACGAACGACCAGTTTACCCTGACGTGGCAAAGCGAACCGGGACTCCGCTTCGCGATTCTCGCCGCCACCGACATCACCCAATCAAGCACCAACTGGGTCAGTCTGGAGGTGGTCACCAACACAACCGGGACAGCGACCTTCACCGACACCATCACGGGCTTCAACCGGCGATTCTATCGGGCGCGCCAATTACCGTAGGCCGGGGTCCGGACGGATTTTACGAGGGAATGGCGCCCTTTGCCTATAGCCGGCGGACAAATGCGATTTGCCAGCCTGCGTTGATCGGGCTATCAAATACCCAATGCGATCGTTCGCTGCACCTGCCATGCGCCGGGCCTTCACTCTGATCGAGTTGATGGTGGTGATCGCCATTGTCTCGATCCTCATGGCGCTGGTGCTGCCGGCGCTGGCTTCGGCGCGGGAGAAGGGACGGCGGGCTGTTTGCCTGTCGAACTTGCGGCAAACCGGCATCGCCATCCAGGGATATGCGAATGATAACGAAGGCATGATCCCCTATGGCCCCAAAGCGCCGCCGTTTACCAGTCCGGCGAACTTCTATCCATCCACCGGCGCGCCCACCAGCCTCATCTCCCTGCAAAGCGGCGCCCCGGTGGGGCTTGGCCTGCTGCTCTCGCAACAGTTGTCCGATCAACCCAAAGTCCTGTTCTGTCCGGGAACCGACCAGGCGGTGGACACGGATGCCGAACTTGCCAAGGTCGGAGTCAGTCAGGCGCAGTGCAGCTATTACTACCGTCACGGCGGCAACACACAGTTGTTCGACAATCCTGCCAACAAAAACCTGCCGGAACACCTGCAACTTGAAAACCTGGGACTCAATCGCAATGGCGTGCCGATTCGCGCCCTGATGATCGACACCCTGTTTCTGTGTCCACCCGATCTGGCGCCCTTCAACGTCAAGCCGCGGACGCATCACCAGCAACGGTCGGCCAGCATATTGTACGCGGATGGCAGCGCGGTTTCGGGGCGGAATCCGAACGGACGCTTCACCGTGGACCTGAATAATTACGCAGAAATTCGCGACGCCTTTAACAAGATTCTCAAGGTGCTGGAGCAGGCTGATGTGGAGCCTTGAACCGGTCGCACCCCTGGGGATTGGCGGCGGACTTCACCGAAGCCTCACCCACGAAGCGCCTGCGTTTTAGTTCACCAGATCCCGCTCGATCTGTTCGAGGGTCTTGCCTTTGGTTTCGGGCAGTCGCAGGAGAATGACGAGAAAGCCCACCGTGCAGACGCCCGCGTAGATCCAGAACGTGACCGAGACGCCGAGCAGGGTTTTGAAGATGGGAAAGGTGTAGGTGAGCAGGAAGCACGCGATCCAGAGAAAGCCGACGGCGACCGACATGGCCGTGCCGCGGATGCGGTTTGGGAAGATCTCCGAGATCAACACCCAGACCACCGGCGCGAGGGACATCGAGTAAGTGCCGATGGCGGCCAGCACGAGCGCGAGGAACAGGATGGGCGAAACCGCGGTGCCGGCGGCCTTCAGATGATAGCAATAGCCGATGGCAAGGTAGATCGCCGCCAACCCGGCCGCGCCAAACAACATCAGCGGCCGGCGGCCAAGACGATCCACAGTGAACAGCGCGACGAAGACAAAGACCAGGTTGACCACGCCGGTCATGACGATGTTGGTCAGCGCATCGTTCATGTTGAAGCCGGCCTGGGTGAAGATTTCGCTCGCGTAGTTGAAGATGACGTTGATGCCGCACCATTGCTGGAACACCGCGAGGAAGATGCCCAGCCCGAGCACCACCCGCACGCGCCGCTCGAACAATTCGCCGAAGCGAACGTGCCGGTTCTCATTGACCAGTGTGCCTTTGATCTCAGCCAGCGCGGCGGCGGCGTAGGCCGGTCCGCCGATGCGGCTCAGGATTCGTTCCGCCCGATCGTTCAAGCCGGCCTTGCACAGCCAGCGGGGGCTTTCCGGAACGAAGAGCGAACTGACGAAGAACAGGAGTGAAGGCACCGCGCAGGCGGCGAACATCCAGCGCCAGCCGCTCAGCACATTCCAAGTCTTGACGAAGTCCTCGGGAGAAATGCCCTCCGGCACCGGACGGGCAATGCACCAGTTCACGAACTGGGCGGCGAGAATGCCAACGACAATCGTGAGTTGATTGACGGCCACCAGCAGACCGCGCCGGTTGGCCGGGGCGATCTCGGAGATGTACATCGGTGAAATGTTCGAAGCCAGGCCGATGCTGACGCCGCCCAGAATCCGCCAGACAACGAAGACGGAAAAGGTGTCGGCGAACGCGATGCCAATGGAGGAGGCCACAAAATTGAAGGCCGCGGCGATGAGGATGGGCTTGCGCCCGAATCGGTCGCTGAGCGCCCCGGACACCAGCGCGCCTGCCAGGCATCCGAGAAGCGCGCAGCTTTGCGCCCAGCCGATGGGCGAAACGGCATTGGCCATCACCTTCTCCCAGAAGGATGCGTCGGCCGCGATGTGGGTCGCCGTGTCCTTGAGTTGGAAGAGCGCCTCGTAGAACTTGGCCGCGCCACCAATGACCACCCAGTCGTAACCGAAGAGCAATCCGCCGAGGGCGGCGACCACGGAAATCAGCCAGATGTAACCGTAGTTGTATTGCGCCTGGAGATTGGAGGCGTCGGGTTTCGTCGGGGTGATCATGAGAAAGCTGTCGCAGGTTTGGGTGGTTCACGTCAACTGTTCCGCGAGGTCGGCGGCGAGGGCATGGCTTGGGTCGCGCTTGAGCACGGTGGCGAGCAGCGCCCGAGCGCGGGTCCTTTCGCCCAGTCCCAGTTGCGCCTGAGCCTGAAGAAAGAGCGCCGTCGTCTCCTGTCGAAATTGGAGGTCGTCGTCGAAGAGCAGCATCGTCGGCAGCGAGGTGGCAAAGTAATCGATCCTTGCCGGCAGCTTCTGGAGATGCCGCGCATAAGCGAGGAGTTCGCGCAAGAGCTTCTTCGCTTTGGCGGTCTGCCCGAGTCGCTCCCAGGATAGCGCGGAGTAATAGGTCATCTCGCTGAACGCGCGGGCGCGCATCTCCTGAAAGTCACCCTTGAAAGTTGCGGCGGCCCGCCAGTGCCGCCGGGCTTCCTGGATTAGGCCAAGCTCCGCCAGCGCGCAGCCGAGCCAGTAATGAATGTCGCTCTGGTTGGCGAGGAGATGCCGGGCCTCGCCAAGATTGCGCGGCGCGGCCAGCGCGGCTTCGAAGTGACGCCGGGCTTCCTCCCTCGCCCCCATCGGGGGAGAAGGCCGGGGTGAGGGGGGGCCTCCGCTCAGCGCGGCGCGGCCGAGCGCCAGATGCGAGCGCACCCATTGTCCCAGCGGACCACCTTCGCCGCCTTCCCACGGCTGGAAATGCCGGCTGCTCGTCAGCGCGAGCGCGTTGGCGTGAAGGCCCCTCTGGTTGCAGAGCGCACAGAGTTCGACGCTCAGATCGTCGCGCTGGCGGATCATGTCCGGATACTTCTCCAATTCGCGCAACCGCTTCGCGGGAGATTCGCCGAGGCGTTTCCAAAGTTGATCGCGCTCATAAAGGACGCGCGCGTCGGCGGGGTTCAACCGAAACGCCTTGTCGTAAGCCGCGCGGGCTTTGGCCGGTTGCCGGCGGTTGTTGAAATAGCCGATGCCGAGGTTGCGCCACACGGTTGGGAAATCAGGATCAAGGCGCGCACTGCGTTCCCACAGCCGGATTGCTTCCTCGTGCCGTCGGCGGTCGTGAAGCAGGTTGCCGAGGTAATAGGGAGCTTTCGCGTCATCCGGGTTGGCGGACATGGCGGCTTCCAGGATCGCAATCTCTTCAAGTCGCGCCGGGAAACAGTAATCCGGCGTTGCCGCTGACGCCTTCTTAAATTCAGCGAGCGCAGTCCTGGTCTTGCCAAGCTTGGAGTGCAGCCAGCCGAGGTAGTAGTGAACCAGCGGCGTGCTACCGAGTTCGCGCGGATCGGTCGCCGCCTGACTGCCGCGGTGCCGCGATGCCCTCGGTTTCAGCAGTTCAACCGCCTCCCGATAGAATCCGGCGCGGGCGTAGTCGAGCGCGATATCAAGCAGCGTCTGCGTGTCGCAGGTCATCTGCTCGCCAAGCTGATGGCGCGTCCACCAGTCCAGCGGATCGGTCCGCCGAAACGCGCGCAGCATCGTTTCAGCGTGGCTGGATTCTCCGTTCTTCCGCAGGGCGATGGCCCAAAGGGCCATCGCACGTTGATTAAATGCCGCTGCTTGGTAAACACGCTCCGCATGTTCACCGGCCTTCGTCCAATCACCGCGCCGGCAATCCAGTTCCGCCAATGCAAGGTAAGCCGCGCCGGCCCAGTGCTGGTTCCAGGCGGCCTTGTAGAAGGCGGCGTAAGCGTGGTCGAGAAGGCGTGCCCTCTCACCCCGTCCCTCTCGCCCGTCGGGGGAGAGATTTCCCCGAACAAAGAATTCGCGCGTTGCACCCCTGATCCGTAGCGGCGGGGGGGGGGGGGGGGGCAGACCAACGGGGGTAGAGCGCAGAGGCCACGGGAGGGGGGCGCGGGGGGGGCGGGGGGTGGGGGGGGGGGGGCCCCGCGGG
>JBBRWD010000046.1:0-50674 GCA_038249465.1 Limisphaerales bacterium | reverse complement strand
CTTTTTGGTGGGCGGCCGGAAGTCTTTGAGTTCGACAAACTGCTGGAACTTTGCGATGGAGGGATGGGACTGATGAAGAGTGGATGTCATAGGCCGGCGAGGATGCCTTCACGTGAAGACAAAATCGCCCGCCCATTTTCATCCGCGGCGCCGGGGCACAGGCCGATCGAATCTGCCCGCCGCGCAGCGGCTCAGTTCAACCACCGCAATAGAATTTTCGCTCTCATCACGCGCTCGATGACGGCAAACATTTAGGTCAGCGACGGATTCCAGGTGATATGGTCGCCATATTTTTGTTGGCGGTAGTTTGGTTTGAGGTTAAAGGTCTGTCAAACATGAATATGTTTGAAAACGCTCCGTCGCCCGGGCGGGAGAGGCGACAGCGGCAGCGACCGTCGTTGTCGCCAAATCCGCCGAGCAACTTGCGGCAGCAACTGCACGAGGTGATGCGCTTTTTTCACTATTCGGCGCGGACGGAAGATACCTACTGGCAGTGGACCGAGCGGTTTTTGAGGTTTCATCGGCAGGCTCCCCCCCCCCCCGGCCCCGCTCCACTAGCCATGAACCGCAACACCTACTCTCCCCGTCCCTCTCCTCCATTTGAAATGGAGGAGGGGGTGGCCGGAGGCCGGGAGAGGAGGTGTTTCGGGCCACCGGTTCCGGAGACCTCTGCAAGAGTCGCCGCTTGCTGCAGCGATGGTCTGTGGCCGCCGCCACTCCTCCCCGCACGGCCAGCGGGCGGCGTCTGGACGAAGACACGGCCACGCGGGTGCATCTCCCATTCCTGCAACTCAGTTGCCAGCGAAATGGGATAGGGGTAGGGACAAGGGATAGAACCTTGCCCCTCCCTCCGAACCGGACGGGCGGATTTCCCGCATCCGGCTCTCCAGTCAGTGGGTTCGTAGTTTTACGATTGAGCGCGTCCACGCGTGTTCCGCTGCCAAGGACAGCAGCCCACCGCGGGCAAACCATTCATTCGGCCAGCGTTGGTGGGGGGATCCGATTCCCTTGCCCACGCCATCCAACCGCCATTGCAGCAGACTCCGCAACCGTCGCCGCACGTAGCCATCGACCGCCGTAAACGTGTTGGCCTTGCTGTGCTGGAAATACTGATACCAGCCCCGCAAACTCCGGTTCACGTCGGCCACGATGTCGCTCAGGCTCCGCCCGTCCAGCCGCGAGGTTTTCGCACGCATCCGTTCCTTCAACTTCCCAAGGCTCTTCTTCCGCGGCCATTTCATGCCGCGCTCGAAGTGATACCCCAGGAAGTCGAAGCCTCCGGGCGCACTCGCGTCCACCACGCGCGTCTTTTCGGGATGCAGGGTCAGCCCCGCTTCGCTCACCCAGTGCCGCACCGCCGCCAGGGCCGCTTGGGCCTCGGCTTGGGTGCGGCAAAGAATCACGAAGTCATCCGCGTAGCGCACCATCTCCCAGCCCGCGCCAGCCATCTGCTGGTCGAGCGGGGCGAGATACAAGTTGGACAGCAGCGGACTGATGACGCCGCCTTGGGGCGTGCCACAGGCGGTGGGTTTCCAACCTTGGGTCTCCTCCAACACTCCGGCGCGGAGGAAACTTTCCACCAGCGCCAGCACCCGTCCGTCCGCCACGCGCTCTGCCACCAGAGCGAGCAGGCGCTCGTGCGGAATCGTGTCGAAGTAGCTTTTGAGGTCGGCGTCCACCACCCAGACGTGGCCCGCCTTGAGCAGCGTGTCCACGCGCCGCAGCGCGTCCTTGGCTCCGCGCCCCGGACGGAAGCCGTAGCTGTGCTCGGCAAAATCCGTCTCGAAGATCGGTTCCAGAACGTGCCGCAACGCACCTTGCACGATGCGGTCGCGTACCGCCGGGATGCCCAGCGGTCGCTTCTCCCTGCTGCCGGGCTTGGGTATCCAGGCCCGCCGAACCGGTTGCGGACGATAGGTGCCCTCACGCAGTTGTTCGTGCAGCCGCTGGAGTTCTTCCTCAGCCCGCCGCCCGAAGTGCGCCACCGTTTGCTCGTCCGCTCCCGCGCTCCCGCCGTTGCGCCACACCTTGTCAAAGGCGCTTTGCAGATTGGCGGGCGCATAAGTCTTGTCCGCCAGGGCGAACCAGACCCGGTCTGCTGGCTCACCCGAGGCGAGCCGCGTCAACATGCGTTCTGTCCAGACGGAACGTTCCACCCACCACCACGGGTCGCGTGGCGGGCGGGCTTCTCCGGCTTGTTTAGGCGGCGTTGTCACCGCCACTGGCGCCGGTTTTGAGTCGTCGGTCTGGTTCATCTCGCATCCACTTTCCTGCGTCCCTTGGCTCCACGGTCGTTACCCGCTTCGCAGCTACTACGGACGCTCTGACTCCCGCCGGGCGGCTCTGCGGGCGCTGCCGCCCTGAACACCGCTTGACCCCGACGGGTCTCCCTGATTATCGCGGGAGGACTTCCGGCCATTCCGTCTCCAACCATCGGCGCGACGACCGGGGACCGCCCGGCTGTCCGGCGCTTGGGCTCGCTCGCCTCACGCCCGCTCTACAGGCTTCGCCAGTCACTCGAAGGCTCGCCCGTCCACGCCGACCGAATCGAGTTCACGGCGGACGGCCTCGTGGCCGTCCTGTGTTACGGACTGGTCGTTCTCGTTCCGGTGCTCTCCACCCCGCCTTGCGGCGACGCAGTTCCGGTTCGATACCGCACGGCTCTTCACCGCACGGAGGCGGACTTGCACCGCCCCATCCCCTCGCCTTCTCAGGCGCACGAGCGCACGCGCCCTCGCGTGCCGCCGACGGCGCCTCGCCGTCGGCACGAGGCGCGCCCTCGCGCGTTGAATCAGGCGCGGAGGCGCGCCCGAAGGCGGTTGACGAGGGCGTCAACCGCCGCACGCGAGGGCGCGTGCGCTCCCCCTCCATTCCGCGCTGCCATAAAATGAACTGCGCCCCGTCCACGCCAGGTGGCAAGTGCAGGCTTGCGGGTCGGCGGCAGGACAAGGATAAATCATTCATGAAGCAAAGCCTTCTTCTCGTCGCGCTGTTCGCCGCCGGTTCGTGCGTGGCAGCGGTTCCCACCTGGCCCCAGTTTCGCGGACCCAACGGCTCGGGTGTCGCGGAGAGCGGCAAGCCGCCCGTCGAGTTTGGGCCGGGCACGAATCTGCTCTGGAAGACGGAGGTGCCCGGCGGCGTTTCCTCGCCGTGCCTCTGGGGCGACCGCATCTTTCTCACCGCCATCGACGACGGCAAGCCCACGACGCTCTGCCTCAACCGCGCCGATGGCAAGGTGCTCTGGCGTCAGGCGGTGGAAGCCGCGCCGCCCCGGGAGATTCACAAGAAGAACCATCCCGCCGCCGCCACTCCCGCAACCGATGGCAAGAGCGTGTGCGTGTACCACGCCACTTTCGGTCTCGTAGGCTACGATTTTGCGGGAAAGGAACTCTGGCGCAAACCGATGCCCGGCCTGCTCACGCGCAACGGCAGCGGCACTTCACCGGCAATGCTCGACGGCCGGCTGGTGTTGAATTGCGATGTGGAGGAGGGCAAGTCGTTCATTGCCGCCTACGACCCGGCCACCGGCAAGGAACTCTGGCGCACGCCGCGTCCGGAATTTATCAGCGGCTACACCACGCCGGTCCGCTGGCAGCCCGACGGCCGCGATGAGGTGGTGGTGTCGGGCAGCTTGCGCGTGGTGGGCTACGACCTCCGCAGCGGGAAGCAGAACTGGACCATCGCCGGCACCGAGGCGGTCAGCGTCTGCCCCACACCGGTGATCGGCGACGGATTGCTCTACGTGATGTCGCGCAGCATGAGCGGGTCGAGCCTGCCGGACTTCGCGATGATCGCCATGGGCGTGGACAAGGACGGCGACAGCAAAATCTCGCGCGACGAGATTCCAAAGATGTTCGTTGAGCAAGGCATGTTCAGCGGCATCGATGGGGATCAGGATGGCTTCATCACCGAGAAAGAATGGACCAAGGCCAAGGCATTTCTCGCGCAGGCGGACTACGGCATCTTCGCCCTCAAGCCGCCCGGCGAAGGCGAACTCACCACCCACCAGATCGCGTGGAAACACAAGAAGGGCGTGGCCTCGGTCAGTTCGCCGCTGTTCTACGATGGGCGCGTGTATGTGGTGCAGGACGGCGGGCGAGTGACCTGCATGGAAGCCAGGGGCGGCCGGAAACTTTATGAGCAGGAACGCCTCGAAGCCGACGGCGATTACTACGCCTCTCCGGTCGCAGCCAACGGGCATGTCTATTATTGCTCGACGCGCGGCACCGTGACGGTCGCGAAAGCGGGCGACACGGTTCAAGTCGTGGCACGCAATGTCATTGGCGATTCCATCCTGGCCACGCCGGCCATCGCTGAGGACACGCTTTACGTCCGCGCCGGCAACCACCTGTTTGCGTTCCGGGCGGAGACTTCCGCGAAGCGGGAGCCTTGAACCGCGGTGGAACCGGGATAAAGTTCCGGCCTGAAAGGACGCATTTTGACACTGCCCCCGGATGCAACCGGGTTGGAGCGCGACGTTGACGTCGCTTCACCGTGCGCCAGCGCGCCGGCCAATGATGGCACCTTGTCCCGCCGCCTATCGAAGCGGCCTGAAGGCCGCGCGCCGGGGGCAGTGTCGGGATACGCCCAGCCTGAGAACAGCGCCGAAATTAAGTTTCCAATCATCAGCGAGATGGATTAGTAACTTTCCGTCACCCGCGGAGCATCCATACGCAATCGGCGGGCAACAATTCCATGCGCCAACAGAACCGAAGCATTCCTGAAGGATATCCATGAAAACAAACTCCCTGAAGATGACGGTGTTCTCGCTGGGCAGCGCGTGGCTCCTGGCGGGACTGGCCGCGCGCGGGGCCGACTGCGCGTCGCTTACCCTCAACGCCAGCGACCAGGGCTGGTACGACGGGGACGGCTATCATGAACCCTCGAACAACAATTATTACTGCGGTGATGATGTCGGCGGCACGTTCGCGCCGCTGCGCAACTGGTTTGTCTTCCAGATTCCCACGCTGACGCAATCGGTGGCCTCGGCCACGCTCCGCATCAACACCTACGACATTGTCATCCCGGGGGAATCCGAGACCTATGAACTGCGCCAGGTGTCAACCCCGCCCAGCAATCTCGCGATGGGCGGCTTTGGCCTCACCAACATCTACCACGATTTGGGGGACGGCCCGATCTATGGCAGCCGCACCCTGCTGCGCAGCAGCGAAAGCCAGCAGTTCGTTACGATCTCCCTGAACGCGGCGTTCAGATCGGCACTCACGGCGGCATCGGGCGGTTCTCTGGCGCTGGGCGGCCAGTTGGTCAGCCTTGATGGCATCCCTCTGAACAACGAATTCCTTTTTGGCAGTTCCAGCATGGGAACACCCACGAATCCCTCGGTGCAACTGCTGGTGACTTATTCCAACGCCAGTCCGCTGATCATCGTGCAGGAGCCGGCGAGCCTGAGTGTGCCGCCCGGCGACGGCGCCAGCTTTCAGGTGCAAGTTTGCGGCGGCGGTGCGCCGAGCTACCAATGGCAGCGTTCCGGCACGAATCTGCCCGGCGCGACCCAGCCGTTCCTGCAGTTGCTCAACGTGTCGCCGTCGAGCGCCGGTTCGTACCGCGTGCTGGTCACAGACGCGTCACGGACGGTGACCAGCGCCGTCGCCACGCTGACGGTCAGCGGCGGCGACGTTCCTTCGGGCTACATCTACATCAGTTTCGGGCAATCGCCGATGCTGGCGGGGTCGGCATTCGGCCTGTGCTCCGCCGTTTCCAGCGGAACCGCGACAGCTTTGCAGTGGCAGCTCAATGGAAACAACCTGCCGGGCGAAACGAACTCCTGCCTCTACGCCTGGAACGCCCAGACCAATCAAAGCGGCAGCTATCGTCTGGTCGCGAGCAACTCCGCCGGCGCCCTCACCAGCGCGCCGATCTCAATGGTGATCACGCAAGCCGCGCCTTCGGGTGGCATTTACCTGGTGGGAGGAACGCAGACGCCGCCCGCCGGCTCATCGGTGACCTTTTGCTCATCGATCACCGGCGGACCGATCCCAAGCCTGCAATGGCAGCATAACGGCCTCAACCTGCCTGGCCAGACCAACGCCTGTCTCGGCCTCTCCAATCTTCAATCGAACCGGAGTGGTCTCTATCGCATCGTCGCCACCAACGCCGCCGGCGCGTTCACCAGCGCGCCCATCACGCTGACCGTGACCTACTCGCCGCCGTCCGCGTATTTGTATTTCTCCAGTGGACAATCGCCGGCGCCGGCCGGCTCCTATGTCGTTCTCTGCTCCGGCGTTTCCGGCGCGCCTGCTCCCGATCTCCAATGGCAGTTCAATGGCGCAAACCTGCCGCTTCAGACAAATCTCTGCCTCGTCTTCCCCAGCGTTTCGTCGAACCATGCTGGTTCCTACCGCCTGGTGGCGACAAACTCCGTCGGCGCATTCACCAGCGCCCCCATCGCGCTGGCCGTGAGCTACTACGCGCCGACCGGATCGGTCTTTTTCTCCAACGGACAGTCACCGGCACCGGCTGGTTCCAGCGTGATGCTGTGTTCAACGATCTCCGGTGCGCCCGCGCCAACGCTTCAATGGCAGTTCAATGGCACCAACCTGGCGGGGCAGAACAACCCTTGCCTCGGGTTGAGCAGCCTTTCCTCGAAGGAGACGGGGCTATACAGCCTGGTCGCCAGCAACACCCTCGGCGCAATAACCAGTGCGCCCATCGCACTGGTGGTGAACTACACCGCGCCCTACGGCTCCATTTATCCCTCGGGCGTGCTATCGCCGGTGCTGGCCGGTTCACAGTATAGCCTCTGCTCCACGATTTACGGCGCGCCAACGCCCACCTACCAGTGGCAGTTCAATGGCACGAATCTGCCGGGCCAGCTCGCGTCGTGCCTCACCCTCGCGAATGCGCAGACTAACCAGAGCGGCAGCTATCGGCTGATCGCCAGCAACTCCGCGGGTGTCTTCACCAGCGCCGTCGCCGTGGTGTCCGTGGTCTATGCGCCGCCCACGGTGGATATCTTTCTCAGCTACGGTCACACCCCGACAGTCGTCGGAAGTGGCCTCACGTTGTGCTCATCCGTGTCCGGATCGCCGTACCCGACGGTCCAGTGGCAGTTCAACGGAACCAACCTGCTGAACCAGACCAACGGCTGCCTGTATTTCGGCAACTTGCAGACCAACCAGAGCGGTGCCTACACCCTCGTGGCAAGCAACACGCTCGGCGCGACCACCAGCAGGGTGGCCATGATCAGCGTCGTCGAACCGGCGCCGGTGCTGGCGTACTTCTCTTACCTGCCACCGACCGCCGTGGGCAGCTACCAGTACCTGTGCGCGGAAACTTCGATTCCTGGTGTGACGGCGCTTCAATGGCGCTTCAACGGCACGAACCTGATGGACGCGACCAACATTTGCTTCTACCTCTCCACTGTCCAGCCAGGCGACGCGGGTGATTACTCCGTGGTGGCGACCACCACCCATTCCGGCTCCTACACCAGCGCGCCCATCACCCTGACGATATTTTACGAGCCGCCGAAGCAGGCCCATCCGCAGTTCCTCCTCGGCAGTGGCTCCGCCCTGGTCGGCGAGGATGTGAGCCTGTCCGCCTCCTACTCAGGCAGTCCGTGCTTCGTGCAATGGCGCTTCAATGGCGCGGATCTGCCGGGCCAGACCAATGGGTCCCTCGCCCTGCTTGCCATCTCCACCAATCAGGCAGGGCAGTATTCGTTCACCGCCACCAACCTCGCCGGCATGACCACGAGCACCGTCGTGACGATCAACGTGCGCTACCAGCCGCCGATCTTCTCGGGGCATCCCGCCAGCCAGTCGGTGGTGGAAGGCACCACGGCCCGCTTCAGAGCGTATGCTCCCGCCGGACCGCCGCCGGTTTACTTCCTCGAGATGGACGGCACCAACGTCGCCGTGCCGTTCACCTACGAAGGCTGCTGCGGCGCGAACTCGGGCGGGTTCAGTCTGTTCGACACGACGTTCGCGGACGCGGGCCATTACCGCATCATCGCCAGCAATTCCCTCGGCGTGGCCACCAGCACCGTGGCCACCCTGACCGTCACGCGCGCCGGACCGCTCGACCGCTGGACGCAGCGCAATCCATTGCCGCAATCGCAGCCGCTCCTCGCCGTGGCGCACGGCACGAATCAATTCGTCGCCGTCGGGGATCGCGGCACCATCCTGACCTCGCCGGATGGATCGAACTGGTCCCTGCAAAACCGTCGTGCGGATGTGCCGCTCAATGGCGTCGCTTACGGCGGCGGGCTGTTCGTGGCGGTCGGCGAAGGCGGCACCATTCTCTCATCTTCGGACGGCACCAACTGGGCCTACCGTTACACCGCCGCCGCGACGGTCTTGAATGCCGTGGCCCATGCCGACGGACGCTTCGTGGTGGTGGGCAGCGCGCCGGGTTTGAGCACGCTCATCATGCACTCCACTAACGGCATCCGCTGGGAAAGGATTGCGCTGGGCGGCTTTTCTGCCCAGCAGTGTGTCGCTTATGGCGATGGCAAATTTGTCGCCGCCGGTTCGAGTGCGATTCTCGTTTCGGCCACCGGCACGAACTGGGGCCTGGTGCGAAGCGTCAGCAAGCAGGTGGAGAACGTCACCTACGCTGACAACCTCTTTGTCGCCGTGGGCGACGACGGTTCGACGCTCGTCTCGACGGACGGCATGTCCTGGACATCGCGCCCGGCCGTGACCTCGCGCCGGCTGCTCGGCGTGAGCTACGGCGCGGGCCGTTTCGTCGCCGCTGGCGCACGCGGTACGATGCTCACTTCCACCGATTCCATCACTTGGACGCCGGTCGCGTCGGGCACTCCGGATCGTCTGGAGACGATTGATTTCTCCGGCGGGATCTTCATCGCCGCCGGCGAGAACGGCACGATCATCACCTCGACCAACGGCACGTCCTGGTCCACGCAGAGCCTCGGCATCACGCGCGATCTCGACGGGATGGCGGTCGCCAACGGCCTGCTCGTGGCGGTGGGCAAGGGCGGCAGCATCCTCACCAGCACCGACGGCGCGCGTTACACGGCACAGAACGCCGGCGTGACGAACGATCTACACGGCGTCACCTGGGGCGGAGGGCTGTGGGTCGCGGTCGGCGAGCCCGGCATCATCCTCACTTCCTCGAACGCGGTGGATTGGACCAGCCACGCCAGCGGCAACACGAACTCGCTCAAGGACGCGACGTATGCGGACGGCCAGTGGATCGTGGTTGGCACGCAGGGCACGATTGTGCTCTCGACCAACGGCGCGGATTGGACCACGACGTTCACCTTCCCGCCGTACGATCTCAATGACGCGGCCTACGGCAACGGCCAGTTCCTCGTCGCGGGTGACGGCCTCTACAACCGGAACGGCTCGGCCTTCAGTTCCGTCAACGGCCTCGTCTGGACGAGGGTGGACTTTTACCCCGGCAGAAACCTGCGCGGCGTCATCTTCGTGAACGGCTTGTTTCTCTTTACGGCCAACGACGGAGTTGTTTACACCACCAGCAATGCGCTGAGCTTCTACTCCAGCCTCCCCTTAGGCGGAACCTACGATGGCAAAAATCTCCGCGCTGCGACTTGGGCGCACGAACTGTGGATCGTGGTAGGCAATGACGGCATCATCACCACCTCGCCCGACCTTTTCACCTGGACCCGCCGCGCCTCGCGCACATTCGAGAACCAGCACCAGGTCGCGTTGCTCGACGGCAAGCTCGTGGTCATCGGCAACCGCGGAACCATCTTGCAGTCCGGTCGCTTCGTGACCGAGTTGGAGGCGCCTGTCATGGTGGCTGGCACCGGCGTCCGGCTTCCCTTCAAGGGCGTGCTCAATCAGGCGTATGCGGTGCAGTCTTCCACCAACCTCGTGAACTGGACCACCCTCTCGACCATCTGGTCCGCCGCCGAATACAGCGAATTCACGGACACGAACGCCTGGCAACATCCGCGGCAATTCTACCGGCTGGTGGAGCCTTGACGTTGCCATTGGATGGGGACCACACGCGGCCCGCGTGTAGTCGTTGCCGGCTCGGCGACGACTTCGTGGCACACTCATTTGCGTCGCTATAGGGTGACTTGCGGAATATTGGACCAAGTGCTCGGCGCGTCGCCGAGCCCAGCCGGCCGGCGGCCGACGGTCCCGGGCAGAACTACATGGATACAACTCAGCGCATCGAGGCAGTCATCACGAAACCATCCGCTCACCGCCGCGGCGTCTCGCAAAACCGCCCCGTGACCAGCCGCCGCGCGCTCTCGCTCGCCACACCCGTGCTCCGGCAGGCGCGCAAATACAAACGCGCCGCCGTGTGGTGTTGCCCGACGAGCCAGCAGAGCCCTGACGCCAACGCCTGGCCGCTCGCTTGAAGCGGGGTCACCAGCGTCCGGAAGAACAGCGTGGCCACCCGCCGACCGCCACCTCTCACCGTCTGCAACCGGAAGGGCACCACCGCCACGCCTTCGGCAAACCAAAGCCGGCACTGCGCCTGAAAGGTCAGCCGGCTGGCGGGAATCAAATGCCGCACCCGCGCGGAAGGCGTCCACCAGATGGCGTGCCCGGCCGCGCGCAATTGCCCGCTCAAGGCACTGTCTTCATGTCGCGGCAGCGATTCATCGAAGCCGCCGACCGCGAGCGCGAGGTCGCGCCACACCGCGAGATTGCCGCCCGCCGGACTGAGCGGCGTCGGCAACATGCGCTCGTCGCCACCGTGATCGAACCTGCCGTACTGCTCCTCAATCCACGCCGGGAGCGGCGCTGCGGGCGCGCTCAGATAAGGTCCGCCCACCGCCGCCCAGGTACCCTCGGGATGGCGACGGAGAAAACCGCGGAACGCATTGAGCCAGTCCGGCAACGCCAGCTCGTCGTCATCCAGGAACACCACCACCCGACCGTGCGCCTGCTCCAGCGCGAGGTTACGGGCGGCGGCGATGCCACGGCGCGGCTGCCGCACCACGCGCACCCGCGGTTCGGCGGCGGCGAGTCCGACCATGACGCCGGGGGTGGCGTCGCTGGAATCATTGTCCACCAGCAGCAATTCCGCGTCGTCACCCAGTTGCGGAAGGACGCTCCGCGCCGCCGTTTCGAGACTCACGGCACGGTTGCGGCTGCAGATGGCCACCGTGAAGAACGGCCGCGCCGGCAGGGCGTCAACGATTTCGCGGTTGTCTGGCGGGCTTGGGATCATCGCGTCGGCACGGTGTCTAAACGGCCGGGGAGCGTCAAGCCACGCGGAAGCCACTGGCGAATCAGAACCTGAATTCCCACTTGTCGCGCTCCACGCACGCCGGTATCGCTTGGCCGCATCAAAACGACTGCTAGTCATCTGAAGGCTCGATCTTCGTGCCGCTCATTGCTGTTTGGCGCAGCGTTCTGTCTCACGCTGTCAGGCGTCATCGCCCGCGCCGCCCCAACCGCAGCTTCGGCCACGGATTCATCTGATGCCGCGCTGCGGGCGCAGCGCCTCGTGCTTTTCCTCAATGCCGCCACCGTGGTCGCCTTCGCCATCTGGTGGTGGCGTGGACGGCGTCGTCCAGAAAGCGAACACGCAGTGACGAGGACCGCAGCGGATCAATTGCGCGCCGGCCTGCTGCCGCATCTGGCACGCTGGATGTCGAGCGAGGTATTTCATCGCATGGCGTCGCATCGGGAGGCGCTCTTGAAAAGCCAGCAGCAGGCCGAAGCTGACATGGCGCAACTCGAAGCGCGCCTGGCCCGCGTGCATGCGCCGCTGGAAGAACGCCTCCAGACTTACAAAAAACGCATCGCCGAACTGGAGCGCGATCTTGCCGCCCGCAACGCCGAGAACCGCGAACTCATCGAGGCGAAGATCCATCTCGCCCGCGAGAAACTCGCCGCCGAGCGCAACACCGAGCTGCGCGAATCACCACGGAGGCATGGCGAGCAGGGAGAAGAGCCTGCCAGCGGAAATTACTGAGCAGAGCATGGGATGAAAGGCAGCGATAGTTTCACTCCCGCAGAGCCAAAGGTGGGGCGCGTCTGTCCCAGCGCGCCGTTCGTACGCCGTCCCAATTCGCGGCGCGCTGGGACAGACGCGCCCTACCTGCAATTTTTTCCGATTGATCGCGGTCTCAACCTTCTGTCTGACCGTGGTTTTCCTTGCGCCGTCCCAACGGGATCGCACAGTCTCGCCCGCATCCGGACATGAGCGCACCCGCATTGCCAAAGGTCAGCATCATCATGCCGACGCTCAACGCGGCGGCGCTGCTCGACAATTGCCTCGCGTCCGTCGCCCGCCAAACTTACCCGCGCGACCGGATGGAAATCCTCCTCGCCGACGCCCACTCGAAGGACGCCACCCGGGACATCGCGAAGAAATACGGCGCCGTGGTCCTCGACGACAACGGCCGCGACATGGAGCAGGGCAAGCGGCTCGCGCTCCAGCACGCCACCGGCGATTACATCGTGTTCGTGGATGCCGACAACGAACTCACGCATCCCGATTACCTCGAACTCGCCGTGCGCGGCCTGGAGCAGAATCCGCAGGCGCTCGGCGTCGAAAGCTATTATCTGCCGTCGGCGAAGATGAGTTCGTTCTGCGCCTACGCGACGCATCTGCTGCACATCAGCGATCCGATCTGCTGGCTGATGAGCGCCAATCCATTTCTTGTCGCGCGCAACGGTGAAATCGAGCGCTGGACGTTGCGCGAGGGTTCCTTCAGCTATCCGCTTGGCGCGAATGGCTTCGTCTTCCGCCGCGCCGATCTCGATTTGGTGAAGGCCGGGGAGCAGTTCCAGGACACGCACATCGCGTTGCATCTGATGCGCGCCGGCAAACGCGAATGGCTGCGCGTGTGCGGTCGCGGGGTGCATCACTACTACGTGCAGACGTGGTGGGGTTTCCTGCAAAAGCGGCGCCGCGCGACCGTGCATTTCCTCAACGTCCAGCAAGACACGGAGACCAACTGGATGCGCGAAAAGCCGCCGGTGCCCGCGTGGCTGGCGGCGCTGTATTGCGTCAGCATCGTCGGACCAGCCTGGCACACGCTGCGCGGTCTGGTGCGCGACCGAAATCCGCGCTGGCTCTGGCACGTGCCCGCGAGCTTTGCCTCCGTGGCCGGCGTAGCGTGGGGCGTGTGGACGCACAAACGTCGCAAGGGCGAGAAAAAGCTGATCGGGGACTTGCAGGTGAAGCAGACGCTGAACAAATGAATGCGCACGATTTAAAGAATGTTGCGCGAGCGCGTCTGTATCGGAGTCAAATGAGCTCACCAAAGCGTTGCACCAGCGCACCGACTGGATATGGAGTGCGGCGACTTGTCGCCGCTTTTACGTCGAGCGACTTGTCGCTCGACCCCAACCGCGCGGAGCGGTTGGATTTGCCCCTATCAAACTACAATAGCCGACCCACCTCGTCTTTCTTGAGCCGCTGCACGCGGCTCTGTCCGCCTGACAAGTCAGGCGGACGCCAAAAGCGGCGACAAGTCGCCGCACTCCAAAGGCGCCCAGTCCCTGAATCAGGGGACCAAGTAATTTGAGCCCCGTCGCCATGCGCCTTCACCTCATCACCAACGGCGTCTTCTCGACGAGCATCGCGGGCGGCGACATTCATTTCCTTAAACTCGCCGAGGGCGCGGCGGCGGCGGGCTACGAACTCAACTTCTTCGGCGGTCACGCGCTCAAGGAAGTTGTCGAGAAACACAAATTGCCCGGCACCGTCACGCTCACCGACGACACCCGGATGCCGAAGGTCAACCAGGGCGCGCTCGGCGGGCAGATCGCGATGTTCCGCGACATGTTCGGGCGCTACCGGAGAACGATGCAGTTGCTCGGCCGCATCCAACCCGACGACTTCGCCTACGCGGTGTCCGATTACTGGTTCGACGTGCTCCCCGTGGTGAAAAGTGCCGCGTTGCGCAAGCTGATGGTGCTGCACATGGAGGCGCCGAACTTCGGACAAATCGTCACGCGCAGCCGTCCCGATGTGGACCCGAAACGTCTCGCCTCGCTGCACTACTGGGCCAGCCAGGAATGGTCGCTGCGGAGATTCTGTGCCTGTAGCAGCCGACGTAAGGAGGCTCCATCTGAAAAATCAGAAATTGATCAGAGCCTCCTCACGTCGGCTGCTACCGGAGTTCGCAAGCACCTCTTCCACCTCCATCCGCTGATGGTGCCGCGCCTGACAAAACTCGGGGTGCGCGAAGACGAGCGGACGCTGCTCTCCTACGGCCTCGAAGTTGGCCCGACCGACGCCGTGCCTGCACAGCCGCGCGTCTATGACGTCGTCTGGATCGGGCGCGTCCACCGGCAGAAAGGCATCGACGACTTGCTCGACACGCTGGTGTTCCTCAATGGCCGTCTGCCGGGCTTGCGCGCGATGTTCATCGGCAACGTGCGCGACGCGCTGCTGCCCGAGATCGCACGGCGCGGATTGGAAAAGATCGTCGAGTTTTCCGGCTTCGTCTCCGAGGAGGAAAAAATCCGGTTGTTCAAGGCGAGCCGCGTGTTCCTGATGCCGAGCAAGCACGAAGGCAGCCCGCGGGTCATCGGTGAGAGCATCATCGCCGGCACGCCGGTGGTGGCCTACGACATCCCGAACTACCGCCCGCTCTTCGGCGACTTCGTGCGCTACGCGCCGCCGTTCGACCTCGCGCAATTCCAGCAGGTCGCTGAGCGCGAAATCACGGGGATGCGCTCCGGGAAGAACTACCTCGACGCGATGGATCTTGCCGCCTTCAAGCGCGAGAACTCGTGGGAAACCACGCAGGGAAAATTCCTAGCGGTGCTCGAGCGGATGAAGGCGTGATGGGCAGGCCACACTCGGTTGAAACCGCATGAATCCCGACGAAAAACGCGAGTTGCTGGCCATCGTCATCTTCGCCTTCACCTACCTGCTGATCAGCGGGCGGCGCCTGAAGATTCTGCCGCTGAACCGGCCGGCCGCCGCGCTGCTCGGCACCGTGCTGATGGTGGCCACCGGCGTGATGACGCCCGAGCGCGCCTACCGCGCCGTCGATTACGACACGCTGGTGCTGCTCCTCGGCATGATGCTCATCGCCGCCTACCTTTCGCTGGCCGGCTTCTTCGACTGGGCGGCGGACTGGATTCTCCAGGTGGCGCGCACGCCCGAGCGGCTGCTGCTTTATCTCATCCTGACCTCGGGCGGATTCTCCGCGCTGCTGGTCAACGACACCGTCTGCCTGATGCTCACTCCGCTGGTGGTGGCGGTGATGGTGCGGGGCAGACTCCCGCTCGCGCCGTATCTGCTCGCGCTGGCCATGAGCGCGAATCTCGGCAGCGTGGCCACACTCGTGGGCAACCCGCAGAACATGATCATCGGCAATCTCTCGAAGATCCCTTTCACCCGATTCTCCGCCGCGCTGCTGCCCGTGGCCGTCGTCGGGCTGGCGATTCAATACGCCGTGCTGCGCTGGGGTTTCCGTAAAACGCTGCGCGAGGCCGTCATTCAGCGCGATCCTCCCCAGCCCCGCCCGCTCGACCGCCGATTGATGGTCATCGCCTTTGTCGTGCTCGCGCTGGTCTTTGCAGGATTCGTGGCGGGACTGAATCTCGCCTGGACCGCGCTGGCCGGCGGCGCGCTGATCATGGTGCTGGCGCGGCGCGACACGCATGAAGTCCTCAAGCTGGTGGACTGGCATCTGCTCGTGTTTTTCGCGGCGCTGTTCGTCGTGGTCGAGGGACTCAACGGCACCGGCCTGCCCGATCAGATTTTCGCGCGCCTCCGGGGACTCTTCGGCGGATCGACTTCAAGTCAGGCCTGGAATCTCGCGTGGTTCTCGGTGGTGGGATCGAACATCTTCTCCAACGTCCCCTTCGTTCTGGTGGCGGGGAAATGGATCAACAACTTCAGTCAGCCGGAGTTGATGTGGAAGGTGCTCGCTCTCTCCACAACCTTCGCCGGCAACCTCACCATCCTCGGCTCGGTGGCCAACATCATCGTGGTGGAATCCGCGCGCGGCCATTGCGAGGTGGGCTTCTGGGACTACGCGAAATATGGCATCCCGGTGACGCTGCTGACGACGATAGCGGGCGTGGCAATTCTGCTGGCGACGTCTTGATTACGGAGATGAAGCGCACGTAGCGGCGTCTCGGCCGAGCGCCGCATTCTTCAGCCAAGAAGCCGAGGTCGGCAGCGTTTTGCTGGACGGGGAATTTCAAATTTTCAATTGTAAATTCTCAATTTCAAATTCCCTGAGTCCCTTGCAGCGCCACGTCGATCAGTGCCCGTGATCGCTCGTCGAAGGAAAGCTTCAGCGCCTCCGCCCGGGCGGCCTCGCTCATCTTCGCCCACGATTTGCGCAGCGCATTGACCATCTTGTCCTCGTCGCTGCGGGCGGCCAGTTCGGCCAACTGAAATTGGAGGAACACCAGACAGAGCGCGTCCTCCAGAACACATGCCTCCAGGTCGTGCGGAAAATCCTTCTTCAAATTCAACGCCTGTACCCGGGTCACCATCGCCTCCTCATAGCCCACTTCGCGCAGAATTTCGCCTGCCCGCTCGGCGTGTAACTTCTTCAAGTCCGCCCGCCATCGCAGATAGCCCGCGCGGTCGGCTGGATATTGCCCGCGCGGAATCATCCAGCGGCACAAGTGCTGGCAGCGCGCGGCCAGACGAAGCGATTCGGATGCAGCCGGACAAAGTCGCAGCACCCAGTCGGTCAGGCGCTCGGCATACACGACCTCGCGGGGGCGCGCGATTCCGTCCACGATTTCCAGGTTCGGATCGCGGGAATCCTCCTCGTCGAAGCGAACCAGCGCGCAGGCGAAGCGTTCCGGATGAGTGACAAGGCTGGCCACGGATGACGTCATGCACCCTTGGTAGCGCCCGCCATCGCCAAAGACCAGAAGGGAGACCGGACAAACCAAGGTGCTGGCCTGGAGCAACCGGCCCGACCGCAACCACCATCGGCATCGCGTCGGCGACTTGTCAACGGCGTCCGCATCCGTGGTTAATAAAGCGCGCCGGCTCCGACTCACGCCGGGCCACGGACCACCAGCACCACGTTCATCCCGCCGAACCCACGGCAAATCACCAGCGCGATGTCGCTGCGCGGTTGTTGAGGTTTCGCCGACACCGGGAACGGCGAAAGTTCTGGGTCCAGATTCTCCAGGGTGGCAATGCCCGGCACGACCTGCATGCGCAGCGCATTCAACGCCAGCACCACGTCGAGCATGCCCGACGCCGCAATCAAATGGCCGGTCGCCCACTTGAACGCCGTCACCGGCGGCGGCGCGGCGCCAAAGACGCGGCGGACGGCCATCACTTCCGACGCATCTGAAGCGCGCGTCCCGTTGCCATGCGCCACGATCATTCCTACCTTCGAGTGCGTGATGCCGGCATCGGTGAGCGCGAGTTGAATGGCGCGACTCACGCCATCGCCGTCGAGGCGGAGATCGAGAAGGCCGGTCGCTTCGGTGATGCAACCGGAGCCCAGAAACTCGCCGAGAATCGCCGCACCGCGCGCCTGCGCACCATCGGCTTTCTCCAGCACCACCGAGGCCGCGCCTTCGCCAAGGATGGTTCCGCGGCGGGCCCGGTCGAACGACCGAATCGTGTCGGGCGCCATCAAGCCGAGGCGATGATAGTGCAGGAACGTCTCCGGATCGATGGGCGCGTCGTGTGCCACCGCCACCATGCGATCAGCCTCGTTCGTGCGAATGGACGCCGCCGATTCGGCCAGTGCCTGCACGCCGCCCGTGCATTGATTCGTCACACAGCCGTTGGTGCCCTTGAATCCGAACCGAATGCCGACGTGGCAGAGCACATTGTTCGGGAGATTCTTCAGGAGCCACATCGGGGTGACGTTGGCGCTGAGTTCGCGGCCGAAGGCCTGCATGTCGCCGCGCGCCTCGGTCAGGAGCGGGAAGAAATCGTAGTTACTGCGATACGCGCCGCCGCCGGATCCGGAGAAGATGCCGGTGCGGTCGTTGAACTGCGTGGCGGCTGCGGCTTCGAGCTTTTCACGATGCGTGACGAAGCCCGATTGCTGGACCGCGATGCCGGCGGCGTAGAGACCGAACAGGTCGGTGCGCGAAATGATTTTGTGCAGCTTGCGATCCTCGACCAGCGTGCGGTTTTCCACGCCGACGACTTCGGCCGCCATGCGCGCGGGCCACTGCGCGGGATCCCATTGCGTGAGCGGCGCGATGGCAGAACGGCCGTTCACGATGGCGTCCCAGATGGCGTCGATGGTCAAACCAGCGCCGCAGACGGCGCCGGTTCCGGTGATGGCAATGCGCGGAGAATTGTTCATGGCTCGCTGATGAGGTTCATCCTAAACGCCGGAGTGGGGATGGACGTTTTTGGCTGGAGCGATGCCGCTGGACGGGGAGCGCACGCGGCCCGCGTGCCGTCGTCGCCGGCCCGGCGACGACTTTGTGCCTCACGATATGAGCCCACTGAAGGGAGAGGAGAGAAATGAGGAACGAAAGTGCTCGGCGGGCCGCCGAGCACCGCAGGCCGGCGGCCTGCGCTCCCCATCTCATGTGCATGGTTCCGGTTTAGGTTCATCCGCGTTGGTTAGCCGCCACTTCGTCTGGATGCCGGAAGGCGAGGCAACTGTTCGATCCGCCGAAGCCGAGCGAGTTGGAAAGCGCGCCACGAATGCGCATCGGACGAGACTCGCCGCGCACGATGTTCACCGCGCAATCGGGATCGGGCTGAGTGTGATTGGCGTTCACTGGCGCGATGCCGTCGCGAATGGCCAGCGCGCAAACGCCCGCTTCCACCGCGCCTGCCGCGGAGATGAGATGGCCCATGCAACTCTTGGTTGAGCTGACCGCCACGCGCTCGACATCCGCACCTAGCACCGCCCGCAACGCCGCGCATTCACTGCGATCGTTCATCGGCGTCGAAGTGCCGTGCGCGTTCACGTAATCGATAGTCGCCGAGGTGAGGCCCGCGTCGTTCATCGCCTGTTGCATCGCTTGAATCGGACCGTCGCCCGTCGGCGGCGAATCGGTGATGCGATAGCTGCTCAGCGAGTTTCCATCGCCGGCCAGTTCGGCGTAAATCTTCGCGCCCCGCGCGCGCGCGGCGTCCCAATCTTCGAGGACGAGGAAGCCCGCGCCTTCGCCGAGAACAAAACCGTTGCGCGTGAGGTCAAACGGGCGGCTGGCGCGCTCCGGCGTGTCGTTGTCGGGAGAAACGGCGCCCAGCAGGCAGAAGCCGGACAGGCCGATCGGGTTGAGCATCGAATCGTAGCCGCCGGCGAGCACGAAGTCCACGAGGCCGCGGCGCATGGCTTTCAATGCCGTACCGATTGCCTGACCGCCGGAGGCGCAGGCGGTGTGGACGGATGTCGCATAACCACGAATGCCGAAGTGGCGGGTTAGCAAGGCGAGACCCGCGTTGGGCTGGGTGCGACAGAAGGCAATCGGGTCCGCCGGGTAATTGCTGTCGAGCAGACCGTCCGGCTTGAACTCGCCATCGGCGGCGCAGAATTGATGCACGGTTTCGAGTTCGTTGAACGGCAGGTTCAACATGCCCGCGCCGGCACAAAAGCCCCAGCGCTCGCTCGTGGCCGGCTCCGGGCGGATGCCGGCATCGCGCAGCGCTTCTTCGGCCGCGCTCAAGGCAAAGCGATGCGCGCGCGCCGCGAACTTCAGCACCTTCGGATCGGAGACGGCGGATTCGTCGCTGAAATTCTTCACCTCGGCGCCGATGCGGGTCGAGAAACCGCTCGCGTCGAAGGTGGTGATGGTGCCACAGCCGCTGCGGCCGGCGCGCAAATTGGCCCAAGTCGTCGCCACGTCGTTGCCGACTGGCGTGACCATGCCCAGGCCCGTGATGGCTACTCGTCGGCGTGTGCTCATTGAATTCCTTCGCGTCGTCGTAGCGGCGTCTCGGCAGAGCGCCGCGGATCGTCACATTTCAATTCGTTACGCGCAGCGTCAGGCTTCTCCCTCACCATGAACTTCGTAGCAGCGGACGTGAGTCCGCTCCATCTGATCTGGGATGAGATCAGAGCCGACTCACGTCGGCTGCTACGACTCAGGGGTTCAAGGTGCGAAATGCCGTTTGGCGAGTGAGCACGACTCTCCCTCACCCCGGCCCTCTCCCGCTGGGAGAGGGAGAACCATTCCCAATCTCGCTGCGAAACCAGCGACTGTGTTTGCGGAAGGTGCTGCTGAAACAACTGAACGCGCTGGCGGTCGTTCCCTCTCCCAGCGGGAGAGGGCAAGGGTGAGGGAGAACGCACCAGCCAACACAAATTCACGGCCACAGATCGATTGAAACCGACTAAAAAGTCCGATGGGAGTTTGCGGCGCTCTGCCGAGACGCCGCTACGACGACCGGCGATTGCAGCAGCCGCGAGCAGATTCTTCCGAACCGCCCGGCTGTCCAGCGGAGCGGTGGTTGCCGCAGCGACTTTGTTTGGCGAGGTCATGGCTTGGGATCTCCGGACGAATCCTCCCTGGAATAGTAGGCGGCGGCCACTGACATGCCGAGAGGCAGCAACGATAGAACAGCGAACAATGCAGCCTCGCCGCGTGCGTAATGGGACAGAGGTTGCCAGTAGAACACGGGAACGCCGAAAGGAACCAAACTGGCCACAATGGAAACCACGGCCAGTTTGCGGCTGCCTTTTCGTGTGCGGCGAACACGCGACAGAATCAGTGACAAGACCGCGAACAGGCCAACACCGATGAGCACAAGCGTCCAGACGGTGTAAACCTCCAGCAAAATCATGCCGTTCGCGAGCATTGGCATTGGTGTGAAGTTCATAATCGCAAGCAGCGCCTAACAGTCTGGTTGGAGATGGCGGCGCTCTGCTGAGGCGCCGCTACGAAAGCGCGTCATCGCCGGGCCTCCGCCACGAGGTTCACGCGCGCGCCGCCGACGGAACGCCGGGCGTTGCGCGCTTCCACCCTCAGGGTGGCCGCATCAGCCGAACACTCCAGCAGCTTCACTTCGATTTCGAGCTTCTCGCCGGGCGGAGTGAACGTGCGAATCTTCACGCCGGAGACGGAACGCAGCGCCCAGCACCCGCCCGCTGTGGGCGGTGGCAGTTCAGCAGCCAGGGCGGCGGCGAGTTCGAGATTCTTGTGCATGAGCAGCGTGCCGGGAAATACCGGACGCCGGGGAAAGTGATCCGCGAAGATCGCCGCCTCGGTCGGAACCTGCAACGTGGCGCGCACGCTGGTTCCCTTTTCGCCACCCGTTCGTTCGAGCACCAGCGCCGGGATGCCCGCAAACGCGCCGGGCGTCGCGCCTTCACCGCAAAGCAACGCGAAGCGGTCGCGCAACGCCTGCGGGTCGTCGAAATCTTCCAGCGGCACCATCGGCCCGACACAATGCTCCAGGCGAATCACCAGCTTTCCATCGACGTGGGCGGTTCCGCCGTACGCCACGGCTTCGCGATCGGCGGTTTCCAAGTCCGCGGCGAGTTCCAGGATCTCTCCCGGCTTGACCGGTGCGAGGAGTTCGATGTTGCCCGCGAGACCCGCCACGGGCCGGACCTCGAAATTCACCGCCGCCATCGCGGACCACGCCGCGAGTTGGCCGACGGATTCGGCGACCAGCGACGAGGGGAATGAATCGATGCCCGCGGGAATGGCATAGCGCCCGCGGATGCGCACTCCCGGCTCGACCGAGGTGATTCGGTCCACGAAGGAGAACGCGCGGAAGTGATGATCCATGCCGGAAGGATGCCCCGGCTCAGGCCGGCTGGGCACCGCTGGCCGCAGCGGCGGCTTTCTGCTGGCGGAGGACCATCTTGGCGAAGGTCTCGGCGGTAAACAGGCGCGGGATGTCGGCGACCTTGAGCGGCAGCTTGAAGCGATCGGCCGGCACTTCGCTGAGGAAGATGCGCAGGCGCTCGACGCCGGCATCGGTGACCACGCCGCCCTTTTCAAACTCGGCTTCCGAGAGCGCGCCGCGGGCTTCCTCGACAATCTTGCCGCGCGGGATCTTCACCTTGAAGGCGCGTTCGAGGCGGAAAACGATGTCGAGGAAATCGATCGATTCGACGCCGAGGTCGTTAAACAGCGACGCGTCGGGCTTCACCTTCTCGACATCGCAGCCGAGCGCGTCGGCCATGGTGTTCGCGACTTTGGGGAAAATGGCCGCGATCTCTTCTTTGGTGATGTTGATGTTGCTCATGTGTTGTCACTCCATCTTGAAACCGCCGTCCACGTGCAAGATTTCGCCCGTGATGTAGTCGGCATATTTTGAACTGAGAAACCAGACCGCGTAGGCGATCTCCTCCGGGCGTCCGATGCGGCGCAGGAGAATGCGGGACTTGATCGTGTCGCCGGCCAGCTCGCGCACGGCGCGCGACATTTCGGTCTCGATGACCCCCGGTGCGACGGCGTTGACGGTGATGCCGCGCGGGGCGAGTTCGACGGCGAGCGCCTTGGTGAAGCCATTGATGGCGCCCTTGCTGGCGGCGTAATTCGTCTGCCCGCGCCCGCCTTTTTCGCCGGAGACCGAACTGAGATTGACGATCTTTCCGCGGCGCTGGGAGACCATAAACGGCACGACCGCGCGGGCCATGTTAAAGGTGCCGGTGACGTTGGTGTCCAGCACGTCCTGCACGTCCTTGTCCTCGAAGGCGGTCAGCGGATTGTCGCGCACCACGCCGGCATTGTTGACGAGCAAATCGATGCGATCGGTGCGATCCACGACCTTCTCGACGAACGCCGCGCACGCCGCAGCGTCGCGCACATCGACGGCTTCGGCGGAGATTTTCGCGTTGGGATTCGCGGCAATGACCTCCTGCGCGGCTGCCGAATTCTCGCGATAGGTGAAGACGACTTCCATGCCAGCCGCGGCCAGCACTTCAACAATGGAACGGCCGATGCCCCGACTGCCGCCGGTGACAATGGCTACGCTGCCGGTCAAACCGGCATCCATGAAATTCGGACCGTTCATCCTGAAATGGTGAAACCGCCATCCACGACCAGTGTGTGGCCGTTGATCATGGCGGCTTCGGGCAGGCAGAGCAAGTACACCGCATCGGCCACCTGCGACGGCGTCAGCACGGTGCCGGTCGGAGTGCGTTTCGCGGATTCGGCGAGGAGCTGCTCGCGGTTGGGGAAATGTTTGAGCGCATCGGTGTCCACCACGCCGGCGCTGACGATGTTGACGCGGATGCCGCGTTGGCCAAGTTCCTGGGCGAGGCTGCGCGCGAGGGCTTCGAGGGCCGCCTTGGACGCGCCAATGAAGGCGTAATGCGGAATCGCGCGCGAGGCGCCCATGCTGGAGAGCCCGACGAAGCAACCGCCCTCAGTCATGAGCGGCACGGCCTGTTGCGCGAGCGTGTTCAGAGCGAGCGCGTTGGTTTCCAGGCAGCGCCGCCAGTGCTTGAGCGTGAGTTCGAGGGCGGGCTTGAGGACGCCGATGGCGGCATTGCTGACCACGATATGCACGCGGTCGAACTGCTGGCGGAATTCCTGGAACGCCTCGGCCAGGCTTTCGGGATCGCTCACATCCGTCTGCATCGCCATGGAGCGCCGGCCCAGTCCCCGGATCGTGGCGCAAACCGCCTCGGCTTCTTCGTGGCTGTTGTGGTACGTGATCGCGACATCGCAACCGGCCGTGGCCAGCTTCAACGCGATCGCTCGGCCAATGCCCCGGGAAGCTCCGGTGACAAAGGCGATTTTTCCCGCAAGTGGTTCGCTCATCAAAATAAACCCCGGGCAGTCTGGGCGGTTGTGGTTTGAAAGCCAGTCTGAAAGCCAATATCGGAATTGAAACTCGGCGCGTTTATAGCGGCGCACGGAGGCCAGTCAAATTTGAAATCCGAAATCCGAAATCCGAAATCCGAATGTCGAAGTCCGAAGGAAGCTCTAATTCCCAAACCCGAAGGCGCCTCGGGAACATCCTGGTGTCGCGCCTTGGGAATTGGGATTTGGGATTTGCTTCGTCATTCGTCATTCGAGCTTCGGATTTGGCCCGCGTGAGCCGCGGAACGCGCAGTTGTCAGTTGTCAGTGGCGGCGACGCGATGGCAGAGTCGCGCCACTCGGCGCCACGGCGTGGGGCCGAGGCTTTCATTCATCATGGTCGGCACCATTCTCAACGCTTTCGGCGCCCTCCTCGGAGGCATCCTCGGCTTCGTTCTCAAACGGCAGCCGGATACCGCGGTGCAGACGGCCATCAAGAGCCTGATCGGGATTCTTCTCATCTGGGTGGGCCTGGCCATGACATGGGTGAACCTGGGAGGCGGAATCTGGAACGTGGGCAAACAGATGCTCATCGTGGTGCTGGCGCTCACCCTCGGGCGGATCACGGGCCGGTTGCTGCGTTTGCAGAAGACGATGAACCGCCTCGGGCATTACGCGCGCGAGCAATTCACCAAAGCCGCGCCCGGCCAGCCGGTCCGCTTCGGCGACGGCTTTGTGACCTGTGCCATTCTCTACTGCGTCACGCCGCTGTCGTTCCTCGGCGCGTTGTTTGACGGCCTGGACCGCAGTTGGCAGGCGCTCGGCGTCAAGGCGGTGCTGGATGGTTTCGCGGCGTTTTCATTCAGCCGCGTGTTCGGTTGGGCCTCGCTGCTGGCCGTGCTGCCCCTGGTGGCGGCGCAGGGCACGATTTCGCTGGCGGTGCAACCGCTCGGGGAGTGGCTGCGCCTCCACGGTTTGCTTGAATCCGTGGGCGCCACCGGTGGCCTGTTAATCTTCTGTGTGGCGTTGCTGGTGCTGAATCTGCGCAAAGTCGAGGTGTCGGATTATTTGCCCAGCCTTGCCTTCGCGCCGCTGCTCACCTGGTTCTGGAGGGCGTGAGACGGAAATCAAAAAGTTCGCGAGTTCGCCCGGTATTTCCCTGAAACCTGCTCGGCACCACCAACCACGGGACGGGAAAAGGCCGTGCAACTCAAAATCAATCCGCTTACTGAAAAGACCTTGGGATGGGCTACCCGAAGACGCTGGGTCCCAACACGCACGGGTAAGGCGCGTCTGTCTCCAGCGCGCCGTCGGGTTGGCCGGGAGTGGTTCGCGGCGCGCTGGCACAGACGCGCCCGAGCCAGTCCGGGTGTCGTCCATCCCTCTGCCTGGGTAGTAAGTGGAGATCCACACAAATGGTGCAGATGTTCCGCTATAATCATGACATTCCTACAGGACTGAAACGGCGGCGCCCCCGGCACCCAGTGTATTTGCGGAACGCTGATTTATGGTAGCCTCCGCGTCTCGACGAGCGCTTGACTCTTGGGCACAAGTTACCACTCTGGAGTCACCATGAATCCCAAACTCGCTTCCATCGAGAGGCCCGTGTCATTTGACGGCCACGATCTTCATTCCCCGATCACCAACCATCGGACGCATCCGGCATCGAACCACCGCTGGTTGGCCATTCTCGTGGCCGGTTGCGGGCTGGCGTTTTTCGCGGCGACCTCCACACCCGCTGCTCCGGCCATCACCAGCGCCAGCCTGCTGGAAGGCATGACTGATCTGGCGGGCATGGCGGAATTCCCCAATCCGGTTTACACCTGCAAACAGTTCTCCTCCTACGATCGCAAATCCAAGTCGCCGACCGAGGAGTGGTTCGCCAACGGCGACGCGGCCCAATATCTCCGCACGGAGACCATCAGCGGGCGCAAGGAATACGTGATGATGGACGCCGCCGGGCCCGGCGTGATTGTACGCATCTGGTCGGCGAATCCCGCCGGCACGCTGCGCATCTATCTCGACGGCTCCGATCAGCCGGCGATCCAGGCGCCGATGTCCGACCTGCTGGGCGGCAAATTCACCGGCCTGCCCCGGCCCATCGCCGGCGAGTACAGCAAAGGCTGGAATCTCTATTTCCCGATTCCCTATGCCAGGAGCTGCAAGGTCACCAGCGACGAGGGCGACTTCTATTATCACGTCAACTACCGCACCTATCCGGCGGGCACGGCGGTGCAGTCGTTTCAGCTTGCCCAGCTCAAGGCGATGGCTGCGGGCATCGAGAAGCTGGCCGCCCGCCTGGCCGCGCCGCGCGGCGATGATGCGGCGTTCGGCGGCGAGGCGGAGGATTTTGAACTCGAACTGCCGGCGGGCGAAACCGTGCGTCAGGAGTTCACCGGCTCCAAAGCCTTCACGCGCTCGCTGGTGAAGGTGGCTGCCAAGGATCGCGAGGCCGCACTGCGCGGCATCATCGTGAAGGTTTCATTTGATGGAGAGCCGGCCATCGAAGCGCCCTTGGGCGATTTCTTCGGCAGTGGGCCGGGGATCAATCCGTTTGCCGCGCTGCCGGTGGGCATGACCGCGGGCGGCGAGATGTATTGCCACTGGTTCATGCCGTTCAAGGAATCCGCCGTGATCGAGCTGGTGAATCACAGCAAGGAAGACGCGACGATCCGCGGCGAAATCGCGCTGGCCGAATACCAGTGGACCGATGCCTCGATGCACTTCCACGCCAAATGGCGCACGCAGTTCGATGTGCCGACGCGGCCGATGATTGACTGGAATTATCTCACGGCGAAAGGGCAGGGAGTCTTTGCCGGCGCGTCGTTTGCCATCGACAATCCGGTCAAGGATTGGTGGGGCGAGGGCGACGAGAAGATTTTTGTCGATGGTGAATCGTTCCCCAGCCACTTCGGCACCGGGACCGAAGATTACTACGGCTACGCGTGGTGCTGGCCGGGGCTGTTCAACCACGCCTATCACGCCCAACCGCGCTGCGACGGTCCGGGCAATTACGGGCGCACGAGCGTGAATCGTTTTCACATCATCGACCGCATTCCATTCCTCAAGGACTTCAAGTTCGACATGGAACTCTGGCACTGGCACGCGACCAGTAAAGTGAACATGGCTGTGACTGCCTACTGGTACGCGCGCCCCGGCGCCACCGACGGCTTCAAAGCCATCCGCGCCGAGGACGCCATCGTGCGACCCATGCCCGCCTATGTCGTGCCGCGCGTGACCGGCGCCATCGAGGGAGAAACCATGAAGATCGTCCGCGTTACGGGCACCGCCGAGCCGCAAGATTGGGACTTGAGCGCCGGCAAACACCTTTGGTGGCATGCGGGCATGAAACTCGGCGATACGCTCACGCTCGCCTTTGCCGCGCCGAAGGCCGGAAGATACCGCGTGCTGGGGCGTTTCCTGCGCGCCCGCGATTACGGCATCCATCAACTGGCGGTCAACGGCAAGAAGACCGGCGCGCCGGTGGATTTTTACAATCCTGACGTGCAAGCGGGGAAGGAGATGGACCTCGGCGTTTTCGAATTGCAGCAGGACGGGAATGAGTTCTCCTCGACCGTGGTCGGGGCCAATGAAAAGGCCGTCCGGAGTTACATGCTCGGCCTCGACTATCTGCTGCTGAAGCCGCTGGAGTGAGCCGCGTAGCGGCGTCTCGGCAGAGCGCCGCATACTTCTCTTCTGTTTAAACCTTAAAACCGCAGATGAACTCAGATGGACGCAGATAGATTTGAGAAACAGAACGGGATGTGCCGCGGCGGGGTTTCACCTGATGGGTAAAACGCATCTTTGTCGCAGGCCCTTTGAATCTGCGTTCATCCGCGTTCATCTGCGGTTCAAGTGCTGGATTCAGATTTAATGGCGGCGGTCTCCCGACGCGCCGCTACGCTGTCTTTACTGCTGCCCGGCCTGCTCCATCTGGAGTTCCTGCACCAGCTTCTCCAGCCGCCGGCCGTATTCCACGTAGCTGCTGAACATCGCCTCGTCATTGGACTTCACCGAGGCGTCGTGAAAGACCACGGCGAGATGTGGCTCAATCGAGATGCCCGCGTCGTATCCGCGTGCAAACGCGTCCTTGAGAATGTCGCGCACGCGGCCCTTGCCCTCTCCGGGCCAGTTGTAATCGGCGTCGTTCTTGGCCGGGTTCCACGTCGCGTCCTTGATGTGGATGTGCGCGGTGACGTCGCGCACCTTGGTCCAGAACTCCCACGGATCCTGCTTCGGCCAGGGCTGCGGCTTTGAGCGGTCAGCGTTGAAGATGGGATTGGCGGTGTCGAAGACCCACTTGAGGCCGGGCACCTGATCGAGCAACTGGAGCGCGTGCTGCGCGCTCATCCCGCCGTGGTTCATGCAATTCTCATGGACCGGTTGCAGTCCGGCATCGAGGAACATCTTCGTCATTTCGCGCACGCGCTCGAAGACCACCGGCGGAATCGTGTCGGCGTCGTCCGCCGGCTTGAAGCTCATGACGCGGACAAATTTCGTCCCCAGCCGCTGCATGCGCGGGATGGCGCGGCGCACCTCGCCGAGCGTCACGTCGAACGGCGTCTCGACCGTCTTTGCCCAGTTCATGATGGCCGAGCCGAAGCAACACACGGAGAGGCCGGCGTCCTTGAGCTTGCCGACGACGATATCGAAGGCCGCGTCCGGGATGTCGTGAAAGTTGGCCTTCGGAAAGCCGGTCACTTCCATGGCGCGGGCCTCAATGGATTTCCAGCCGAGCTCCTTCGTCGCGCGAATCTGCGTGTCGATGTTCGGGCCGGCTTCGTCGGCGATGCCTGTGAGGTAATACATGGTGCTGCTTTTTAGGTTCAGTTCAGTCGATGCGTTTCGCATGTTCCAGCGTGACCTTCCGGCCTGCCTCCATGCGCTGCATCCGCATGGCCAGCATGGCTTGATAAGCGGGGTCGTTTTCCTGGGCCAGATGTTGCAGGTAAGCCGCCGCGACAAAACGCTCATCATCGCTCATGCGGTCAATGCTCGACTTGATCTCTGCCGTGGTCACGGCGCGAAAGTAGCCCGTTCAAAACCCGGCGCAAGGCGTTTGTCCGGGCGCTGCGATCCTCCTCATATCGGACTCGACACGCAGGCGCGGAGACCTTTCAATCGTCAGCACAATCCCAGACTACTGCGGCACCGCTGTTGAGCGCGGACTCCGTTTTATGAACAAGAACGAATTGCCAGGTTCTCGACAACCTCTCAGGCAGGTATTGCTATTCTTCCTTCTCGGCATGGGCGCGGTGCTCATCATCATCGCCCTACGAAGTGCCCTGCTCCGATTCCGGAGCACCGATGGCGAGCCAACCGCCGCAGAAGCCGCGCCGGTGCTTCCCCCGGTCCCCGACTTTTCCACGAGCAACTCGGTAAGCATTCGTCTCGGTGAAGCGGAAGATAGTCAGGGTCTGGTTCTCATCGACACTGAGCGCGATGCCGTCACGACGATTGAATCCTTCGACGGCGTGACCGCGCGTGTCGTGCGACTGGATGGCACCCATTCGGAGAGGTATTGCTATTTCCGCATCGATCCTTCTTTCAAACAGGACAACCTGCGCCGGGCCCGGATCGACGTCGAATATCTCGCTCCGGAGCCAGGCACCCTGAGTGTCCACTACGATGCGCTCGCCCGGCCGGATGGTCGAAGTGCCGCTTACAAGAGCGTTGCCCGGACCGCATCCCTGGCTGGAACCAATGCGTGGCAGACGGCAACATTTGACACGCGAGACGATGCCGCCTTCAGCAACCGACAGAATGGCGGCTCCGATTTCCGGCTGGTCGTCCGGGCGCCGGTTCTCGGGGTGCGCCGGGTGACCGTGACACGAGAATCCGTGGCCGAATTATCATGGGGTGCAGATTATTCCGCGAGCAATCAGGTCAGCGTGCTGCTTGGCCAGGAGAATCCGGAGGATGGCTTGCGCGTCATCACCGACGTCAGCGATGGTGTCACTGTAGTCACCAACCTCGATGGGGTCACCTGCCGATACTTGAATCGAACCACGGAACGGAAGTTCTCAGCCTATTATTATTTCGAGATCAGCCCCAGTTTCAAACGACTCGATCTGACCAACGCCGAAGTCGAGATTGAACTGCTGACGAAACGTCGCAGCGATATCCGCCTGCAATTCGATGGCATTGAAGAAGGCGTCGGACCCGCTCATGTGCCGACGCTTCCGGTCGGGGCACCCGTGGTGCGTTACGGTGCGAATTTCGGGCGCATTCCGGTTGTCGGAGCGTGGACGGTGGCCACCTTTGAAATTACCAACGCAATCTTCCAGAACTCGCAAAACGGCGGCGCGGATTTTCGATTGGAAGTGGTGCCGCCAGAGGCGTACGTGCGCCGCGTCACCGTGACCCGGCGGGACTTCTGATCTTGTTCAGCGGTTGAAGGACTTTGAGAAATCCTCGCCCTTGGCCTCGACAACCTTCTTCTCGAATTTTGATTCCGCGATCAGTTGCTGGAGCTTGCGCTCGTAGGCGGCGCCATCCAGCGGCAGTTCGATGGTCTGGCCGGTCAGCGCGGAGTAGAGCGTCGCGTTGGCCAGTTCCGCCGAGCGAACCTGGCGGTCAGGCGTTTTGCGCGCTTGCCCCGAAATCGAGGGTTCATTATGGTCGTGTCATGCAAGCGCATCGCATCGAAACGACTCTTTCCGAGGATGGCGTCATCACGCTGCGCGACATCCCGTTTCGTCGCGGTGAATCCGTCGAGGTGATCGTCCTTCCTTTTCCCGCTGCGGCAGCGTCGGGTTCCCGCTACCCGCTCCGTGGCACCCCGGTCACGCTCCACGCTCCCACCGAACCTGTGACGGATGCTGACTGGGAGACTGCCGGGTGATTGTCCTCGATACGCACATCTGGGTTTGGTGGGTTCATGGCGATGCCGCGCTTTCCGCCGCCACCCGCGCGTTGCTCGACTCCTCCGAACAGACCGGCATCGGTGTGAGCGCGATTTCGTGCTGGGAGGTCGCCAAGCTGGTCGAACGCCGGCGGCTGTTGCTTCCGTGCCCCGTGTTTGATTGGATGCAGCAGGCGTTGGCGTATCCCGGCGTCCGCTTGCTCGACCTCTCGCCCCACATTTGTGTCGAGTCCACCCAGCTTCCCGGCACATTTCACCACGACCCTGCCGACCAGATCATTGTCGCCACGGCTCGCGTTCTTGATGCGCCTCTTGTCACGGTGGACGCCAGAATTCTGGCCTATCCTTATGTGCGGCTTGCTCCAACCAATGACTGACGAAAGCGTGGCATTGACCGGAGTTGGTGCGCCGCGGGCGTGATTCTCCGGGAGGGCGGAGCCATTCCTCGCCCGGCGCACTTCACCGATTGAAGGACTTCGAGAAATCCTCGCCCTTGGCTTCCACGACTTTCTTTTCAAACTTCGATTCCGCGATGAGTTGCTGGAGCTTCTTCTCGTAGGCCGCGCCGTCGAGCGGCAGTTCGATGGTCTGGCCGGTCAGCGCGGAGAAGAGCGTGGCGTTGGCCAGTTCGACGGAGTGGATGCCGTCGCTGGCGGGCGAGATGAGCGTCGCGCCATCGAGGATGGCATCGACAAAGTTCTGCGTGATCTCGGTGTGCTGTCCGCCCGTGTTCTCGAAGGGAATCTGTGCGTTCCACACGTCGGGTTTGGCGAACCCCGCCTTCGCCGTGCGGCTGAATTCGCCCATCGGCGCTTCGTTTCGCGTGAAGGTGATCTGGTTGTTCTCCAGCACCACGCGTCCGCGCTCGCCGCACAGTTCGAGGCGGTTCGTGCCGGGCGCCTCGCCGGTCGAGGTGACGAACACGCCCGTCGCCTTGTTGGGCCATTCGAGGTAGGCGGTCACGTTGTCCTCGACCTCGATGTTGTGGTAGCGGCCGATCTGGGCGAAGCCGGTCACCTTCGACGGCGGGCCGCAGAGCCAGATGAGCATGTCGAGGTTGTGCGGGCATTGATTGAGCAGCACGCCGCCGCCCTCACCCTTCCACGTCGCGCGCCAGCCGCCGCTGGAATAGTAAATCTCGGTGCGGAACCAGTCGGTGATGATCCAGTTGACGCGCACGATGGCTCCGAGTTCGCCGCTGGTGATGAGCTGCTTGATCTTCTTGTAGCGCGGATCGGTGCGCATCTGGAACATGGCGGCGAGGATTTGCTTCGGATTCTGGTGCGCCGCCAGGAGACGTTCGCAGTCGGCCTTGTGGACGGAGATGGGCTTCTCCACCAGGACGTGCAATCCGGCCTGGAGCGCCTCGATGCCGAGCGTGGTGTGGAAGTAGTGCGGCGTGGCGATGATGACCGCGTCGCACAGCCCGGAGCGGAGTAGTTCCTCGCTCTTCAGGAATGATTTGACCTGCGGATAGCGCTCGAGATTGGCGGGAATCGCGTCGCTGATGGCGGTTAGCGTGGCGCCCTTGATTTTGCCATTCAGGAGGTAATCGGCGTGGAACCGCCCGATGTTGCCCATGCCAATGATGCCGAAGCGGACTGTTTTCATGTTTTCAAAACCGGTTTGCGACTGGTGCGGTGAACAAGTGTCGGGCAACTATCGGCGGGCGGTCAAAATGCTGGCAAGCGCAATTTCGGGAATCGCGCGAATCTGGGCGCATCCGCGCTCTGACTCCGTAGCGCAGGTTTCCAAACCTGCTGTATCGCAGTACTTCCAGCCTGCGAACCCCGTGATCATCCCATCTGCTCGCCGTCTCAAGGCCGTAGCCGGTTGGAAACCGGCTGAACAGCAGACTTGCAAGTCTGCGCTACGGGGGCAGTGCCGAAACGCGCCCCCGCTGATCGCGTCCGGCTACTCGTCGCCGAGTGCGGCTGCGCGCATCGCGTCAAACAGATTCTTGCCCTGCGCCACGGCGACGGGCTGCTTGGATTTCTCCGAGGCGTTCTCGACCAGTTCCTCGGGCAGTTCCTTGAGGAAGGGCGACGGATGGCCCGGCACCATCTGCCCGTATTTCTTCCTCCCGAGACAGTAGCTCAGCGAGAGCGTCTTCATCGCGCGGGTGATGGCCACGTAAAACAGGCGGCGCTCCTCGTCGAGGGTGCCTTCCACCTTCGAGCGCGTATGCGGCAGCAGTCCGTCCTCCAGTCCCACGACATACACGTGCGGGAATTCCAGCCCCTTGCAACTGTGCATGGTGATGAGCGTCACGGCGTCGCCCTCGGCCTCCTTCTCCTCCTCGCGCTCGGCGTCGAGCGTCATGTCTTCGAGGTATTTTTCCAGCCGCTTGTCCGGGGGCAATGCGGCGGCCGACTCATAGCCATCGAGCTCCGCGATGATTTCCTTGAGGTTGCGAACGCGGCTGTCGGCGGTCTCCACGTTCTTTTCCGAACGGCGCAGATCCTCCAGGTAGCCCGTGTCCGCAACGAACTGCGACGCCCAGGTCGCGAGGCGCAGCGACGGGTCGGACTCCAGCGGAGCGTGGGTCTGCTCCACGAAATGCACGAAGCCGCGGATGCTCTCCGCCGTGCGGGTGAGGAAACCGTCCTGCACATCGGTGTGGCGCATTGCGCTGAAGACCGAGCAGTGCCGTTCCTGACTCGCCGCGAGGAGCCGCTCCATCGTCACGTCGCTCAAGCCGCGCGCGGGCACGTTGGCGATGCGCAGCAGGCTGATGTCGTCGTGCGGGTTGATGAACATCTTCAGATAGGCGAGCAGATCGCGCACTTCGCGCCGGTCGAAAAAGCTCTGTCCGCCGATGAGATGATAGCGCACGTCCGCCTTGCGCAGCGCCGTCTCCAAGGCCCGCGACTGCAAGTTCGTGCGGAACAAGATCGCCTGGTCGCCCCAAGGGATTCGCCGGCTCAGGCGCAGGAACTCGATCTCCTCCACGATCGTCTTGGCCTCCTCCTCGTCCGTCTCGAATTCGCTCAGGAGGATCTTGTCGCCGGAGCCTTTCTTCGACCAAAGCTGTTTGCCGCGGCGTTTGGTGTTGTTTTTGATGACCGCGTTGGCGGCGTTGAGAATCGTGTTGGTCGAACGGTAGTTCTGTTCGAGCTTGATGACCTTGACCTCGTGGTAATGCTTTTCGAGGTCGAGCAGGTTCGCGATCTCCGCGCCGCGCCAGCCGTAGATGCTCTGGTCATCGTCGCCCACCACGCAGAGATTGCGATGCTCTCCGCAGAGCAGATTGACCAGCTCGAACTGCGCCGCGTTGGTGTCCTGATACTCATCCACCATCACGTAGCGAAACTTGGTCCGATAAAATTCCAGCGCCTCGGGATGTTCGCGGAAAAGCCGCAGCGTGAGCACCAGCAGATCGTCGAAATCAACCGCATTGCAGGCACGCAGGGCGCTCTCGTAGCGCGCGCGGATGTGTTCCGCCATGCGCTCGACCTTGGCCTCTAACTTCGCCCCCGTCACCGCGCCGTTCTTGTAGCGGCTGAGGAACGCCGCCACGTCCTTCGGGTCCACCGCCTCGCCCTTGTTGGAGATGTGCGAGAGGATTTTCTTGATGGTGCCGAGCTGCTCGGACTCGTCGTAGATGACGAAATTCGTTTTGTAGCCGAGGCGGTCGATGTGCTGGCGCAGGATGCGCACGCCCAGCGAGTGAAAGGTCGAGATGGTCGGCCCGGCGGGCTTCTCGCCATCCTCGGTCTTGCGGCGCCTGGGCAGGAGCTGGCCGACGCGCTCCTTCATTTCGCGCGCGGCCTTGTTGGTGAAGGTGACCGCGAGGATGTTCTCCGGCTTGATGCCGGAGGCGATCATGTGCGCGATGCGGAAGGTGATGACGCGCGTCTTGCCGGTGCCCGCGCCAGCCAAGATGAGCACCGGGCCGCGGAGAGTCTCCACGGCCTGCCGTTGCTGCGGGTTGAGGGCGCTGAGATCCAGCATCGCGGGCGCGGAGTGTAGGGTGCGCCGGAGTGATGGCAAGGGGAACAGTGGCGCAGGACGCTTTGACGCTTTGACCTTGGAGCCTGGGGCCGGCCGCCTCATCATCACGACATGCTCGAACTCGAAGAAGCTCGCGCCCGAATCCTTGCGGCCATTCCGCCGCTGCCGGTCGAAGCGGTGCTCCTCAGCGAGGCCGCCAGTCGCGTCCTTGGGTCGCACTTGTCCGCGTTGATGGATCTGCCGCGTTTCGATAATTCCGCGATGGATGGCTACGCCGTCCGCAGCCACGATGTGGCGGACGCGTCGGCCAACCAGCCGGTGAGCTTGGAACTCGTCGGGCAGATCGCCGCCGGAGATATACCAGGGAGTTTCTCGCTCGCCGCTGGAACCTGCGGGCGTGTTTTCACCGGTTCGCCAATGCCGTCCGGGGCCGATGCGGTGGTGATGCAGGAAGACACGCGTCCGGCACCAGGTGAGCGCTTGCAGGTGCTGGTGCTTGACCGCGTCGTGGCCGGGGAGAATGTGCGGCGGCGCGGCGAAGACGTCGCGTGCGGCGCTCCGGTGATGACCGCGGGTGATGTTCTCCGACCTGGCGCCATCGCGCTGCTTGCCGCGCTCGGCTTCCGAGAAGTTCCGGTGCATCGCCGACCGGTGGTGGGCTTGCTGGCCACGGGCAGCGAACTGGTCGAACCCGGCCATTCGCTGGCGGATGGACAGATTTACGAGAGCAATCGCGCGGCTCTCTCGCCCATGGTCACGAACGCCGGAGCGACACCGCGAGGGTTCGCGTTGGTGCCTGATACGCTGGCGGCGACAAGGAGTGCGCTGGAGGAAGCGTTTGCGGCCTGCGATGTGGTGGTGACCTCCGGCGGAGTCTCGGTCGGTGAGATGGATTTTGTGAAGACAGCGTTCGAGGCCATCGGCGGCACGCTGGAGTTCTGGCGCGTGGCGATCAAGCCCGGCAAGCCGTTCGTCTTCGGTCGCCGCGGCGGCAAATTCCTGTTCGGCCTTCCCGGCAATCCCGTGTCGGCACTGGTGACGTTTCAGTTGCTGGTGCGGCCGGCGTTGCGGCGGATGCTGGGTGCCCATGAAGTGGATGCGCCGTCTTTTCCCGCCGTGCTCGCGGAGGCGTTCTCGAATCCGGGTGATCGCCGACATTTCATGCGCGTGACCGTGGATGGAATGGGCGCGGTGCGGCTGGCCGGAACACAGGCGTCGCATCGGCTTGGCGCGCTTCCTTCGGCGAACGGTCTGGTGGATGTTCCCGCGCGAGCCAACTGGCCGGCCGGGACTCCGGTCACAGTGATGCGCCTCGAATGATCCTCCTGGGAATTTTGCGATGAAACGTGCCATGACTGGGACCATGAATCTCCACCGCCAGACGCATGTGCTCCTTCTCGTCGCGTTGCTCGTGGGGGTCTTCTCGATGCAGAGGGCGGGTGCCGCGCCGACGCCAGGTCTCAACGTGTTGATGATCGCCATCGACGATCTCAACGACTGGGTGGGCTGCCTCGGCGGACATCCCCAGGCGCGCACCCCGAACATGGATCGTCTCGCGACTCGCGGCACCGTGTTCCTCAACGCGCACGTCCAATCGCCGCTGTGCAACCCTTCGCGTGCGAGCCTGCTCACGGGCCTGCGGCCCTCGACGACCGGCATCTACGGACTCGCTCCCGGCATTCGCGCGGTTCCGGCGCTGACGAACTGGGTCACGCTGCCGCAATACTTCGCGCGGCACGGCTACTTCACCGCCAGCTTTGGCAAGGTGTTTCACGACGGCTCGATTCCGCCGCGCCTGCACACCAACGAATTCAACGTGTGGGGCCCGGCGCCCGGCATGCCGTTGCCCAGGGAGAAATTCGTCCACACGCCGGATGACATCCGCGCGATGGATTGGGGCGTGTTTCCGGCGGACGACCGCGAGCAGGCGGATTGGAAAATCGCCTCGGCGGCCATCGCGCAACTCCACGCGCGCCCCACGAACCAGCCGTTCTTTCTCGCCGTCGGATTCCGTCTGCCGCACGTGCCGTGCTTCGCTTCGCAAAAGTGGTTCGAGCAGTTTCCGCCAGAGGATCAGATCCACCTTCCGCCGGTGAAAGCCAACGACCGTGCCGACGTGCCGGAGTTCGCGTGGAACCTCCACTGGAAACTGCCCGAGCCGCGGCTCTCGTGGTTGCAGCAGGCGCGGCAATGGCGACCGCTGGTGCGCGCCTATCTTGCGAGCACAATGTTCATGGACAGTCAGATTGGGCGCGTGCTCGAAGCGATGGAATCAACCGGCCTCGTCAGCAACACCATCGTCGTGCTGTGGTCGGACAACGGCTGGCACCTCGGTGAGAAGGCGGTGACCGGCAAGAACACGCTCTGGGAACGCTCGACGCACGTGCCGCTGATTTTTGCCGGGCCGGGCGTCAAGGTCGATGCTCGCTGCAAGCAGCCGGCTGAGTTGCTGGATATTTATCCGACGCTCCTCGAGGCGTGTGGACTGCCGGCGCGCGCCGGATTGGAAGGTCACAGCCTCGCGCCGCAATTGCGCAATTCCGAGGCGCCGCGGTCGTGGCCGGCGATCACCACGCACAATGTCGGCAATCACACCGTGCGCTCGGAGCGCTGGCGCCTCATCCGCTACGCCGACGGCGCGGAGGAACTCTACGATGTTCAGGCGGACCCCCACGAGTGGACGAACGTGGTGAAGAATCCAGCGCTGGCCAAGGTGGTTGGCGAACACGCGCGCTGGCTGCCGAAGGTGAACACCCCACCCGCGCCGGGCAGCGCTCACCGGTTGCTGACGCAGACCAACGGGATGTGGTTCTGGGAAGGGCGCCAGATTCGGCCGGAGGAGAGAGACGAGTAAGCCATCGACCTGCGCAGCATGGAATGAGCGGAGCGACGTCTGCCCGGCCATACCGCTGCGGAATCAATCCTTGCGAACGTACTATCCAGGCAGTGGGATGGACGACACCCGGACTGGGCGCGTCTGTCCCAGCGCGCCGCGAACCATTCCCGGCCAACCGGACGGCGCGCTGGGGACAGACGCGCCCTGCCCGTGAGGGTTCGGACCAAGCGTCTTCGGGTGGCCCATCCCAGGGTCTTGTGCGCTCCTGCGGCGCCGTCCCTCACAGGATCTGCATCGCCTTGACGCCACTTCCTCCGGCCGGGTATTGGCGCAAAAGATCCTCGCAGCGACGCAAGGATTGACGGGTCTGATCGTCATGCGGCAGAAGGCGCAAGGCGATGCGCAGCGATTGACAGGCGCCGGGCAGATCGCCCCGGTTGAGCTGGCACAGGCCCAAACCCTGCCATGCGCCGTAGTGATTGGGATTGAGTTCCAGCACGCGCTGACAGTCCGCCAGCGACTTCTCGTAGTCGCCCATCTGCCAGTACAGCGAGGCGCGCTGATTCCACCCTTCGGCGAATTTCGGGTGCTGGGTCACCAATCCGTTGAGCAGGGCCAGCGCCGCCTTCCGATCCTCGCGCTCTGCCGCGCGGAACGCCTGTTGCGTCCGCTGATAGGCTTCGTCGCCGGCTTCGTTGAACCAGATGTGTTCGAGGGCGCGGCGGGCCATCTCTCTGGCCCCATCGTGGTCGGACTTGAGAACCTCCAGCAACTGACGCTGTGCGTTGAGTTGCGCCAGTCGGGCGCCGGCGCGCAGGCGGGCCTCGGCGTCAGCGGAAAACATCTCGCTTACCAGACGCGCGCGATACCAATCGGAGTCGCGCATGACCTGCATGACCAGGGACGCAACGGCCACGCAGCACAGCAAGACCAACACTGGCCGCAGAATGGTGACGACTTTGCGCTTCATGGCGTCACGCTAAAGCGGGTGATCCCGGACGGGCAACCGGGCTTTCGCGAGCGCAAGACCCGGTGGAAATACGGCGTGCTGAACGCATGTTGGCTGAGGGTGCCGGTTCAGCGTGGTGGCGGCAAAGAAAACATCGACTCATCACTGGGCCTCCGAGAGGACGGAGGAAGGCAACTGCCCTGGCAACTCACAGCGCCCTTCGTGCCTTCAAGGTGAGATTTCGCGGTGTGTGGCGCGCCGCGTTTGGCGTCACTCCATCGAGCCGTTGTGGCAGTCGCTGCAGAGCATGTCCTCCCAGCCTTCGGCCGGGTGTTTGAACTTGGCGCCGCTGCCATCCAGCTTCAGCAACTCCGCGCCTTTTCCTTCTGCCAGGATCAGATGGCAATCATTGCAGGCCGAGCCGCGCACCTTGGACTTGCCATCGGCGGCGACGTGTTCGTTGTCGTGGCAGCGGAAGCATCCGGGCCAGTCCTTGTGGCCGATGTTGTTCGGGTAAACCTTCCAGCTCGCCTTCATCTCCGGGAAAAAATTCTGCCGGTAAATCGTCTGCACCGCGGCGATGGAGCCAGCCAGCTCGGGTGGATTGTTCGAGTAGCGGGTCTTGAGCGTGGCGGCGATCCGGTCGAGCCCCTCGGTGCGATTGGTGTAACTGGCGGTGAGCGCCTTGACCGCGAACTTTTTGATGCTGGTCAGGTTGGTGCTGATCTGGCCGAGCGACATGGCGAGTTCGACGGCGTCATTGGGCGCGCGCAACTGGTGCGCCGGACGGTTGTGGCAATCGAGGCAGTCCATCCGGTGCAGCTTCAGGCCGGCGATGTCGTTGGTGAACTTCTTGGTCTTGTACACCGTCTCCTTGCCCTGCGCGTCGGTGATGCGAATCCAGGGAATCTTCTGCCGCGACAGGTCGTCTTTCTGGGTCTTCGAGTCGAAGGCGATGTACTCGACCTTGTTGTCGAGGTTCATGTGCCAGTGGATGCCGCCCACCGGACCGTGCGTGGGATCGCCGCCGCCAACTTTGAGGGTCATGCGCACCGTGTAAGGCGGGTTGTCTTTCTCGTCGAGGTAGTGTGCGAAAGTGCGGTCCACATCGCCGATGTAGTTCTTCGGCCAGTGGCATTGCTCGCAGGTCTTCTGTTCGATGTTGAGCCTGCCGTGGCCGGTGACCGGGCGGGGGTAATTGCCCACCGCGGTCGCGTACAACTGGTGCAGACCGTTGAACTTGGCCTTCACGAAGCCCTCGGCGCCCGGGGCGATGTGGCAGGTGACGCACTCGACACGCGCGTGGGGCGAATGCTGATAGGCCACATATTGCGGCTCCATCGAGGTGTGACACGCCTCGCCGCAGAACACCACCGATTTGGTCGCCACGTACGATTCGTAGCTTCCGATTACCGTGAGAAAGAGGAAGAAAACCGAGGCCACGGTGAACGTGAGCAGCCGCTTGCGATGCAGCGGATTCGAGAAATCAATCACCAGAGCGCCAAAGGAAGCCTGCCCGCGTTTCAGGCGTCGGCGCTGCAACCACCAGCCCACAATTACGAGGAACAAGCCTGCCACCAGAAAGCCAGGCGTGATGAGGTAGGTGAGAATCGGCAGGTATGGGCTGTCGCTCTTCGCGGTCAGATCGAAAACCGCCAGCAGGAAAAAAGCAAAAAGCGCGGCGACAGCGAGAACTCCGCCGGACATGCTGATCCAGTTGCGAAACAGGGCGAATCTGGCTGACGGTTGCGATGAGGTGTTCGTGGCCATGTTGTAGATGACTGTGATTTTGCTGTTCCACCGGGCAAGCCACCTTCGTGGGGTGTACATTTCCGGCGGATCGGTTGTTGCTATTTCACGACTACCTTACCGTCCCGGCTCTACGCATCTTGCCAATTGCTAGGCGGCGATTGGCTTTGGCTGGCGCGCCGGGATTGAAAGTTCTTGAGCCGTTCGAGACCGGAGAGCGGGTCGCCCGGGTTGAGTTGCGCGCCGGGCTGTCGCGCGCCGGGCTGTCGCGAGCCGAGCGCGAGCGCAGGGGCAAGAATGAAGAGAGTCGTTTTCCTGGCGGGATCAAGTGGTGTAGATGCGCCCGTGTAAAGTATCCCGGGGCGTTTCGGCAATTCCTTCATCCTAAAAACCGCAGTTTAACCACGGATGGACACCGATGGACACGGATGCCCGGCACTTGCAGAAAAACAGTGGATCCTCCGGAGGGTGAGGAAGTCATGCCGCAGGAAATCCGTGTTTATCCGTGTGCATCCGTGGTTTAAGACTTTTTCGCCCGATGCCAATTGCTCCGTTTAGGTTCATTGGCCGCTGCCTGCGACGGCGTCTTTCGCGGATCAACCCGCCCAACCAAGAACCGCGCGGTTGCGCCACAAGTCGCCGGGCTTGAAAATGCCCGCGGGTGTGATGATGCCGGTGACGAGTTCGGCGGGCGTGACATCAAACCCGGGGTTTCTGGCGCCGCTCGATGGATTGGCCACGCGCACGTAGGTCCGCTGGCCCGTCAACCGCTTTGCCGTGCCTGGCAGGGTGCGGGCCGTGGCCCAACCCCAGGCACCCAGCACTTCCGCGGACTCCCGTTCTTCGATGGGAATCTCGCGCCCGGATCGCATCTGCCAGTCGATCGTGGAAAGCGGGAGGGCCACGTAGAATGGAATCCCGTGCCGCGCCGCCAGGACCGCCTTGGTGTAGGTGCCGATCTTGTTTGCCACCTCGCCGGTGCGTCCGAGCGCGCGGTCGCTGCCGACGATCACCAGATCAATCTCGCCGCGCTGCATGAGATGACCGGCGGCGTTGTCGGCGATGACTTGATGAGAGATGCCCTGCTGGGCGAGTTCCCAGGCCGTGAGCGAGGCTCCCTGGCAGCGCGGCCGGGTTTCATCGCAGAAGACATGAAATTGCCGGCCGCGTTCTTGCGCAGCGTAGAGCGGCGCGGTGGCGGTGCCGATATCGACGCACGCGAGCCAGCCCGCGTTGCAATGAGTCAGGATCCGCATCTTCTCGCGGATCAACTTGGCGCCGTGTTGGCCAATGGCCCGGCAGTCCGCCACGCTGCGCCGCGCGAATTCCTCCGCCGCCGCCAGGGCGAGGTCTTGTTGTTCGGCCACGGTTTCACCAGCGCGCATGGCGGCCAGCACTTCATTCATGGCGTTCATGGGATCGACCGCGGTGGGCCGGGCGGATTTCAAGGTTTCATAGACGCGCCCGAGGTGACGCTGGAATGCCGCCAGGCCGCGACCACGAAAGGTCCGCGCACCCTGGGCAAGCCCATAGGCCGCGGTCGCGGCGATGGCGGGCGCACCGCGAACCATCATGTCGCGGATGGCCTGGGCGGTGGCGCAGTGGTCGCACCGGGGAATGATCTGGAATTCGTGCGGCAGCAGACGCTGCTCGATCAAACGCACCTCGTTGCTGGGACTGTCAAAGGTGACGGTACGGTGGTGCCGGCTTCGACCACGGACGGTGACGTTCATGACACGAAGCTACGAGACGACCGCGCGGAGGCAAACCTGATTTTGAATTGGGAGGGATCCTTCCCGATTTTACCCGGGTTCCAAAAGGCAATTCACGCGAAGACGCCAACGGCAGCACCCCGGAAGCGAAGCCCCAAACGATCTCGCGCGAGTGGAGCGGATATTGAGGAATCGCCGGCAACTGCGCAGCGATGGAGAAGTCTGATACGCAAAGGAACGGGCTGAAAATGGTCGCTTACCGGCTGTCCGAACTCCTGGCGTCCTGGCGCGAGAGCCAGGCCTTCACGCCGGAGTGATCAAGTTCAACACGGTTTGAACCAGCGGCGCTGGATGCGTTCCGAGATCCAGCGAAAGAGCCGGTGGCGCCGGGTGTTGGCGAGATCGGGGTCTTTGAGAATCCAGCGGTAGTCGCAATAGCCGCGGTTGAGGGCACGCCCCAGCGCGGTGATGGATCTAGCCGGCTGCCGGGCCAGCGAATAGCTGCAGGCGAGGTTGTAAAAGACGCGCGGATCGTTGGGACAGAGCCGCGCCAGTTGTTCATCCACTCCGAGGGCTTCCTGATGGCGGCCCCGCTGCGAGTAGGCCACTCCCAACAGCCGCAGCACGTCGGTAAAATCCGGTGAGCGAGCGCGCAGTGCTTCGAGAAAGGAAATCTCGACATCAAGTCCGCGCGTCTTCTGGCGCGCGAGCTTTCGGCGTTGGCTGGCGGATTTCGGCATAAGACAAAATTCGATCCGGGCTGACGGGTGAACATTCGGAGCGGTTCGCTCGAAGCTGCGTCCCACTGAAGGCTGGACGCCGGTCAACCCGGTCTGAGAAATTCATCGGCGGTTCGCGGCTCCATCTTTAGGGCCAACACCTATGCGTTGCTTTATCACCGGCGCCTCTGGATTTCTGGGCACGAACCTGGTTCATGCGCTCGTGGCGCAGGGGCATCAGGTTCGAGCGCTGGTCCGGCCGGGCAGCGACGTGCGGGGATTGCGTGGCGGCGCGATTGAGCGGGTCACTGGCGACCTGGTGGATTTCACAGGACTGCGCCGGGCGATGCGAGGCTGCGACTGGTGCTTTCACGCCGCGGCCAGCTATCACCTTTGGCTGCCGGATTACGCGCCGATGTATGCCACCAACATCGCCGGCACGCGCCATGTCCTTGAGGCCGCGGTCGCCGCCGGTCTCTCGCGCATTGTTTACACCAGCACTGTCGGCTGCATCGGCGTGCCGCGTCCGCAGGCGGGCCGCCTCACCCCGTCCGATGAAACCACGCCCCTGCCCGCTGCGGAACTGGTCAGCCATTACAAGCGCACCAAGTGGGCAGCGGAGCAGTTGGCGCTGGAATTCGCGGCCCAGGGAGCGCCGGTGATCATTGTCAATCCAAGCGCTCCAGCGGGGCCTTTTGATGCGCGGCCGACGCCGACCGGCCGGATCATCCTCGATTTTCTCAACGGACGCCTTCCCGCTTTCGTGGACACCGGACTCAACTGGGTCCATGTGCGCGATGTCGCCATCGGGCACATTCTCGCCGCCGAAAGAGGGCGCCCCGGCGAGCGATACATTCTTGGTCATGCGGAAGGCAACTGGACGTTGCGGGAAACGCTCGAAACGCTCGCTGCCATCGCAGGATTGCCCGCGCCGCGCGTGCGCATTCCCCATGTCTTGGCACTCGGAGCGGGCTGCTTCAGCGAAGCGCTGGCGCGCCTCACCGGGCGTCCGCCGCGGGCGCCGCTCGCGGGCGCGCGCATGGCCCGGCACAAGATGTGGTTCAATCCCGCCAAGGCCATCCGCGAACTTGGCCTGCCGCAGACTCCGCCCCGTCAGGCCCTGGCCGACGCAGTGGAATGGTTCCGCGCCAATGCGTGCGCGAAGTGAACCCGAGCCTTCGCAGCCGTATCGCGCAAACGGCTTGCTGGAATCACACCTGGGGCGAGGACTCCTCGTCTCTTTTTGCTTTCCGCAGGCGCATGGAGAGAGACGGACGAAGCCACGCTGGGAAGATCCTGACCTGACAATTTCCATCTGCCCTCCTCAAGCCAGACTGGCCCCGCCGATCTTCACGGACGCTTGTCCGGCAGGCGCGTCACTGTCACCGAGGCCGGATCCAGCCACGCCTCGCCCGAGGCTCCCGCCACCTCGAAATAGATGTCGAGGTCGGCCAGAGGTTGGCGCAGGTCAAACTCCACGCCGGCCTCGGACCAATTCGTCGTGCCCATCAGCGGCGAGTTCTGGCGGGCCAGCGTGCCGGCATCGGCCCGGCGGTAGCCCCCGCGCTGGCCGCCGCGCCGGGCATCCCCTCCCCAACGAGATCCGCTGTCCGCCTTGCGCGCGCTCCACACCCGGAACCCTGCGCCCGAGCCGGCATAGCCGGGAAACGGCGCCAGCGCCTCGGTCTTGATTTTGCCCGTGAGCGCGTAGCGACCTTCTTCGAGCCAGACGGTGGCGAACCACGCGCCCGACCCGCGGCTGGAGAACCGGACACCGCACCCGGCGGAATCCCTGGCCGGAGCGAACTCGGGATTTCCGGAAAGGCTGCGCGAGGTCCAGTTGGTGAGCGCGAGACTTTCGCCGACCCGCAGAAAGCGCGCGGCGCTGACTCCGGCCAGTTGCGCATCGACGCTGAAGAACCGTTCCTCGATGCGTCCCAGAAAGTCGGATACGTTCTCGTCATGGCGCCCGACCGCGCCACGTCGAAAGGTTTCGCGCCAGACCGGTCCTGGTCGCGCCGATTCAATCTCGCCTTCGCGTTTTGCCTCAGCCGACACCCGCGCGGCCAGATCGCTCACGCGATTGCTCAGCGCGGCAAAGGTGCAAAAGCTGCCCTGAAACTCCCGCATCCGGTCGAGCACGCGCCGCCGTCCCTCGGGCGTGCCCAGATAAGCCCGCGCCACCAGACCGTCGCCGCTGGTCAGCAGCGGCCCGTTTGGATTGCGGAACATCTGATCCAGCCCGTGGGGCATAAAGACGATCCGGCCGGAGTCGATGTCGTGGAAGACGCGATAGTTATTACTGTGTAGCACGTAGCCGTCGTAATTCCACAGCAACAGATCCAGCGCGATGAACCGGGCGAAACGGTCGAGGTCCACCAGTTGATCGAGCCGGGCAAAACGGCGGGCAAGATCCGGCTCGCGCGCGGCTTCCACCACGGCGGTCAACTCAGACTGATCGGCGGGGAAGTTCCCGGTGGCCACCTCCAGGATCTGATCGAGATCGGCCAGCAGGGGTGGATCGTAAAGATTACCCTTGGTGTTCTTGAAATAGCGTTTGAGAAACTGTTTGTTCCAGCCTTCGAGCAGGACGTAGAGGCCGAGCCGCCGCCCATTCAGTTCCACCGTCGCGTAATCCGCGCGGGGCACCGGCACCCCGGCGCGCGCGTACAATTCGCGGCAGAGTTTCTCGCTGATGAACGTGAGATCCTGCACCGAGTTGTTCAGCGAAATCTTCTCGAGGCCGTGGAATCGCTGGTCGCTGACGTTCTTGCTGAAGTTCAGCGTGAGCGCGGGCTTGGAGTCCACCGATCGATAGCTTCCGGCACTGCCCTTGGGATGCACCGCGACGTTGGTCCAGACGCTGTCGCCCTCGCGCACGATGCAGGAAACTTCAGGCCGTTCGTCCGGCGAGGCGTCACGCCGCCATTGATAACCACGCAGGATGTCGAGGTTGGTCTCGGCGATCTCGATGCGCAGATGGGGGATGACGGCGTTGGTGAAGAGTTCGTCGCCGCTCTGTGCGCGTTTCGCCTCTTTCGCCAGCACCGCTGGGTTGGTTGAAACCAAACCAACGAGGGCGGCAAGGATTGAAAAGAGTCGCATCATCTGGCGTTTAAGACTCTGCATCACCTCCTGTGGATACTCGCTCCTGGCGAATTGAGGAATACCGAACCATCGCGATAGGCCAGGCCGGGCGCATCTCGACAGTGCCGCCAGATGCAACCCATTGGAGCGCGAAATATGCGTCGCTTCATCGTTCGGAAGCCCTCACTCCTGTCATTTCTCCATTACCCGACGAGGCTGAAGCGGACTGAAGTCGGCGCGCCGGGGGAAGCGCGAATGTGTTCGGCTGACTGCCAGCTATCGTCGTCGGCATCCCCGCCCATCCAATACGCGCAACAACCGCCGGTCCGTTTGCAGGTGGAATCGGCGGTTGCGTGGAGAATTGAGGATAAGCCGTCGTGCGACGGTTTTCAGCTTACTGAGCCTTCTTGGCCGGGCTGCCGCGCAGCTTGATGCCGGCTTCCTTCAGCTTTGCCTGGTCGGCTTCGCTGATCTTGGAGATTTCATCCTTGGAGAGCTTCTTGTCGCTATCCGTGTCATATTTTTTGACCATTTCCGCCCGGAGCGCCTTCTGCTCGGGGGTCATCTGCTTCTTGGCGGGGGCGTCCTGGGCGGAGGCGGTGATGGCGGCGGCGCAGAACAGAACTGCGATCAACAACAGTGATTTCTTCATGGCTTCTAGGTTTGTTTGGTTAAGTTGTTTGTTCTTTGCGGAACAAAGAGGAAGACGCCCGGTTGCAGAAGCCGGTTACACCGATTTGCCGGAGCCTTCCGGAATCGCGAGCGCCCCGGCCAGCACCTCCGCCATGTGCTGTGGCTGCGCCGGGGTGAGATGGGCGATTTGATGACGACAACTCGTCCCCGATGCCACCACGACCGCGCCGGAAGGTTGCGGCGCGATCCGGCTCGTGAGCGGCGCGGCGACCGCGCGCGAAAGCTCCTGCTTCACCTGCATCATCCCGAACGCGCCCGCCATGCCGCAGCAACCCGTGTCAAGCAAGGCCGCCGTCCGGCCCGGCAGCCGTTGCGCCAGCCGCAGCAGGAACGCCGGATTGAGCAGCGCCTTGGCGTGGCAATGGGCGTGGATGGCAATTGGCTCAGGCGCGGTGCGAAACGTCAACGCTTCAGGCTCACGGTCGAGCAGCGTTTCGATGAACTGCTCGAAGAGGAAACAGCGCTGGCTGACCTCCCCTGCCCCGGCGAGTTTCAACTCGCGATAGTCTTCGGCAAACATCGACCAGCAGGATGGTTCGAGGAAAACGATGGGCGCCGCCGGCTCGAATTTGGCCAGCAACGCCAGGTTGTGCGCGCCGAGGCGCGCGGCCCGATCCAGATTTCCCTGACTGAACGCCGGGCGCCCACAGCATTGGCGTCCGCGCGGCAGAACTACTTCAAAGCCCGCCGACTCCAGCACGGTCACCGCCGCGCGGCCGATGTGCGGTTCGTGATAGCGCACGAAGGTATCATCCCACAAAATCACCTTGCCTCGCTTTCGCGGAGGAGAGGCCGGGGCCATGCGCCGGCTGAACCAGATGTCGAAGCGTTCACTTGCGTAGTGCGGGAGCGGCCGCGAAGCATCGACGCCGAGGAATTTCGCGGCCAGCCAGCGCAGCGCCCGCGAATCAAGGGCAGCGTTGCTCAGCGCGGGCGCGACGCAGCCCAGCGCGCCCAGCAAATCCACCGTGCTGAAGATCCGCGCGGCCAAAGGCAACCCGTGCCGCTCATGCCGGGCATGCCGCAACTCGGCCTTGAGCAAGGCGAGGTTCACGTTCGACGGACATTCGGTGGTGCAAGCTTTGCACGACAGGCAATTGCCCAACGCCGCGTCCAGTTCGACGGCGAGCAAAGGGTTTCCCCCGCCAGCCGCGCGCCCGTCGAGCACGGCGCGAATCAGGTTCGCCCGGCCGCGCGTGGACATCATCTCGTCGCCGGTGGCGGCAAACGTCGGGCACATCGTCGGCGTTTGTTTCAGGCAACCGCCGCAGCCGTTGCATTGCTCCAGGTTGCCGAGAAAGGAATGATCCTTGGCGGCAAACGCCAGCCGCGGCGTGAACGGCAGCACTAATTCGTGCGCTGTGTCTTGACGCAGGTTGGCGTCAATCCGGTAGCGTCCGTCGCTCAGAATCTTCCCGGGATTGAAGCGATTCGCCGGATCGAACGCCGCTTTGATCTGGCGCAACACGTCGAGCAATTCATCGCCGAGATGCGCGCGCAGGTACTCGGTGCGCGCCAGTCCCACCCCGTGCTCCGCGCAGAGCGAGCCCTTGAACTCGCGCACCAGCGCCGAAACTTCGTCCGACACCTCGCGAAATTTCCGGACATCCTCCGGCCGTCGCAAATCCAGCACCGGGCGCACATGCAATAATCCCGTGGCCGCGTGGCCGTAATAACAGACTTCCAGCCCGCGCCCGCCGAGAATGCGCTCCAAGCCCGCGTGATACGCCGGCAAATCGCGCGGGCGCACCGCGACGTCCTCGATGCCCGTCACCGGCTTGGCGCTGCCGGGGCGGCCGGTCAGCAGCGAAAGCCCGGCTTTGCGCAGCGACCAGATGAGGTTTTGCTGCGCCGGTGTGGCGAGGATCTTCTTGCGCAAACCCAGCTTCCTTTTCTCCAGCGCCGCCAGGCGGTCGGGCACGTCCTCGAAGAATTCCACCAGCAGAATCGCTTCGCAGGGCCGGGCATCAAGTTCGAGCAAATCGCGCGCAGCCTGGAAGGGACGCTGGCCTCTGGTCTGGTCGAGCAAGATGCGGTCGATGTGTTCGATGGCGGCCGGCCGCAGGTCGAGCAAGTCCACCGTCGCCAGCATCGCTTCCGCCACGGACGCGAAGAACAACACGCCGAGGCCGCGGGCGCGCGGGAGCGGCACGAGATTCAGTTCCGCCGAGACGATGCCGGCGAGGGTGCCTTCGCTGCCGGCCAGAATCAGCGCGAGCGGATCGGCCTCGCCCGAGGCGCGCAGCACGCGGTCGAGACCGTATCCCGGCCAGCGCTTCTGCAATCCCGGCGGCAGGCGGCGATCAATCTCCGCCGCATGTTCGCGGACGAGTCGCGCGATAACTTCACGCTGCGGCGCGAGCGCGGCGTGGTCGAGACGGGTGTGGATGACGCGGCCGTCGGCGAGGACGAGTTCCAGCGCGCGGACGTGTTCGCTCGTCGTGCCATAGACCGGCACCCAGGCGCCGGAGGAATTGTTGGCGATCATTCCGCCGAGCGTGGCGCGGGAACTCGTCGCGACGTCGGGGCCGAAGCAAAGCCCGTGCGGTTTGACGAAGGCGTTAAGTTGGTCGAGCACCACGCCCGCGCCGACGCAGATCGAGCGCTGTTCGAGATCGAGTTCGGTGATGGCGCGATTGTGCCTGGCGAAATCGATGATGATCCCGTCGCCAATGGCGCCGCCGACCAAGCCCGTGCCAGCGCCGCGCGGGGTCAGGCTCACGCCGTCCTGAGCGGCGGCCTGGATGACCGCGCTGGCTTGCGCCGCGCTGCGCGGGAACGCCACGGCCGCCGGCTCGATTTGATAATGCGACGCATCGGTGGCGTAGAGCTGGCGGGTGAGATTGTCGAAGGCGACTTCGCAATCCGCCATCGCAAGCGCCCGGGATTCTTGTGCGGAGACCATGTTCGTGCGGGAGGAAGATTAGGGCATTGTCCCGGAAATGGCTTCTCAATTTGCGGCACCGCGAATTCCGCAGCTTTGGAATTGAAATGAGAACGCACCAAAGTAAGCGTCCCGCCATCATCCCGATGAACGAACGCCGCGCCAATGCCAGGGACTTCGGTGCCACGCCGGTTCCGCCGGCCCTGCCCGGCATCATGCCCTTGATTTCGCAATCTGCGCTCCGCCCTTTTGGAAGCCATCAAAGCGAATGTGCCCAAGCTGACGCAATTGCGCCGGCAGGTGCGACTGGCCGCCGACCAGGCCTGGCCGTGGCGCATGCCCGGCGTCGCCACCATCCGCAAAGCGTTCCTGCTCTCGCCCGACCGGCCGATTAGGGATTGAACAAATCGGCCCAACAAATCCGCCATGCGTTATCAGATCGAATTTTTGCCGGTGGCACTCGCCCAACTGCGGGCTTTGCCGAAGGACGCGCGGCGACTGATTGGCGGAAAAATTGACCGGCTGCAGAATGGTTTGGCGGCTGATGTCAAAAAACAACTTGTTTCAGTCCACTAACGGGACCATCTCACCCGACACTCACGCGGCAGGCGATGCGATATTTTGTACTACTGTTGCGGTGGCGGTTACCAATTTGGCGGCGGGTACCAATTGGCTCGCCGCTGCGGTATTCCCGCGATATTTTCCTCCAATGTCCATGGCGTTCAGCAATACGACATCCTTCGCGCTCGCCATGGACGGCGAGTATCTCCCCGCCGCCTCCGTCCAAGAACCTCCGCGCCCGCAATTGCTGGTGCTTCGGCAGGCGCCGGACAGCGTCGTCTTTTCATGGACCGGCACCAATTGCATCCTGCAACGAAAGACTTCGCTCGCGACGAACGCGGTCTGGTTCGACATCACGCCGCCCACCAATGGGCCGGTGATTCTGCCGGCCGATGCCGCTGCGGGATTTTTCCGACTTCGTCAGCCATAGTTCGGGAACTCAAGAGCCGCGACTGAACACCTCGTTGCCGGTGAACCGCCGACGAACGCTGGATTGAACCGAGAAAGGCGCTGATAGGGACGCGTTCCACCGCGTATCCGATGGCGGCTGCCATCCGAGGGCCGGAGTGGAATCCGCCCCCATTGGTCGTTGCGCAAGTTCAGGCACGACCATCGCAAACCAAGGAGGTAGGGCGCGTCTGTCCCAGCGCGCCGCAACTTCGGGCAGCCAACGAACGGCGCGCTGGGACAGACGCGCCCTACCTGCGAATACTTTCGCAACGTTTGATACCCGTTCCTGGGCAGGCTCTGAGACGCGGCGGATTCGTCAAGGTTGAGCGGAGGCTGGGTCCCGCTGGGAAACGTCCACCACATCCGCCCGGCGCAACTCCGGTGTCACGCGCAGCGATTGCAGTTTCCCGTCGCGATAGACGCCGGCCACGACGGTCTGCTGCGGCGCGTGCAGCTTGAATTCCACGTTCCAATCCTTCGGCCACGCCGGCAGGAGGAAGATTTTCTGCCCGTCCGTTTGCAGCAGCATGGACTGGAAGGTCTTCATCAGCACGCCGCCGTGGTCCTGGTCGGGCGTCCAGTCGTAGTTCGGCCCCCAGAAGGCGGGGAAGCGCTCGCCGCGGTCGTGGCTGCGCGCGCGGCTGACGAGTCCTTTGCGCGCCTCGTCGGCGAGGCCGAG
>JBBRWD010000045.1:0-51003 GCA_038249465.1 Limisphaerales bacterium | reverse complement strand
TCAATGAACACCACTGGCAGGCCGGCCTGCAGCTTCCCTTCCGGTTCACCGCTCAATCCAGCAGGACGCGTCGCCCCGCGCAAGCCACGAATGTTTCTCCCACGAAAGGGTCCGCCAGCAGGCGGTTGGTCGGCTCCTGAGGTAACGACCGTGAGTTCCAGACCGGGAGCGGAGGCTTCCCGGAATGGTCGTCGCAAGGACTCACGCCACCCGTTTGGCAGCAGGCGCTGCGGGCCGCGACAACACCACGTCGATGCGCTCCATCATTTCATGGAACTGGAACGGCTTCCAGAGAACCATGCCCCGGATGCGACGGATGAACTCGTCGATCTTCTTGTCGCCCTGGTAGCCGGTCATGAAGATGAAACGCCTGAGCAGATGCGGCCTGGTGCGGCTCACCGCCAGATAGAACATGTCGCCCGGAAAGCCCGGCATCACCATGTCGCAGATGATGACGTCAAAATCCGTCGCGAGAATCTTCTTGAGCCCCTCAGCACCACTGGGCACACGGACCACCATGAACCCCTGGCTGGAAAGATACGCCCCGAAAATTTCACTGAAAGTGTCATCATCCTCCAGCATGAGAATGGTGCGTCCGTGATGTTTGACCAAGGCGGCCGCATCCCCGATGTCGCGGGTGGCTGCATGGCCGGGAACAAAATGCTCGCGTTTCGGATTCATTGCCGCCGATTCGTCTGACGCCTGCACGGAGGCACACTTGCTCCGCTCAAATGGCTGTTTCTGGCACAACTTCTCGCCATGCCCGCCAGGATGGTTGTCGGCAGACACGATGGGAGAGTTTAAGGAAACATTTCCTGACAAGGGGACGGGGACATCCGCTGCCAAACAGACGTCTCACTCCCCGGCCAGGCGGCGCGCGATGAATTGCCGCACCACTGGAAAAGAGCAACGCGCCAGAAATTCCGTCGCGCGTGCTGGGTCCGCCGCCACCGCCGGCTCGAGGCCGTACCACAGCATCAACGGCAGGTTCGCATCGCCCGCATCCTCCCCATGCGCCGCCAAGGCCAAAGCCACCTCCCAACGATCCTCCACTGGCAGGCGCTGGAGCGCCGAGGCCAGCCCGAGGCGCACGAATGCGGAAGAATCACTGCGCGCCATCTCCACAAATCTTCGCCGAACTGCCGGCGGCGCACGCCGCTCCTCCACCAGCAGCGTCACCGCCCACCAGCGCAGGTGTTCGTTCTCATGGCCGAGCAATTTGACCAGCATCGCTTCGTCCGCCCGGCCGGTGGAATGCAGCGCCCAGAGAGCGCGCAGTTGTTGAGGCACGGATGGGCTGTCCGCCAGCATTCGCCGCAACGCCGCTTCCGTGGCCGGATCAAGCTGGCCCGCGGCGGCGCGTTCCTGCAGCACCCGCCGCGCGTGCCGCGCCCACCAATCGTTGCGATGCGCGAGCAGTCGCACCAGTTCGGCGTCGGTCTGTTTTGCCAGATCGAATTCCGCCAGCGGCTTCGGCTGGCCCCAGGTGATTTTGTAGAGGCGCCCACTGTCGCGGAAGCTTCCGTCCAGATCGTGACACTCGCCGTAATCGTTCCAGTCGCTCACGAACACGCCGCCATCCGGCCCGCACGCCACGGTGATCGGGCGAAACCACGGATCCCGCGCCTTCATGAAATCGCCGCCGTGCGTCGCGACGTAGCCCGAGCCGCGGCGTGCGAGACGGTCGAAGACCACGCGATTGCCGTGGATGTTGCCCATGAAGATCGCGCCGCGCCATTCGTCGGGCCAGTTGTCGCCCTGGTAAATCATCGCGCCGGAATGCGAATGCCCGCCGCCCAGCGCGTCGTGTTCGCCCTGTCCTCCGCGCGATTTGGTCCAGTCGTTGCCGGCAAAGTGTTTGTGGTCCGCGCAGGTTTCCAGCAGCGCATAGACGTGTGGATCGGGGTCCTCGCCGAACATCCGCCGGAAATGGGCGCCCGGGATGAGCGGCCAAAGATGCACCAGCACGTTGTTCGAGAAGAACGCCTGGCCGTTCTCGTCCCAGTCGAGACCCCACGGATTGGTGGTGCCATGGACCACCATCTCGAAACGCCGCGTCACGGGATGATAGCGCCAGATGCCGCAACTGACCTTGATGCGCTCCCTGTCGGACGCGCCTTTGCGTCCGACGAACGACGGCGCAGTGATGCCGTGGCGGCCGTAGAGCCAGCCATCCGGCCCCCACGCAAGGCCGTTCATGAGGTTGTGCCCCGCGTTGGTTGTCCAGCCATTGAGCCGCACTTCCGGCGGGCCGTCCGGACGATCATCGCCATCCGCATCCGGCACGAAGATCAGATCCGGCGTCGAGGCCAGCCAGACGCCGCCAAAGCCCAAGGCCAGACCGCTGAGACGATGGCCGTTTTCGAGAAACACCTGGCGCCGGTCGAAGCGTCCATCGCCATCGCGATCGGTGAAAATCAGCACGCGATCCTGATCCTCGCGCTGGAAATCCGGGTAGGAAAAATTTTCAATCACCCACAGCCGCCCGCGGTCATCGAAATCGAACGCAATGGGCTGGCGCAGATCCGGTTCGCCCGCGAAATCCGTCACCCGAAATCCGGGCGGCGGCGTGAGTCGCGCGAGGGCTTCGCGCGGCGGCAGCGGACGATCCTCCGGCCGTTGGGTGTTGACGACGCCCGGCGGGAGCGTCGGCGCGGCGGCGTGCAGCGACACAGCGGTGGCCAGCAGGAAGAGCAGAACGGAATTCATCGGCGCGGTTCTAGTGGAAGGAAGTCCGCGAAGCAATCGCAGCGCACCGGGGAATCACGCAGGGGGATTCCGGTGTGAGGCAATGTCGCCTAGGAGGAAGTGGACCAGTTGCCGGAGGCGTTGCTCGATGGGCACGGTTTCGAGGATGGCCTGGCGATGATCGCCCTCGGGCAGCAGCGCCGACGCAACGAGGTCGGCCAGTTGGTCCGGGCCGGGAAGGGATTCGAGGTAGCGCAGCACGTCGCGGATGGGAATGGCGACGGCTTTGCCTGCGGGCGACTTCCCACCGGTTGTGGGAGCTTCGAGCATGGCGAAGGGTAACGGTGTGGGCGCGAGGCGGAGGCGTTCGGCCACGAGTTCATGAACTTTGGACACGAGCGCGTCCACCGCGACGCTTTCGGTGGCGGGAGTGGGCAGGGCGCGGATGGGGTGGATGCGATACGGCCGGGTCTGGATGGCCGAGCCGAGTTCGACCCGGGCCAGGCCCTGGAGAACGAGGTGCGAGGTGCCATCAGTGTGGCTGACCGAGGCGCGGATGAGGCCGAGGCCGGCCACCGGGCACGGGCTTTCGCGCATTTTGTCGGGCTTTTGCATGGCCACGGAGAACATCCGGTGCGAAGCGAGCATGTCGGCCAACATGCGGCGATAGCGCGGCTCAAAGATGAAAAGCGGCATCATCGACTGGGGAAACAGCGTGGCACCGGGGAGCGTCATGACCGCGACGGCCTCTGGCAATTTCATGAATTAACTCTATCGGCAACCGTCCGATAAGCAAGCAGCCGACGGAAGGCTTGCCAACTTGTTGGCGAAAACGCATTCTGTAAAAATCATGAAGGCAGTTGTTGTCATTCTCATCATCCTGGCTCTCGGACTGGGCGGAGCCCTCTATGTCCGCCACAAAACCGCAGTCAAGGAAAAGGAGGTGGATATCGAGGTCATCACCACGATTTCCAACGAGGTCGTCACCACCAAGGCCAAACTGGAGAATCAGGAGTTGATTTCGTTGATGCTCGAGACCAACAAAAACCTGCTCGCCAGCGAACTGAGCAAGACGTCCAACACGCTGGGCCGCGCGCTCACCGACCTTGCCAAAACCCAGAAGGACGCCGCCGCCGCCGCCGAAACCGCCAAGGCGGAAATGGCCAAGCGCGACACTGAGATTTCCAAGTTGAGCGGCACCATCGACGACCAGACCAAACAACTCACCGACCTCAACGGCTCGATCAATTCCCTCAGCAAACAGATCGAAGACACCGAGCGCAAACTGGCGGCCTCGGAGGGAGACCGGGAATTCCTGCTCAAGGAACTCAAGCGTCTTCAGGTCGAGAAGGCGGAACTGGAACGGCAGTTCAACGATCTTGCCCTCCTGCGCTCCCAAATTTCAAAGCTCAAGGATGATTTGTCTGTCGCCCGCCGCCTCGAATGGATCCGCATGGGCCTTTACGGCAATCAGACCAAGAAGGGCGCCGAACTGCTCATGTCGAATCCGGACCAGAAGCCCAGGCCAAACTACAATCTCAACGTGGAGTTGAAGCAGGATGGGTCAGCGACGGTGGTTCCCGCCACCAACGCGCCTGCGAAGTAGCGGATGGCATCTCAAAATCTGCTGGTCGATTCCCACGGCCGCGTGCTGCGCGATCTGCGCATCAGCGTGACCGATCGCTGCAATTTCCGCTGCCTTTACTGTCTCCCCGAGACCGAAGCGGCGGAACAATTTTATCGAGGCCGCTGGGCCCACAGCCCCAAGTCGCTTCCCATCAGCCGCGAGTGGATGCCGCGCGCCGCGCTGCTCACGTTCGAAGAAATCGAGCGGGTGGCGCGGCTCTTCGCCAGCTTGGGCATCCAGAAGATCCGTCTGACCGGAGGAGAACCCCTCCTGCGCCACGACCTCGCCTCGCTGGTCCGCCGCATCGCCACCGTGCTTGGCATCGAAGATCTCGCCCTGACCAGCAACGGATTTCTGTTTGCCGCGCAGGCCCGGGCGCTGCGCGAGTCCGGCCTGCGGCGGGTGAGCTTCAGTCTGGATTCGCTCGACCGCGACAACTTCCGACGCATCACCGGACGCGATGGCCTGGCGGAAACACTCGCCGCCATCGACCTGGCGCAGGAACTCGGACTCCAGCCGGTCAAAATCAACGCGGTCATCATCCGCGGTTTGAACGACCACGAGGTGGAGGATCTCGCCAGTTTCGCGCAACAGCGGCGGCTGGAGGTGCGCTTCATCGAGTTCATGCCGCTCGATTCACGCAAGGCGTGGCAGCGCGAACTCGTTGTGCCCGGCACGGAAATCGTCGCCCGCCTCAAGGCGCGGTTTGCTTTGGAACCGTCGCTGGCCGTCAATCCCGCAGCGACCGCGCGGCGCTGGCGTTTTAGCGATGGAAATGGGGAAATCGGGATCATCGCGCCGGTCACCGAGCCATTCTGCGGACATTGCAACCGCGTGCGCCTGTCGGCGGACGGGCGGATTCGCACCTGCCTGTTCAGCGTGGTCGAGCATGACTTGCGAGGACCGTTGCGTGACGGCGCGAATGACGACACCCTGAGGCAATTCATCCGCACGGTCGTCTGGCAGAAAGAAGAGCGGCACCACATCGGCGAGCCGGACTTCGTCCCGCCGGAAAGGCCGATGAACTGCATCGGCGGCTGACAGAATCCAGTTGCTCTTTTCGATTTGGAGCCTAGATCAAACACACCCGCCGACCGGCCCGCCGACTTTGGCGGTGGCCGGGAGCCAGTGCGGGTGATCAATTTATGCCGACTTACGAATACCTTTGTGAAAAGTGCGGACACCAGTTCGACAAGTTCCAGTCCATGAACGACAGCGCATTGACTGTTTGTCCGAAAGATCGTTGCGGTCAGAAGAAGTGGGGCAAAGGACGGGTGAAAAAACTGATCAGCGGCGGCGCCGGCCTGCTCTTCAAAGGCAGCGGATTCTACATCACCGACTATCGCAGCGATAAGTATCAGGCTGCTGCCAAGAAGGATTCCGGCACCCCCGCCACCCCGGCACCAAGCGCGGGGGCAACCAGCAGCGCTCCCAGCAGTGGCAGCGATGCCAAGCCGGCCAAGACTCCAGCCGCCCCTGCGAAGACCGCCGACAAATCACCCCCGGCGGCGAAGGCAAAATCCTGAACGTGCCGCGCCAGGCCGCGGCCCGGCAATCCTCCATGAATCCGGCCTGGCTAGTGCGTGTTCTCCTGCTTGGCGCTCTCGGTGCGGCCACGGTCGCCCATGCGGACGGTCCCGTTCTGGCGCGCAGCAAATCCGGGCAGTTTGTGGTGCGAGGCCTGCCGGTCGAGGCGCCCGCGGCTGGTTCGGGAAACGCCGACGAGGTGGATTACGTCCGGCTCGATCCCTCCGTTCTCACGATCTCACTTGAACGCATCAAAACGGCGCTGCTGGCGGAGTTGCGTCAGACGGATGCCTGGCGCGGAACCATCTACGTCACGGTGCAACCGCGCCTCACGGACGACCAACCCGTCACCATCTCCTCGCTGCGTCATCCCGAGGGATGGAACTACCGGATGGCGGTGCCGGAAATCATTTCCCGCGATCGCTACGTCCGGGCCGTGGTGCAGGTGCTGTTGATGGAGATGGCCAACCGCCGCGCGGGCGAACGTCCGGCGGAGCTGCCGCCCTGGCTCGTGCCAGGCCTCGCCGCGCAACTGCTGGCGGACGCGCCCACGTTTTTAATTCCCGAGCTTTATACCCGCACCGTTCGTCTGCAACGTCCGGGCGACTCGCTGCGTCCGGCCCTCGCCGCGATTCGGGCTGGCGGGTCGCTGACCCTGGATCAACTCAATCTGCCGGACGACGATTACCTCGATGGTCCGCAGGCCAAGCGGTACGAGAGTTGCGCCCGGCTGCTGGTGGTTTCGCTGCTGCGCTTGCATGGCGGCGGCGAGAGCATGGGCCGCATGATCGCGCAATTGCCCGACCACCTGAACTGGCAGACAGCATTCCTGCGGGCGTTCGCCAGGCATTTCCGGCGACTGGTCGATGCGGACAAATGGTGGTCGCTGCAGGTGGTCCGCTTGACCGGCCAGGAGCCAAACCGGCAATGGACGGTGGGCGAGACGCTCCGGCAATTGGAGGACATCCTCGACACGCCCATCGAGATCCGCGACGGACCGGACGAAATGCCCACCACCACCCTGGCCGGGTTGCCGGCGGTGTTGCAGAAATGCGACTTTGACCGGCAGGAACCGCTGCTGAGTCAGAAAATGGTGCAATTGGCCGCGCTCCTGCCGCGTGCCCCATCCGGGATCGCAGGACTCATCGAAGACTACCGCCGGACGCTGGGCGGATATTTGCGGGACCGCGTTCCCCCAAACAATGCCATCCACCACCGCCATTCCGAGCCACCCAGCGCCCGGATGGTGGTCAACGCAACCCTGCAACGCCTGGCCCGGCTGGATGCCCGCCGGAGTGCGATGCGCCAGGCGGCGGAAGTTCCTTTGGACGATGCGCCCACCGATCCGCGCGCCGGCACTGATCCAAAGGCGCGACGTTGACGATCCCCCGTGCTCCGGCGAACCCGGCCGCCCTTCTCATTTCCGCCGTTCGCGCCGGGTTTCCCTTTTCAAACCAATCACCGCCCACTAAACTCCGCTCATGCCAGACTCCAAGCGTTCAGGAGAACGAACCTACCGGGGCATCCCCGTGTCACCCGGCATCTGTCGGGGCAAGGTCTTCGTCCTCGGCCGCCCGGACCGGCAGGTGATACCACGGATCGAACTCCCCGCCGAGGAACTGCCGAACCAGATTTCGCGCCTCGAGGAGGCGCTCCGGCACACGCGCGAGCAAATCCACGAAGTGCAGCACCACCTGGCCCAAGGCATGGGCTCCGACGAGGCGAGCATCTTTGAGGCGCACCTTTTGCTGCTGCAGGATCCGATGATTCTCGAAGAGGTCACCAGCACCATCAACGAGGAGCGCGTGACGGCGGAATGGGCCTTTCACATGGTCGTCGAGAAATTCGGCAAGATGCTCAGCGCGGTCGATGACGAGTATCTGCGCAGCCGCGCGGCCGATTTGCGCGATGTCTCCGCGCGGGTGCTCGACAACCTCGCCGGGCGGGCCGATCCCGACATGTTGCGCCATCTGACCGAGCCGTGCCTGATCATCAGCCACGATCTCAGTCCGTCCCAGACCGCTCTGCTCGACAAAAAGATGGTGGTGGGCTTTGCCACCGACATCGGCAGCAGGACCTCGCACACCGCCATCATGGCGCGGTCGTTGCGCATTCCGGCGGTGGTGGGGCTGCAGACCATCAGCGAGACGCTCGTCACGGGCGAATACGCGCTGCTGGACGGCTACAACGGCCTGGTCGTCATCAACCCCACCGACCAGACGCTCTTTGAATACGGCCAGCTCGTTCGCAAGCAGGTCGCCCTCGAAGAGAAACTGCGCGACACCCTCCAACAGCCGGCGGTCACGCTCGACGGCATCCGCGTCACTCTCTCGGCCAACGTCGAACAGGCGAGCGACACGGAAGCCGTGCTGGCCAGCGGCGCTGACGGCGTGGGGTTGTTCCGCACGGAATACCTCTTCATCAATCGCGAAACTCTCCCCACCGAGGACGAGCAATACGAGAGCTACCGCACGGTGGCGGCCGCCCTCAAGCCCGCGCCGGTCGTCATCCGCACGCTCGATCTCGGCGGCGACAAGTTCCTTTCCCAACTGCAGGTGCCGTCGGAGATGAATCCCTTTCTCGGCTGGCGCGCCATCCGCTTCTGCCTCGAAGAGCGCGATATTTTTCGCGCCCAGCTCCGGGCCATTTTGCGCGCCAGCGCCGAGGGCAACGTCAAGATGATGTATCCGATGATCTCGGGCATCGCGGAGCTGGAGCAGGCCAACGCGCTCGTCGAGGAGTGCAAGACCGAACTCCACGCGGCCGGGATTGCGTTTGACGCGAATCTTGAAATCGGCGTGATGATCGAGATTCCCTCCGCCGTCCTCGCCGCCGACGCACTCGCGCGGCGGGTGAAGTTCTTCAGCATCGGCACCAACGATCTCATCCAGTATTCGCTGGCGGTGGACCGCTTGAACGAAAAGATCGCCCACCTTTACCAGCCCACCCATCCGGCCATCGTCAAGCTGATCAAGCTGACCGCTGATGCCGGCCGGCGACAGGGTTTGTGGGTCGGCGTCTGCGGCGAGATGGCCGGCGATCCGCTGCTCACTCCCCTGCTGCTCGGGCTGGGCGTCACCGAATTGAGCGTGGCCCCCGCGATTGTTCCTCACATCAAATTTCTCATCCGCCGTTTAAAGATGAGCGAACTCGAGAAGCTGGCCGAGTTTTCCCTCGGCTGTGAATCGGCCGCCGAAATCCTGGAACAATCGAAAGCCATCGCGCACCGCTGCGCCCCGGTTTTGTTCGCCAACGCCGTGATCAACTGAATCCACCGCACCCGTGAAACTCATCATCCTCGCCGCCGGATACGCCACGCGCCTCCATCCACTGACCCTCAACAAGGCCAAGCCGCTCCTGCCCGTGGCCGGCAAACCGATGATCGACCACGTCCTCGCATCGCTCGCGCCCATCGCGGAACTGGACGGCGTCTTCGTCGTCACCAACGCGAAGTTTGCCGGCCAGTTTGAGGACTGGGCGATCGCGCAGCGCGACCGCCACCCGCGCCTCCGCTTCAACGTCGTCAACGATCAATCCACCGACGACACCAACAAGCTCGGCGCCATCGGCGATCTTCATCTTGTGCTCACCCGCGAGAACATTCAGGACGACGTGATCGTGGTCGCCGGCGACAACCTGTTCAGCGAAAAGCTCGGCGCGTTCGGAACCTTCTGCCGTCAGGCCGACACTCCGGTGCTGGGCGTGTATGACGTCGGCAGCCTCGATCTCATCAAGAAGTATTGCGCCATCAACACTGACGCGGCGGGCTGCATCTCGTTTTTCGAGGAGAAACCCAAGCACCCCACGAGCACGCTGACGGGCATCGCGCTTTATTTCTATCCCCAGTCGGTGCTTCCGCTGGTCGGGCAATACATCCGCGAAGGCCACAACCCCGACCAGCCCGGGCGCCTGGTGCAATGGCTCTACCCGCGCGGACCCTTCCGCACCTGGCGCGTGCCGGGAACGTGGTACGACATCGGGTCGAAGGAAGCTCTGGAAGAAGCTGACCGGGTTTTCTCGCAAGGCTGATTTTTCACACGGCGGACAGAATGACAACGGAATGGGTGGGGCGCGTCTGTCCTCAGCGCGCCGTGAGCCGTTCCAACCCGTTGAACGGCGCGCTGAGGACAGACGCGCCCTACCTTTGATCGAAATCCGCCCCTGCCGTAAGCACGCTACCGGTCATCCGCTTTCATCCACGGGTCTTCTGCCCTTCCAGCCAGCGCTGCGCCTGCTCGCGCAGGGCGTCTCGCTCCTCGGCCGCGAGACCGGCGGGATCAAAGCGCAGCCGGTTGTGCAATCCCAGCAAGGCGCGCAACGCCTGGGCTTCCGCCGGCACGGTTTGCTCGATGCGCGCCAGCCAATGGGCGGCTGACTCCTCCGGGCCGCGCGCCTGGCCCCGCGCCGCCAGGCGGCGTTCGACGAGGTAAAATTCCGAATCGCTGCCGGGCCAGTGAGGGGCGCCCTCCCGATCACGGCGCGTCCGGCGGAGTCGATTCCACTGTTTGCGGAAGAAGACGCGGAAGATGAGCAGCCCCAGCGGCGGCACCAGCAGCAGAAGGAAATAAGGCCGTAATCCAGAACGGCTGAAGCGCCATTTCGAGAACTCAAACCACATCCGCGACCAGAAATCCCGGATCGGCTCCCACATTGATGCCCGCCCCTGCTCCTGTTCCGACGAGTCGGCCGGCGTGGTGTCGAAATCCTGCCACGCGCCGTTGAGCCAGGCGAGGCACCACGCGTGGGCATGACGCTGCCGCACCACGTAGCCGGCGCCGGAACGCTCCTGCACCACGTAACCCGTGGCGTAGCGCGCCGGAACCCCGGCCTGGCGCAGCAGCAACACCGTGGCGGTGGCAAAATACTCGCAATGCCCGGCCTTCTTCTCGAGAAGGAAGGCGGCCAGCGGCGTTGTGTTCGTCGCGCCCTGGTGCGCGTCCGGCAGCCAGGTGGAGTATGAAAACTCGCGCCGGAAAAAAGCGGCCACCGCCGAGAGCACCTGTTGAGGTTTGCGCTCGCTCAGATGCAGCGCGGCGGCAATGTGCTGCAAGGCGACGGCGTCCGGCCCTTCCCGCAGCGGATCGCGATCCTCGTCGGCCGGCCGCGAGTCGATGCCCGGGCCCACATCGTATCGGGCCACATAGTTAATCAGTCCCGGGCCGTACACCTTGATCGCCCCGAGCTCGTTGGTGGCGAGGGAGAATGCCGGGAGTTCCTCGATGCGCACCGTGCCAGCCGGAACCGCCAGGAGGCCGGCGTTATCCTCGAGATAGCGCCAGATGCCGACGGATTTGCGGCCCGGTCTCAGCGGCTGCAGCTTCCAGGTGGTCGCGTCGCTCTCCTCGGGCACGTTCTGAAATTCGCGCCGGGCAGCGGTGTTGTACCACAGCGGCGTCTTGAAGAGCGTGTAGCTGGCCTCGCGCAACAACTCCGGCGCGGGTCGCCCCTCCGTCTCAACCCTCAACACGATCCGGCCGGACATCTTCAATTTTCCCAGCGCGCCCAGCGAAGTGCGCGATTCCTTCACGTCGAAGCCTTTGTTGCCGAAGCGCGACAGCAGCATCGTGTCCACGCCCTCGATCAAACGCTGCGACTGACGCAGCCCAGCCTGACCCGCGTAGCCGACCAACACCACCAGCCCGATGGTCAGCGCCCAGGTAGCCAGCGAGAACCGCCGCGGTCGCACGCTCCACAACGCCCAGACCAGCAGGGCGGACAGCGCCGGGAAAAACCACGCCACCAGGTTGGCAGCGCTCGCCGCCAGCAGCGCGGAGCCGAGGTAGGAGAACGAAAGATTCAGGCCGCGTTCGCCGCGGCCGGCCTGCGCCCGCTGCCGGCGCAGGAACCACGAGAACGTACTCAGCGGCATCTCAGCCGTGCGCCCCCAGGTTTGCGTCAATGCAATCGGGGCGAAAATCATCGGCAGCCATTGGAACAACAGCAACACCGAGCGGCTGCTGCGCATCAGCGCGTCGCCCCGGCGCCCGGCGCCCGGCTCCTGACCAGTGTTCTCCAGATCGAAGGAGTCGAGGCCAAATACGCTGAGCAACAGCGCGCCGAGAAAGAGAAAAACGGAGAGATTCCAGATGCGGTCCAGATCCGCCTGGCTGAACTCCCAGCGCGCCGACACCACGCGTGAAGCCTCGAAAACGAGCGCCAGCCCGATGCCAATGGGCAGCATCCCGGTCTGCCAGCCCCAGAAGACCAGGGCCGCGCCCAGCAACAGCGGCGGCGTTTTCAGGCTGCGGTTTTCCATGTTCGCTTCGCTCGTCAAGCTAGCTCCGGTTGACCGTTGCGGCAGTCACGGAACAGTTCGCACCGGACATTTCCCGCCGCAAGCCCTCCTCGATGCGACCGGCTTCGAGGTGGAAAAAGTTCTCCGGCTCCTCGGCCATCGGCCCCAGATCATTCAGCGTCTTTCCGCCCTCGGGCACGATGAGGAAGACTCGCAGCGGCACGCCGAGCGATTGCAGCACGCGCACCAGTTCCCGCCTCGCGTCATCCCAACTCACCAGAATGCAGAGGCACCCGCTCATGGCCGCGGCGTGCTCGACCACCAGATTCGTCAGCGTAGTGAACGGCTTCTCGCGGCAGGCGCGCACCGACGCGAGAATTTCCAGCATCTGCTCCGTATGCGCCAGGCCGCGGCCCGTGGTGAAGCAGAACGCCTGCGGGCCGACGAACATCAGGTCGAGCAACGATTCCTGCGTTTGAATCGTGCAGGCCAGCGACGCCGCCAGCGAGACTGCCTCCTCGAACACCGTGCCGCCACCCGGCACGGCGAAGGTGTCCAGCACCAGCGCGTGCCGGACGAAAAATTCATCCTGGTATTCCTTCACGATCGGCCGGCCGGTGCGCGCCCAGCTTCGCCAGTGAATCCGGCGCAAGGGATCGCCGCGCCGATACTCGCGCAGCGCAATGCACTCCTCGGACTCGCCCACCGCGGCCGCCAGCGCGATGCCGCCCTGCTGATATTTCATCGTGCCGGGCAGCGCAAACGGCGGCAGCCGGTAGCGCCGCGGCAACACCAGCACCGACTGCGGCAGCGCCAGCCGCCGGAAGGCGCGACTCAATCCCAGCGGATCAGGCCGCGCCACGATGAGGCCCTCGAAGCGCAGCACGCCCCGGCGCAGCGGCGTGATTTGTGTCCGCACCTCGGCGCTTTGCAGCGGCGCCAGCGCCGGCATGGCGAGGTCGGAGGATCGCGCAATTCGCGACGTTGGCGGCGAGGCGACCCGAAAGGAGCGCCGGCCACGCCCGGCCAGCAGGCTGTCCTGGTATTCGCCAAACGACGGCCGCGGGTCGGCGAGTTGCTCGATTAATTCGAGATTCGACTGCGGTTGGTTCGTCAGGTTGCGCATCACGATCCGATAGGGCATCGGCTGGCCAACCGTGCCAAAGCGCGGCAGCTCGCGGTGCGCCTCGAAACGTCCGCGGAAGAAAAACATCCCCACCAACGACGCCCCCAGCAGACACAGCAGCAGCGAGAACGCCTGGTAGGCGACCGATTGATCCGGATTGGCTGACATGGCACCGGTGAAGGCCAGCCCGACGAAGACCAGCAGCCCCGCCCGCGTAAACCGCCGTGTCGCGCGATGCCCCAGCGAGGTCACCAGCCGGTAGAGGCGATAGGAGAGGCGGTCAAGCATGGCCGCAGTGGAAGTGGGAAAATGGAGTGGTGGAGCATTGAGTCGTGCCGAAAACCACCGCCGTCGCAACCCCCAAAGGTAGGGCGCGCCTGTCCCAGCGCGCCGGAGCCGCAACCAAGGTAGCGCGGGTTTCCAACCTGCTGTATCGCGGATTTCCAATCCGCAGGCGCTGGGAGGTTCGCACGATCTGCCGACTGGAAGTCGGCGACACAGCAGATTGGAAATCTGCGCTACGATCTTGGTGCCCTCCCTCCTGCCCGCAAAACCGTCGAAGCCGGCGACGATTTCGGCAGAAACTGATCCAGCGCGCCGTTTGGACCATCGCCGGTCGCGGCGCGCTGGGACAGACGCGCCCTGCCCGTGGAGATTTTCGCAACGATCGATGCTCCCTCATTCCATGCTTTCCCCCTCACGCCGGCACGGGCAGTTTCTTGAGCGCATCGCCAACCACGGCGCGCGCCGTCAGGCCGGAGAATCTCGCCTGCGGCTCCATCACGAGGCGATGGGCGATCACGTCCACCGCCAGCTCCTGGATCTGCTCCGGCGCGACAAATTCCATCCCATCAAACACCGCCAGTGCCTGCGCGGTTTTCATCAGCGCGAGCGACGCGCGCGGGCTGGCGCCCAGTTGCACGCCCGGCGCGGTGCGCGTGGCGGAGGCCAGATCGACGATGTAGCGCTTGAGTTCATCGCTCACCCGCACCTGCCGCACGGCCTGACGCAGCGCCTGCACGTCGGCTGCGGTCACGCACGGCTGCAAGCGTTCGAGCGGATGCTCCTTCTCCTGCGCGGATAGAATCGCGACCTCCTGGTCCGGTGCCACGTAGCCGAGTCCGAATTGCACCGCGAACCGATCCATCTGCGCCTCGGGCAGCGGATAGGTGCCGCGGAACTCGATCGGGTTCTGCGTGGCGATGACGAAGAAGAGTTCCGGCAGCACGCGGCGTTCGCCATCCATGCTCACCTGGCTTTCGCCCATCGCTTCGAGCAGCGCCGACTGCGTGCGCGGCGAGGCGCGGTTGATTTCGTCGGCGAGGAGGATGTTGGTGAAGACCGGCCCTTCGTGAAAATTGAACTGCTGATCGCGCTGATTGAAGATCGACACTCCGAGGATGTCGGTGGGCAGCAGGTCGGGCGTGAACTGGATGCGCTTGAACCGGGCGTCAATCGAGCGGGCCAGTGCCTTGGCCAGCGTGGTCTTGCCGGTGCCGGGAAAATCCTCGAGCAACACATGGCCACCGCTGGCCAGCGCGGCGAGGAGTTTGCGCAAGGCCGCCGGCTGGCTTTGAATGACCAGTCCGAGGTTGGACAGCAGGCGGTGATACACTTCGCGAGGCGGCATCGGGGTCGTCATTGCGGAGGAAACGTAGCGCCGAAGAGGCGCGCGGCTCAAAGCAAAACAGCGCGGCGGGCATTCTCTCGTGGCAGAAGCGTCTCGCGCCATTCGCGGGCCAACACATGCGGCCGTATGGTGACGAGCTTCGTGCATGTGGGCGGCGTGCTGCGCGGAAGGATGACCGGGCCGGCGTCTGCGCCCGCGCCGGTGGAGCGGCAGCAAACGCCCGCCTCGGAGCCGCGCATCTTGACGGTCCCCCCATCGGAAGTGGCGCAAGCCTCCGGCTTGCGACCGTGCCGCCAAGCCTCTGGCTTGGCGCAAGACCAACGCAGCAGTACCACCGGCAACCTGGAAGGTTGCGGGACGGCAGCAAGCTGGAAGCTTGCGCCACTACGCCCGCCGGGCCTTTCAAAATGCGCCCGCTCGGAGGTTGCCGGTTGCAGGCAACGCCGGCATTGACACGCTGGCAGGCCATTTCCGAAGCTTCCCCGCGTGGCGCGTATTTACGACCTCGTGATGACCCATCAACTCGACGCGGATGATCTCTTCATTCACCGCGTCCAGGAGCATTGCGCCCGCGCCCGGCTGAATTTCTTCCTCATCGAGCCGCTCTGGGTGGAATCCTTCCTCGAGGCGCTCCGGCGCGACCTCCTCTGGCCGCGGATCCTGCTGAACATGCACAGCGAGCATCACCAGCCGGAGGATGTTTTCCACCGGTTGGTCCGGCTCGCCACCGAACGCAAGGTGCGCGTGATCGATCCCATCGACCGGGCCATCGCCGCCTTTGACAAGGCGCGCCTCCATCCACGATTGGCGTCCGCGTGCATCGCGACGCCGTTCACGGTGGTGGTGCCGGGGGCGGCGCACAGAACTTTCCGGCTGGGCGACGCCGAACGCGCGGCGCTTGGATCTCCGTTTGTCATCAAACCGGCACTCGGTTACGGCCGGCGCGGCGTGCTTCTTGACGCGAAGAACGAAGCCGATCTTGAACGCAGTGCGGCCCTGTGGGACGGCGGAGACTTTCTCATGCAGCGTCGCATCGTGCCGCGACTCTTGCGCGGGGAGCCGGCGTATTTCCGCGCGTTCTTTGTCTTCGGTTCCGTGTGGCTGTGCTGGTGGCATTGCGAGACCCACCGCTACCGGATGGTGACGTGGGAAGAGCGCAGCCAGCTTGGTCTGGAACCGGTCGAGGGACTCCTCCGGCGCCTGGCCGCGCTGACGGGCATGGAGTTCTTCTCCAGCGAGATCGCGCAGACCGAATCCGGTGAGTTTGTCGCGATTGACTATGTGAACGACCAGTGCCACATGCTCAGTCAGACGGCCAGCCCCGGCAATGGCGTGCCCGATGAACTGGTCGAGAACATCGCCCGCCGGCTCGTGGAGGCGGTCGTGGAAATCCTCCGGCCCAAGACCGGGACTTGCTGAAGAGACTGTGGGATGAAGAACAGAGAGCGTTTCCACAATGAAGACCAGATGGCAGGGCGCGCCTGTCCTCAGCGCGCCGTTCCGCAGTTTGGCAAGGTCCACGGCACGCTGGGGCCAGGCGCGCCCTGCCCCGCCGATGCTTCGTCCACCGTACAGCTTTCGCTGCAAGGCCCCAGCCCTCCGCCCACGCCATGATTCTGCGCGCCCGCCAGTTTGAATTCACCTTCCCGCGTCCGGCGCTGGTCATGGGCATCATCAATGTCACGCCGGATTCCTTCTCGGATGGCGGACAATTCCTCGATGCAGCCCGGGCCGTGGAGCACGCGCGGCAACTGGTCGCGGAAGGCGCGGACATTCTCGACATCGGCGGCGAATCCACCCGGCCGAATGCCGTGCCCGTGGGCGAGGCGGAGGAATTGCGCCGCGTGCTGCCGGTGATTGAGGCGCTGGCGAGCTCGGTGAAGGTTCCGCTTTCGATCGACACCTGCAAGCCTGCCGTGGCTCGCGCGGCGCTGGCAGCGGGAGCGAGCATCATCAACGATGTCGGCGCCGCTCGGCAAAGCGGGGAGATGTTCCAACTCGCGGCTGAGAGCGGCGCAGCCTACGTGGCGATGCACAGCCAGGGCACACCGCAGACCATGCAGTTGAACCCGGTGTATGGTGACGTGGTGGCCGAGGTGAATGCGTTCTTCGGTGAATGCCTGGGCAGGCTGCGGACGGCGGGCGTGGCACCGGAACAGGTGATGCTGGATGTCGGGCTCGGCTTTGGCAAGACGGTCGCGCACAACCTGCAACTTCTGGCGGCCTTCGATCGATTGCAGAACTGGAAACGCCCTTTACTTTTGGGCGCCTCACGCAAATCATTCGTTGGCATCATCGCCGGGGAATCCAATTTAGCGGGGCGGCTGGCCGGCTCGCTGGCTTGCGCCTGCTGGGGCCGGTCGCGGGGAGCGCAAATCATCCGGGTCCACGATGTGAAGGAAACCCTCCAGGCGTTGCGGCTGACTGAAGCGATCCTCGCACGGAAGACATGATCGAAACTCTGCAAGAACTGTGGCGGCCCGCCGTCGAGATATTGATTCTCGGCGTCGGCATCTATTTTGCCCTGGTCTTCATCCGTGGCACACGCGGCGCCTCCATCGTCACCGGATTTCTCGTCGTGCTGCTGGCCCTGGTGGCGGCGATTTATTTTCTCAATTTGCAGGTGTTGCGAGTGCTGCTGGGCACGCTCTCCGGCGTCTTCACCCTGGCGTGCATCGTCCTGTTCCAACCCGAACTGCGCCGCCTGCTGGCGCGCGTGGGCACGCTGCCCTTCTTCAATCCCACCCACGCCCAGCGCGAGGGCATCGAGGTCATCATCGAGACCGCCGAGCGCCTGGCCGACGTGCGCATCGGCGCGCTCATCGCCATCGAGCAGACCTCGGATCTGCGCGAAACCGTCGAAGCCGGCATCCCGGTGGACTGCGTGGCCACCCCGGAAATGCTCGAGACCATCTTCTTTCCGAACAATGCCATTCACGACGGCGGCGTGATCATCAAGGGCGAACGCATCATCCGGGCAGCCTGCATCTTTCCATTGAGCCGGCGGCAGGATTTGAGCAAGTCGCTCGGCACCCGCCATCGCGCCGCGCTCGGCCTGGCCGAGGAAACGGACGCGGTGGTGGTGGTGGTGTCCGAGGAGACGGGCCGGATTTCCTACGCCTACCAGGGACAACTCGTTCGCGGGGTGACCATCGAGGAATTGCGCGCCTTCCTCAGTTCCGTGCTGGTGACGCCAACCCGCTCGCGCTCACTGGCGGATTGGTGGCGGCAGCGACGCAGCGGTGCAGCGGCGCCCGCCGAAGTGGCGACGGCCGAGACGGCTCCGCCTCCCGCTCCGGTTGCGCCGGTGCCGCAGCAAAATCCGACGTCCTCGCCATGACCCTGCGCCGCCTCATCCTGCACAATTTCTGGCTCAAGCTGGTGTCGATCCTTCTGGCCAGCTTGCTCTGGCTGGTGGTGCAAGCCGGTCTGTCCGATGATGGCAACGATACGCCGCGGTTCGCGCGCGGGTCGAATCCGCGCCACTTCGAGCGACCGGTGCTCGTGCTGACTGACCTGTCCGCGGGCCGGCGCTTCAAGGCCGAGCCGCGCGAGGTGAGGGTGGAAGTCAGCGGCTTGGGTGTGCAGCATCTTCAATCGAGCGATGTTCATGCCTACGTGGAATTGATGGAGCCGGCGAAAATGAAGGGCGAGGTGCCGATCAAGGTGATCGTGCGCATCCCACGCGGACTCAAACTGGTCAAGGTTTTGCCGGAAACCGTGGTCATTCGCCAAGTGGAAGCTCCTTAAGATATTCCCACCCCTTCCGAAATCCGACTATGGCCAAGACGACCAACAAAAAAATATTCGGCACCGACGGCGTGCGCGGCACCGCGAACATCGAACCGGTGACCGCCGAGACGGCACTCAAGCTCGGCCGCGCAGCCGGCCACGTCTTCAAGAATCTCGAAGCCCAGTCCCGCGGGCACGGCAAACACAAGATCGTCATCGGCAAGGATACCCGCCTCTCGGGCTACATGCTCGAGAACGCCATCTCCTCGGGCATTCTTTCGATGGGCGTGGACGTGCTCTTCATCGGGCCGCTGCCCACGCCGGGAGTGGCCTACGTCACCCGCAGCCTGCGCGCCGACGCCGGCATCGTCATCACCGCATCCCACAATCCCTATGACGACAACGGCATCAAATTTTTCCGCGCCGACGGCTACAAGCTGGACGACACCATCGAGCGCCGCATCGAGGATCTGGTCTTCGGCGGTGAGATCGAAAACATCCGCCCGGCCGCCACGGAAATCGGCAAGGCGGTGCGCATCGACGACGCGCTCGGCCGCTACATCGAATACGCCAAGGCGTCGATCCCGCGCGGCTTGACGCTCGACGGCATCCGCGTGGTGGTGGATTGCGCGCACGGCGCGGCTTACAAATCGACTCCGTGCGTCCTGCGCGAACTGGGCGCCGAAGTGATCGTGCAGGCCAACCAGCCCGATGGCACCAACATCAATCGCGACTGCGGTTCGATGCATCCCGGTTTTCTCTGCCAGAAGGTGCGCGAGATGCGGGCGGACATCGGCATCGCGCATGACGGCGACGCCGACCGCGTCCTGCTGTGCGACGAAGCCGGCTCAATGATCGATGGCGACGACATCATGGCCATCGCCAGCCTGGAGATGCTCAGCCAGGGAACCCTGGCGGAGAAGACCCTCGTCACCACGGTGATGAGCAATGCCGGCCTGGACGCTGTCATCCGCGCGGCCGGCGGCAGCGTGGTGCGCACCGGGGTGGGCGACAGGAACGTCATCGATGAGATGCTCCGGCATGGCTACAGCTTCGGCGGCGAACAGAGCGGGCATCTCATCTTCCGCGAATACTCGACCACCGGCGACGGCCTGGTGGCGGCGCTGCAAATTCTCCGCACCATGAAGAACCGCCAGCAGCCGCTCTCGAAACTGGCGAAGTGCTGGACGCGGTTTCCGCAGCTTGTCACCAACGTGAAAGTGCGCGAGAAGGTTCCGTTCGACCAGCTCGACGGGGTGCTCAAGCTCGTGGCCGAGGCCGAAGCCGCGGTGAAACCCGATGGCGGCCGGGTGTTGTTGCGCTATTCCGGCACCGAGTCCAAGGCGCGTCTGCTCATCGAAGGCCGGCAGATGCTGGTGCTGGAGCATTGGAGCAAGCAGATCTGCGAAACGCTCCGGCGGCATCTGGGCGCGTGAACGCGGGTTGAGTCTCGCTCCACCCATCCGGCACTATCCCGAACTCCGAAGCCGCGGAGCACACCCGCCCTCGGGTGTGGCTGGACGCGCCTCGCGTCCGGCCCGCTGCGCCACCCGCTGTGCCGAGGCGTCCTGCACTATTTCACGCGCACCGGGTTTTCCGCGAGGGCGCGGAAAACTGCACCCGGGGCGGGTGCGCTCCCCAGCCAACTTCGGATTTCGGACTAATGCGAGAGGGGTTGAGTTTTTGACCAACCGGTTTCACTGGTGCCCAGTGGCAGGCATCTCGGGTTGTCGGCGGCGATTGATCTTTTCAGGAAGGCATCCTCACCGATACTGCCAGCCTGAATATCGGCCAGCCTCAGATGGCCGTCACTTGCGCTGAAAATGAAGAAACCTCCGTTGATCCTCATCGTTCCCAGCACTGATCCGAAAGGGATCGAGTTTTCCGACCATTCGCTCAGCCTCTCACAGAAATACCCCGAGGCCATTCTCGCCGCCGGCGGGCTGCCGTGGATTTTTCCCTGCGTCCCAGGCCGCCCGGTGTTCGCCGAGGCGGTGCGCCGCAGCGCGGGCGTGATGCTCACGGGCGGCGACGACCTGGTCCCGGGGTTGTACGCGCGGCGGCTGCCGCGGGCGGTGCGGGCGACAGTCAAGGCAACGGCACCCGCGCGGGATCTGTTCGAGCTGGAACTGCTCGACGAAGTATTCCGGCAGCGCAAGCCGCTGCTGGCCATCTGCCGGGGGCATCAAATGCTGAATGTCGCTTTAGGAGGCACGCTATTCGCCGATATCCGGTTGCAGCAACCGCAGGCTCTGAACCACAAGCAGAGCGATCGGAAGGATCAGATCGTGCATGATGTGGCCTGTGCTGCGGGTTCGTTGCTGTGGCAGATTGCGGGCGGGGGCCGCCTGGGGGTGAACAGCGCCCATCACCAGGCGGTGGCAAGGACGGCTAAACCTTTGCGCGCAACTGCCGTTAGTAGAGATGGCATTGTTGAATGCCTGGAACTGGCGCCGGAGAATGCCGGCCTGCTGCCGTGGATGCTCTCGAGCCAGTTCCATCCCGAACGCCTGTTCGCGCGTCATGAGCAACACCTCCGGGTGTTCACCGAATACATCCGCGCGTGCCGGCAGGCCGGGTGACGAATCGTATGAAACACAAAATTCTTCTGGTGGACGACCAGACCGACCTGAGGACGCTCCTCGCGGAAAGCTTCCGCGCGCGCGGTTATGATGTCCTCGAAGCCGCGGATGGTGCCGGCGTAAAAGCCGCTTTTGAAGGCCCGCAGCCCGAGGTGGCGTTGATCGATCTGAAACTGCCCGACGCCGACGGTCTCGAATTGCTCACCGCCCTCAAGTCGCGCTGGCCTGACACCGAGGCCATCATCCTCACCGGTTACGCCACCCTGGATTACGCCGTCGAGGCCACCAAGCGCGGCGCGTTTCATTTCCAGACCAAACCGCATAACGACGGCCTCTACAACCTCGTCGAGCGCGCCCTGGAGCGGAAGCAGCAGAGCCACGAGAACAGCAAGCTCATCGACGCCCTCAAGCGCATGAGCGGCGAACACTCGCCCATCTTTCACGCGCCCCAGATGAAGCAGGCCATGCGCACCATCGAGCGCATCGCCCCGAGCGACGTCTCGGTGCTCATCACCGGCGAAAGCGGCACCGGCAAGGAGGTCGTGGCTGATCTGATCCACACCCTCAGCAAGCGGGACAAGGGTCCGTTCATCAAAATCAATTGCGCCGCCCTGCCCCGTGAACTGATCGAAAGCGAGTTGTTTGGCTCCATCAAGGGATCGTTCACTGGCTCCACCGGCGACCGCGAAGGTCTCTTCCGCCAGGCCGAAAGCGGCACGCTGCTGCTCGACGAATTGTCGGAGATGCCCATCGACACGCAGAGCAAGCTGCTGCGCGTTCTGCAGGAAAAGGAAGTGCGCCCGGTGGGCGGACGCACCAGCTACAAGATCGATTGCCGGGTCATCGCCGCGACCAATCGCGTTCCCGACGACGCCATCAAGCAGGGCAAGCTGCGCGAGGATTTGTACTACCGCATCAGCGCCATCTCCATCCACCTGCCACCGCTGCGCGAGCGGCGCGAGGATGTGGTGCCGCTGGCGCGCTCCTTCCTCAAGCGCTTCGCCGCCCAGGCCAACCGGCCCATCGCCGATTTCACCGCGGCCGCCAGTGATCGCCTGAAGAAGCACGACTGGCCGGGAAACGTCCGCCAGTTACAGAACGAAATCCAGCGCGCCATCCTCATGTGCGACAGCGGTCTGGTGGACGTGACGGATCTTTCCATCAACGATCCGCAGGCCGATAATCTGGACGATTCAAACCTCACCTTGATGGAGGCGATGGAGCGCAACAAAATCATCGAGGTGCTCCGCGACACCAGCGGCAACAAGCTGGAAACAGCCCGCCGCCTCGGCATCGGCCGGCAGACGCTTTACAACAAGATCAAGGTTTACGCCATCGCGGCGTGAGCGCAGGCCGCGCGGGTTTTCAGTAATCCACCGAGACCCGGTAAAATCGGCCGGATGCACCGGCGGTGTCGTCCAGCACTTTCATCGTTTCACCCGATCCGTTGGTCGAGGTCAGGACGTGCCAGACTGGAGGGAGGTTGGTGGTGAATTCCACGCGGTTCGTCAATCCCCTCGCGCTGTTCCAGGAAATCTCCCGGCCGGCGCTGACGCTTTTGACCTGAACATTGAGCAGGGAGACATCCACAAAGACCAGGTCGCTTTCCGAGACGATCAGCGATGGCGACAATGACAGGAGGGGCAGTTCGCTAAACGAGGTGCCAGCGTTGACGATTACGCTGTTCGTTTCCGTGGCCGAATAGCGGTGAAAGGCGCGGAACCGATCCAGCACATTCGTCCCACGAATCATCCGTCCGAACACTGTGAAGCCGCCGTCCACCGTGTCGAGGAAAGGGCTGTTGGTGAGATTAAAGAACCATTGCGAGGTGGCGGAATTGGTCTGCCCACCGACCCGCGCCATCGCGATGGTGCCATAGGTGTTGCTGTGAATGATGCCCGTCGAGAACTCGTTGCTGATGGCACCGAAGGTTGGGAGATAGGCCACCCTCCAGTTGGTGGCACCCCGATTGGTGACAACAAAGCCCCCGCCCTGCACGACGAAGGACGGATCACAGCGATGCAGGATCAGGTTGCGATAGCGTCCGCTCTGCACATACCGGACGAAATTCTGCACCGTGATCGGCTTGTCCTGATCGAACAGTTCGACTTCGATGTCGCCAAACACCGTGCGGAACTGCGCGAGCGTTCCGGCCTGCGCGGCGACCGACGCGCTGAAAAGCCACGCAAGGATCCAGAACTCACCACGGCGAATACCCCGTATTCTCCCGAGAAAGGTCATCTTGTTGCGCTTTTGCGTTCTTCAGCCCGCCATGTTCAATTTCCGCCGCAACAGCCCGTTGCTGGCGACGATGCGGAACTTGTGCTCCCCCTGCGCGGGCTCGTTCCAAAACTCCCCTCCGGCGCGTTCGATGATGAAGCCCCCCGCCGCGATATCCCAAAGGCTCAGGCCGAACTCCACGTAGGCATCCATCCGGCCCGAGGCGACGTAAGTCAAGGCCAGCGCGGCCGAACCCATGATGCGTATCTTTCGCACACGATGCACCAGTCGGTTGAGCGCCGGCAGCATCCTCTCCAAGGAGGCCCGGTCCTTGGAAAATCCGATGGAAACAATCGACTCCTCCAGTTTCGACCGGCGGCTGACGCGGATGACCCGCCCATTCAAGCGCGCCGGCCCGCCCTCGACCGCCGTCCAAAGCTCATCGCAGAACGGGTCGTACACCACGCCTAGCACGGTGTCGTAAGCTGAGTCCGGATGCGCCTTCGTGGAAATTTTCCGCGCGCGACGTTGCAGCGCGATGGAGACGCACGCGTGCGGGATACCGTAAGTGAAGTTGACCGTGCCATCGATCGGATCGACCACCCAACGGTAATCCGCGGACGACGCGGCGCTCTCCCCTTCCTCACCAAGCAAATCAATCTCGGGAAAGGCGCGCTGCAGCACGCGCTCGATCAGCTTCTGGCAGCGCACATCCAGTTCCAGCTTAATGTCGTGCTGGGAGGACTCGTTGACGATCTTTTTCAAACGTGCATTGCGCCGCATCAACGCACCCGCGGCGCGGGCGGCTTCAACGGCACTGGTCAGAGCGAGCTTGGGTGTCTTCAAATTCATGGCGAAGTCTCGGGAGATCGGCCACGGCAAGGCAAGCGGAAGTTTGCCTGCATGCCGGACGCCTGGGGCTCCGTTGTTCGACCGGCAACCGGGGTATTTCATCCTGTTCATCCGGCCGGCTCCCGCTAAAACGGCGGCGGTGAATGCCTGCACCGCACACGAGTGAATACCTTGAAACATTTTCCAGTGGTCCGATTGCTCTGCTTCGCGGCCGGTCTGGTGATGGGCCTCCCCTGCCCCGCCGAGCAAAAAGCGCCCGTGACCACCCTCACGGCGACCATCGAGGAACGGCTCGCATCCTTTCTCGAACAGCCGCGTTTCGCGCAGGCTGAGTGGGGGGTGAAGGTGGTTTCGCTGGAGAACGGCCGGACACTTTTCGAGCACCGCGCCCGCAAGCTGCTCCAGCCCGCGTCGAACGCGAAGCTCTACACCGCCGCGCTCGCGCTTGACCGCTTCGGCCCGGCGCACCGCCTGCGCACGTCCCTCTACGCCGCACAGCGCCCGGACAAAACGGGCACCTTGAAGGGCAACCTGCTGGTCTTTGGCCGCGGCGATTTTTCCATGGCCACGCGCTTCGAGGGCGTCGCCTACACCAACCTGCTCGACCCGCTGGCGCAGGCGCTTGCCACCGCCGGCGTGAAACGGATCAAGGGCGACCTCATCGGCGACGACAGCTATTTCCGCGGGCCGCCCTACGGCTCGGGCTGGGCCTGGGACGACCTCCAATACTATTATGGTGCGGCCGTTTCAGCGCTGTCCGTGCAGGATAACGTCGTGGATCTCTGGCTCACTCCAGGCGTGAAACCCGGCGAACCCTGCCGTTGGGCACTGTGGCCGAAGACCAGCGAACTCACACTCCACAACCGCACCGTGACCGCGGCCAAGGGAGGCCGCCGCGCCATTGATGTCCATCGTGTGCCCGGAGAAAATCTTGCGCGGCTCACCGGGCAGATGCCGGTCGAGGATCGCGGTTATTGGGATAGCGCGTCGGTGCCGCAGCCGGCGAAGTGGTTTCTGATGCTGTTCAAGGAGGCGCTCGCGCGGCGGGGCATCACCGTCGCGGGAACGTTGCGGACGGTGAACTGGCGCCAACGCGAGAGCGAGCCGGTGGATTACGCGACGTTGGTCGAACTGGCACAGGTCGAGTCGCGCCCGATGTCGGACCTGATTCAAAAAATGATGAAGCCGTCGCAGAATCTTTACGCGCAGTTGCTGCTCCTCCAGGCGGGCGCTCGGCGGCATCGGGCGGACAATCGATTCCAGTCCACGGAATCGCTCGGCATCGAGGAGATGAACCAGTTTCTTGCGGAAGCCGGCGTGCCCAAGGGCGACGTGTATCTCGAAGAAGGTTCGGGCCTCTCGCGCGGCGACCGCGTCACCGCGCACGCCACGGTCACGTTGTTGCAGCACATGGCGCGGCACCGTTATGCCACGGCCTACCGCGACGCGCTGCCGATTGCCGGTGTCGATGGATCACTCAAATCGCGCTTGAAAGGCACGGCGGCCGAGAACAACGCCCGCGCCAAGACCGGAACGATTCGCTTCGTCAACACCCTCTCCGGTTACGTGACGAACAAGGGCGGCGAGCGGCTCGCCTTCAGTCTGCTGTTGAACAATTACGAAGGCTCCGGTGCGCGCGCCGATCTCGACACCCTCATCGAAATGCTGGCCGATGCCGATCGCGAAGCTCCGCGCCCGACGGCGCGGTAAGACGGTGAGGAAGTGTCGGGCCAGCACGGTCAGACGATCACCAGACGTCAAAAGCGGGAATGATCTCATTGCCATTGAAGCAAGGTAGGGCGCGTCTGTCTCAGCGCGCCGTTTGGGCCAACACCCGTCGCGGCGCGCTGAGACAGACGCGCCCTACCTTCCGTTATTTTAAAGGCCGTGAAGAGCGCGCCTCCGCCAGTTGCTCGAGAAGTGTGTGGAACGAATCCGTGGCCTGGCGCAGTCCGGTCCGGTCCGCCAAGGCGCGGGCGCGTGCTCCCGCTGCAGCCGTTCGCGCCGGGTCGGCCAGCCACGAGCGCAGTTCAGACGCCAAAGCTTCGCCAGTGGCCGCGGATAAAACGGCTCCACATTGTTCGCGGCGAATCTCGCGCGCCACTTCGCTCTCGCCCGGGCCCAAGAAGATCACCGGACGTCCCGCCGCGAGGATGCCGTAGAACTTGCTCGGCACCACCAAACCACACAGGTCATCGCGCATGGTCACGAGATGCAGATCGGCGGCGCTGAGGCTTGCGGCCAGGCGGTCGCGCGGTTGCGGCGGCAGGAAGCGAAGGTTCGTCAGTTGACGGCGTGTAGTTTCCTCCCGCAGCCAGTCCAGGCGCGGACCGTCGCCTACAAAAAGGAAGAGAAGACGGAGTTCGAGAGACTGCAATCGCCCGGCTGCATCAAGCGTCTCCGCAAAGGTGTGCGCCAGCCCGATGTTCCCGGAATACATCACCACAAACCGATCGGCAAGTTGGTGCTCCTGCCGAAACGCGTTTTCCTCCGGGGCCAGCGGACGCACCTTCTCAGGCCGGGACCAGTTGGGGATGATTTCCATACCAGCGGCGGGCAGGCCGCGGGCAATGAAACGGTCGCGCATGCAGCCGCCCACCACCACCACACGATCACAGCGGCGCAGGGCGGCATTGGCGACAAACCGGAGACAGCGCGCGATGAGACCACGAGGACGGATGACGCCCAGACATTCCGCCACCTCGGGATAAACATCCTGCGCCCAGTGAACGAGCCGCGTCCGTTTGAGCAGGCGCAGGACTGGTCCAAAGACGAATTGCAGCGGCGGATCGGTCAGCATCACCGTAACGTCATGCCGCGGCAGACGCAGCGCCCGCCACCAAAGCGCCGGGTAGAGCGAGAGGTAGCTCACCGCCCGCCGCCAGTGCGCGGCGCGGGTGAAGGGCAGTCCGGCGGCCCAGCACAGCGAAACGCCGTTGCGCACCTCCGTGCGGACGGTCGTGCCGGGTGGGCGCGAGGCGAGCACGGTCACCTGCCAGCCTTGCTGGACCAGGGCCTCCGCAAGCTCCTGCAATAATTCTCCCGTTGCGCCCGAAGACGGGGGATAGACGCGGTTGATGAAAAGAACGGTTTTCAACGAGGTGAAGAAATTAGCCGCCGGGAGAGGTCGAAGGCACGAGCTTCAATTCCCAGCGCACCGCCCGGTTCGTCGGCGATCGCAAGCGCACGCGGCTGACCCCGTCCGCCGGCAGCGGATGCGTCGAAGAATCCGACGGCGAAGGTTTCCAGATCTTCGCCATGGTCAGGCTCCAGGCGAAGCCGCCCGTAATCGATCTGCGGTTCGAGACGCACCTGTTCACCTTCGACCCTGCTCAACACCACACCGCTGCCGCGCTCGTGAGTGAGCCAGTCGCGGACCACGCCGCGCCGGCTTGTCGGATCGGACACGGCCAGCCATACGTAACTGCCGGGATTCTTCTCCGGCGCGAGCAAGCCGCCGGTGCCGAGCGTCTTGAGCTGCGCGGCGGGCAATCCAAGATCAATGTCTGTCGTGAATGGGCGGTCTTGGCGCGTGACGGAAGCATCGCGGGTGACGTTCGTCAGGCTTGAACGAAACAGTGCGAACGGCAGATTGGGAAACAGCATCTCGATCGCCTGGCCAGCGCCAAAGGTGGTGTCGGTGATGGCGGTGATCCGGCCCTCGCCGCCTTTCTCGCGAAACTGTCCATCGCGGAGGAAGACGCGTTGCGATGGTTTAGCGAGCAGGCTGAAAGTTCCGGCGGCGCTGTCGAAGCGCACTTCGAGCATCGCGTTCTCAATCCTGAGCGCATTGTCCTGCGCAAAATTCGCGCCTGCGAAGAGCGACGCGGCGGCGATGAGTCCCGAGAAAACGATTCGTTTCATGGATGGACTGGTCTGAGCACTGGAACTGGAACGGCGCGAGTGTGCGTGGAACCGGGGAGGACGCCAAGCAGGTTTGCGCGACGGTTTGCGCGGCGGGCGCAAATCAACTTTTAGAAGTCGCATTGAGGGCTGGAGGCACCGCCGTTTCAGTCCCGTAGGGCCGTCATGTTTATAGCGGAACGCCTACCCCAATAAAGAACAAGCCCCAGCGGGGCGCCATGTTTTGCCGCCTGGTAGCACGCCCTGGCCGGGCTGGTGGAATTGGTGCAATCTTGCGCTGGGGCTGGGTGGCTTTCTGGGCGTGCCGGGCTATAAACATTTCGTCCCTCCGGGACAGACGCCGACCAACCCAGCGTTCTGTAGTTCGCGGATTGCGCCACACATGAGAACACCATGAACTACGAATCCAGTCCATCAATCCCGTCGAAAGAACCGAAGGAGTTGCAGGTGTCCCCTGACCTCTCAGGTTTGCTTTTTCGGATTGCCAACGGAGAGACTGACATCGCCGAGATCCTCCAATGCAGATGGCGGGGATACAAAAAGTTCAGTTTCGCATCTCCCGAGTGTTGCCGGGACGAGTTCGACGAGCGGGCAGCGCATTACGTGAGCAGAGACTCTGCGTCCGGGGAAGTGGCCGGCTGCCTTCGGATGCTTTCCAGGTTCAAGGGACGGCTGGAACTTGAGAGCTTTGTGGCGATCTCCAATTGGGTAGAGGATGGAGCGTGTCCAGCAGAACTCGCGCGCTTCTCCGTCCCACTGAGCAAACGCCGAATCCTCATCCGCGAAAAGACCCGCTATGTCGGCGCGTTCGACGAAGCGCGGCGAGACTTGAACCCAGCATTGGCGACAGGTATTGTTTGGCCATGCAACTGATGGAAGTGCTCGATATTTTGCATGGCCTGCCTCGCGTGGATAAATTCCGCGCTGTCCAGTTCCTTACTTCAGAACTGGCTCAGGAGGAAGCCGGCACGCTGCTGCCGAACGGCGAATATGCTGTCTGGTCACCACACGACGCGACCGAAGCCGCCGCCACGCTGACGCAATTTCTCCACGAGCAGACGAAGGGCGCGTGAGCCATGCCTGCGCGATTCCCCTACCTGCCGGTCGTGTCCAAACGGGGCGAGGCCGTGCCGATGCCGATGCTGCCGCTGGACCTTCGACTGGGCGATGGCCCGCCCGTCCGCGCACAAGGGTTGCTGGACTCCGGGTCAACAGTCAACGTGCTGCCCTTCAGTCTGGGACAGCGGCTCGGCGCTGTGTGGGACAACCAGAAGACCGCCGTGGTCCTCACCGGCAATCTCGCTGCGCTAGAGGCCCGCGCGCTGCTGCTGTCAGCACGTGTGGCAGACTTCGCGCCGGTGCGATTGGTTTTCGCCTGGGCGCGCACGGACGATGTTCCTTTGCTGCTGGGGCAGGTGAATTTCTTCCAGGAGTTCGATGTCAGCTTCCACGGTGTCCGCCGGCAGTTTGAGTTGCAGCCTTCCGGGAAGTGAAGCGTTCGGTGAACCCAGAGCCTTTTGGTGTGCGATGAGGAGAGAGTGCGATTCGCAATCACGAACAGGCTACCACCGTGGCATCTTCACTGAAAATCGCCGGGTGGTTCAAGGCTCGTATCGAAATCCCTCCTTTAAAGCGCCGACCATCACCTCAAAATCCCCGAACTCGATCACTCGCTGGCTGGCGACGTTCACGAAGGCCAGGTCATCGGCGCTTAACGCAAACGTCACCGTCTTCGTCTGGCCCGGCTCGATGAGAACTTTCCGAAAAGCCCGCGGCCGCTGCATCGGCGGCGTGAGCGAGGCGTAGAGATCGCGCGTGTAGAGTTCGACCACTTCCAAGCCGGCATGCTGGCCGGTGTTGGTGACATCGACGCTGCCCGTCAACTGCTCAAAGCCCTTGAACAAGGGTGCGCTGAGCCGGAGATTTTTGAGGGCAAAGGTGGTGTAGCTCAGGCCGAAGCCGAATTCATACTGCGGCGTGGCCAGGTTGATGGCCGAGGTGCCGGGCGCGGAAATCTCAGCAATCCGGCTGGTGTATTTGCGGTCGTAGGTGAGCAGGTTGTTGGCGTGGCGCGCGCAGGTGAACGGCAGTTTGCCTGAAGGATTCGTGTCGCCAAACAACACTCTGGCAATGGCACGCGCGCCTTCTGAACCCGGCCAATAGGCCAGCAGGATCGCTTTGGCGCCGGGTTCGATTTCGCGGATGATCCGGCCGCGGCTCTCGACCAGCACCAGCACCACCGGCTTGCCCGTTGCATAAAGGCGCTTCGCCAGTTCCTGCTGCCCGGCGGGCAGATCGAGTTCGTTGATGTCGCCCGGCGTTTCCGCGTAGGCGTCTTCGCCGAGGCAGAGAACCACCGCGTCGGTGCGGGCTGCATCCGCGACGGTGGCGTCCACATCGATGGCTTTGCCGTCGAAATCAACGCCGCGACGATGCAGCACTGCGGCGTCACCGAGTTTTTCACGCAGCGCGGCTTCGATGGACAAAGTGCACTTGGGATACCATTTCTCGTCGTTGCCCTGCCAGGTGAAGGACCAGCAACCGTGCAACGCGCCCACGCTCCGTGCCGCCGGACCCGCGACGAGGATCTTCGCCTTCTTAGCCAGCGGCAGCGTGCCGCTTTGGTTCTTGAGCAGGGTGATGGATTCCTCGGCGGCGGCGAGAGCCACCTGGCGGTGTGCGGAGCTGCCGAAATCTTCCCCGCCAGCCGTCTCCACGTAAGGATTCTGGAACAATCCGAACTCGGCTTTCAGCCGCAGGATGCGACGCGCCGATTCATCAATGCGCTTCTCCGTGATGCGTCCTTCCTGCACGAGTTGCTTCAGCAATTTGAAGAACGAGTAGTCGAGCGGCACCATGCTCATGTCGAGGCCCGCGTCCACGGCGAACCGCACCGCCTCGGCGGGCGTCTCGGCGACCTTGTGCCAGGTGTGCAGGCGGATGACGTCCTCCCAGTCGGACACCGCGACGCCCGCCTTGCCTGCATGGTTCGCCGGAAAACTTTCAAGCCGTCCGGCAATGTGGATGCGGAACCGGCTGAAGCCGGGACTGCAAACCACAGTCCGGCAATGTGCGATCAGGCCGTTCTTCGCCTTCCGGCATACGCGCTGTCGCGGGCGCCGCTTTGCGTGCTACGAATGCTAACTTGCTGCGATCAACCGGGCGTTCTATCGTGCCCAGAAATGCTTGATAATCGACACAATGTCCTTCGCCTGCTGTACCGTGCACTCGTGCCTGAGCATGTCAGAGGTTCCATCAATAATTACCGAACCCTCAGTTTCAGGCTCGGCCAAATCGCGACCATGCGCCGCTTGGAATGCTTAGACGCCGACGCACAGCCCATTCCCTGGTACACCTATCCAGCGATCGAATTCATCCGACAAATCGATTTCTCGGATCAGCGCGTTTTCGAATTCGGCTCCGGGAATTCCACGCTTTTCTGGGCCAAACGAGCTATGTCCGTCGTCGCCGTGGAACACGATCCCGCTTGGCACGAAAAGATAGCGAACGGTCTGCCGGAGAACGTCGAGTATCTCCTCCGGCAAGGAGAAGAGGATTACGTTGAATCGATTGAACGGTTCGCCGGCTTTTTTGATGTGATCATCATCGACGGCATTCACCGATTTGATTGTGCTGTGCGGGCAAGGAGGAAGCTTGCTGCCAACGGATTGATCATCTTGGACAACGCGGATTGGAAACACAAGACCACGAAGTTCCTGCGCGATTCGGATCTGATCGAAGTAGACATGACGGGTTTCGGCCCGATCAACGGCTACACTTGGACCACCTCTTTTTTTCTGACCCGACAAATCCGATTGAAGCCTGCTTTCGAACACCAACCTCTACCGGGGCCGGGCGGGCTGACCCAGATTGAGACTTGCGCACCGAAAAAGCCAAGGGCTGCTTCGCCATAAGGCCCGGAACGCAGGGCGGCCTGGCCCGGATGAAGAATGACTGTACCTCTGCGCGCCCCGGCGCCAGCCTGGGCGCATAAATTTCGCACCCCTTGGCCAGGAAACCGATCTCATCTCACGCGTCACCGTCCGCCTGCTCCACGCGCACGAGCGGCCTGCGTTTGACCGCTTGCTCGAGGAAAAGCATTACCCGCACGAGTCCGTGCTGACCGGCGAGTCGTTGCGCTACGTGGCCGAACTCGACGGCCACTGGGTCGCCCTCATCGCCTTCAGCACCGCCGCGCTCCATCTCAAGGCGCGCGAACAGCACCTCGGCTGGAGCCCGCGCCAGCGCGCCCGCCGCCTGGCCCTGGTGGTCAACAACAGCCGCTTCCTCGTCCTGCCCGAGCGCCAGCGTTTTCCCAATCTGGCCTCGCGCGTCCTCGGGCGGTGTCTGCGCCGCTTGTGCGCCTCCCGCTGTTCCGAGGCGTCCTGAATCATTTCACGCACCCCGGGTTTTCCGCGGGGGCGCGGAAAACAGCACCCGGGGCGGGTGCGCTCCCCATCCAACTGCGCGGGAGTGGTTCGCGGCGCGCTGGGACAGACGCGCCCTACCCAGTCCGGGTGTCGTCCTTCCCCACTGCCTGGGGAGTATGGGAGTTTGGGGATGGAATCGACGATGAAGATTGGGCGAATCAACGCGCGTCGTCGATGAGCGGCTGGAGCAGAGTGGGCTGCAGCGGCGGCACCGCGCTTCCGGATCTTTGCTGTTGGGTGCGGAGCAATTCCATCTGCACTTCACCGCCGGATGATGCGGGAAGCACTGGCGGCAGGTTGGTGATCAAAAATGTGATACCGACACCGGTGGTCATGTGAGTAACAACACCATGCACCGGCGGCGGCGTCCCGTCTTCGAACAACGTCACTTCGCCCGTCGCGTTGACGCCGCGGAACCACGAGACGGCGTAGTTGTACGGAGCCTGTAGGAACACGCCGCGGAACGACGCCGTGCGCCGGGCGACCGGATGCCAGAACGTGCCGGAGAGCGAACCATCGGCGCGGCTGAATAGCAGGGTGAACTTGTTCGGGTTGCCTTCGCCAAACACCACTTTCGCCGGCTGCAACTGCGCGGCATTGGCCAGGTCGTTGGTGAGGTTTCCGCCGCGCGCGAGGATTTTGCCGCTGCTCCACGGAGCCAGGTTCCCGGCCACCGGTGGTGTGACGAAGCGGGCACCCTTGAAGTGCAGGTTGCCGTTGAAGCCTCCCGGATAGAGCGTGTCCAGCGACCGGGGCGTCTTGATCCAGCGGATGGATTCACTGGTCACAATCATCGTCGAGTGGTCGGTTTCGGGCGCGAACTGCGTCCAGCCAAGAATCACGCCGCGTCCGCCGTAGAGCGAGGCGTAGAATGGGAAGCTGCCATTAGTCGAAACATACGCCGACTGGCTGATGACGGAGCCGTCCCCCAGCGTCGCGGAGAGGATGAAGAGCGACCGGGACTTGAGCGTGCCCTTGCCAGCCGCGAATCCTCCCGGGCCGATGGGCGGATCGTTGGTGCCGGGCGGAATCGTGAAGGTGAATTTGTCCGTCGCCGCCAGCGCACCCGCGACCGGCCCGGCGCGAAACGCCGTGATGTTCGCCATACCCGCCGCGTTGCTCACAGAGCCGAAGATGGCGCCAGCGCCCGGTTCAATGAAGAGCCGCAGATCCTGCCGCAGTTTACCGAGCGGATTGAACGACACGAACGCCGCGCCATCCAGGCCGAACTTTCCGACGAACGGCAGCACGGAGCCGCCGAGGATCAGCTTGCCGGAGAAAGTGCCCGGTTTGCTGAGCGTCAGCGAAAAGAAGCCCGAGTTGGTGGGGCCGGCGCTGGAGGCCTCAGGCTGGAACAAACCATTGTAAACGCCGAGGCCGGGAATGAACGGGTTGGGCACAAACGAGGCGATGAGCACCATGTTGGACTGCATCTCGGTGGTCAGCACCGGCTCGATGGAATTCACGCTGCCGTTCCAGTTGTAAAAGAGTGAATCGGGGGCAGCCTTGGCCACCCAGGTGAACTTCTTCCCCACCGCCAGCAGCGAGCCGTTCGCCGGGCCGATCACCTGGCCGTTTCCATTGGTTTGCAGATCGAGGTAATCCGACGGCACGTAGGTGAAGGCCCGCGTGGCCAGCGCCGATTGGTTGCCGTTCACGTCCACGCTGCGCACCCGCACGGTGTTGATGCCCGGCTGCAGGTTCAATGGCGCCGACCATGCCGCGGCCCCGTTGGCCGTTTGGAACACCCCACCGTTGATTTGATACTCCACATGGTCCACCGCGATGTTGTCCCTCGCCATGCCCTGCAACAGGATTCCGGGCAGCACGTATTTCGTGCTCGACGCCGGCGCTAGGATCGCGACCACGGGTTTGACCACTTCGGCCCGGTTGGTCTGCATGTTCTCTCCGGCGAATTGCTCCTCCCAGTCGGCGCGCGTCACCCCGCCGATGATGCCGCCGAAGGTCGGATCGGGCAGCGTGCCGGCCACGACGTTGTCGCCGTCGAACACCGGCAACAGGCTGCGCAGCGAGCGCGTGCCGTTGAAGTAGGCGCCGATGAACAGCGTGCTGCGGTCGTCGCGGTCGTCCGAGAGGCGCACCGGGCCGCTCAACGAAGCGGTGATCCTCTTCAGCGCGTTGGTGCGGAAGTCCGCTTCACCCGCCACGTCGCCGGGTTTGAGTTCGAACAGATGCGTCACCCCGGCGGGCCGTCGGCGAATGAAGGTCGAAGCCGTGCCGTATCGCGCGATGGCGTTTTGCAGCGCCACCTTCGAGAGCAGCAGATCGCCGCGGCTGTTGGAGGCCAGCAAATCCGGGTAGGCCGAAAGGACGTTCTCCAGCGAGAACTGGTCGTTGTCCACCATGGTGCGCAACCGATCGACGTTCACGTTCAGGTTGTGCGCATTGAGTGTGTAGCAGAACAGTTCCGCGAGGTGCAGCCCCGCGCGGGCGAGTTGCACATCGCCGAAGTCCACCACCACGTCGTCCATCTTGGTTTCCACGGCGGACAGGGCGAGGGAGAAGTTCGTGCTCTTCACGCGGGCCAGGTTGCCAAGGGACGCCGTGATGGCTGGCAACACCTTGAACCGGATGAGGGCGATGGCCTGCGTGGAGGTCAGCCCCGCGGGCAGCACAGGGTTTCCGTCGGTGTCGAGCACCGGCTGCGCGGTCCAGTTGTAGATGTCGCGCCCGCCGGCCTCGAGGCCGAGGTAATCCATGAAGCCCGCAATCTGCGGATGCTCCGGCAACATGGCCAGGCGCGTGATGGCGAGCAGCGCATTGGCGACCTCGTGGTTGGGCGCGCGGACAACCGCGTTGGAGAACCACTGGTTCGCCTCGATTAGGCTGTGGCTGGCCAGTTCCTGCCGGCCGAGCGCAATCATCTGATCCACGTTCGTGACAGAGGCCGCGAAAGCGCTGGAGGCCAGCAGGAGTCCGGCAAGGATGGGAGGCGTCGGTTTCATAGTTTGGCGGATTTGCCTGGTGGGTTGATTTGGTTGGTACCGAAAGAACTGCTGATCAAATCGAAGTGAATCACTTGCCGGTCAGCCGCCCAGGTCACGCGCCCGCTGGCACAATCCAGGCGGGCGCTCCCGGGGATTTCAAGGCGCTCCCCGCCCGAGAACACCACTCCGCCTTTCACGCCCAAGAGCGATGCGTTTGGGGCGGCGACAGGCCGAAGACGGCGGGCGGAGAAACGCGGTTGGTCCTCGCCTGGGAAACTGAGCGCAAACTCACGCACCTCGAAGGTGTCACCGCGGCCGAGTTGTCGAAGTTGCGGCCCCAACCGGCGGAGCGCCTCGCCAGCCGCCTGCGGTTGCGCGATTTCCAACACCACATTCTCGGCCACGACCCGCGGCAGCAACTTCACGGAAAACGCCCCGAAGCGGTGGTGGTCCAGCGCCGCCCGCGCCACCTTCAAAGTGGCAATGGTCGCCGTGCGGCTGGAATCGAGGAGGGGAATCTTGACGCCCGTGGCTGCGAACGCCGGCACAGCCGCTGACAGGTTCACAACGCAGAGCGACCCGGCGAGAACCGTTAAAGCGAGGGCCAATCCTTGCCTCCGAAATGGCATCTGATTATTCAAGGGACAAATTCAAGTGCGCCGCCCCCCCGCGCGCGATCCAGCACCGTTCCATCAGGACGAGACACGAACCTCGCAGGACAATCAGCAGGGCAGATGAATGTTGGGACGATTAGTTGACCACGGCCTTTTGTCAAGCCGGCGCTCCCGGATCGGCGATTCAGGGGCGCATCTCGACACTGCCCCCGAATGCAACCGGGTTGGAGCGCGACGTTTACGTCGCTTCATCGTTCGAGAGACCGTCCGTCAATGTTTCCCAACACCCATCGAATGCTGAAGCGGCCTCAAGGCCGCGCGCCGGGGGCAGTGCGCGGATGCGCCCGCGATTCAGTTCCATGCCCTCGAAGCCAGCATCCTTGGCGAGTTGCAGACATTCGTGGCGTTTCGGCGAACCGCGCCGCGGGCCGTGCTGGAGAAGTTCGCCGCCGTGCAGATGATCGACGTCCACCTGCCGACCACCGACGGACGCGAGATCGTCATGGCCCGTCACACCCAGCCGGAGAAAGACCTCCAACTTCTCCTCGACCAACTCAAGCTCACCCTGCCCGAACAAGGCCTGCCGAAGATCCAGGCCTTGAAATGACCGCCGCAACCAGAGGCGAAATCACCATGGCTGTAGTGCAGACCTTTGGACTCAATCTCGTGAAATCCAGCCATTCCCGCCTTCCCAGCCCTCCAGTCCGCTAAGTCGGGCTATGGCCTCTGCCGCTCATGGGCGCCCATGTCCACCGTCGAAGTGCCGTCGCGCCTGTCGTTCACGATAGGCTGTTCTTCCCATAATCTGGCGGGGCGATTTTCAGATTCGATGGGTCTTCCCGCCGTTCGAGAGTCATCGTCAGGGCGATGGCAGCACTGTCCGATAGAAGCCTTGCGGGTTGCTGGAAATCGGCGGGCGGATCGACTGCTCGCTGTGCAGGTTCGTGATCGTTGTGCTGGTCCAGCCGGGAACGCTGAGGCTGTCGCGATGCTGCAACGTGTAACGCGCGTAGGGTTCACCATAGAGGACCATGCCGAGCGCGTTGGCTTCGCGGCCGATTTCCAGGGCTGGCGGCGGCACACTCGCCCACGCGTCGCGGAGCAGGTTCAGCAGGCGCAAGGTGTGCTCCACGAGGCGTGGGAGTTCGGGTTCGCCAGTGGCCGCCAAATCGTTCAGCCGAGCCTCGAGGCGTTCCGCAAAACGGAGATAGAGGAGTGCCGCGACGTCACTCAGCACCTGGGGTTTCGCGTCCGTCCACGCCGCGAGTCTCGAATTTTCGGCGGCGAGGAACGCACGGGAAGCTTTCATGTCCACCAGCGACTCGCTGCCGTAAAGGAACCCGTGCAACACGTCGTCACGCTCGAGGGTGTAAGGCATCCCGAGTTCCAGCACCGCTTGAAGCACGGCCTTGGCTCCGCTGAGTTCGATGGCCGGGCGATGCAGATCGAGATCGAGATCGGTGAGCACAAACTCGTTCACGTCGCGAAACAAGTCTGCCACGCGGGTGGGAATTGGGGCGCGAGTGAAGCCCCGCCGGCCGTTGTCAACCGGCAGGCCCGCGCCGGTCGCGGTGAGGAACGTACTGTGGTCATCCCCGCCCGCCAGGGCGATGATATTGGTCGCCCCAGCCGGAATGGTAGCTTCACCAAGGTTGTTCCATCCCCACCCGACCGCCGTGCCGTCGGCTTTGAGGGCCAGGTTGTGGGCGGCGCCCGCGTCGATCGCCACCACGTTGCTCAAGCCGGCGGGGATCGTCGTCTGCCCAAGGTTGTTGAATCCCCAGCCGACGACCGCACCGTCGGCCCGCAACGCCAAGCTGTGGCCGCCGCCCGCCGCAATCGCCACCACGTTGCTCAAGTCGGAGGGAATCGTCGTCTGGCCGAAGGAGTTTCGTCCCCAGCCGACGACCGTGCCATCGGCCTTGAGTGCAAGGTTGAAGCTACCACCCGCTGCAATCGCCACCACATGGATGCCGGCGGCGGCGCCGTTCGTCTCGCCGAAGTAGTGGTCTCCCCAGCCGACGACCGTGCCATCGGCCTTGAGCGCCAAGGTGTGATAGTCTCCCGCGGCAATCGCCACCACGTTGTTCAAACCGGCGGGAATCGTCGTCTCGCCATAGTAATTGGCTCCCCAGCCGACGACCGTGCCGTCGGCCTTGAGGGCCAGGCTGTGTTCCGAACCCGCGGCAATTGCCACCACGTTGCTCAAGCCGGCGGGAATCGTGGCCTGGCCGCTGGTGTTTCGTCCCCAGCCGACGACCGCGCCATCGGTCTTGAGCGCCAGATTAAAGTCCCTGCCCGAGGCAATGGCCACCGCGTTCGTTTGAGCGTCCGAAGGAATGGGGTAAGAACTCATGTAAGGCGTTTGGAACAGCGCCGTGCCCGTGGCGGCAGGACGCGGAGCGGCGCTCGACCATTGGCGCCATAAATCCAGCCCGAACGCGTGTTCATCGGCCCGATGTTGTTCCGTGGAGCGGACCTGATTGGTGAAACTCGTCAGCTTGCCGAGGTAGAAGCTCTGGAGCGCGGCATAGAGCGGCCTGTTGACGTTGGTGCCGGTGAAGGTCAGCCTCCCGAGGAAATTCGTCAGCTCGCGGCCTTTGCTGATGATGTCGTCGAGGCGGTCGGGATAACCCAGCGTCCGTTCATAGCGGCGGAAGTGGCCGGGATTCTCGACGGCCAGTTGCAGCCAGGCGGAGGCGCCGGCCGCCCAGTCTTGCGGGTTGGCCAGGACCGGTTGTTCGGGGAAACTCGTGGTGAGGCCCAGACGCTCCCGCAGGCATTTTTTGATGTAGTTCAGGGTTTCGGCGTACACGTTCGTGGCGCCGCCGGGCGACAACTGCGAGTGGAAGTACTCGTCGCCGAAAGGCAGCGTCGTGTAACGCGAAAGGGTCTCCAAGGAGGCCCGGTTGAAGGCGTGAGTAAAGAACGCGTTCTCGTAAGAAAGGAAATCGCTGGGGGCATTGTCCGTATAGGGCATCGGGTGACCTGCCCTGCCCTCGAAGCCGCGCACATAGTTCATGTCCTCTACCAATTCGATCCGCCAGTCCAGGGCGTGAAAAGTGTTGAGGTTGCGCTCGACGCGAAAGAGGCCTGTCTGCACGTCGAGCAACGCCAGGCGGATTTGGTCCACGTCACCGCCCAGATGGTCGAACTGCTCGTTGAGCGTCTCGTAAATCTGCACGAGCGACTGGTCCACCCGGTCGAAGCGGTAGTTCATATTCTTACTCAAATCCTCGATCAAAATCTTGACGTTGCCGATTTCACGCACGATCTCCTCGTCGGGGGATTCGCCGCCAAAGAACAGGTCGAAGATTCCCAGGGCGCCGGCCAGGATGTTGCCCGACGCCGCCACTTTGCCGAGCTTGGTGGCGTCCTTGGCGCTGAAGGCGGCCAGGCCGTCGGTGATCTTGTGCAGACCTTCCGCCACGCCTTGCATCTGGCCGGGAAGCTTGATCAAGGGATCCCTGGCGGCCATGAGTTTGGACTGGACCAGGACGGCCGCCGTCGCGGACGCGAGCTTGCGGGGCTGGCCTTGCCTCACTGCGGCGAGGCGTTGCGCGTCAGCGTCAATGGCCGGCTGGTTGGTCAGGTAGGCTGGCAGGTCGGGCTGGCTCTGGTTGATCTCGCGTTGCACCGCCAAGTTGGTGTGGATGATGTCCCAGAAGCTCTGCGTCGCGTCGGTGAACAGGGTCATGAGCTGATTGCTGGAGACGGTGAGGCTGCCGTCGCCGCTCGCGGCGCTGAGGGCCAGCAGGGTTTGCATGGTCGGATCGCCATGGAGGGCTGAATTGGTGTTGCCGATGATCTGCGCGGGGCTGTCGCCCAACGAGACGAGCGTTTCCGGCAGGAGCAGGCCATCCATGGCGGCCCGAAAAACAGCGTGTCCCTGCGCGCGAGCGATGCAGGCGTCCAGCAAGGCCTGGCGTTGGGCCAAACTCCCCTCTGACCCGAGCAGGCTCTGGCTGCCCGAATGGATCATGTCCGCTTGCGGTTCGTCCCTTGGCGCTTGCGCGCGCGTCATCAGACGGTTGAGCAAACTGAGATTGGCCGGGACGAGATTGGTGCGTGCGGGCACCTGGCGCAGTGCGTCCAGATAGGCGGCGAGGATTTCATCGCGCGAACCGTAGTTGCGGATGTAGGCGGGCGCATCGGTGCGATAACGGGCGGTGGTTTGCCGCAGCACGTCCGTCAGGGCGGCAGGGTCGGCGTGGGGATTGCGGCGCTGAAGTTCGAGCAGCACTTGGAGGCTGGCGTCCAGTTCGGGCTTCTCGAAGAGCGTCGTGAGCAGGTGGCTGGAATAAGCCATGCGCTGGAACTCGGCGGCGCTGATGGTCACGGTGTCGCCCTGCGCCGGCGCGCGAGGCACGGCGGTGACCAGGGCGCTGGCGGCCAGCAGGGCGATGGCAATTGGAACGAATGTCGAATGGAACTTGGTTTTCATGGATTTCCTTTTAATGCGAGGTGAGCCGGACGGCGCGGACGAGCGTGAAACGGGCGCCTCGCGATTGGAACTGAGGTGCATTCCCGGCTTGGGTTGTCTCGCGGTACATGGAGTCCTGACGAAGCAACAGTTGGCGGTCGGAGCGGGGGCAAGAGAAAAAGGGCATACGCCGGAAGTGTGTTTGGTTATTCGACAGCCTTTACGAGCGCGTCGCCTCTGCCTACGCCCGGGATGGCCTCGAAACAAGACTGAATCAGGATCAGGGCGCGATTTCAGTCCTGCTGTTCTTCTGAATTAAGCGTGGGGCAAACAGGCTTCATCAACGCCGCGCTTTCGTGATTAATGAGCCGGCGTGAGTCGGCTCCTTCTTCTTGGCGTCCGCAGAGAAATTCAGAGCGGACACACGTCCGCTGCCACGGTTCTGAGAACCCTGCTCCACTCCGTCCCAAACATCTCGTGAAGAATGGGGACGCGGGTGGAACGCGTCTCGACTGGTGACGGGCGCACCTCGGCCCGCCCCGCGAGGAACGAGTGGGGAGGGCAAGGGTGAGGGGATTTCTTCTGGTCTCGCGCGCCAATTGCCTTGTCTCACCCAAGCTGCTTGCGAAAACGCGCATGAGCAAATGGATTGTCCGGGCACGCGGCATGTGATTGAACCGCGCTCTGATTCAGTCCAGATGCGCAAGGCCGACAGCCTCCATGTTGGCGGCCGCGTTCGCGCCGAACGCCAACGGCGAACCGTTCGCTTTGCCGGAACAGACCCGGGAGGATTTCGTCCAGATGCGCGAGTTGGGAGCGAACCTCCTCCGGAACTACCGAATGCGCCGCCCCGCGTTCCTCCACTCTGTCCTTGTCCGCGTTGCCCCGGTTGGACGCCGGAGTTGTGCCATCCCCAGCGCATCGACCCAGCAGTTGCTCTCCACCAGAAACGTGTTGATCACCGAGAGGTTGACCACGTTGGTCTGCGTCGCGCCTACCATCCCGCACTGCCGCAACGCCAGCGATTGTGCTCCACACGGGCCGGTCAGCGTCAGCACAGCAGCATCGGCCACTGTCCAGTCTCGGAACAGCGTGGCAGAAGTTGTTTTGGTCCGCACCCGAGACGATCGCGACCTCCTCGCCTTGGGCCGCCGCTTGCAGCCACTTGCTCAGGTTCTTCTTCGCGTCGGCAATGGTCAGCGTCTTCATATCGCCTTTTTATCGGCTGCGAATGGACCTTCAAGCTGGCGCTCAACCGAAAAGCGGCGCCAACACATTCCGCGCCACCGTGAGCGCCTGCTTACGCCCCGCCAGCGTCTTGCCGAACGTGTCATCCTCCACCTCGATGCATACCGAACCGTCGTAGCCGATCTCGTGGAGCTTCGCCATGAAACGCCCCCACCCGATGTCCCCGAAGCCGGGAATGCGCGGCGTGTGCCATTCCTTTGGGAAGGCGAAGATACCGACTTCGTTCAGCTTCTCCGGATGAACCGTCAGGTCTTTGGCATGCAGATGGAAGAGCTTGTCCTTGAACTCGTGCAGGGGGCTGATGGGGTCCATGCGTTGCAGAATGAAATGCGACGGGTCGTAGTTCAGGCCAAAGTTCTTCGATGAAATGTCGCTGAACATGCGACGCCAGATCACGGGCGAGGTGGCGAGATTCTTGCCGGCGGGCCATTCGTCGCGCGTGAAGGACATCGGGCAATTCTCAATGCCGACCTTGATGCCGTGGTCCTCGGCAAAGGCGATGATCGGCTTCCAGGTCTTGAGGAAGCGTGGCCAGTTTTCGTCCACCGTCTTTGTCCAGTCGCGACCGACGAAGGTATTGGCGTTCTGCAAACCCAGTTTCTCGGCGGCAAGGATCACCCTCCTGAAATGCTCCACGGATTTCTTCGACACGACCGGATCGGGATCGAGCGGATTCGGGTAATAACCGAGCGCACTCAGGCTGACGCCGTGTTTGGCACAGAGCGCGTTGACGTCGTCGGCTTGGGCTTTTGTGAAACCGTCCACGTCAATATGGGTGATGCCGGCGAATTTTCGGTCCGCCTTGCCGGCGGGCCAGCAGGCGACTTCGAGGCAGGAGAACCGCTCGCGGGCGGCAAACTCCAGCACTTGTTCCAACGAGAGTTCCGGGAGGATGGCGGTGAAAAATCCGAGTTTCATAGGCGTGAAGTTAAGGTGAATGGGTCGATCAATGCGTTCTATCTGGTTGGGTTTGAACAGGGAGATGGGTTCCATGGCGGACCCCGCCTCCGCAAAGCAATTCGGTCACACTTTCATCCATGTCCTCGCTGTGTTGCTCTGCAGGATCGCCTCGCACACCGCGACTTCCTGATGCCCATCTTGGGCGGTGGCGAAATGGCGTGGTCCCGTCCCACCGGCGGCGATGGTCGAATAGATGTTGCGGAAGAGCATCTTGAAGGTGTCAGGGAAACCCTCCACATGCCCGGGCGGATAATCCATGAATCCCGCCGCGCCGTCACCGAAAGCCGGAGTCGCGCGGATCGCGACTTCGTTCGCCCCGTCCCGATTACCGAAGCGCAGCATCTCCGGTTCCTCGGAACACCAGCACGCGGACTTCTTCGAGCCGTAGAGTTCGATGCGGAGGCAGTTTTTGCGACCCGCGGCCACCTGCGACACGCCGAGATTGCCGCGGGCGCCGTTGGTGAATTGCAGCAACACGCTGGCGAAATCCTCGGTCTCGACCTTGAAGCTCGCGTATTTCATCGCCGTGTCGGCCTTCGAGAAGGTCTGCACCTCGCCGAGCGACCGTTTGCGGGTTTTATGGAAGGTGCTGAGATCCGCAAACACCGAGTTAATCTTCGCGCCAAGGATGAACGAGACGGTGTCCATCCAATGCGTCCCGATGTCGGCCACGGCGCGGAGTTTACCACCTTCCTTGGGCAGCAGGCGCCAGTTGTAGTCGGTGTCCTTGAACAGCCAGTCCTGCATGTAGGAGCCGTTGACGTGGATAATGTCGCCGAGTCCACCGTCGGCGACCATTTTCCGGAGGGACAAGATTGCAGGATAAAAACGCACGTTGTAATTTACGGCAAAAACGGCCTTCGACGCCCTGGCCAACTGGAGAATTTGCGCGGTCTCCCTGGTATTCATGGCGAGCGGCTTTTCGCAGATGACATGCTTGCCGGCCTTCAGTGCGGCGAGCGCCATCTCGCAATGAAAGCGGTTTGGCGCGGTGATATGCACGACATCCACCTCGGGCGAACGCAATAATTCACGATAATCGCCGAACGCGAGCGGGATGCCCTGCCTCTGCGCTGCAGCCTGAACCCTGTCTGGAGTATCGCAGAGAGCCGCGATGGGCACGCCCAGGCGCCGGAGCGCTTCAATGTGAACCGGGCCGATGAAGCCGGTGCCGATGACGCCGGCGCGAATTTGGTGAATGGGCCTGAAGGATGAGTTGGTTGACATGGATTCCTTTTAGCGAGACCACGCCTTGCCTGGCAATTCCAGTCTTTCCGCGTCGCGAGCATCGCGCAGGGCGATCATGCCTCGCGGCTTTCGGCGGTCACGTCAAATCCTTCGAACCATCGCCCGAGAAGGAGAACACCGAGAACCGCCTCCACCGCCAGCAACCCCGCCGCCAGAAGAGACGCGGCCAGCAGCGCGAATTGCCAGCCCACCACGAATTTGAGCAGCAGGAAAACCATTGCGAAAAGCCCCGCCGCCGGGGCCGCGGCCAAAAGGAACACCACGACCTGGCCCAACAGGAGAATGATGCGCTGCCCCATCACCTCGATGCCGCCGTGTCCGCCACGTTCGGTCAGCATCCACCCGGGCCAGAGCAGCACGGCGGCGTTGGGAATGAGCAGTTGGAGCAGGTTCACCAACGGAACCAGCAGACCGGCGGCGGCGGCGATCACCAGGCGATTCGCCACCGGCAACGCCTCGGGATTGCCCGGCAGCGTCGTGAAAAAGCACGCCGCCAGCACCAGCAATCCCCATTGCATCGCGGTGAGAATCACGGCGGGCGCCAGCATCTCGCCGAGCACCACCTGCCAGCCGCGCAACGGAAACTGTTTCAACACATCCGCCACCGGCAGGTCGTGCCGCAAATCCTGCCGGAACAATTGCGGACCGACGAAGAGCGTCCAGACCAACACCGTGATGGTCACCATTCCCAAGGCCACGCTCCAACCGCCCGGCGAGACTTCACCGCCCGCACTGACCACGAACGCAAACACCGTCACGCTGAATCCCAGCAGCAGCAGCGATCGGAGGTTGAACAGGCGTCCGGAGGCGATGAGATTTTTCCACAGCAACGCCACCGCGGGCGAACCGTTGGGATTGAGGCGGAACGGCGCCCGGCGGCCTTTTTGCGGACCCTGCATCGCCGTCCAATCGCGACCTTCGCGTGCGGCGGTCATGACTTCGGCACGCCGCCGCGCCAGATCAAGGGAAGCTTCCTCGAAGGCCACATCCGAGCGGATCACCCATACATAACTCAGCGCCAGCAGCCCAAGCGCCGGCATCACCACGACGAGGAAATGGCTCAAATCCTGGGCCAGATAAGGCTGCACCAGCAGGCGGAACGGATAGAGCACGTAAGGCAGCGGCCCGGCTTCGAAGAACTGCCCAAGATAACGCGCCAACGCCGGGGCGCTGCCAAAGTCCTCCGTCACCGGCTCGCGAATCGCGCCGTGCGCCCAGACGACGACTGCGGTCAGCACGGCCGCCACCCCGAGGAAAATCCCCCAGCGCCGCCGCCCCGGCGTGATGCCCTTGTCCATCAGCCGGGTGATGGCAAACGAGGCGCCGAGGAATTGAAGATTGAGCGTGGCCAGCACCAGCCACCAGCCGGCCACATGCAGCCACACCTGGCCGAATTTGCCGAAGCGCGTCGAGAGCACGGAGAAGATCAGGGAGGTGAATAGAATGGAGACCTGCGACCTGAGCAGCTTGAAGTTGATCAGTGTGCGCCGCGAGATCGGCGCGGGGAACAGAAATGCCGCCTCGGCCTCCGAAAACGCCATCGCCGCGCGTTTGCGCGGCAACACCCACGCCAGCATCACCATGACCAGCAGGAACAGCGCGGCAATCGATTCACCCAGCGGGATGAATTCCTCAGGGAGTGTCGGACGCGGCCCGGCCAGGCCGCCCCGCACATTGATGAACACCGAGCGGAAGAAGAAGAAATAGAAGTAGAATCCGCCCGCCAAGGCCCCGACCAGATACTTCGGCTGGCGCAACCGCCGGAGGCGCGAGCCCAGGCGATTCCAAGCCAGGCGCGTCTGCAGATAGAACAGCGCCCGGACGATGTGCGGCTGGCTGGAGGAATTGTCGGCCATGAGGACGCGCGTTCCACCCTCGATCATTTTCCACCCGCCGGAGCGTCAAGATCCTCATCTCCCTCGCCCGTGGCGCGGATGAAGATTGTCTCGAGGCTGGCGTCGCCTGTCTGCCCGGCAAAGACTGCGGCGATGCCTTCGATGGTGCCATCCACCACCTTCCGGCCACGCTTGAGGATGAGAACATGCGAGCAGACTTCTTCGAGCAGGTGAAGAAGGTGCGAACTGATGATGATGGCCGCCCCGGCGCGGGCGCGGTTGAGGATGGATTTTTTCATGCGCCGGATGCCGACCGGATCGAGGCCGGTGAGCGGTTCGTCGAAAAAGATCACCCTGGGCGAATGCAGCAGGCCGCAGGCGATGGCGAGCTTCTGCTTCATGCCGCGCGAGAGTTCACCGGGAAGCGCCTTGAGTTTGTCCGCCATCTCCAGTTCCTCGAGAAGGGGCTGGGCAATCTCCCGATACTGCGCCACCTGGTAAATCCGCGCCGTAAAGGCGAGATGCTGCTCGACGGTGAGATAATCAAAGAGCCGCGGCTCATCGGTGAAGAAGGCGATCTGCCGCTTGGCGGCGATCGGCTCACGCGTCATGTCGTGTCCGGCGATGTGGATGTCACCGCGCGTGGCCGGGATGATGCCGGCAAGACAACGGAGGGTCGTGGTCTTGCCAGCGCCATTCGGCCCGACCAATCCCATCACTTCGCCACCGTTGACGCGGAGGGAGAGTTCGTGAACGGCGCGGAACTCGCCGTAAAGCTTGGTCAAACCCTCCACTTCGACCAGGGATGCAGGTGTCAAGGTCTCCGCTGGGAGGGACGAAACCGCGGCTGGATTGTCGGACGAGCGTTGCAAGTTGGCCGAAGGCTAGCAAACGCCGTGTGCCCGAGTAAAGAGCCGCCAACCGTGCGGGCATCCAGGCCCGGGAGGTTTACCGCGGTGCCGCCAGAACTACACCGCCGGTCAACTTCGGTGATCCCAATCTTTTCAGGCTGAGCGGATACAGCACCGGATCGATGCGCTTGCGCTGGATGCGAGGCGTGAATTTCGTGCGAAATGCGTGAAAATAACGCAGTGGGATGATGCCCTCTGTATTCATAACCGGTGTCTTTTCGGGATTCCGGGTTGCCACACCTTATTTCAAGCATCAGTTGGGCCAGAGTGCAAAGCGGCCTTCCAGCCACCGACCCTGTCGCAGCCGGTGGCCGGGCGGCCCGTGGTCGCGATTGGCGTTGATTAAGGCGCCATCGTTGGAGGCGATATCGATGAGTGTCTGGTTTGTTGGCATCGGTGCTCCATTTGATCCAATTCTCCCCGTCACCTGATGCAAACGACACCGACTGCCGCAGATTGGGATCCGTGGACCCAAAGACCACCAACAAACCATTGCCGGCGATCCCCCCGATTGAACGCAGATCGCGTTCGTCTATCGCATCCAACCGCGTCCCCAGTTCTGGTGACTGGTGGGGGACAGGGGAATTGGTATGGTGTCCTCGTTGGTGAGACGCAAAACGCGGTTTACTGTGTGTGGTAGTGATGCGTGGTCCGCGGCGCAGCGTCGAAGAGAAAAGAATTTGTTCTCAGAACGGGCCGGATGAAAATCCGGCCCTTGTTCTTTTCCGGCCCGGTGTTGGAACCACCCTTGCGACCGCGGGTGAGGAGTCACTCACAGTTCGCGAACTGCGACACGCGCCACCCTTCACCGCGCTTTGTGAGCCAGCAACTCGACCAGGTGGGTCAGGACTTCATCTCGATCTCCACCACTGAGGGCGAGAGCAAGCTGGGCGATCAGCAGCCCATATTTGACGCCAATGTCATACCGGCGGCCCTCAACCTCAAAGGCCAGATACCGCTCGCGGTCAGCAGCGCGGGCGAGCGCCGCGCTGAGACTCACCTTCGCTCCACTGCCAGCGGCCAAAGTCTCACCGAGCGTGTCCAGGATGGACGGCGTGAGGACATGCATGCCGAAGTAACAAAGGTAGTGTCCGGCGCGCAACCCCGGGACGATCAATTGCTGTTCGGCCTCCGTCGGGGTGGGCTTTTCGAGGACGTCCACCACTTCGTAGAGGCGTTGCTTGCCCTGCACGAGGCGTCCGCCCACCGCACCGTAGTAAGGAAGCTTGGCCTCATGGGTGGATTGCACGGCGGAGACGGCGCAATTCTCGGCGGCAGCCATTTCGACCAGTTGCTGCGCGCAGCGTTTCTTCCCAGCGGAGACATAAAGATGATCACCGACCAGCAGCAGGAAGGGCCGACGGCCCGCAAAATCCCCGGCGCAATGGACCGCGTGGCCATAGCCGAGAGCCTGCCGTTGCTCGACGAAATGAAGCCGTTTGGCGTGCTGTTCCGCCGCCGCCGAGTAAGCCTCGCGGTCCCCCGGGGCGATGACCACGCAAATGTCCTCCACCCCCGCGCTGAGGGTTTCCTCGATGATGATGCGCAAGGCGGATTTGGAGGAACCGTCCCGATCAACGAGCGTCTGCAATGGGAGAGTCCGCTGGCTCTGGCCGGCGGCGGTGATGATGGCGTGTTTGATTTCCATGGGTCGTCCGGACGCGCGGAGACTCACAAATGTTCTCCAAACCGTCAACAGCCGAGGCTGTCGTAACTTCCGACGTATCACTTTCGATGCTGGTGACTCTCCTTGCCTCCCCGTTTGCCATGTCAGGCCGTTCGACGGATTCGTGAGCACCGCATCAGAATCGTCGCACCTCGATCCACGTCTCCGCCGTGCGGCCTGTGTTGGCGTCCCGCAACACGAGTTGATGCCGGCCTTCGGTCAACTCCGCCTGTATTTCCGCGCCTTCGCCGCGCAGCGCGAGCGACCTGCATTCCCACCGAAGCGCGCCGCCGCCCCGCGCCCGCAAGCGAACCCGCCGCCCGCCCTCGGGCAAATCCGGATCGAGATAAAAAATCGTGCCCGGCAGCGGGGACAGGATGCGCAGCGTCCCCGCCTTGGCGTCGTCGCGCACCTTGAAACGCCTGGCCAGCGCGGCACCGCCATCGCGCCACCAATTCTGATATTCCGCGCCAAGCCGCATCCGACCCTGCTCGTCGAAATCGTCAGGCGCAGCTTCCGGCGGAAGCGAGCCCGCGAGAAATTTCTCCGTCACCGCCCCCGGCGCCCCCTCCGATACCCGCCGGCCGGTGCGGGCATCCACCATCGCATCTACGATTCCCTCGGGCCGCTCATACCAACTCGTCCCGAAGCGTTCGTGAAGATGCGTAACCACCGCGTGCAAGAGCGGGGCCGCGCCCGTCACCCCGGAGACGCGCTGCATTGGCGCGCCGTCGAAGTTCCCCACCCACACGCCCACGGTGAATTCCGGGGTGTAGCCAAACGCCCAGTTGTCCCGGAAATCCGAGCTTGTCCCCGTCTTGCAGGCCACGCGGAAATCAAAACGCAGGCTTGAATCCAGCCCGAAGGCCGGCGCGCGCGCCTCGTTGTCGCTGAGTACATCGGCGAGCAGCCAGGCCGCCCGCGCATCGAACACGCGTCGCGACTCCGATGGCGGAAGATCTGGAAACACCCGCAGCGGACGATATTCGCCGAGACGCGCGAGACATGCGTAGGCGCTGGCCAGTTCGAGCAGGCGCACCTCCGCGTTGCCCAGCGTGAGGCCCAGTCCGTAATGCTCTGGCGGACGATCGAGAGTGGCCAGGCCGCAGGCGCGCAGGCGCTCGCGCAACAGCGCGGGACCGCCGAGTTCATCGAGCAGGCGCACGGCAGGAATGTTCAGCGAACACGCCAGAGCTTGGCGAGCGAAGATCGGACCGCGGCACGTTCGATCAAAATTCACCGGCGCAAACTCACCGGTCGGCGTGGCGAAGACCGAGGGCACATCCGCCAGCAATGTCGCCGGAGTGGTGCCAAGCTCGAACGCGAGGAGATAGGTGAAGGGCTTGAGCGCGGAACCCGGAGAACGCCGCGCCCACGCGCCGTTCACCTGCCCGTCGCGCGCCGCGAAGAAATTTCCTGACCCGACCATCGCCAGCAGTTCGCCGGTGCGATTATCGATCACCACCAACGCGCCGTCCCTCACCTGGCGCGATTGCAGGCCGGCAAGCTGCCCACGCAGCGCGCGGGTGACGAAGTGATTGAGTTCGAGATCGAGTGAAGTCCGGAGGGTGCGTGGGAGGTTGGGGTGTTGGCGTGTTGGAATGCTGGAGTCAATCCGTCCGGCGACGTCTGCTGTTTCTTCACTCTGCTCCAGCACTCCATCACTCCATTCTCCCATTCCTTCCCCAAGCAGCCAGTCCACAAAATGCGGCGCCTCGAAAGATCGCCCGGCATCCGCCAGGCGGAGCGGTTCAGCCGTGGCGCGCGCGAATTCAGCCTCGGTGAGAAAACCGCACGTCTGCATCCGGCGAAGGATCCATTGCTGGCGGCGCTGGGCGCGTTCGAAATGCCGCAGTGGATTCAACCGCGTCGGCGCCTGCGGCAGGCCCGCCAGCAAGGCGCACTCGGCCGCGCTGAGTTCGGCGAGCGGCTTGTCGAAATAGAAGCGCGCCGCCTGCGCGCAACCGTTGTTGAGATTTCCGTAGTCCACGCGATTGAGATACGCGGCGAGGATGCGCTGCTTGTCCCAAACCTGCTCGAGCCGCAGAGCCTGCGTGGCTTCGATCAGCTTCGTGCGCCAGGTGCGCGGACGGAGCTCCGCCTGCTTGATGAGTTGCTGGGTGATGGTGGAAGCGCCGGAGACGATGCGACGGTGGCGCAGCAGGCTCCAGCTAGCGCGCGTGATGGCCCGCGGATCCACGCCGGCATGTTGCCAGAAGCGCTGGTCTTCCGCGGCCAGCGTGGCCTGCACCAGCGCGGTGGGAATCTCGCGAAACATCACCGGCCGAGTGAACTGGCCATCATTGCCGCGCAGCAAACGCAGCGGCTGGCCGTGTCGATCCGTGATTTCAATGCCCGGCGGCACGGGCGCGAACAATCCCGCCGGCAGTGGCACCCACGCCAGTGCGAGCCAACCAACGCACGCCAGTGCGAGAAACGCGAGGCCAAGCGCGCCGAGACAGCGCCACCGGCTGCGCACGACGATGGAGTGGATGAGTCGTTGCGCAAGTTCCCGCACCGCCATCGCAACCCGGAGAGGCAGGGCGCGTCTGTCCCAGCGCCCCGGTGGTGGGCCCACGGAAGTTGCGGCGCGCAGGGACAGACCCGCCCAGCCAGCGAACGCATTCGCAACCACGG
>JBBRWD010000044.1:0-51851 GCA_038249465.1 Limisphaerales bacterium | reverse complement strand
GTCGCCGACTTCTCGTCGGCCGGCTGTCCGAACCTCCTTGCGCCAGCGGATTGGAAATCCGCGATACAGCAGGTTGGAAACCTGCGCTACGAAACGGTCCGGCTGGCGCGTCGGCTCTGTCGCCGGGCGGAACCACCAAAAATTGTGAAATAGGCGGGCCAACCCTCACGGGCGCGTCTGGCCCCAGCGCGCCGTCGGGTGGGCCGGGAGTGGTTTGCAGCGCGCTGGGACGGCCGCGCCCGACCCAGTCCGGGTGTCGTCCTTCCCACTGCCTGGGTAGTAAGTGAGCGCAAAGGCGACTGGCTCACCTTCGGGGGAATGCTTTGACCAGTTCGTTGTGATTCCTGTCCGCCTTAAGACCAACAATCCTCCGGCTCCATGAGGCAATGCCAGCCACGACAGCAGCCAGGAAACTCGGAGGCGATTCACCCTTCGCACCCTTCGCGCGACCCACGGCTTTTGTCCGTCCGACCAGCGGCTTCCCGTTCAATACTCGCGCTTCCGCTTGATGCCGGGCTCGGGCAGCGGGTACTTGCCATCGGTGTTTGCCTTGAGCGGCGCGTCGGAAGTCATGGTCAGCTTGTCCACCTCCGGCGCGAATTCATGCTCGCAGTTCATCAGGTCGTCGAAGGTCACGACCTGCCCGGTGTGCGCGGCCATGCGCCCCATTGAAGACACCGCGCTGGCAATGGCTCCACGCTCGACTTCGTTGTAGGGCTTGTCCTCGCGGATGGCCGAGACGAGGTCGTCCCACTCGAGTTGATACGGCGAAGTCTCGGGTTGTGGACAGGCCCAGGCTGGCGTGCCCTCGGTGCTTTGCCCGTTGAAAATGCGCACCTTGCCGGGCGCGTGGCCGGAAGTGGAAACAATCGCCGAACCCTTCGCGCCATGAATGTAGCTGGCAAATTCATTGTGGCACCCGGGCATGTTGCGCCCGTCGAAGAAGAAGCGCGTGCCGTCGGCAAAGGCGTATTCCACACCATAGACATCCATGTTCTGATCCACGTTATTGCCGCGATATTGGCGGGCACCCAGCGCCTGGGCCTTGACCGGCCAGGCGTCCTTCATCCAGCAGCATTCGTCGATTTGGTGGATGTAGTAGTCGCTGTAAACGCCGCCGCTGGCCCAGAGGAACGAGTGGAAACGCCGCACCTGATAGAGCAGTTCGGGGGTCCGGCCGTTGTTCGGTCCGGTGGCGCCGCCGCCATCGCCCATGCGGTAGGCGCGCATGGAGACGATATCGCCGATCTGCCCGTCCTTGATGCGCTCGCGCAATTCCTGCCGCCCTTTGCAATGCCGCACCATCAGCCCGACACCGACCTTGAGGTTCTTCTTCGTGGCTTCCTTGCTGAGTTCGATCATCCGGCGCGTCGTGGGCCCATCCACGGTGACCGGCTTTTCCATGAAGACGTTCAACCCCTTCTCGATCGCCCGCTTGAAATGCACCCAGCGAAACGCCGGCGGCGTGGCGAAAATCACCACGTCTCCCGGCTTCAGGCAATCCATCGCCTTCTGATAACCGTCGAAGCCAAGGAACTTGCGCTCGTCGGGCACTTCCACCTGAGCGGCCTTCTGTTTCACCAACGTGACGTAGCTGCTCTTGAGCTTGTCTTCGAAGACATCAGCCATGGCCACCAGTTTGATGGGGCCGGTCTTGGTGGAAAGCGCCTGCGACGCCGCGCCGGTCCCGCGTCCGCCGCAGCCGACGAGGGCGACCTGGATGAGATCGCTGCCGGCCGCGTGGACATACGGAAGGGCCGCACCTGCCAGGGCCGAAGCGGCGGTGAAGCGTCCCGTGGTCTTCAGGAATTCGCGCCGCGAGGTAAGAGGATCGAGGATGGGATTCATAAGGGTGAAAGGCAGACGCCTCCATCACGGCTGGAATTCAGGCAAACACCGGTCTGCTGTGCATCTCCCTAAAATCCCTGCCCGCCGCGCTTCCTCCATTGCACGATCCGCGGCGGCCCGTATGTTCCCCGCCATGCCGGAGCTTGCTGAAGTTGAATATTTCCGCCGCCAATGGAACCCCGGTCTGGGTGCGCGGGTCACGGCGGTTTTACTGCACGCCGCCAAGCGCCCCCTGCGCGGGCTGGATTCCACCGCGCTCTCGCGCACGCTCACCGGCGCCACGCTTGATTCCTCCGTCACGCGCGGCAAACAGATGCTCTTCCGCTTTTCGGGCGATGCCTGGCTCGGCCTGCACCTCGGCATGACCGGCAGTCTGCGCCTCGAACCTCCCCGTTTCGCCCCGCATCCACACGACCATTTCGTGTTGCGCCAGCGCGAGCGGACGCTGGTCTTTGCCGATCCTCGCGGCTTCGGTCGCGTGCAATTTCATTGCGGTCCCGAGGCGCCTGGATGGTGGACGCGTCTGCCCGCGCCGCCACACGACGCCTCCTTCACCCTGGCACGTTTTCGAGAGATTTTGCTCCGCCATGCGCGCGCGCCGCTCAAGGCCGTATTACTGCGGCAGGATCGCTTCGCAGGCGTCGGCAACTGGATGGCGGATGAGATTCTCTGGCGGGCGCAATTGCATCCGCAGACGCGTCCCGCGCAACTCGGGGCCACTGAAGAACAGCGTCTTTGGCGCGAAATCCGGTTCGTCTGTCGCGGCGCGCTGCGCATCGTGGCGACCGATTACTCAGATCCGCCGACGACGTGGCTCTTCCCGCATCGCTGGAAGGACGGCGGCCAGTGTCCGCGTGACGGGGCGAAGTTGCTCCGCGCCCCCGTGGGCGGACGCACCACCGCCTGGTGCCCGCGCTGCCAACCCCAGAAGCGTGCCTGACCGTTCGTTCGAACTTGGCACGGCTCTGGAGAGCCACGGTTGAGCAATGGCTGTGGTTTGCAGGTTGCCTCTCCACGGCTGGCCCAGTAATTTGCCGCAGATTTAATCGAAGCTTTTGTGAACAATTCAACCCTTTCCCAAGGCCACGGTAACGCTGCCAGGCGTGGCGCCAACTCGCTGGCTATCGGTCTCGTCCTGGCGGCTGGACTGTGCGCCGCGCCCACAATCTTCGCCGCCGACTGGACGATGTTTCGCGGCAGCCAGGCCTTGCTCGGCATCGCGCCGGGAGCGTTGCCCGAGAAACTTGATCTTCTTTGGTCGTTCAAGACACAAGGCCCGGTGAAATCCTCCGCCGCCATCGTCGGCGGACGCGTCTTCATCGGCTCGGATGACGGGCATCTCTACGCCCTCGATGTCGCCACGGGCAAGGTGGTGTGGAGCGCCAAGACCGACGGCGGCATTGAATCGTCACCGCTGGTGCTGGACGGGCGGGTATTTGTCGGCTCCAGCGACAGCTCGCTCTATGCCTTCGAGGCCGCCACCGGGAAAGTGGTCTGGAAGTATGCCACGGGGGACAAAATTCTCGGCGCGCCCAACTGGGTGAAATCGCCGCACGGCGACACGAACTGGGTGCTGGTGGGCAGCTACGACTTCAAGCTGTACTGCCTCGACGCCGCCACCGGCCGCAGCAACTGGGTTTACGAGGCCAACAATTACATCAACGGCGCACCGGCGGTCGCGGATGGGGTGACGGCGTTCGGCGGATGCGATGCCATCCTGCACGTCATTGCGCTGACGAACGGAACGAAGGTAAAGGAGATCGAGGCGGGCGGCTACATCGCGGGCTCGCTGGCAATGAAGGATCACCGCGCCTATTTCGGACATTTCGAGAATGAGTTTCTGTGCATCGACATCGCGCGCGGCGCGCGCCAGTGGGTCTATCGCGACCGAAACTTCCCATACTTCTCGTCTCCAGCAATCGCCGGAGAGCGCGTAATCGTCGGCGGGCGCGACAAGAAGCTCCATTGCCTCGACCGCGAGACGGGCAAATCGCTCTGGACGTTCCCCACGCAAGGCAAGGTGGACAGTTCGCCGGTGGTTTGCGGCGACAAGGTGGTGGTGGGCTCCGATGACGGCCGGCTCTACCTCGTCTCGCTCGCCGCCGGCAAACAGCTATGGTCCTATGAAATCGGGCAGCCGGTGAGCAGCTCACCCGCGGTGGCCGATGGCCGCGTGGTGGTGGGCAGCGAGGATGGATCGGTCTATTGCTTTGGGAAGAAATGAGCACGAAGAAACGGAAATCATGGCGCGAGAAACTGGCCGACGACAAGGGCCTGCCCAAGGTCATCGCCATCGACGGCAAGAGGACGCGCAAATGGGGCGAAGGAACCTGCGCCATCCCGGCTCCGCGCGAGGTGGATGCATTGATGCGCCGGGTGCCCAAGGGCCGCGTGACCACCATCAATCATCTGCGCGACGCCATCGCCAAGAAGCACGGCGCGACCATGGGCTGCCCGATCACCACCGGCATCTTTGCGTGGATTGCTGCTCACGCCGCCGAGGAAGCGCGGGCCGAGGGCGCCAAGCGCATCACGCCGTGGTGGCGCGTGCTCAAGGAAGGCGGGAAGCTAAACCCGAAATACCCCGGCGGTGTTTCCGCCCAATCGAAGCTGCTTAAAGGCGAGGGGCACAAACTCCTCCCGGGAAAAGGAAAGCAGCCGCCGAAAGTGTCCGAGTTTGAAAATCGCGTCACTGCTGTGGCATGACACCCGAAGCCGCACTCGGAGCGCAGATTGAGCGTTATCGCCAGATGACCGGCGAAGAGCGACTGGGCATTGCGCTGCGTTTGCACGATCTGTCTTGCGATGTGGCTCGCGAGGGAATCCGCTCCCAAAATCCGGGGATCAGCGAGGAGGGAGTGGAACGAAAGTTGAAGCAGCGGATTCAACTGGCCTACGAAACATGAACGAACAGGACTTGCTCAAGGATTGCCTGCTGCGCCTCAACCGCACGGGCGTGGCCTACCTGGTCACCGGTTCGATGGCCAGCAACTTCTGGGGCATCCCGCGTTCAACCCACGATCTCGAATTTGCCATTCAGCTTCCGCCCACCTCGGTGCCAAAGGTGGTCGCCGCGTTTGCCGGAGATTTCTTCATCGACGAGACTGCCGTCAGGGCGGCCTATCGCCCGCCGTATCAGTTCAACGCCATTGATCAGCGTTCTGGTCTCAAAGTCGATTTCTGGCTGCCGGCCAATACCGACTTTGAGCGCGAGATGTTCAAGCGCCGCGTACGGAAAACCATCTTTGGTGTGCCCGCTTGGATTGCCACTCCCGAGGACATCGTCCTTCACAAACTTTATTGGGACAAACTCACACCTTCAGCGCGCCAGCAGTCGGATGCCGCCGGCGTGGTCCGCGTGCAGCAGGGACAACTGGATTTGGAGCATCTGCACAAGTGGTCCAAGACGCTGGGTGTGGCGGAGTCGTTGCAAGCCATTCTCGAAGGGCGCATCAAACCAAAACAAACGTGACGCTGGAGACCGCTAGAGCAAGGCCCGTCGCCCTCGCGCTGTCGCTCGCAATCGGAGTGCTGGCGGTGGTCGTCGCAGGGTTTGCCGAAATCCTGCTGGCAATGCCGCTGCCGGTTTGGTTCTACGGAGTGTCCCGCCTGCTGGTCATTCTGCCAGTGGTGATTCGTCCAAGCCGCCTGTCGGCATTCGTCGCCGTGATCCTCGTCGTCTTGCTCAGTGTGCTGCACCTCGTTCCTTGGACTAGCCGGAAGCCGTTTCTTGGGCAACTGAACAAAGTTCAAACAGGCATGACGGCGACGCAGGTCAGCGCCATCATGGCGGAATACACGGAAGGCACTGGCTGGCCGGCCGCGCCCGGAACGCAAAGTCCCACCACGACCAACACCAGCAGCCAACTGGCGCTGGCGAACTCGCTGGTCTTCCGCCACAGCGACGATGGGCGGTTCAATTCCGACTGGGGCGTGGTAGAGTTCAAGGACGGCCGGGTCATCCGCGTCCAATTCATGCCTGACTGATTTTCATGAGCATCAACATCGCCACACCAAGCACCCCTGCGGCGCCGCCGCTGGAAAAGCAGACGACCGTGGGCAACTACTTCGTCTCGAACTATCCACCATTCTCCTTTTGGAAGCCCGAATTCGTGCCTCAGTTGGAAACCGCGCTGGATCGCCCTCCAGCCACGAACCACGAACAACAAACCACGAACCCTCTCGGCATCTACCTGCACATTCCGTTTTGCCGGAAGCGCTGCCACTTCTGCTACTTCAAGGTCTATACCGACAAGGACTCGTCCGAGATCAAGAACTACCTCGATGCCGCGCTGAAGGAACTCGCCTTCTATGCGGCGAAGCCGTTCATCGGCGGACGCAAACCGCTCTTCGTCTATTTCGGCGGCGGCACGCCCAGCTATCTTTCCGAGGGCCAGCTCCGCCATCTCACCGACGAGATGAAACGCCTGCTGCCGTGGAACGAGGTCGAGGAGGTCACCTTCGAGTGCGAGCCGGGCACGCTCACAGATCACAAGCTCAAGACGATTCGCGAGGTTGGCGTCACGCGGCTGAGCCTCGGCATCGAGAACTTCGACGACCACATCCTCGACGTGAACGGCCGCGCGCATCGCAGCAAGGAAATCGCCCGCGCCTACGAATACGCCCGCGAGATCGGCTTCCCGCAGATCAACATCGATCTCATCGCCGGCATGGTCGAAGAGACGGAAGACAACTGGCGCGAGTGCATTCGCAAGACCATCGAGTTGTCGCCGGACAGCGTGACGATTTACGAGATGGAGATTCCGTTCAACACGACGATCTACCAGCGCATGAAAGCGGAGGGCAAGCTGGTGGCACCCGTGGCGGATTGGGAGACGAAGCGCCGCTGGGTCAGTTACGCCTTCGACGAACTAGGCAAGGTCGGTTACTCCGTCGCGAGCGCCTACACCGCGGTGAAGGACAAGGCGCGCACGAAATTCGTCTATCGCGACCGGCTGTGGGAAGGCGCGGACCTGCTCTCCGTGGGCGTGGCGAGCTTCGGCCACATCGGCGGGGTGCACTATCAGAACCAGGCGGACTTCGCGCCGTATCTCGAAGCGGTGCAAGCCGGACGCTCGCCGGTCTTTCGCGCGCTGACGCCAACGGCGGAAGAACGGTTCATCCGCGAGTTCATCCTCCAGCTCAAGCTCGGGCACGTGAGCCGCGATTACTTCGCGAAGAAATTCGGCACCGATCCGGCGATCCAATTCGCCGCGCCCATCCAGCAGCTCAAGGTTTGGGGATTCCTCTCCATCGACGGCGACGCGATCAGCCTCAACCGCGAGGGACTGCTCCAGGTGGATCGCTTGCTGCACGAGTTCTTCCTGCCGCAGCATCGTGGGGCGCGTTACGCGTGAACCGCCGAAAGTAGCACAGCCGTCGCGGCTGCATGGTTCATTTCCTCCGCGCGGAACGGAGGCGGGCTGACTCTTGCAGGCGGGACGCCTGAGCTACTTTGTACTCCGGTAAACCAGTCAATTACGCCGAAGCGTTGGAGAACCTTCCGCGAATGTCGCCCTGCGCCCGAACGTCATTCATCCGGTCAAAATGAAGATCACCGCACACGCCTTGCTCCTCGCGTTCGCGCTCGCTGGAACGCAGTCGCCCACATTCGCCGCCACCGAGTTCTTTGTCGCTCGCAATGGCAACGACGCCAACTCCGGCTCGCGCGAGCAGCCCTTGGCCACGCTGGAGGCCGCCCGCGATGCTATTCGCAGCCTCAAGCGCGCACAGGGCAAACTCCCGGACGGCGGCGTGACCGTGTGGATTCTCGGCGGCGATTATCCGCGCACGCGATCCTTTGACCTGACCGCGCAAGACAGCGGACAGCCCGGTGCGCCGGTGGTGTTTCGCGCGCTGCCCGGGGCAACGGTGCGCCTGCTCGGCGGGAGGACGCTTTCCGGATTCAGCCCGGTGACGGATGCCGCGGTGCTGGAGCGTCTCGATGAAAAGGCGCGCGGAAAGGTGCTGCAAGGCGATCTGCGCGCGACGGGCCTCACGAATTTCGGTCAGTTCAAGTCGCGCGGGTTTTCCCGCAGCCAGGTTCCCTCGCATCTCGAATTGTTCTTCGACGACCAGCCGATGACCGTGGCGCGCTGGCCGAACGAGGGTGCGTGGGAACAAATCGCCGGCTTCCCTGAAGGCGCGGGCGAAGGCGACGGTCACGGCGGCAAGACCGGCAAGCTCGCCGATGGATTCTTTTACGCCGGCGATCGTCCCCATCGGTGGCAGAGCCTCGATGACATCTGGGTGCATGGCTATTGGTCGTGGGATTGGGCGAATTCCTACGAACGCATTGCGTCGCTGGACCGCGCCAGCCGCCTCATCAAGACCGCGCCACCTCAAGGGCTCTACGGATTCCGCAAAGGCCAGCGCTTCTATTTTCTCAACGTGCTCGAAGAACTCGATCAGCCGGGCGAGTGGTATCTGGATCGCGAGCACGCCCTGCTCTACTTCTGGCCGCCCAAGGCCGTCGCGTCGGCGGAGACGCTCGTGTCACTCCTGGAGCAGCCGCTGGTATCTTTGATCAATGCCTCGAACATCACCCTCCGCGGCGTGTCACTGGAAGCAACCCGCGGCCTCGCAATCTCCATTCGTGGCGGCGCCAGCAATCGCGTGGCTGGCTGCGTCCTGCGCAACATCGGCAACCACGCCATCCGCATTGACGGCGGATTCGGCCACGGCGTGCTCGGCTGCGATATCGAGAACACGGGCGACGGCGGGGTGGACCTGAACGGCGGCGATCGCCGGACGCTCACGCCGGCCGGGCACTTCGTGGAGAACTGCCACTTCCAGAAAATCGGGCGCTGGTCGAAATGCTACGTGCCCGCGATCCACTTGGTCGGCGTGGGCCTGCGAGCCTCGCATAATCTCATCCACGACCATCCGCACTGCGCGATTCTATTCAACGGCAATGAGCACTTGATCGACTTCAACGACATTCACCACATCGCGCTGGAGACGGGTGACGTGGGGGCCATCTACACTGGACGCGATTACACGTATCGCGGCAATCGCATCCGCCACAATTTCATCCATGAAACCGGCGGCGTCGGCATGGGTTCGATGGGCATCTACATGGACGACTGCGTGAGCGGCACGGAGATTTACGGCAACGTCTTCTACAAGGTGCAGCGCGCGGCGTTTCTTGGCGGCGGGCGCGATCATCAGGTGGTGAACAACATTTTCGTGGACTGCAACCCCGCGGTGGAGATCGACGGGCGTGGCCTGGACAAATCGCCGGTGTGGCGCTCGATGGTCAATGAATTCATGCGCCGCGGTCTCGCCGCGATGCCGGCGGCGCTCTACCGCGAGCGGTATCCCGCGATGAAGGACCTCGACCGCTACTACGGTCCGCCGGAAGGGCCGGCGATCACGGGCGACGCCTTCATCGGCGTGCCGCCGACCAACAACGTCGTGGCGCAGAACATCTGCCTCGGCAAATGGCTCAGCGTAAACTGGCACGCCAAAACGAACATGCTGGCGCTGCGCGATAACCACGTCGGCCAAGACCCTGGATTCGTCGCGCCGGACAAACTGGATTTCCGCCTGAAGCCGGATGCGCCCGCGCTCCCGGCCGGTTTTCAACCGATCCCATTCGAGAAGATTGGACTCGTTGACGACGAATACCGCCACGATTTGGGCTCCCGGAGAATTGCCCCACGCCAATGACCAACCCCACGTCATTATCACAGTCGCCCACGACACCCTCATCGCTGGCGGTCTTCCCACTCGATGAATTCTACGCGCTGGCCGGAATGCCGATGCCGCGCATCGAACAGATCGCGGGTGCCGAGGTGCCAGAGCCGTACAAGTCGCTGCTCGTTCATTTCAACGACATGACGCCCACGCTGGCGGCGCATCACCAGTCGAGCATCTACATCGACGTCCTCCGCAGCGAGCGGCGCGGCGATTTTTACTTTCGGGAAGTAGTCCTGCGGTTGGACCGCAACCATCAGCCCGTCGAGTTTGGAGCGAACCGCGTCTGCCTGCCGAGATTGCCGAAGGACGCGCGCGAGTTGATTCTCGAAGAACATCTTCCGCTCGGTCAGATCCTGCATCAATGCCAGGTGCCGCATCGCAGCTTCCCGAAATGCTTCATCCGGGTGGAAGCGGATGATTTCATCGACCGCGCCTTCGGACTCGAAGGACGACCGACACTCTATGGCCGGCAGGCACGAATCCTCGATCCGCACGGCCAGCCGATTTCGGAGATTGTGGAGATCCTCCCCCCGCAGGCGCCGGGCGTGTGACGCTCGCACCACTTCTCCGTCCGCTTTTTTGCATGGCGAGAAATCACCATCTCGTTTTCCACGCAACAGAGTTCAACAGCGCGGATGCAATGCTGCCGACTTCCCCGGCTCAAAGCGATGTTGTCCAAAGGCGGACGGGCTTGCTAGCCTTGCGCCCGTGAAAAAGGTCAAACGAGTCGGCGTTCTTACCGCGGGCGGTGACAGCCCGGGATTGAATGCCGCCATTCGCGCCGTGGGCAAGGCACTCCTCGGCATGGGCGTTGAGGTCGTCGGTTTCCGCGATGGTTTCCAGGGTTTGATCGACAACCAGTTCGCGCCCTTCGACAAGCAGGCGCTGGCCGGCATCCTCACCGTGGGCGGCACCGTCCTGGGCACCAGCCGCATCAAGCCGCATCGCGTGGAAATCGGCGGCAAGTTTCACGATCTGACCGACGCCATCGTCGAGAATTGCGCCCGCAATGGGATCGATGCGCTGGTTTGCATCGGCGGCGGTGGCACACAGAAGAACGCGCTGCGCCTCGTAAAGAAAGGGCTGCACATCGTCACCCTGCCCAAGACGATTGACAACGATGTGGCGAAAACCGACGCCACCATTGGCTTCGATACCGCGCTCGGCATCGCCACCGAAGCCATCGACCGCCTGCACAGCACGGCGCACAGCCACCACCGCATCGTCATCGCGGAGATCATGGGCCATCGCGCCGGCTGGCTGTCGCTCGGCGCGGGCATTGCCGGCGGCGCGGATGCGATTCTCATTCCCGAAATCCCCTACGATACCCACAAGGTGGCGCAGGCCATCATCCGGCGCTGCGAACACGGCACCAACTTCAGCATCGTCGCCGTCGCGGAAGGCGCCGTGTCGCGCGTCGATGCTCCGGCGTTCGCGTCCGCGCTCAAGAAGCGTGCCCAGGCCCATTCTCTCAAAGACAGGGCTCGCGCCAAAGCCGCGCTCGCGAAGCTCGAAGCCGCCCACGTTGGCAATACGATGCGCCTCGCGAAGGAGTTGGAAGATCTCACCCACCTGGAAGCACGTGTGACCATTCTCGGCTACGTGCAACGCGGCGGCACTCCCTCCGCCGGCGATCGTCTGTTGGCCACGCGCCTGGGCACCGCGGCGGCCGATTTCATCCGCGCCGGCGTCTTCGGCGTGATGGTCGCGGCGCGGGGCGAAGGCGTGGAGCCGGTGCCGCTGGAGGAGGTTGCTGGCCATCTCAAGACCGTTCCGGCCGAGCATCCGTGGATTCGCGCAGCGCGGCGCGTCGGCACCAGTCTCGGTGATTGAATCAAAAAAACGCCGATGGACGCGGATATACGCAGATGAATTCCTCAGGACCGGGTCATGAACACAAATCAGACTTCGCTCCCGGCCCGCACTGGATTTGACCGCGCGGCGCTTCTCGTGAATGCTTCTCGGCAAACGCAGTTCCAAAATGCAACAGCCCGATTCATCAGTTCCGCCCGTCATTGAACGCCAGCGCATGGACGTGGACATCGCCTGCGTCGGCTTCGGTCCGGCCATGGGCGGATTCCTGACCACGCTCTCCAAGCAGCTTCTCAATCCCGATGGCACCCCAGCCATTGAGAGCGCGACGATGCCCGGAATGCCGCCGCAAATTGTGTGCTATGAGCGCGCGGACGACATCGGATTCGGCGTCTCTGGCGTGGTCACCAAGGCGCGCGGCTTGCGCCTGACCTTTCCGGATCTCGACCCGGCGCAGATTCCGATGGCGACCGCGGTGGGCGAGGAGAAGGTTCTGTATCTGCTCGACCCAATTGGCGCAAGCCGCCGCTCGATGGCCTTGCGCGCGGCCGATGCGGTGATTCGCGCCGGACAATTCGCGCTGCCTGTCGAACACGACGCGCTCGAACTGCCGTGGACGCCGGAGTTCCTGCACAAGAAGAACGGCCTCGTGCTGTCAATGGGACAGTTCATGCAATGGGTCGGCCAGCAGGTGCTCGGCACCGGCACCGTGCAAATCTGGCCCGGCACGCCGGTCAGCGAAGCGCTCATCGAGAACAACCGTGTCGTGGGCGTGCGCCTGCTCGATCAGGGCGTGGACAAGCAAGGCCGCCCCGGCGATGGCTTCATGCCAGGGATGGACGTTCATGCGGCGCTCACCGTGGTGGGCGACGGTCCGATTGGCGCCATCGGCCAGCAACTCGACCAGCGCTTCGGTCTGCCGGAGGGACATCACTCGCACGACTGGGCGGTGGGCATGAAGTTCGTCGTCGATCTGCCCGCCGACACGCCGCTCAAGCCGGGCACCGTGCTGCACACCTTTGGATTTCCCGAGCCCGAGATCTTCGGGTTCCTCTACGTGCATCCGGATCGCGTGGCGTCGTTCGGCATTTTCGTGCCGTCGTGGTTCGACAGCCCGGCGCGAACTGCGTACCGCTATCTTCAGCATTGGATGCAGCATCCGTTTCTCTGGCGTTATCTCCAGGGCGGCAAGCTCCGCTCCTGGGGCGCCAAGACCCTCGGCGAATCCGGGAAGCGCGGCGAACCGCATCTTGCGGGCGACGGCTTTGCGCGCATCGGCGAGGGCAGCGGCAGCACCAACGTCCTCACTGGCTCGGGCGTGGACGAAGCCTGGACCACCGGCGTGCAACTCGCCGAGGCGGTCGTGGAATTGTTCCAGGCGAAGAAGCCCTTCACGAAAGAAAATCTCGACGACGCCTACGTGCGTCGCCGGCGCGAAAGCTGGGTGGAGAAGGAAGCGCGCGTGGCCGAGAAATCACGCGATGGTTTCCAGCGCGGCGTCCTGCCCGGCATGATCGGCATGGCCTTGGCGGATCTCACCGGTGGTCGCGCGGCCATGCCCGGACGCGATATGCCCCCGTGGAAGCGGGTGCCGAGCCTCGACGAGTATTTTCGGGACCGCGTTCCCCCAGCGGAGATCGAGAAGCTGCGCGCCGAGTGCCAGGCCAAAGGAACCTCGTTACACAGCGCCTTGATGGAGCGGGTTGGCTGGCCGGCGATTCCCTACGACGGTCAGTTGCTGATGACGCACCAGGATGCGCTCCTGCTGGGCGGCAAGGTGCAGGCGCCGCACGGCTACGCGGATCACGTGGTCTTTCTCTACCCAAGCCTCTGCGAGAAATGCGGCACGAAGATCTGCATCGAACTCTGCTCCGGTCAGGCCATCGGACCGGGAGAAAACGGCGTGCCGGCGTTTGACCGCGAGAAATGCATCCACTGCGGCGCGTGTCTGTGGAACTGCGCCCAGCCGCTGCCGGACAATCCCGAGCGCATGAATCTCTCCTTCCGCGCCGGCACGGGCGGCTTGCACTCGGCCGAGAATTAATTTTCATGGCGGGCTTCCCTAAATGTTAAGTGCCGCAGTGCCGTTGTAAGAAGTGCCGTGTTTGTGCCGAATTGAAATCATAAATGCGGAGGAGATTGCGAGGGCAGTGCGGGGGAAGTGCCGCCAGCGCCGCCTCACCTTTGGTATCACCGGTGGCGATCAGACCGCGAAAACCGGGAATGCGCGCGGCGAACCCTTCGTCCTCGCCGAGGAATGTGACCTCCGCGAGCTTGAGTGCCTGCCGACGATATTTTTCCATCGTTTGCACGATGCCACCGTGCTTGAAAGGAAGGTTGCTTTTAAGGCATTACTGCCCAGGCAGTGGGATGGACGACACCCGGGCTGGGTAGGGCGCGTCTGTCCCAGCGCGCCGCGAACCACTCCCGGTCAACCCGACGGCGCGCTGGGGACAGACGCGCCCTACCCGTGCGGGTTGGGACCAAGCGTCTTTTGGTAGCCCATCCCAAGGTCTTGTCAGTAAAAGAAGGCGAACGGTTTCCCGTTCGCCTTTCGTGTTTTGAAATCCGCGCCCGCTCAGTAGCGGTAGTGCTCCGCCTTGTAGGGGCCTTCGACCGGCACGCCGAGGTAGGCGGCCTGATCCTTGGTGAGCTTGGTCAGCTTCACGCCGATCTTCTCGAGGTGCAGGCGGGCGACTTCTTCGTCGAGCTTCTTGGGCAGGCGATAGACGCCGACCTTGGCGGTGTCCTTGTTCTGCCACAGGTCCAGTTGCGCGAGGCACTGGTTGGTGAAGCTGTTCGACATGACGAAGCTTGGATGGCCAGTGGCGCAACCGAGATTCACCAGCCGACCCTCGGCGAGCATGTAGATGCTGTTGCCGCCGGCGAAGGTGTATTTGTCCACCTGCGGCTTGATGTTGAGCCGCTTCACACCTTTGGCGGCGTTGAGGCGGTCCACCTGGATCTCGTTGTCGAAGTGGCCAATGTTACACACGATGGCCTGGTCCTTCATCCTGGCCATGTGCTCCAGCGTGATGATGTCCTTGTTGCCCGTGGTGGTGACATAGACGTCGGCCTCGCCGAGGGTGTCTTCCACCGTGGTGACTTCGAAGCCTTCCATCGCCGCCTGCAGGGCGTTGATGGGGTCGATCTCGGTCACGATGACGCGCGCGCCGAAGCCGCGCAGCGAGTGCGCGCTGCCCTTGCCCACATCGCCATAACCGCAGACGACGGCGACTTTGCCAGCAACCATGACGTCGGTGGCGCGCTTGATGCCGTCGGCGAGCGACTCGCGGCAGCCGTAGAGGTTGTCGAACTTCGACTTGGTCACCGAGTCGTTGACGTTGATGGCAGGGACGAGGAGCTTGCCGGCTTCGAGCATCTGGTAAAGGCGATGCACGCCGGTGGTGGTCTCTTCGCTGACGCCCTTCCAGTCCTTCGCGACTTCATGCCAGAAGCCGGGACGTTCCTTGAGCACGCGCTTGAGGAGGTTCTTGATAACTTGCTCCTCATGGCTGCCGCTCTTGGTGTTGACCCAGTCGGAACCATTCTCCAGCTCATAGCCTTTGTGAATGAGCAGCGTCGCATCGCCACCGTCATCGACGATGAGTTGCGGGCCTTTCATCCCCGGATGCGTGAGCGCGGCGAGCGTCAGATCCCAATACTCTTCGAGGGTTTCACCCTTCCAGGCAAAGACCGGGATGCCGGCGGCGGCGATGGCGGCGGCGGCGTGGTCCTGGGTGGAGAAGATGTTGCAGCTCGCCCAGCGGACGCTGGCGCCGAGTTCGACAAGCGTCTCGATGAGAATCGCCGTCTCGATGGTCATGTGCAGCGAACCGGTGACGCGGACGCCCTTGAGCGGCTTCTGCGGACCGTACTTTGCGCGGATCGCCATCAGGCCGGGCATCTCGTGCTCGGAGACCTGGATGGTCTTGCGGCCCCATTCAGCGAGACTCAGGTCTTTGACCTTGAAGTCCTGCTTCGGGGCGCCGTTGCCGCCTTTGCTGGCCGGTTTGGCGAGCTTCGCGCGGGAGGGGGGAAGTTTGATGGTGGCCATAGTTTTCGTTGAAAGGTAAGTGAGTCGAACTTCGGTTTACTTAACCGCCTTTTTCAGCGCGGCGACCTTGTCCGTCTTTTCCCAGGTCAGGTCCGGATCGCACTTGCCGAAGTGACCGTAGTTGGTGGTCTTGGCGTAGATAGGACGAAGCAGATTGAGTTGCTTGACGATGTCGGCCGGCTTGAAGCTGAACACGGCCTGCACGGCGTCGGTGATCTGTTCGTCAGGAATCGCGCCGGTGCCGAAGGTGTTCACATACACGCTCACCGGATCCGGATAGCCGATGGCATAGGCGAACTGCACTTCGCAGTGCTTCGCCAGACCGGCGGCCACGACATTCTTGGCAACGTAACGGCCCATGTAGGCGGCGCTGCGGTCCACCTTGGACGGATCCTTGCCGGAGAACGCGCCGCCGCCGTGACGGCCCCAGCCGCCGTAGCTATCGACGATGATCTTGCGGCCGGTCAGACCGGTGTCGCCCTGCGGTCCGCCGACGACGAAACGACCGGTGGGATTGATGAGGAAGAGCGTGTCCTTGAGCAGCGCCTTGGGCAGCACCTTCTTCATGACCTCTTCGATGCAGAACTCCTCAATCTCGGCGTGAGTAACTTCACGTCCATTGAGTTTGTCCGCATGCTGCGTGGAAATGACGGCGTTGGTGATGCGCACCGGCTTGCCATCGACGTATTCGACGGAGACCTGCGATTTGGCATCGGGCCGGAGCCACTTGGCTTTTCCGGCCTTGCGGATGTCGGTGAGCTTCTGGCCGAGGCGATGGGCGTACATGATGGGCGAAGGCATCAGTTCCTCGGTTTCGTCGCACGCGTAACCAAACATCAGGCCCTGGTCGCCGGCGCCCTGTTCAGCCTTCTTCTTGCCCTTGGCGGCCTTGGCATCGACGCCTTGGGAAATGTCGGGCGACTGCTGGGTGACGTAGCAATTGACGAACACCTTGTCGGCGTGAAAGACATCGTCGTCGTTTACATAGCCGATGTCACGGATGGCCTTCCTCGCGATGGCGGCGAAGTCGAGCCTGGCCTTGGTGGTGATTTCGCCGCCGACCACGACGACGTTGGACTTGGCGTAGCACTCGCAGGCCACGCGGCTGAACTTGTCCTGCGTCAGACAGGCATCCAGCACGTAATCCGAAATCGTGTCGCACACTTTGTCCGGGTGGCCTTCGCCGACGGACTCCGAGGAGAAGATGAATCGTTTGCTCATTCAGTATTTTGTTAACCGCAGCCGATGGTGGTCTCAGTTCACACGAACATATTGACGTATCGTGATGAGAAGATATAAAACTTTTCAGCGTCGTCAACTGAGAATTCTACGAAACTGTTCCTCGGTGAACATCCGGACGCTCAGAATTCATCGTTGCAACGACCGCGAAACTTGAATCGCCATGCCCGATCCGCTCAAACCACTGCGTGCCCTGGCCGACCTGACCCGCCTGCGCATCATCGTCCTGCTCGGACAGGAAGAGCTGGCCGTGACGGAATTGCAGGAGATCACGCGGCTCGGCCAGTCGCGCATCTCCACGCACCTCGGTCTGCTGCAAGAGGCCGGCATCGTCCAATCGCGCCGCGAAGGCAAACGCGCCTTCTACAAACTCAACGCCGACGCGGATGCCACCACGCTGGAGTTCGTCCGCCTGTCCGCCGCCGGCGCCAGGGAACTCCCCGAACACGCTGCGGATCAGGTCAACCTCAAGCGCGTGCTCGCCCGCCGGCAGGATCAGGCGCAGGTCTTCTTCAATCAGGTGGCCGGTCGTTTCGATCGCAGCTACGGCCCCGGCCGCTCGTGGCAGGCCTTTGGGCAACTGCTCCTGCGCGTCCTCCCTCCGCTGGTCGTGGCCGACCTCGGCTCGGGCGAAGGGCTCCTCAGCGAACTGCTCGCGCGCCGCGGCAAGAAAGTCATTGCGGTGGACAACTCGGAAAAAATCGTCGCGTTCGGCGCGGCCAAGGCCAGGAAGAACGGGCTGAAGAATCTCGAGTTCCGCTGCGGCGACTTGGAGAATCCGCCCATCTCGCCCTTGAGCATCGACCTCGTCATCCTGAGCCAGGCGCTGCACCACGCCGAACAACCGGCGCGCGCCATCCAGGCCGCTTTCCGCCTGCTGCGGCCGGGCGGACAAATCATGATTCTCGATCTCCTCCAGCACCCGTTTGAGAAGGCCCGCGAACTCTACGGCGACCGCTGGCTGGGCTTCGCCGAAAGCGATCTGCACCGCTGGCTCGAAGCGGCGGGCTTTAAGCAGATTGAAATCTCCGTCGTCGCCAGCGAGGAACAACCGCCGCACTTTCAGACGGTGCTGGCCGGGGCGGAACGATGACCGCGGGTGGCGAACCAGTCCGCTTCACGGCAGCTCCCCGCTCAGCGTCAATTCGGCCTGCAACACGGTTTCGGAACCCACGGTGGCGGCGGCTTGAGCCTGCACCAGATTTCCCAGCCGTCCGGTGAGGCGCGCCTCGATGCGAATGACCTCACCCGGCCGGGCGCTGCCAAAAATCTTCACGGCGCGCAAAGCGGTGAGTTTCAACCCAGCCATCGGTGAAAGACCGGGATCGCATTGAGCGATGACGCCGGCGAGTTGCGCGGCAGCCTCCACCAGCAACACACCCGGCATCAACGGCTGTCCCGGGAAATGGCCGCGGAGAAACGGCTCGTCGCCGCGCACGGTGTATTCGCCCACCCCCGACCTGCCGGGATCGAGCGCGATGAGCCGGTCAAGAAAACGGAACTCCGGCCCGTGAGGCAGGGCGGCCAGCGCCCGGGCCAGCGAAGGCGGCGAGGTGTCACTCATGGTTGTTCGGCTGGCGGACGCGGATTTGTTCCAGACGCGCCCGGACGGTCTCCGCATCCTGCGCCGCCAGCCAGCGCGCGAGACGCTTGGCGTGTTCCGGAGTGACGGTGGGATGATCCACGAGAAACTCGTAAACCGGCGTGTCGCCGCGGCGGTAGCGGAGGAAGGTTTCCACCGTCACGCCGGTGCCGGTGAAGATGGGTTCGCCGTCGTGGATCTCCGGGTCGCTGATGATGAATTCGCGAATCATGCGGGTGGCAGCGCCATTACTGGACGGGAGTTTCGGCACGCGGATGTTCCCGGTGCAAGGCGATTCAACGGGTTTGTTCCGTGGGAACAGGACGGTCGTGTGCGGTCTTCACGGGCGCCTCCGCGCACTGCCCCCGGCGCGCCGCCTTGAGGCCGCATCAGCGTTCGATGGGTGTTGGCGAAACATTGCCGGACGGTCTCTCGCACGAGGAAGCGACGTCAACGTCGCGCTCCAACCCGGTGGCCTTCGGGGGCAGGGTCGAGATGCACCCGGTCTCCACGCGCCTCCGGCTTTAGGCTTGCTCAAACGTGTCCTTCCACTACAAATAATCTCCGATGGAGCAGGCGGTAAATCTCAAGCAATCGATCACATCATGTCAGCATCCGTGCAATCTTCCGCGGCATCTTCGGGGTCCAGCCCGAGTTCAATGTCGAGTTCGGCATCGGCGCTTCCTTTGGCGGCAGCCCCAAGCATGGCCAAAGCTCCGGCTGTTCCGCCACACTGGCAACGGGGTTCCTCCTCCGGCGGAGGCGCGCTGCCGGACGATACGGCACGACCCGGAGAAACCGCGGCGGACAACGCTCTGCTGGCCTGGGTGAGCCAGGCGCTTGCAGGCGGACTGGCCGGGCGCCAGCCGAAGCTTGTCATCTCCGTGAAGGGTCTGCTGCAAAAAGCCGTCCGCCTGCTGCCGCCGGAAGACCGCGCCAAATTCTTCACTGCGATCCGTCTTTTCAAGAAACGCGGGCACGCCGGGTCTGTGGGCTTGGTCTCACCCTTGCGAAGGCCCGCCAAAAGCCGGAAGCCTGTCGCCATCAAAAAGCCCGTTTCCACCAAGAAGAAGACGGTGCCACGACGGAAATAACGTCGGTCGTGACGCGGACGTTCGTCAGGTCAATTACCGGGGCAAATCACGGTGGCGATGCGCAAGCTCGTTCTCAAACACAACCTCGCTCTTGGCGATGTGGTCGTCCTCACGGCGGCGGTGCGCGATCTGCACCGGTGTTATCCCGGGCAGTTTCTCACGGACGTGCGGACCAGTTGCAGCGAACTGTGGTGCCACAATCCCCTGCTCGCGCCGCTCGATGAAAACGATCCGGATGTTGAGTGTCTTGATTGCGAGTATCCCCTCATCCAGTGGTGCAACCAGGTGCCGTGTCACATGGTTTACGGCTTCGCGGATTTTCTAAACCAGAAGCTCGCCCTCGAAATCAAACCCACCGAACTGCGGGGCGACATCCATCTCAGCCCGGCCGAGCGCGCTTCGCGCCCGGCATTGCAGGGTTTGCTCGGCATGGACGCGCCGTACTGGCTGGTGGCCGCCGGCGGCAAACACGACGTCACCGTCAAGTGGTGGGATCCGGAGCGCTATCAGGAGGTGGTGGATCAATTGCGCGGACGGGTGCAATTCGTGCAGGTGGGCGCCGCCGGGGATTTTCATCCGAAGCTGCGTGGTGCCGTGGATCTGCGCGGCAAGACCTCGGTGCGCGATCTCGTCCGCCTCGTCTATCACGCGCAAGGCGTGCTCTGCGGTGTCACCGGCCTCATGCACCTCGCGGCGGCTGTGCCGGGACGCGAGGGCGGCGCACTCCGGCCGTGCGTGGTGGTGGCGGGCGGACGTGAACCCGTGCATTGGGAGGCTTATCCCGGGCATCAATTCATCCACACCATCGGAGCGCTGCCCTGTTGCGCGAGCGGCGGGTGCTGGAAAAGCCGCACCGTGCCGCTGGGCGACGACGAACAGCGGGACGCGCCACAGAATCTTTGCTCCCATCTCAGCGGCTCGCTCCCGCGCTGCATGGACATGATTTCCGCGCGCGAGGTTGTTCGTCGCATTGAGGTGTATTTCAAAGGTGGCGCATTGCCGTGGTTGAACCGGAAACAGGCGCGCGCTTCGATCCGCGCCGTCGCAGCCACGCGGGAGAATGCGGCCGAGGCTCCACCGCTCCAACCGGCCTCCGCGCGCTCTCAACTCGAATGGTTTTTGCGGCAGCTTCCCGCCTGGCCGGACGCCAGTCGCGGTTGTGGGCTCGTGATGTGTTTGGCGGAACCGCCGCAAGCAGCCGCGGCGTGGTTGAACGTCCGGTTGCTGCGGCATCTCGGCTGCCATTTGCCGGTGCAATGGTGGTTCGCGAGCCGGCAAGGATTGTCCGATGGACAGCGCCAATCGCTGACCGGGATCGGTGTGGAGCTGGTCGAGGCGGAGCGCGTGGCGGTGCAGCATACCGTGCGGCGGCTTGCAGCCCGCGAGTTGAAATTGTTCGCACTGCGCCACACCCGATATCGGCACGCGCTCCTCGTGGATCCGTCCGCCTTGCCGGAATTGGATCCAACGCATCTGTTCGCTGCGCCCGAGTATCGGCAGCACGGTGCGGTCTTCTGGCGGGGTGCGGAGGCTCAGCGCGCCTCAGCTCAAGCATGGCGCTTTGGCGGTCTGGAACCGGAATCCAGGGCGGCGCCGCTCGACACAGCGGTGATGCTGGTGGACCGCCGACGCTGCTGGCCCGCGGTGGCGCTGGCCGCGTGGATGAATGAGAACGCGGACTTTTTCTTTGCGCACACCGGCGGTGAATCGGGCGTTTGCCAGATCGCCTGGCGGAAGACCGGCGGCGGCCTGGCGATGCCGGCGCGTGGCGGCCGCGACAAGAAGCGCCTGCGTGATTTCATCGGGCAGGTGGTTTTCTTTCGGTCGCGTGAAGTGAGGCGCACTCTTTCGATCTCGACGCCAAGGCTGACTGGATTCCGCCATCAGAAAATCGCTGCCAGGTTTCTCGACGAACTGCCGGACTGCTGGAGGAATCCGGCGCCATTCCTCCAATCGTCACAGCAGCCGTTGATTAGGAGTTCCGGGCCAAAACAGGCGCCAGATGTCGCATTCATCGCGGAAGAACCGCCGAGCCTGCGTTGCATTGGCGAATCGCTGACGCTCGTCACCCTCTACGACAGCGCGATGGCGCGGGTTGGGAGGCGCACTTCGGAAGTGTTGCGCGACTACGCGCGGCGGCATGGTTATGCGTGCCGCGTTCACGAGCAGGCGCTCGACACGACGCGACATCCGGCGTGGAGCAAGCTGCTGGCGGTGCAAGCAGTGCTCGAGGAAAAGCCCGGCGCGTGGGTGATGTGGATCGATGCCGACGCGGTGGTGGTGAATCACCGGTTCCGGGCCGAGACGCTCGTGCCGAAAGGATTCGAGGCGGTGTTTGCCAGCGACTTCAACGGTCTCAATTCGGGCATATTTCTCATCCACAGCAGCGAGTGGAGCCGGCGCTTCCTCGAGACGGTGTTCTCCCTGGGTGATTTGCATCACGCACCGGACGGCTTCGGGCCCAAGTGGGACCAGAACACGTTCAAGCATGTGCTGCAAAACTTCGCCGGGTTCGCCGATCAGGTGGTGCTGCTGCCGCAGAACCGCATGAATTCCTCGCTCGACACTTATGTCCCGGGTGACTTTATCCTGCACCTGGGCACAATGCCGAACGGCGAGCGATTGCGTCATTTGCGCTCAATCAAAAAATGGACGGTCAAATGACCGAACGACCTTAATCACGAACAGGGGAAATCCATGGAGGGCATTCCATCAACCAGCACAACGAGCGCCTCAGGGGCGGAGTGGACCGATCAGCCGGATGGGCGGCGGCAGTTTCAACAGGCGACCTCGCACGAACTGCTGCACGCGTTCGCCCAGGGCAGTTACGGCAAGGTCTGGCTGGCGCGCAGCGCGACCGGCGCCTGGCGCGCCATCAAATTTGTCTTTCGCCGCAACTTCAAAAACCAGACGCCCTACGACCGCGAGTTCCGCGGCATCCTCAAATTCGAGCCCATCTCGCGGCTGCACCATGGGTTCGTGGACATCCTGCAGGTCGGCCGTGATGACGAAGGCGGCTATTTTTATTACATCATGGAACTGGGCGACGACCAGCAGTCCGCCCAGCAGATCGATCCGCGCCGGTATGAACCCCGGACGCTGGCCAGCGAACTCGCGCGCCACGGCCGGCTGTCGCTCGACCAATGTCTCAGCTATGGCATCTCCCTGGCGGATGCGCTGGGCAACCTGCACCAGCAGGGACTCGTCCACCGCGACATCAAACCCGCGAACCTCATCTTCGTGAACGGCGTGCCCAAGCTGGCGGACATCGGTCTGGTGACCGATGCGGGCGCGGACGTTTCGTTCGTGGGAACCGACGGCTACATTCCGCGCGAAGGTCCGGGCAGTCCGCCGGCGGACATCTACAGCCTGGGCAAGGTGCTCTACGAGATCAGCACGGGACGGGATCGAAAGGATTTTCCCGAGCTGCCCGCCGAAGTTCTGCAGGAGGAGGCGCAACGCCGGCGTTTTCTTGAGCTGAACGAGATCCTCCTGCGCGCCTGCGCCGAGGATGTCTCCCAGCGTTACCAGCGCGCGGAGGAAATGCATGCACACCTGGCGCTGTTGCAGGCAGGCAAATCGGTCCGGAACCTGATCCGCTTTGAGCGCGCCGGTGCCTGGTTCAAGCGCTATTGGCTGGCGGCGGCGGTCGTGTTTGCACTGGCGAATCTGGTCTTTTTCCTCGGCATCCGCGAGGCGGGTCGCCAGGCCGAGGATCGCCAGCGGCAGGCCGATCGTTTCGTCGGCTATGGCACGCGCCTGTTGCAGGATGGCGATCTCGGTGGTGCGTTGCCCTGGTTTGTTGCCGGACGCAACCTCGACCAGCGGGAACCGGTCAGCGATGCCACCCATCAACTGCGTCTGACCAGCGCCCTGCGAAACACTCCGCAGATTGTGCAGATGTGGTTTCCCGGCGGAAAATGGCGCAGTGTCCGGTTTGGGCGCGATAGTTCCACGGTTCTCATCCCGGCGCCCGACGGGCGTTCGGGCGTTTACCGGGTGGACGATGGGCAGTTGGCGTCGCCGTTGATCGGCGAGAGCGGTGACATGGTAAAAGCGGTCTGGAATCCGCAATTCGATCGCATCGTCACCAGTTGGGGTCGTGGCGGCGCGCTGGTTTTCAATGCGGCCACCGGCCAGGAGACCCTCAAGCTCCCCTGGGGCAGCGGCATCACTCTGTTCGCCTGCTTCGATCCGACAGGCCAGCGGCTGTTGACGGTTGGTTACGACAGCACTGCCAGCATTTGGAACGTTCACGACTCTGAGGCGAAGTCGCTGGCCACATTTTCACATGGCACCAGCGGGCTGTTTCACGGTGCCTGGAGCCCGGATGGAAAGCGCATTGCCGTCTGTTCCGCATCCAGCGGGGCGGCGGTTTGGGACGTCGCCGCCAGCAATATTGTGCAGGTCTTCACCAATCACTCGGGGTGGGTCTATAGCGCCGCCTTCAGCCCGGATGGGCGGACCATCGTCACCGGTGGCGGCGACCGCCGGGCGCGCGTCTGGGAGGTGGAGAGCGGTCGCGAAGTGATCCCGTCGATTGAGCATCGAGGCCTCGTTAGCGGCGTTTCCTTCAACGGCGATGGCCGGTGGATTCTGACGGCTGATTGGGATGGCATGGCCCGTATTTTTGATGCGAGGACGGGCAAGCCGGCGATGTCGCCGATGCGCCACGGGGGCCAGTTGATGGTCTGTTTCGCAGCCTTCAGTCCCGACGACCGATTTGTGGTCACCGGTGCGCAGGATGGCTCGGTCAGGGTCTGGAGACTCCCCGAACCTGTCAAACCACAGCACAGTGTCTATAGCCCCGATGGCCGCCTCGTGGCTCGAACCTCTGGCCGATCCATCGAAGTTGCCGATGCGATCACCGGCGAGTTGCGTGCCGCGATATCGGCACCTCGTCCCCTGGATCTCTCCCCAAACTTCAGCGGTGATGGGCAGGTGCTGGTCGCGTCATGGCCGGCCTCCAACACCAATAATCGCACTTTCGCATCATGGAAAACGGCGGGGGGCGAATCCCCCGGCCCCCCGGTGACCTGGGACGCTTCCACGGCTCGGGTGCGCCTGGATGATGGTGGAAAAGTGCTCGCGCTCATCTCAGGCGGCAGCCCTGGTCGCCTGGCAGTCTTTGATCTGCGCACCGGGCAAAAGCGCTTTGAACACGTCGTCAAAAGCGGCAGAATTGCGGCTGCCGCAATCGATCGTTCCGGTGAGCGCGTGGCGGTCGGATCCGGCCATGGGATCCAGTTCTACCGCATTTCGGACGGAGTGGCGCTGCTGGAAGAGCCTCTGCAACATCCCATGGAGGTCAGACATATCGAGTTTTCCCTGCGCAATGACCGCCTGGTGACGGCCTGCGCCAATGAAATGGCGGACCCGGGCTCGGCGCGAGTTTGGGATGCCAAAACGTATCAGCCGATCTCGCCGCAGATGAGGCTGCGCGACGGAGTGCTCGTGGCCACGTTGAGTGCCGACGCCAGTCTGGTGGCCACCGGTGGGGAGGAGAACACGGCGATGGTCTGGGATGTTGCCACCGGACTGCCGCGCGCCTTTCCTCCGCTGGAGCACGACACGCCGGTCATGCAAGTTGTCTTTTCGCGGAACGGTCGCTGGCTGGCTTCGGCCAGCAGCGATGGCACGGTGCGCGTCTGGGATGCGCAGATGGGAGTGCCGCTGACGCCTCCGCTGCGGCATCCCCGCGGCATCCTCAGTCTCACCTTTGTGGCGGGAGACCAGTCACTCGCCGTGCTCACCCGGGCTGGCGGAAAAGACGAGTCGTGGCTGCACGAGTTGGTCGGCCCGGAGTTCGATGGGCAGGAATTGATCCTGACGGCTCAACTGTTGTCGGCGCAACGCTTGCCCTCATTGGGGCAGAGAACCGGTTCGACGAACGACATCGTGCGGGAAAGCTGGGACGCGCTTCGCGCACTCTCCAGGAGGCCCGAAAAGGCAGCAAAGCCCCCGGTCCGATAGCGCGTCTCAACCGATTTCATCCGGCGGCGACCCTCGGAATGCGGCGCGCGTTTTACTGACAAGACCTTGGGATGGGCTACCAGAAGACGCTTGGTCCCAACCCGCACGGGTAGGGCGCGTCTGTCCCAGCGCGCCGCGAACCCCTCCCGGCCAACCCGACGGCGCGCTGGGGACAGACGCGCCCTACCCAGTCCGGGTGTCGTCCTTCCCACTGCCTGGGTAGAAATGACGATGGAGCGTGGTGCCTGGGGACGGCCACGAAACATGTGCTGGCGATGGATTGCGGCTTGAATCACGGGCTTTCGCCGACTTAGTTTCGCGCCATGCCGAAGCACACCTGGATCATCGCCGCCATCCTCTCCGCGCTCGTGGTGGCGGGCATCGTTGGTTATTCCGCGTGGGAACAGAACAAGGAACTGGCCCGCGTGCGCGACGCCTTGCGCGAGGCGCAGACCAACATCGAAACCAACCTCGCCCAAGTCGGCGCGCTCCAGGAGCGGTTCATGGTCAGCACCCAGGAAATCGCGCGGCTCGAAAAGGAGAAGGCGGCCGTGACCAGCGCGCAGCAGAGCCTCGAAAAAGAGATGCGCACCGCCATCGAATCGAAGGACATCACCATCTCCGAATTGCAGGGCCGTCTGACGGTGAAGATTCTCGACAAGATCCTGTTCGACTCCGGCGAGGCCGCGCTCCGTCCCGAGGGCGAGGCGGTGCTGGGCAAGATCGCGCGCGTGCTGGCGAATCACGGAAAGCGGCAGATTCACGTGGTCGGCCACACGGACAACGTCCCGATTCGCGCGAACGCCCGGAACAAGTTTGCCAGCAACTGGGAACTCTCGACGGCGCGAGCCACCGCGGCGGTGCGGCATCTGAGCGAGAAGGAAAACATCGATCCGCATCTGCTCGGCGCGCTCGGTTACGGCGAGTTTCGTCCCGTGGCCGACAACGCCACCACCGAAGGCCGCGCACAAAACCGGCGCATCGAACTGGTGGTTCTGCCGGTGGATTCGCCGGTCGTGCCAACAAACAAGCCGGCGCCCGCGGTGGCTCCCGATTCCACACCCGTGCCCGCGCCAGTCCCATCGACGGAAACGTCGAAGCCCGCCGTGGAGACGGGGAGCTGAACCGAGTCAGCGCGGCACCTGGTCGCGAAACTTGTTTGGCGGGCGAAGCCGTGTCGCCACAATCCACAACCCATATTCCCATTCGAGCGTGCGATCTGTCCGCGTCCACCGCTGGACACGCGCCGCCCTTTTTGGAACACTCCGCGGCCACGATGAAGCAATCGATCGTCACCCTGGACATGGAAGGCGTGCTCACGCCGGAAATCTGGATCGCCGTCGCTGAGAAAACCGGCATCGCCGACTTGCGCCGCACCACGCGCGATGAGCCCGATTACGACAAGCTCATGCGCTACCGCCTCGGCATCCTCGAACAGCACGGGCTGAAACTGTCGGACATCCAGGCGGTCATCGGCGGGCTGTGTCCACTGCCGGGCGCGAAGGAATTTCTCGATGAACTGCGGGCGCAGGTGCAGGTGGTCATCCTCTCGGACACCTTCGAGCAATTTGCCTCGCCGCTCATCCGGCAGCTCGGCTGGCCCACCCTGCTCTGCCACCGGCTCATCGTGAACGACGACCGCATCACGGGCTATCTGCTGCGCGTGACCGACCAGAAGCGCAAGGCCGTGGCTGCCTTCAAGCAACTAAACTATCGCGTCATTGCCGCGGGCGATTCCTACAACGACACTGCCATGCTCGTCGAGGCGGACGCCGGCTTTCTCGTCCACGCACCGGAAAACGTGAAGCGGGACTTCCCGCAGTTCCAGGCGGTGGATGCCTATCCGGATCTGCTCCAACTCATCCAGCGGGCGATGGTCTGAGACGCGTTATTTCGATCCAACCGGGCAAGTCGATTTGGTTGATAACCACGGCTCTGTTGGTCGAGCCAGGATAAAAGCAAAAAACGGCGACCAGAAATGATCGCCGTTTTGAGGGAAAGTTGCTTAAAGCCTCGCTCAAGGCTGGCCCGGATTGATGCCGGAAGGCAGGCCATGCTCCCAACTCTTCGGGGAATTCCACGGGATGGCCGACTGGTTTTCCGATTCGGAAGTGGTGGAGCACCCGGTAATCCCACCCGCGAAGGCGGCAAGACCAAGGACGAGCAACATGCTGTGGAGAATCCTTTTCACGGCTCAATAGAAAACCATGTCACCTTCCATCGGTTCATCCAGCTTCCACCCGGGGATGACGTTGGCGATCGAGCGGTCGCTGCGCACTTCGGTGATGCGGACCTTGCCGATGAGTTTGCCATTGCGCTGCACCATCAGCACGCCTTCGGGCACCATGAGATCCTTCTCACCCAGGTTGACCACGACGAAGTCCCATTTCGGATCCACCACCAGCACCTGGCCCTTGGTTCCGGCAGGCAGGCGCGGGCCTTCGGAATTCGGGTTGGTCACGCTGTCGAGGAGTTCCTTGGTCTTCTTGAGCTCGGCCACGACAATTTTGTTTTCGGCGTCCAACGCTTCCTGAGCCTTGGTCAACTTTTCGTTGTCAATCTTCATCGCGGCCACCTTGTCGGGAGTCAGACCGGTGCCGGTCCAGGCGGTGAGCTCCTCACGGGTCACCTTGAGATCCTGGGCACTCTTCTCCAGCTTCTGGCTGAGGTCGATGGCGCGTTTCTGCTCGGCGGCAAACTGCGAGCGAGCGGCTTCGCGTTGTCCCTCGGCCTCAGTGAGCTTGGTCTTGGTTTCTTCGAGGGAGTTGCGAGTGGTGGCCAGATCCTTGTCGAGCTTGTTGGCCCGGGACTCCTGCGTCTTCCAGTTCTTCTTGTTGGTCTCGCGTTCGTCAATGATGCCCTGGATGTGCGGACGGACCTTGAACTGGGTGACGGCAATGATGCCGATGCCGGCAAGGATGGCTAAGATTAAGCAGATTCGCTGCAACATGGTGTCCCAAACTTCGGGTTTATTTCTGGAGCGGAGGCTACGACTTGCGCCAAGACGTGTCAATTTTTTGCTGAACACTCGTCCGGGAAATCCCGCTACTTCTCATCTTGGGCCATTTTTCGGGCTTTTTGGATGCTATCCTCGGATCGCTTTTCCATCTCCATCCTGACTGTCCAGTAATACTTCCAGATCAAGTTGTCCGGCTGGTTCGCGGACGGATCGACGAGAATGACCGTGCGCTGCCAGTCGTCCACGAGATCTTTGTTGGGCAGTTTTTCCAGATCGCGCAACAGCCGGTTGTAGAGAATGCCCGCCTCGTTGCTGTAGCCGCCGGTGTAAAGAAGGATGAAGGCCTCGCGCAACTCGACGCGCCGCGTCTGCCGGGCGCGATACTGCTGGATGACCATGATGCTGCAAAAGACGAGCAGCGCCATGAACAGCAGGGTGAACCGGTGTTGCCGCAGAAATCGCATGAGCGTGTTTACGATGGGCAGCGCGTTTGCGCAATTCATCGTTCCGCCCCGCCACGCACACTTTGTTTACATCCGCCGCCATGCGGGTTAAAAACCGCCCGTGCCTGATCCATCCGCCACCTTGTGGAAGCATCTGAACCGCTCGCGCCCGTTCTTTGTGATCGCCGGGCCGTGCGTCATCGAAAGCGAGCGCCTCTGCCTGCGCATCGCCGCCAGTCTCAGCAAAACCTGCCAGCGCCTCGGCATCCCGTACATCTTCAAGGCAAGTTTCGACAAGGCCAACCGCACCTCGGGAAAAACCCCGCGCGGCCCCGGACTCGAAGCCGGCCTGCGCGTGCTCGCCAAGGTCCGCACGGAACTCGGCCTGCCGGTGCTGACGGACGTCCACACCGAGACCCAGGCGGCCCTCGCCGGCGAAGTGGTGGACATCCTGCAGATTCCCGCGTTCCTCTGCCGGCAGACGGATTTGATCGAGGCCGCCGTGCTGACCGGAAAAATCGTCAACATCAAGAAAGGCCAGTTCCTCGCGCCGGGCGACTTCAGCCAGGTGGTGAAGAAGGCGACGGAAGCGGGTGGCCAGCGACTGCTCCTCACCGAACGCGGCGTGAGCTTCGGCTATAACAATCTGGTGGTGGACATGCGGGCCATTCCCATCCTGAAACGCAACGGATTCCCGGTGGTGTTTGACGCCACGCACTCGGTGCAACTGCCGGGCGGCTCCGGCGACAAATCCGGCGGGCAACGGGAATTCGCGCCCGTGCTCGCGCGCTGCGCCCTTGCGGCCGGCGCGGACGGGTTGTTCGTCGAGACGCATCCTGAACCGGATCGCGCGTGGAGCGACGGTCCCAACATGATCCCGCTCGCGGAGATGCCCCGCCATCTCGCGCAGTGGGTCCGCCTGACGGAGGCGCTGCGTTGAACATGCGCGTGCGTCCGTCATTTTCCTCGAGAGGTTGGCGTTGGCCGCTCTTTCTCTGTTTGGTGGTCGCGGTCATTTGCGTGTGCCTGCCGCTGCGTGCGCAACTGAAGCAGATGCCCGCCTTGAAAGACTTCAAGATCGTCGATTACTTCAGCCGGGAGGAGATGCAGCGCGGGCAAACGAACCAGGTGAAAAACCTGTTCACCGGCGCCGAAGCCCAGCAGCGGCCCGGCGGACTGGTGCTGGTGCGGCAAATGCGCATCGACAACTTCCGCCCGGATGGTGGGACTAACTTCATCGTCCGCATGCCGGAGTGCATCTTCGATTACGTCGACCGCACCGCCCAATCCACCGGGCGCATCGAAGTCGCGTCCGGCGACAGGCAATTCTTAATCAGCGGACGGGAGGGCTTCTCGTGCCGGCTGACCAACACGCTGATCATTCTCTCGAACCGCGTGCGCACTGAGATTCACCACAATTTGATATCCCTCGCCAAACCATGAAGACCGCGCTCCCCTGCCTCCTCGTGCTGCTGTCCGCCGCGTGCCCGTTGCGCGCGGCTGATGCGAAACCCGCCGGTCAACCTGCGGTCAAAATGGGCGGTGCATCCGCCGGCACCAACACGCTGCTCATCGTCTGCGACAACGGCATGGAGTTCACCAATGGCCGGGTGGCTTACCGAGGCAACGTGCAGGTGCTTGATGGCGACATGTCGCTCAATTGCGAACTGCTCACCGTGTATTTTCCAACCAACTTCGGCAGCCTCGACGTGATTGTGGCGGAGACGAATGTGTTCATCACGCAAGCCGATTCCCTCGCGGTGGCGGATCGCGTCGTCTATAACGCCACCAACGAAATAGTCACGCTCACCGGGAACGTCATCTTCGACACCCCGCAAGCCACCCTGGCCGGAGAAGTGATCACCTACAACCTTAGGACAAAACAGGGACGGATCGAATCCAAGGTGGTCAACATAATCAGCACCGGGGCGGGAGCCAAATTCATGGGGTCAAACGCTTTTTCCATCCCGGTGCCCGGGAACAAACCCGCCACCAAATAGCACGCCTTCCCATGAATCTCGTAGCAGCGGACGTGAGTCTGCTCCATCTAAAACCGGGAAAAGTTAGAGCCGACTCACGTCGGCTGCTACGGCTGAGGGGTTCAACGCGCGAAGGTTTGTCTCGGGGAATTCTCTCCCTGCCCTGCTTGTCATCATGAGCCTGCTCACAACCGAGTCGCTGGTGAAGGAATACCGGCAGCGCCGCGTGGTCAACGGCGTGTCCATCAACGTCAATGCCGGCGAAGTCGTCGGCCTGCTCGGCCCGAACGGCGCGGGCAAGACCACCACGTTCAACATGGTGGTCGGCGTGGTCAAACCCGATGGCGGCGCGGTAAAATTCGAGGAGAAAGACGTGACGCGCCTGCCGATGTACCAGCGCGCGCGCCGCGGGATGGGTTACCTCACGCAGGAGCCGTCGGTGTTCCGCAAACTCACCGTCGAGCAAAACATCCTGGCGATTCTCGAGACCTGCAAGCTGACGCGCGAAGAGCGGCGCATCCGCCTGAAGTATCTGCTCGATGAACTGGATCTGTCGCGCCTCGCCAAAAGCAAAGCCTACACCCTCAGCGGCGGCGAGAAGCGGCGCCTGGAAATCACCCGCGCGCTCGTCACCAGCCCGAAGCTGCTCATGCTCGACGAGCCGTTCAGCGGCATCGATCCCATCGCCGTTTATGAGGTGCAGAAGATCGTGCGGCAGCTCCGTGACCGCGGTCTGGGCATTCTCATCACCGACCACAACGTGCGCGAGACGCTCAAACTGGTGGACCGCGCCTACCTCATTCACCATGGTCAGGTCATCTACGAAGGTACCGGCGAGGCGATGTTGAACGACCCGAAAGCCCGGGAAATCTATCTCGGCCCCGATTTCAACCTATGAATTCCGCATGAAAAGCAACGCCATCACGGTTAAACGCTTCCACCACGAACACGGCGCGGCCCTGCAACTCCAGCTGCTCGCCGGCAAGGACGGACTGGACCGTGTCATCGGCGAGGCCACCATCAACCGCCCCGGACTGGCGCTGGCCGGCTTCACGCGCTACTTCGCGCTGCAACGCATTCAGGTCATCGGCGCGGCCGAATCCGCCTATCTCAAGTCGCTCCCGGAAGCCGAGCGGGCCAGGCGTTACCGCAAAATCTTCGCCTACCGCATTCCCTGCGTGGTGTTGACCCGCAGCATCAATCCCGATCAGGAGTTGTTGCGGGCCGCCAACCAGTCGGGCATCCCTGTCTTCAAATGCCCGCTCGTCACCAAGAAGCTCATCAACCAGGCCACGCTTGCCCTGGAGATGATGTTCGCGCCGCGGGGCACGGAAATCGGCAGCATGGTGGACATCCTCGGCATCGGCGTGATCATCCGCGGCGAGAGCGGCATCGGCAAAAGCGAATGTGTCCTCGAACTCATCGAGCGCGGCTACAGCCTGGTCGCGGATGACATCACCCGCGTGGTGCTGCTCGACGGCAAGGACGTGGTCGGCAGCAGCGACGAGATGACGCGCAATCTGATGGAGGTGCGCGGCATCGGCATCATCAACGTCGCCGCGATGTTCGGCGTGAAAGCCGTGCGCACCAACAAGCGCGTCGATCTCGTGGTCGCCCTCAAGGCCTGGTCCGAGGTGAAGGACATCGACCGGCTGGGCCTGGAAAGCCAGTATGAAAAAGTCCTCGGCATTGATGTCCCGCACATCACCATCCCCGTGCGGCCCGGCCGCAATCTCGCCCGCCTCGTGGAAGTCGCCGCCTACCATACCAAGATGAAGCTGGCGGGCATCAATCCGGCCAAGGAACTCAATGATCGCCTCATCGCCAGAATGAACCGGCAGCCCGAACTGTAAAAGGATCTGGCAAAATTCCGCTCAGCGCTTAATCTGCCAGCGCATGAGCGGAGCGAAGAAAGCAATCGAGTTCGAGATGAAGACCACGCGGGAACTCACCGTGCAAAACAAGCTGGGCATCCACGCCCGCCCCGCCGCCATGTTCGTCAAAACCGCCAACCAGTTCACCTGCGACATCTTTGTCGAGAAGGACGGCGAACGCGTCAACGGCAAGAGCATCATGGGCCTGATGATGCTGGCCGCCGGCCACGGCACCAAGCTGACCGTCCATGCCGATGGCTCCGACGCCACCAACGCCGTTCACGAACTGGAAAATCTTCTCAAGCGAAAGTTCGACGAGGACTGAGACCTTCTGCGGACGTTCCTCCCCGCTTGCCGTTCTGCGCGGCCGGATCAATCGGAGTGCGGAAGCTGGAGGAGATCGTCCGCCGACCAACTGCCGGCTTTGTCCTTGGTGGCGTCGCGAACCTTCTTCACCTGCGCGGGGGGCACCGCCGAAGCCTTGTTGCCCCATTCGCTGCGGGTGTAGGTGATGACCGCCGCGATGTCCTCATCCTGGAGGGTGTCGCGCCATGGGACCATGACGTTGTTGTAGCTCTGCCCGTTGACCTTGATCGGGCCGGCCAGACCGTTCAACACGAGCCGGATGAGGCGGTTGGGACCTTCGGTCAGCACCCAGTCGGAACCGGCCAGCGGAGGAAACTGCCCGGCCACGCCGAGTCCGCTTTCCTGATGGCAGGCGGCGCAGTTGGCGCGATAAATCCGCCGTCCCTTCTCAAACGCAAGCTGGGTCTCGGATTTGGGATGCAGGTCGGCGAGCTGGTTGGTGGAGTGGTACGGATAGAATACAAGGCCGTTGAACGATCCGTTGTTCGCCATCAGATAGATGTCGCCGAGGTAAAGCATCAGGCCGAGCAAGGCGATGAGCAGCACCGGCACCGCCGTGCGGGTGGCCACCGGTTCGCCGCCGCGCTCTGGCAGAGGCGCCTGCAAACCCTCATCGCTCAGCGTCACCCAGCGAGCCGGCCGGGCCGCGCGCGTCTCCGGGGCGGAGGCTCCCGCAGCATCCTGCCCGGCCCCGGATTTACCGGAACCCTGCGGCTTGTGCTTGTGGCGATGCTTGCTCATTTCGCAGGAGCGATGGAATTCGTTGGCGCCGGAGCGACAACGGAAGCGTTGGTGGCCACCGCATTCGTCCCGACCGAAGCCGTCTTCGGAGCCGCCGGCAGCGGGGCTTCAAACAGTTCGTTGTCGGCTCGCAGGCTCAACAGATAGGCGACCAGTTGCCTTGCTTCGGGCTTGGGAATGATTTCCAAATCCTCCGGCAAACCCATGAATTTCACGGCCTCCGCAGCCCGCAACTCGCCGTTCGCCAGACGGCGCTGCTCAAACAGGAATGGATAGCGCGGCATGATCGAACCCGCCATGACGAGACGCGGATTCCAAAGATGGGCGTAGAGATTATCCGTGTCGGGACGGCGCACGCCTACGTTGGTGAGGTCAGGACCGATGCGCATCAGGCCCAGTTGCACGGGCTGGTCGTGGAGATAATCCTGCGCCACGCTGATGCGCCGGCCCCACGAGCGGGCGAGATCGCCGCCGAGCCCGCGGACCTGCTGACTGTGGCATTCCGCGCAGCCGAGCGAGCGATAAACCTCCGCGCCCTGGCTGGCCTGACCGGCCCGCACCGCCGGATAATACGCGCCGGTATCCTCCAGCACCACCGCCTGCTGGCGGCCGATCTGAATCTGCGGGAGCAGAATCAGCCCCCAGAAGGAACTGACCATCGCCGCAAGGATGCCGAAGAAGAGCAGCGGTCCATTGTTCATGGCCGACCTCCCACCTTCACCGGCCTTGCTTCCTCAAACCATGTGGCGCAGCCAGAGCATTGCACCGCGCACCAGCCACGGAGCAGTTTCACAAAATTCAGGAACATCAACACCTGTCCGGCCAGCAGCCAGAGGAAGCCGAGCGAGGAAAGCCCGATCCACGGCGTCAGTGACCGCGCCAGCGACGCGTATTCCACGCCCGGGTTGTTAATCTTGATTCCCTGAAGGATGCCGCCGAGTGCCAGCGGGCCGAAGATGAGCGCGACGCCGATAATGGTGCAAAGGAAATGGCCGCGCACCAATTGCGCGTTGGGCCAATCGGCACCGAGCACGCGAGGCAGGATGTAGTAAATGCCGCCAAGCAGAGCCATGCCCACGAAGCCAAGGACGACGAAAAACTTCAAGCCCGCGCCCATCAGGGTGAGATTGGTGACCGCTGCCACCTGCGGAAATGCCAGCGCGATTTTGACCGCCCCCGCAATGAGGAAACAAACGGCCGCGCCGAGCATGAAGCGCAGCACCGTGTCACCGCGCGCCGCGGCGTCGCCACCCGCAAGGGTGCGATACCAGACGAAGGCGAAGGTCGCCAGCGGCGCGAGTGACGCCAGCGTGGCCGCGGTGCTCAAGGCCGGCAGCCAGCGCGGCACCGGTCCGCCGATCAGCGAGGTCAAGCCGGAGAATCCTGTCAGCACCACCCAGGACCAGAAGCCGAGGGCCACCGCGGAGGCACTGAAGAGCGGACGTCCGGAGAGCTTTGGCAGAAAGTAGAAGATGACGGCGAGCGCCACCGAGCCGAGCCAGAGGCCAAGCAGGCCATTGACATACCAGGCATTGACGACGGCCTGCATGGTGCCGCGCACGGGGTTGACGACGAGCAGCAGGTTGGCCGCCGAGTAGAGCCACGGAAACCAGAACAGCGAGCCGAGCAGGAACCATTGCGACGGATACAACTCCCGCACGCGCCGCGCCCAGAAGCTCGCCACCGCGCAAAGCGCAATCACGACGAAGGCGATGAAGAGCAGCGGCGAGGCGTAGCGCGGCATTTCGAGCAACTCGAACCCGGTCGAGGCGCCGGCGAGGATCGCCCACACGCCGACGAGCACGCCAATGTTCCAGAGCTTGGTGGCGATGACCACCGGCAAGGCATAGGCGAAGCGATTGCCGCCGAGGCGGCTCAGGATCCAGAGCAGCACCGCCAGCGCGGACTGCGAGGCGAAACCATAAACGAGCGCGTTCATGGCCGCAGGACGGATGCGTCCCGCGGTGAGCATCACGCTGTCAGCAAAGAATCCCGGCGCGTGCAGCTTGATGCTGCCGATGATGGCAAAGACGAGTCCCACGAACAGCCAGAGGGCAGAACCGAGCGAGAGCGCAAGCACGGGCCAGCGCAGCGACGCGTCGATCTCGATGACAGAATCGCGCGCGGCGCCAGCCGGAATGGTGGCCGGCGCGGGTTCCCGCTCGGAAGTTGGCACGGAGGCGGCGCTCATCTCACTCGAACTGATTCACGGGCGGCGGCGGCACGGCATTGGCCTTTTCGACGCGGCTGAGGATGTTGGTGCGGTAGGCGTTGGGATTCTGGTAGCCCTGCACGACGAGGTCCATCGCATGATCGATCTTCAGGCGGGCGATGCCCTTGGCTTCATCGACCCAGCCGTATTTGTCCAGGCCATCGGCGCCGGCCTGGCGGACTTCGGCGAGGAATTTTTTCCGCTCGTCGATGCGGGCCTGGTTGACGGGCGCCGGTCGGGTGTAGTGCTGCATGACCATGACCAGCGCCGCGAGAACGAGGAACGAACCGAGGATGGCCGCGAGGCTGACGACGAGCGACGATTTGGATTGAGGAGCGTTCATGGCGTGAAGGAAAGGCGAGTCGTGCTCATTGCGGGGCGGCGATGGGCGGACGAGCACCGACGTGGTGGACCCCCAGACCCTCGGCGAGGCGCGGATCCTTGATGGGATAAGGTGCGTGCGCCCGGAAATATCTGAGGAATACGGTCGCCAGCACTCCGCCGATGAAGGCCAGGCAGGTAAAGTCGAGCCAGCTCAGATGAAAATCGTCCTTATGCAATTGAGGCATGATGTTGAAGGACATGTCGATGAAGTGCATCACCCAGGCCCAGCCAATCAGCGGAATCATCAGCGGCAGCGAAAGCTTGGCGTCAATCCGCAGCATGGCGAGAAACGGGATGAAGAAATGCCCGAAGATCAACAGGAGGCTAATCTGCCACCACGAACCCTTTTCGCGCAGGGTGTAGAAATAGGTTTCCTCGGGGATGGCCGCGTTCCAGATGATGAAATATTGCGAGAAGGCGATGTAGGCGTAAAAGACGGTGAAAGCGAAGAACAGCACGCCGATGTCGTGCATCTGACGGCGGTGAACCACGCCATCAAGCGGACCGGTCCGGACCAGGATCACGGTGACGAGATACAGCGTCGCCAGCGTGACCCACACGCTGCCGGCGAAATAGTAAACGCCATACATCGTCGAAAACCATTGGAACTCGACGCCCTGCATCCAGAGGATGGCCGCAAGAGTCAGGGTGAAGGCAAAGAGGTAGATGCCGTACGCTGAGTGCTTGCGCATGGCAAAGGTGCATTTGGCCGCACCGGTCTTGTCCTGTTCCAGCGACCAATAGCGCAGGCGATAGGTCAGCCAGCTCCAGATCGCGAACACCATCGCCGCCACCAGGTAGAAGCCGCCTTTGGTCAGCAGCGGCTGCTTCGCGTGCAGCGCGTGATTGATCTGAGGATCCAGGCTCATCCATTTGTAAATCTCGGGAGCCAGCACGGCGATGGGAATGAACAACACCGCCATCACCGGGAGAAGGAATCCGAAGTGCTCGTTGATGCGGCGCAACGGCACGGACCAACTGGCATCGAAAAGGTGGTGAATGATCGTCAGAAACAACCCGCCAAGCCCGATGCTGAGGAAAAACATGAAGGCCAGCAGATACGAGTACGCAAACTGCGTGCGGTAGGATTCCTTGAACAAGCCGATGGCTCCGCCCAGCAATCCGATGGCGATCAGGACGGCGGGGAGCTTGTTGAGAAACGGATGGAGTTCCATCCTTCCGGGCGACTGAGCGGCGGCGTTGGATTTCGAACTCATACGATTACTTTCCCGGAGTGGCGGCGGAAGTCTTCGGCAGCGAGGCGCGTTCCCCGGCCGGCACGTCGTCGATCAGCCCCAGATGGCTGCGCTGAAGTGCCCGGACATACGCGACCACCGCCCAGCGATCCTCGACCGTGAGGCTGGCGGCGTAGGGTCCCATCAGGTTCTTGCCGTAAGTGATGGTGTTGAAAATCTGGCCGTCGGGCATCTGGACAATCTTCCGCGTTGAGCTGTCATGCAAATCCGCGATGACGGACATGCCGAGCTTGACGGTGATGCCCTTGCCATCGCCCTGCGGACCGTGGCACGGGGTGCAGTGGATGCTGTAGCGTTCCTGACCGCGGGCCATCAGCGTGGCGGTGACGGGCACGGGAATGTTCTCCACCCAATTGGTCGTGCCGGGGATGATGCCGGTGTTGATGGCGTTGTCTTCGTAGGCCGAACCGCGCGCCACGGTGCCGGGCGGATTGTTCTGCGAGCTGACACCGCTCTTGAAGAAACTGTTCGCCGCCTGCGGACGCAACTTCGGCTGGCGATCCATGTCGGGGAAGATCTCGATGGGCGGACGGCGGGACAGGTCGCCGCGTTTGCCGGCGATGAACATCACGCTGAGCACGGTCAGGCCGAAGACGAGGAGGAAATAACGCATCAATCCCTCACTTCCTCGACATGCCGGCTGCCGGCGGTCTCAAGCAGTCTGCGGGTTTCGACATCATTGAATTTCGGGTCCCTCGCCTCGATGGCGATGAAGAACTTGTCGTTGGTCACGCGGGCGAAGCGCTCGCTCTTGAACAGCGGATGGTGCAGGCGCGGGAGGCGGTTGAGAATCATCATGCCGCCCAGCGAGCCGAACGCGCCGAGCAGAATCGTCAGCTCGTAGGCCACCGGGAAGGAGAAGATCGGGCTGAAGAGGGGCTTGCCCCCGACGTTGATCGGATAATCGTAGGCATTCATCCACCAGATCATCAGCATGCCGCAGGTGAAGCCGGTGGCGCCGCCGAGGAAGGTGAACCAGCCCACGGGAGATTTCTTCAGTCCCATTGCCTCGTCCATCCCATGCACCGGGAAAGGCGTGAAGACATCCCAGTTGCGGTAGCCCGCGTCGCGCACCGAGCCGGCGGCGTGCAGGACGTCCGAGACGTTCTCGAACTCCGCGAGCAATGCGTATTTGGCGCCTGTGTCAGCCATGGTGTGTTCGCTCAAATTGCTTCTCGTTTAGTGATGCTTCGCCCCGCCCAGCGGCGAGTGCGCATCGGCCTGCGGCGTCACGCCCTTCACTTCCGAGATGGCGATCAGCGGCAGGAAGCGCAGGAACAGCAGGAACAGGGTGAGGAACAGGCCGAACGTTCCGATGAACGTCCAGATGTCCACGAAGGTCGGGCTGAAGTAAGCCCAGTTCGCCGGCAGATAGTCGCGGTGCAGCGATGTCACGATGATGACGAAGCGCTCGAACCACATGCCGATGTTCACGAAGATCGAGATGATGAACACCGCGACCATGCTCGTGCGGACCTTCTTGAACCAGAAAAGCTGCGGGCAGATGACGTTGCAACTGACCATGGTCCAGTAGGCCCACCAGTAAGGACCGAAGGCGCGATTCTTGAACGCGTAGAGTTCGTAGGGATTGCCGCCATACCACGCGATGAAGAACTCCATGCCGTAGGCGTAGCCGACGATCGACCCGGTGGCGAGCACCACCTTGCCCATCAACTCGACGTGCCGGGTGGTGATGATATCCTCCAGGTGGCAGATGGAGCGCAGCGGAATGAGCAGCGTCAGCACCATGCCGAAGCCGGAGAAGATGGCGCCGGCGACAAAGTAAGGCGGGAAGATCGTGGTGTGCCAGCCGGGCACCTGCGACACCGCGAAGTCGAAGGACACGATGGAATGCACGGAAAGCACCAGCGGCGTGCTGAGACCGGCGAGGAGAAGGTAGGCCTTCTCGTAGTTGCTCCAATGGCGGTTTGATCCCGTCCACCCGAGCGAAAACAGCCCGTAGCAGAATTGCCGAATCTTCGTCTTCGCCCGGTCGCGCAGCGTGGCCAGATCCGGAATCAGGCCCATGTACCAGAACAGCAGCGAGACCGTGAAGTAGGTGGACACCGCAAACACGTCCCAGAGCAGTGGCGAACGAAACTGCGGCCAGATCGAATTCGAGTTCGGCAGCGGGAACAGCCACCAGGCAAACCAGACGCGCCCGACGTGAATCAGCGGAAAGATGCCGGCGCACATCACCGCGAAGATCGTCATGGCTTCCGCGGCGCGATTGATCGAGGTGCGCCATTTCTGGCGAAGGAGAAACAGAATCGCCGAGATCAGTGTTCCGGCGTGGCCGATGCCGATCCAGAAGACGAAGTTGGTGATGTCCCACGCCCAGGCCACCGGGATCATCAAACCCCAGACGCCCACTCCCGTTGAGATGAGGTAGGCAATCATCGCAAAGCACACCCCGGTCAGGAGCACGGAGGGCACAAACAACGCCCACCACCACTTCGGCGTCTTGCCCTCGGCGATGCCCGCCACCGCGTCGGTGATCGAGGCGAAGCCCCGCTGATGCAACACCAACGGCTGCCGCTCGAGTTCCTTGGGAACGCGCGGCATCGACGGAATCGTGTGAATCAGATGCTCAGCCATTAGTGCGCTCCTTTCGTCTCACCGCGCGCGGGGGCGGCCTGGGCGGGAGCGCTCTGGGCAGTGTCAGCGGGATGGGCGTGTTCGGCATACGGTGCGCCGTGCTGCTGGTCCCAGTATTCTTTGATGTTCAGCGCGACTTCGTGGTAGTCGGGCATCTTCGGATTGGGATTGCGAATGCGCGCCAGATAGGTGACCCGGGGGCGCGTGTCGAGGAAGTTGAGCACCGAGTAATCGCGGTCCTCTTTCCGGATCCTGGCAATCTCGCTCTCCGGATCGAGCAGATTGCCGAAGACAATGGCATCCGCCGGACAGGCCTGCTGGCAGGCCGTCTCGAAGGTTCCATCCGGCACCTGCACGGCGCCCGACGCGCGGGCCTTGACCTTCTGCTTGATCTTGGCCGACTCGATGCGCTGCACGCAGAACGTGCATTTCTCCATCACGCCGCGCATGCGCACGGACACCTCGGGATTGCGCACCAGCTTGAGCAACTCAAATTCCTGCTCGGGAATGTCGGTCGCCTCGGGGTTCTTCCACCAGCGCTTCAAGTTCCACTCGCCATCGGTCGTCGAAGTCAGCGGCGTCTGGTAAAGCTTGTTGATCGGGTGCTTGTTGTAATCGAAGAAATTGAAGCGGCGGACCTTATACGGACAGTTGTTCGAACAGTAACGCGTGCCCACGCACCGGTTGTAGGCCATCACGTTGAGGCCCTCCTCGTCGTGAACCGTGGCGTTGACCGGGCAGACCGATTCGCACGGCGCGTTTTCGCAGTGCTGACACATCATCGGCTGCACCACCGCCTGCGGATCGTCGATCAGTTCCTTCTGCGCCTTGTCCGCACCGCCGCTGTAGTAGCGGTCGATGCGCATCCAATGCATCTCGCGATTGCGCGCCACCTGATCCTTGCCGACGATGGGAATGTTGTTCTCACTCTGGCAGGCCACCACGCATGCGGCGCAGCCCACGCACATGGTGAGGTTCACACTCATGCCCCACTGATTGACATCGCTGACGAACTGGAGATGGCTCAAGTTCACCCCGGCCTGCGATTTCGTTTGCTCGAAAGCTTTGTAGGGGTTCTTGTAGATCATCTCTGGACGTTTCTCCGCCCCCTGCGTCGCCCGTTCGATGGGCGTCTGCACCTTATCCTTTGGGATGTAATCGCTGTGCGCGTCGAGATCCATGTTGCGCGCGAATCCCGGATGCTTCTCGAACTGTTCCTTGTTCGCCTCGCGCACGATCGGACGGCCCTCCATCGAACCGTGCTCCTGCGTCGTCGAAATCGCGTAAGTCTCGCCCGTCTTGCGCAGCTTGGCGCCCGGCGCGATGTATTCCGCCCGGCTGGTCCGCACCGCGTAGGCGTTGTAAAGGCCGACATTATTCGCCACGCGCCCGACGCCGCCGTCCTTCGGGCTGAACCGTCGCCCGTAGCCGAGCGCGAGGCCGAGCGTGTAATCGGACTGACCTGGCTGAACCCAGACCGGGCCCCGAATCTTCTGACCGCCGATTTCCACCTCGACCACATCCTTGCTCTGCACGCCAAGTTCCTCCGCCGTCAGGCGGCTGAGGGTGATGACGTTGTCCCAGGTGATCTTGGTGATCGGATCGGGCAACTCCTGCAGCCAGCCATTGTTGGCCCAGCGACCATCGTCGAGTTTCAGATCGCGATGGAAGAGGACTTCCAAAGCCTCCTTGGTCGGCAACGGCGCCGTCAGCGTGGCGACCGCCTGATTGATTGCCGCGGAAACCTGCGCCGGGAGAAATGGGGCCGGGACATGCCGCGCGGCGCTGCCCGCAAGAATCCCATCGTGCAGGAATTTCTTCCACGCGTTGTCAAAATCTCCGGCGGCCGGCACCTTGCGGACTTCCTCGCGGAACGTGTCGCGCACGATGTCATAGGCGCTGGTCCGATCCATCCCGCCGATCCGCGCCAGCACTTCGATCTCAGTCATTCCACCGAAGAGCGGCTGAATCAGCGGTTGCACCGGCACGAGCGTGCCATCGCTCGTGCGGGCATCGCCCCACGACTCGAGGTAATGCGCCGAGGGCAAATGCCAGGTTGATTTGCCGAAGGTCTCGTCTTCGTAGTAGCCGAGCCGGAGGACGTTCTTGGCCTTGGCCTGCGTCTCGGCCCAGTTGAAATCGACCGGCGCCGTCAGCACCGGGTTGGCGCCCAAAATCACCAGCGTGTCCACCTGCCCCGCATCCAGAGCGATGCGCAAATTCGAGAGATAGTCGGAAGGCTGGCCGGCTGGATGGATCTCGACCGTTGTGCCGACGTTGCCAAGCGCTTCGTTGAGCGCCTGCGCCAGCACATGCACCACCGCCGGCTGCCGATAGCCGGCGAGAATGAGGCTGCCACAGGGCTTCGGCGGGTTTTCCTTCGGGCCATCCGCATTGGCTTTCTGGCACTCCGCAAGTTCGTTTTTGGCTTGCAGCAAATCCTTCGCGCATTCCGCCACCCACGCGGGCTTGACGCTCGCAGGCAACGGAAACTTCTGACCGAGGACACGAAAGCTGGGATTGTTGGGCTCGATTTGCGCCGCCAGCGCCGCCGCCACCGCCACGACCTGGCTGGCCGGCACCCGCAGGCGATGGTCGGCGCTCATCCCGGTCAGGGAGTAAAGACTCTCCACCGAGTAAAGGCGGTTCATCGGGTCGGTCGGCTTGATCACCTTGCGACCCGAGGCAAAGCCATGAATATGGCGCTGGGTATCCTGCTCGGAACCGATGAAATCACAGTCGAGGGTGAGAATGACCTTCGCCTTGTTCAGCCGATAATGGGGCGAAACATTCTGACCCGCCAAAGAACTGGCCGCGGCACGGCCCAGGCCGAGATCCACCGGTTCGTAAGTGAACCACTTGGCGAGCGGATATTTCAGCGAGAGAAAATTCTGCAGCCGCGCGCGTGAAGGCGAACTGCTCTGCTCCATCAAGAAACACAGTCCGTCGCCCCGGCTCGCTTGAAACCGCTTCGCCTCCGCATCGAGGAAATCGAGCGCGGCCTGCTTGGGAACGGTGTTGCCGTTCTGCACGAAGCGTTGCGCGCGGTCAAAATCGTAGAGCGAAAGGATCGACGCCTGGGTCAGCAGATCCGTGCCGCCGTTGCTGTCCGGATGCTTTGAGTTGCCCTCGACCTTGACCGGACGACCATCGTGCGCCTTGGCTACGAGGGGAACGGCGCTGCCGCGCGTCGGCATCGCGGTGGCGAAGAACTGCGGCTCGCCGTGGATGTATTGCTCCTGCGACTTGCCGAACGGCAAAATCTTTTCCTCTGGACGACGACAGCCCGTGCCCATGATTCCCATGCCGCCCAGCGCAAACGAGGCGGCCATGATCTTGACGAAATGACGCCGCGACACCGGGTCGCTGAACTCGCTCGCGCCATCGGGAAACTCGCGTTCCAGCCACTGACGGAACTCCGGCGCGTCAGCTAGGTGGTCCAGGCTGCGCCAGTACTTCTGGCCGCTCTCGGCTTCAGGACACGGAGGAGGAATGGTCTTCATCGATGACAGGTCGAGCAGTTCTGCGAGGCGTTGACTTTCCAGTCATGCACAAATTCCTTGCCGCGGGCTTTCGCGGTCTCGGCGGCAGCGGCCGGATTCGGATTCCAGGCCCAGTTGAGGTCCGTGATCTTGTCGAGGGGTCGCAGGTTGGGACCGGGATTGCGGTGACAATCCAGGCAGAAGGTCATGCTAAGAGGCTTAGCTTGCTGCACCTCGTCCATCAGATTGATCTGGCCGTGGCACATCACGCAACTCACACCGCGGTTTACGTGGACCGAGTGATTGAAATAGACGTAGTCTGGAACTTTGTGAATGTGCACCCAGGGAATCGGCTCGCCGGTATTGTAGCTCTCACGCACCAACGCCAGCCGCGAATCATCCTTCAATACCTGGTTGTGGCAGTTCATGCAGGTGGAGGCGGCCGGGACATTCGAGAACCATGATTTCTCGACCATGTTGTGGCAGTACCGACAATCGACGCCGAGCTGGTCCACATGGACGGAATGGGAAAACGCCACTGGCTGGACGGGCTGATAGCCCACCCGGGTGTACTTCGGCGTGAAGTAATACCAAACGCCCGCTATGACACTGGTGCCCACCAGCAACCCGCCCGTGATCACCATGAGCGGCAGACGGTTGGTCCATTTTGGAAAAATCGCTGGCATCAGCTAAAAAATGCAACGGCCCGTTCAACCAAAAACCGGAACGCTTCGCCGGTCCGGGGGGCGAAGCGGCGCGATTCAATTGTATCGCCACCATTAGCGTCAACCTTTTTCATCATCATTTTCACCCATTCGAGCCATAGGAGATATAAAAGCACTTTCCGACGACCTCTGTCGATAAGGGATTGAGAACATCGCCGATGGATTACCGCGGCCTGGCTCGTCATGCGCCGCCGCCGATTGTCCACCGATCAGTGGTTGACCACGGTCGCCATCCGACAGCGTTTGGCACTTTGATTTCCGACAAGCGGCGGCCGTATGGCAGGCAGACGGACCGTGGTCCGCATATAGTCGAAGCCTATACGGCCCATTCGGCGCAGAGCAGTTCGGCCTGCATGAGAACGGTCTTCACGGCTTCTTCCTGGAGGTCCGGCGGGTAGCCGTACTTGTTCAGGATGCGCTTCACCATGACGCGAATCTTCGCTCGCGCGCCTTCCCGGAGGTTCCAGTCGATGGTCACGCTCTTGCGGACCTGGGTGATGAGTTCCGCCGCGATCACCTTCAACTTGTCATTGCCCATCGCCTGCACGGCGCTGTCGTTCGCGGCGAGGGCGTCGTAGAAGGCCACTTCGTCGTCCGTCAACCCGAGATCTGCGCCGCGCTTGGTCGCGGCGTCCAATTCCTTCGCCAAGTTGATGAGTTCCTCGATCACCTCCTGCGTGGCGATGGCGCGGTTGTGGTAGGCGTTGAGCGTCTTCTTGAGCTTCTCGGAGAACTGCTGGCTCTGCACGAGATTCTTCTTCGCGCGCACCTTCAGCTCGTCCTTGAGCAACTTCTCTAGCAACTCGGCGGCGACGTTCTTGTGTTTGAGGCCGCGCACTTCGGCGAGGAACTGCGGGCTGAGAATGCCGATGTCGGGCTTCTTCAATCCGGCGGCGGTGAAGACGTCGATGATCTCGCCCTCGGTCGTGATCGCTTTGGAAACGAGCTGGCGGATGGCGGCGTCGATCTGCTCGGGGGACTTGCGGTTCTCGCCGGACTTCTTGTTGAGCGCCGCTTGCAGGGCTTGGAAGAAGGAAACGTCGTCGCGGATCACAGTCGCCTCATCGGTGGCGGAGCAGAGGGCGAAGGCTTGCGAGAGTTCCATCACCACCTGCACCCATCGCTTCTTGCCGTCTTCCTGTTCGAGAATGTGCTCCTGTCCGGCGGGGATCAGGCCAAGGCGTTCCGCAGGCTTACCCGTCGTCCACTTGTCCCACTTAAAGCCATGCATCATGTCGCAGGCCGTGCCGTGTTTCTCCAGCATGACCGCGATGGCTTGCGCGGTGTCGTAGGTCGCCCCACCCTGACCGCCGCTGTCGGTATAGTTGGCCAGTGCTTTCTTGAGCTGATCGGCCAGCCCCAGGTAGTCCACCACCAGCCCGCCGGGTTTGTCTTTGAATACCCGGTTCACCCGCGCAATCGCCTGCATCAGGCCGTGGCCCTGCATTGGCTTGTCGGCATATATCGTGTGCAGGCAGGGCGCGTCGAAGCCGGTCAGCCACAAACGGAGGGGTGACTCACCCTCGCGCACGATGACGATCTTGAAGGGGTCTTTGCTGTCCTTGAACCGGTTCGCCAGCTTGCGGCGCTTCTCTTTGTTGCCGATGTGCCGCTGCCACTCGGGGCCGCCCTCGGCGCTGTCAGCGTCGCCCGCGTGCTTTTGCGCTTTCCCCCACCGCTGGCCCTACTTCTTCGGCGGGGTCTTCTTGCGCCCATCGATATACCACTCGAACAGCCGGGCGAAGAACTCCTTCGACACTTCTTCGTCCTCGCTGACTTTCTTGTAGAACTTGAAGTTGTCGTTCACCAGGTCCTCGAAAGCATTCGAAGCGACCTGCCGGAAGGTGGCTTCGACTCCATTTCTTGATCCGTTCTTGAGCTGCTGCTGAAGCGCCTCGTCTTCGGCGATTTTCTTTTCGAGCTGCTTGATCACCATGATCTCGTCTTCGGTGAACGAGGTGTTAAATCGCGTGTTGAGGTCTTCGATGATTTTTGAAAGCGCCTCGTGCTCTTCGGGCGTCAAGGTGGCTCCACCGCCGTAGTTCAGCGGATCCACTTTCGTTTCGCCGCGAGTTAGTCCGATGTCCTTCTTCTCATTTTTGCGCACGGCCAGCTTGGCCATGTCCACCATGCCGAGAACCTCCAGCGGCACTTCGCCCTTTTTGGCGGGCAGCAACGGCAGCAGAAACCGCAGTAACACAAAAAGCTTCTCCAGTCCGGCATCCCGCAGCGGAACGAGGTGCGAGAGAAAGGAATACAGCTTCACGAAATCCCGCGCCTTGGATTTGTAGTCCACTTGGTCTTCCTCGGCCTCCGCCTGCCATTTCTTGGCCACTGGATTCACCACGCCTTGGAGCTTCTCGACACTTCGCTTGGCACTGAACCACTCGTTGGCAAACGCCTCCAGATCCGCCGCCTCATGGATCGCGAACTTCTCCAGATCGGTGCGGATGTTGTAGAGCTGGTTGGCGTCGGTTTCCTTGGACAGCGTCACTCGGTCGTAAAACGGCTGGGAGCCTTTCTCGATGTCTTCAGCCGTGTTCTCGAAGTCGAGCACGAAGGTTTCCTCCTTGCCCGCCGTGGTTCGGTTCAGGCGGGAGAGCGTTTGCACGTAGGCCACACCGCTGAGCTGCTTGTCCACAACCATCGCCACCAGCTTGGGCTGGTCGAAGCCCTACTGGAACTTGCTGGCCACAATGAGAAACCTGTATTCATCGCCCTCGAAGCGATCTCCCGTCGCCGCCTCGTGGAAGTCGTTCATCTTGGCTTCGGTGGTTTCCTTGCCGTCTTTGGCGTCTTTCACCACGTCGGTGAACGCCACCAGCGCCTTGGAGGGGCTGCCCATCGCGTTCAAAGAGGCATCCACCGCCAGCTTGTAGCGCTGGGTCTTATTGCCGATGCTCGTCCTGGGCTTGAAACCTCACTTACCGGCAAAAGCCTTCCTCATCGCGTCCTGAACCTTGCTGAGTTCGCCGGGACCTTTCACCATTTCAAAGAAGCACTGCCCGCCGCTCTTAAGTTCCCACAATTTGCCGAGGCGTTCTTTCTCCTTCGTGTCGTCAGTTGTCGATAGGTTCAGGCCCTTGTATTCGATGGCGAGCACTTTGCCGTTCGGCAGCTTCACGACGAAGTCGGGGTAAAACTTATCGCTGCTGGTCTGAATCCAGAAACTCAGTTTCGGCTCTCGCTCCAAATTGCGCACCCAGGTTTCCACACGCGGGTCATGGGCGATGATGCGGGCGCATTCCTCTTCCTCGCCATTCACTGCGCCGATTTCCTTGTAGTAGTGGCGCGGCAGTTCCAGCCCTTGGTAGCGTTCACCCACCGGATACTTGTTCGGCTGGAACGTGAACACACTCGCCAGCGAGACATGCACCGTGCCGGAGCCATCGCCGAAGAGCAGCGTCTCGTAAGTCTTCTTGCGGTTCAGCTTTTCCAGTTCGTTCACCCGCCCTGACACGGCGCGGAAAAGGCGGTGTCGGTGCGCGGTCATCTGTTCGAGCGTGATCCCGCGTTTCTCCAGCTCTGCGATGATGCGCGTCAGCCAGATGCCCGTTTCCGCGTCCGTCAGGCCGGGATGATTGAAGGCCCGGTCGATCTCATTGACCAGCTTCTCCACCGGCCATGCTGCCGTCGTTTGCAGCAGCTCCATCTGCCGGTCGGTCGCGGCGAGGAAGCGCTGTTGAATCTTCTCTTTCTTCGTCGCCTCGTTCCTCTCGATGTCGATCACGATCCCGTGATCCACATTCGGAATCACAAAGCCCGGCAGGTCCGCATCGCACTTCGACAGCGTCCAGTTATTGCGCTCGATGATGTCGTCCTCCTCGAACTGATGGAAGAAATCGCCCTGCTTCAAAGCCAGCACTGGCACCGTGAAGGCCACGCCATTCTCTGCGGGGCAGGTCTTCGGCCTTGGCACGCTGGCACTCCGGCCCGCGCGTTGGTTCACCGCTGCACGCACGGCCTCCTTTGCCTTTTCCGTGCCTGCCCACTCCACGACTGCTTTCTCCTGCTCAGGTGTGAGCGGCTTTTCGACAGTTAGTTCTCCGGTCTTCGCATTCCACGTCACCGCATCCACGAGATCCATTGGCAGCGCAGCCTTGGGTTTATCGGTGAGCGTTGTGGTCACGGGTGTTTCCGGTGCCTTGGCTGGCTCTGGCGTGATGCCGGGTAAAAACGGACGCTCCACCACCAAATCCTCCGCATCCTGCCCCTCAAAGCCGGACGCAATCAGCCCGTCCTTCAGCGCCTTCGCCGCCTCGCTGAACTTCGTGGAGGCCACGAACGCGTAGGCGTTGTTCAGGTCGTCGCGCTGCTTCCGCTTCGCCTTCGGCATTCGCAGGATGCGACCGAGAATCTGCTCCACCGCCCTCCCGCTACTCATCTCTGCCGCTGAAAACAGCACATAGGCCCACGGGCAATCCCAGCCTTCCTTGAGCGCCTGCACCGTGATGATGTAGCGCACGGGGCATTCCTTCGTCATCACGTTGATCTTGTTCAAACCGGGCCGGTCGCCCGTGTGGATGCAGATTTCATTCTCAGGAATCCCGAACTCACGCAGCTTCGCTGCCACCGTGTCCACCGTGATGCTGGCCTTGTCCTTATACTCCGGTTGCGCTTGCAGCAGCATGATGGGGCGGATGTGCTCACCCGTTTGCGCCTCTTCTTGCAGCGCCTCGGTGCCCAGATATTTCAGCAGCCCGATGGCATCGCCCAGCAGCGCATCCCACGGCTCGCGATAGCGCAGGTAGATTGGTAACTTGATCATCTCCTCGGCTTTCAGCGCATAGGCGGAGACGGAGTAGAGCACGTTGCTCGGCGGGTTTTCAAAGGTCTCGCCCTCTTCTGTCACCGTCTCCGCTTTCAGATTCGGCGTCGCGGTCAGTTCCAGCACCGCACTGGGATTCAACCGCCGCAGGGTTTCAAAGGAGAGCGGCTGCCGCGCATTGTGCGCCTCGTCGATGATGATGAAAGGCCGCCGCAGGCGGAACACATTCACCAACGATTGATTGAAGTGCCCTTCCGGCTCGCGCTCGATGGCTTCCAGCAGCTCTGCGGGCAGGTTCTCGAAGTGGCTCATCAGCTCGCCGTTGTTCTTATACACATTCAGCGCACTCATGTCCTTCCGGCGGAAGGCCTGCATCGTCGCCACCACGATCACGGTGTGGCTGTCCAGCAGTGCCCGCTTCATCCGCGTGGCTTCTTCGATGTCCAGCACGGCCACATTGCCGAGTGTTGTATCGAGCGCCTGCCGGTAGGGATCGGCGCTGTCTTTGAGCCGAGAGAGCGTCTGTGAGCGGATCGTGTCGCTCGGCACCAGCCACAGGATCAGCGCACGGTCTTGTTGCAGCAGGTCCTTCACGCCCAGGCTCACCGCCTCGCAGGCCACCAGCGTCTTGCCGCCGCCCGTCGGGATGCGCAGGCACACATACGGGATGCCCGGCACCTGTTTCACCGGCGCGTAGGGCAGCCCTTGCCCTTCGTGGACTTCACCCGTCACCGACATGAACGCCATCGAAGCCGGAACGACATTCGGCATATCGCCCCGGACCACTGCATCCTGCAGCGACCGGCACGTCTGGTAATAGCGCCGCAGCCAGTGCAGCGAATTCTTCTGGTATTGTTTGGTTTCCATTTAGCGGGTGCGGATTGCGTAAGGGGTTTGTTTGAAGGTGATGCCTTCGCGTTCCAAGCGGGCTTTGCTGAATCGGCAGCCAGCGGCATACACCACCTTTGGCCCATCATGCGCGGGCAGGAGCTCCAGCGTCGTGCTCGTCAGCACATTGCCGCCGTCCACGCTCTTGTCTTTCAGGATGCCGTTGTAGAGCAGATACACCGCGCGGCCATGATGGATGCCCAGCAGCGGTGTCTTGGCCGAGATGCGTTCTTTCGGCAGCGGCTCACCCGTCTCCGTGAAATAAACATGCCGCGCGAGGTCGGCAAAGCGCACCTTGGTTTCATTGATGCGCCCGTGCTCGTCGAAGAGTTCATCGCCCAGTCGGACGTAGCGGAAACCGCCGCCGAGTCCGGGCACTGACTCGCCCTTCGCACTGGTATAACCTTCCGCCACGCGGCACACCCGCTCGCGGGTGATGTCGTGGGCGATCTTCGGCTCCAGCTCCACGAGGAGGAAACGGCGGGCCGCCAGCTCCGGGCTGGCCGCATTCATCTTCAAAACTGCGTGGCCCGTCGTCCCGCTGCCTGCGAAGCTGTCTAAGACCAAGTCGCCGGGGTTCGTCGCGATTTGCAGGATGCGCTCGATTAAGCGCGTTGGCTTTGGGGTGGCGAAAGCATTATGATCAAGAAGGGATTCGATTTCCTTCTTAGCCTCATCCGTATGCCCGGCATCTTCGTGGGGCCACCAATTGTGGGGAGTTAAGCCATCGCGAACCTCGGATAGGAATAGCTTCAACGCCGGCACCGTGTTCGTGCCTTTTATCCCCCACCAGAGTCTATTATCGGCAACATGTTGCGCATGGACCGAAGGCTCATATTTCCATGCCTTTTTGGTGTTCTTAACTAATTTCCCTGTATTTGGATTAGTGACTTCGTAACAGAGATTCGGTCGCAGTTCGGGCGCGGCTTGGTTCCAATAGTCCACAGGCTTCCATGGTCCACGTCGGTCATTGTCTGGATTTGAATAACGTGCCGTTGATTCATCTGTTCTCGGCAAGAGGTTGTTCTGAAACGATTCCGCCTTCGAATAAACGGTGATGTGATCCAGTAGGGTTGCGATGCCCTTGAAGTTATTACTCACGCTGTATTTCCGTTGCCACGAAATACATGCGCGGAAATTTTGAGCCCCGAATACCTCATTCATCACGTAGCGCAGTGCGTGGACTTCATTGTCGTCGAGGAACACAAAGATACTCCCATCCTCGCTCAAGAACTCCCGTAGCAACGCCAACCTTGGATACATCATGCAGAGCCAGCGGTCGTGCCGGTCCAGCGTTTCCCCTTCCTTGCCCACCGTCTCGCCGAGCCACCGCTTGATGGCCGGGCTGTTGACATTGTCATTGTAGGCCCAGCCTTCATTCCCCGTGTTGTAGGGCGGATCGATGCAGATGCACTTCACCTTGCCCTTGTAGTAGGGGAGCAGGGCCTTGAGGGCGACGAGGTTGTCCCCCTCCACGATGAGATTCCCGCTGCCCGGATCACCGCAGCCCAGCTCCGGCACGTCCTTCAACAGCCGAAACGGCACTTCGAGATGATGATTGATCACGGCGTCCTTGCCGATCCAGTTGAGCGTGGGCATGTCGGTCAGTTCTTTGAGAGTGTTTGGAAAGCGAGTTGAGATTCCGTTTTCATAAGGAACCCGAGGCAGATGGGCATCTGCGTGCTGCCGAGCTTGATGTTCTCCGCGTCCTTGCCCTCCGGCTCCAGGATGAGCATGTCGGAGCGGGCGATGGCCCAGGCAGGGGAAGTTTGAAGGTTGAATGAAGAAGGATGAAAGCCGGTCAGGCCGAATCCCTCGCTCGTTTGATGATCGTGACGAAGATTGCGGTCAGTTCGTCGCACTCGGCAAG
>JBBRWD010000043.1:0-52033 GCA_038249465.1 Limisphaerales bacterium | reverse complement strand
GTATTCGGCCAATGCCTCGTTCAACTATCCGTCGTTCAATCCGCGCTTGATGCCACCGCTCTCGCCAGACACGCTCCGGGCGCCGCCGGAAAACATCGCACAGCAAGAGGCGATGTTGATTGGCGCGCCGCATTTGATCGGAACCGAGCAGGGCGCAAGGCAGAGCGAGATCACGGCTGGCCTCATCGCGTCGTTCTTGCCCACTAAATGCCCTGCAAAGACAGCAGCGACGAGAGCTTTTTGGGTTGGGAGAGATGGAGAACTCGCCGCGCAAGCGTCTGGAGCGCAGCTTTTGAAACCCTCTCAAGCCGCAGTTGACGCCGCTAGAGCTGGAGATTGGTCGTTAAGGCGAGCTGAGTCAGCCCAATGGGCGAAAGGGGCAAAGGGAGACGTGCCGGTTTTCTTCGGCAATGGAAAAGGCCGGATACTCCTTAACGATGAATTGCCCGAGTTACTGAAGAACATGGACGCTGGAAAAGTAAAATCCATCGATATAACATTCTAATATGAACCGCTACGATAATTCTCCAAATGACCCAGGCTACAAAGTGGACGTGAATCCAGATGTAGCCTTCACGATCACCTATGATGACAATCGAGGGCGTTTGCTGTTTAGCATCGAAGTGGGCGACGATCCCAAGACAATATTTTTGAACCCTCGACCATCAGAAGGCAATCAGATGGTAGAAATGCGCGATGAAGCAGCGAGGAAGCGCGTTGCTCTCGCAGTCGAACGAGTGAAAGCTTACTTTATCGCTCAGGGGCTGACTGTTGAAGTTGACTGAGAATCTTACGGCTACTGGGTAATTTGAACTGTACGCGCCAACCATAGCACGCATGGTGCCATGAAAAACACATTGGCGCGGGGGCAGCTTCTCGGTTACGAGCCCTGCTCAAGCGCAGGAAAGCTCACCTACGTCACACTGAACATCCCAACTGCTTGCCCGCCTCGTGCTGCTGTCCCGGTCAACCAGGGGCGTGGTTTCGCGAGTTTGTTTCACCTCAGCACGCCCGGTCCGCCTTCGGTCAGGAATGCGACTGGCCCATCGGCGATGATTTAGCCAAATGCCCCATTGCGCGTCAACGCAAAGGCGGAATTGAGCGGGATACGAGGCAAGCGACTTACCACCTACGGCAGGACCAGCAGCCGGTACATCCGCGAGCCGCCGGCGGGCTGGTTGGTGTCGGTGCTGATCTGTTGCACCGCGGCATTGGTCAATTCCAGGAGCGTCGTCCAGTCGGTCAGATTCAGCGAGCCTTGCAGGCCATAGCCCTGTCCGGGCGTGCCGAGGTGTGTCACCAGTGCCGCACCGGCGACTGGTTGCACGCCGAGCAGGCGCGGGCGGACGATGAGCTTCGCGGCATCACTCGTGGTGGAACCGAAGGTGTTGGCCGCGGTCACCCCGAAGGCGCCGCCATTGGTGTATTGCGCATGGGTGATGACCAGGGAGGCATTGGTCTGACCGGCCAGCGCCGCGCCGTTGAACTGCCATTGATAACGGATCGGCGGGCTGCCGCCAGCCACGACGCTGAAGGTCGCGTTGCTGCCCACATCCACCACCACCGTTTGCGGCGCGGTGATGAACGTCGGCGCGACGCGCACGATGAGCAGCGCGGGCGCGCTGGTGACGGAACCGGCGTTGTTGCCCACCACGGCGGAGTAGAAACCGTCGTTGGCGGCCTGCACGCCGATGATTTGAAGGCTGTTGGTGTTCGCGCCGGGCATTTCCACTCCGTTGAACAGCCAGCGGTAGCGGAGCGGCGCCGGGCCGGAGGCCGTGATGTTGAAGGTGACGTCGGTGCCGGGATCGGCGATCTGGCTCGCGGGCGGCGTGAGGATCACCGGCAACGGATTGGACTGGTTCATCCGGAACACGATGCTGCCGTAGGCCAGGTTGTTGTAGCCATCGACGGCGATCTGGTAGGTCACGCCCGCCACGGCGTTGAACTGCACGCGGCTTTGCAACGTCTCCGAGTCCGCGTCGTCATTGCTGGTCACCTTGGCGAGGCTGGCGAGGGTTTGGAGGGATGGCGGGTTGTTGGTGTAAACAGCCAGCACCGTGTCGAAGGTGCTGCCGGTGGTTTCCATTGTCACCACGCCGGTCGCGGGCGCATTCCAGGTGAGCCAGCCGGAGCGCGTGCCGTTGTTGGTGGATTGGAGATCGTGCCGCGGTTCGCCGGCCTCCCGGGTGTAGCCGGAGTTGTTGCCCGTGACCTGATTGGTGAAGCCGAAGATCCCGCCGCGATTGGTGAACATGTCTTCAAAACCGGCGCTCGGCACGCGCACGGTGATGCTGACCGGCAGGGAGACGGCAATCGCGCCGCGGTTGTCGGTGGCGCGCGCCGTCAGCGTGTAGCTGTCCGCCGCCACGTTTGTCCACAGGAACCCATAGGGCGCGGCGGTATCAATGCCCAGTTGCGTTGCGCCCTGCCAGAATTCCACCTGCGTCACCGAACCATCCACGTCGGTGGCCGTGACCGCGATGGTGATGTTGGAGCCGGCCGGAAGCGTGACGCCATTGATGGGGCTGAGGATTGCGACGGACGGCGGCGCGTTGACCAGGATATCCACCGGGAGCGAGGTGCCAGTGGATCCGTAGTTATCGGTGGCCACGGCGGTCAGGCGGTGCGCGCCGGTGGGCGCATTGGTCCAGGTGAAGACGTAGGGCGCGGTGGTGATGGTGGCGATCTTGTTCGTCTCGAAATCGAAGAACTCGACCTTCACGAGGAAACCATCCGGGTCAGTGGCGGTGGCGCCGAGCGCGATGGCGGCGGGCGCGGTGAAGAGCGCGTTCGCAATCGGGTTGGTCAACGTGACGAGCGGTGCCTTGTTGTCATCGTCGAAGAGCGTGACGGTGGCGCTGCTGGGCGCCGCCAGCACGTAACCAGCCCCGCTGGTGAGGGTGAGCACGATGGTTTCATTGCCTTCCAGGATGAGGTCATCCAACGGAGTGACCAGGACCGGCGCGGAGGTCACGCCCGCCGCGAAGAACACGGGGCCGGCGATGGCCACGTAATCCGATCCTGGCGTGGCGGTGCCGCTGATGACGATGTTCACCGAGACCGCTGGATTGATGTCGCCGCCGCGGGTGAGCGTGAACTGTCCCGTGGTCAGCCCCTCCTCGGTCGCCGTCCGATCCGTCGCCGTGACGCGGATGGTGGGCGGCACCAGCACGGCGAGCTGCGCCGGATCACTCAACACCGTGCCGACGATGTTGCTCACCAGCACGCGGTAAGTGCCGGCTTGCGAGAGCTGCACATTGTTGAGCGAGAGCAGGGCGTTGGTCTGGCCGGGCAGGGGAGTGTTGCCGAAACGCCATTGGTAGAAGAGCGGGTCGGTGCCATCGGCCGAAACCAGCAACGACACCGTGCCGCCCACGAAAACATTCGTCGGCTGCGGCTGCGCGAGGATGATGGGCGGCGCGAAGACCTGGAGCGTGGCCACGGTGCTGGTGGTGGCGCCGTAGAGGTTGGTGATGACCACCGAATAGGCGCCTTCGTTGGCGAGGGTGACGTTGGTCAGGGCGAGCAGGAAAGCGGTCGCTCCGGGCAGAGGCGTTCCGTCCTTGCGCCACTGGTAGGACAGCGGCAGCGCGCCGCGCGCCACCACATCCAACGATGCCGGACTGTTGGCCGCAACGATGCGATCCTGTGGCTGCCGGGTGATCTGCGGCGGCTCCTGCACGATGAGTTCAGCCGGGGCGCTCAGCACCGAGCCGGCGGGGTTGCTGATGCGGACGTTGTAAACACCCGCGGCGGCAAAGGTGGTTCCATTCAGAGTGAGAAACGGACCGGTGGCGCCCGGAATGTCCGCGCCGTTGAGCCGCCACTGATAGAGCAGCGTGCCCGATCCCGTGGCCACGACGCTGAGAACGGCGCCTGCGCCCGGCGGCACGCTCTGGCTCAGCGGTTGCGTGGTGATCGCCGGAAGCGTCGCCAGCGCGGCCCCATTCCCGGCGCCCGCGGTGGGCAGACCGGCCAGCCAGTTCACCGGATCATTGCCGTAATCAACTGCGGCCCGGCGCTGCAACGACACGCCCACGGACTGGTTCGTATTGCCATCGGCCAGCGACGGCCACGGCGAGGAATCGCCATAGACGACGCGCTCGACGAGCACGTAGGGCGCGTTGCCATCCGGTCCGGCCGCGTCGGGCTTGCGCAGGTTGAGGCCCTCGCCGCCGTTATCTAGCTTGCCTGAATAAGGACCGAACACCGGGACGCCGGCACCCACGTTGAACTTGCTGCGGAAGGCGGCGAGCTGCGCCGTGTTCGTCGGGTTGAAATTCACCACGATCGCGAAGCCCCCTGCCGGCAGCGTGACGTTCAGCGGGAAGTTGAAGTCAACGCCGTCGCGCAGGTGCCAGGTATTGGTGGGTGCCAACGGGTCGAAGAGCGGCACCGGAGCGGCGGTGACGTTCAACAGTTCGAGGAATTCATCGAGGGTGTTGTCATTGGTCCCGTCCGGGCGCGGGTTGTACATGATCTCGTTGATCACGACGGGGCCGACCAGCGGGTAGGGATTGGTCGCGCCCTGCCCGGTGCGAAAGACGGTGTTCAGATTGGTCGGGTCATTCCTCGTGATCGAGGTTCCAAGACTCAGCGCGCTCATCGCCACAAAATCCTCACCCACGCTAGTCCGGTAGCGGCCGAAAGAGACGCCATTTTCCGCGGCATCAAACGCCACCACCGAGCGGTAGCCGGTGAGGTTGCCGACCGCGTCGGACTGCGAAAGATGGATTTCGTCGCCCGCGCTGCTCAGGGCAAAGCTCGGGAGCGTGTCGGACGGCGGATTGAACTGGTACTCGTAGAAAACAGCGTGCCCGCCGGGAGGCAGAACCGTTCCCTCCGGGATCCGGAACCGCTTCGGATCGTCCCGCGCGTCGCTCAGCCACCACCCGCTCACGTCCAGGGTTTCCTGGGAGGCGTTGCGCAATTCGATGGCGTCCTCGAGCGGCAGATCGGTGTGGGTCAGCGCTTCATTGATCACCACCGCAGTCAGCGGCAGGTAATTGGCATTGCCCCGCGAGGGCGAGAGAGGGAAGCCGACAATGAGCGTGCCGCCGTCGGGCAGACGACCCTCGGAAACATTCTCCGCCTGAGCGCCGAAGGTGATGGCGTCAATCTGCGACTGCGTTGCCGAGAAGATGCCGAGGGACTCCCCGCTGCCGCTCAGCCGGAAATTGACGTGATCGACTCCGTTCTGCGGATTGTTATCAGCGTAGAAGACGGCGAAGCCCTTGCCGCCGGAACCGATGTAGGACAGCGGCCGGATTTGATACTTGGTGCGCGCGCCGAGGTCATCGCTCAGATACAGGTTGCCCAGAGCCACCGGCTGACTGTTCGGGTTGTGGATCTCAAACCAGTCGTCGTTGCCCGGAGACGGATTGGCCATCCACTCGTTAACCTTCAACTGCGCCGGATCGCCGGTGCTCGCCCCGATGTTGACGGAACCGGGGGTCGGCAGGTTGAGCGTCCAGGAACCCGAGCCGTTCGCGATTCGTCCGATGGCGAAATCGGCGGCCTGCAAACCGAAGGTCAGACCGTCGAGCAACGTCATCTGACTCGAAGCCTCGTAGAGATAGAGTTCATCACCGTTGGCGGCGAGACCGAAACCCGTGTTCAAGGGCGGGATGTTGTTCGAGGAGGGCGGCGAATTCGGATCGCAGCGCACCAGCAGGTATCCTCCCGCCGGCAGGACGATGCCGGGTGGGATGACCCATCGGCGTTTGTCCGCCGGGTCGTCGGTAAGGCTCATGCCGGACAGGTTGGTGGCGGTCGTCGAGGGATTGAACAACTCGATCCAGTCGGTCACGGTGCCATCGGAGTTGGTGAGCGAACTGTTGTTGGCCAGGATCTCGTTCAAGACGACGGGTGACGTGATGCAATTGGTCTGGCGGTTTACCACGTCCATGGCCATGCCCCAGACGATGTCGCTGCTGCTGGCAGAGGATTGATGCACCTGGGCGGCGATGACGTTGGTGCCCTGGACGAGGCGATTAGCCGGAATGGTCAGGAACTCATCCGCAAGGGCGTCGGGCGGACTGATAGTGGTCAACGTGCTGTAGTTGATGCTTCCCGAAGGCATGCGGATGCGGGCCAGTTCGGTGCCATTGAGATAGATGATCGCCCCATCATCGATGCGCAGGCGCGCAATCACTTCGGAGCCGGTTAGGTTGTTGCTTACCAACAGCGTCGTGCGGAAATAAAAGACACGCGGGGCGGAAAGGCCGGGCGCCGGGGTGGCCGGGGCCTCCAGGAAGGTGTTGATCAACGGCACAATATCGGCCGCGTTCTCAAAAGCGAGGAGTCCCGCGCCCGTCGGCCAGGCCGAGTCGTTGAAGTTGGTCGCAAACCAGTTCTGCCCGGTGAGATCCAGGGTTTGATTGTAGCGCCACGACTGGGAATAGCTCATCAGCGGCAGCGAGGTTGTCGTCACCGTGCATCCGCCGAGCACGACGGAGTTGCCCGCGCCTGGCGTTGGCGGCACCAGGCTCGCGAAGTTCGTCCCGCCATCTGGCTGTCGTCCCATGGCCACGCCCGGCCGCTGGGGTCCGTAATACACGCAGTCGATCAGATCCAATCGCTCGTCGAACAACCCGATCAACCCCTGCTCGCTACCCAGCCGGAAATCGAGGTGCTCCGGACCGGCGTTGATGTTTCCGTCCGCCACGAAGGCAAAGAAACCGTTTCCTGCCAGGAAGCTCAACGCCGCGATCTCATGCCTCGCGGGCAGGCCAATCGGATTGTCGGTCAGGTACAACCCGCCCATCGCCACCGGCCATGATTGCGGGTTGTACAGTTCGAGAAAATCCTCCATGGATGATGTGCCGCCGTCGGTCAGCCATTCGTTGAGGCGCAGCGCGTGCGGATCGCCGAGGGGCGCAGCCTGGTTGAGTGATCCCAGCGTGGGCTGGCACAAGGTCCAGACATCGCCGACCCGCCCAATGCTCAGGTCGGTCAGTTGCGGGCCGAAAGTCACCGAATCCACCAGCCCACCGCCGTGCGCGGCGGCATTGAACAGGAGCACTTCCTGTCCCGCTTGGGAGAGGTTGAAACCAGCATGGTACCCCGGCTTGCCATCGGGGTTGTTGGCCAGGAGCACGAGGTAGCCGCCGGCGGGAATCGTGGCGCCGGCCGGGAACACGAATTTGCCGGGATCCCGCCGATCATCCGTCAAAGCCATCCCCGCGATGTCGGCTGCCGTCGTGCCGGCGTTGTAAATTTCGATGGCATCCGGCGTGGTGCCAAAGTGGTCGTACGCGCCGTTGTTGCTGGCGAGGATTTCGTTCAATCGCAGCAGCGACGCGGTCGGAACAACCGTCCACGTCTGCGACCGCGTGATCGTTGCGTCGCGCCCCAGCGCGGGATCATCCTGATAAGTGCCCGAGTCGCGCCGGCCGACGACTTCGACGTAGTGCGGGCCATTCGCCAGTCCGCCGACCTGAATCGGCGAGGCGAGCGGCGTTTCCGCGCTCCAGGCACCGCCATCTAAACGCCACTTGTAGTGCGTATAGCCCGAGCCGATTGGCCAGCCCGCCGCCGGGATTCCGTTGCCAGTCCGATTCACGCCGACGCGGAGAGTGGCGGTGATCAGAGGCGTCGCCCCCTCGGGTTCGCCCGAGACGGAAACGCCGAACGGCACGATGCCCCCCTTGTCCTGTCCATTGGGCCCCGTGGCGCTGGCCGGTGAGCCGGTCCGCAGACTGAACCAATCGCGCATCACCTGCGCCTGCTGCCAGGTGGTGAACCCGGTGGTTTCGGCGAGCTGTGGGATGTATTTGAAGAGCGGATCGTTGGTCGAATTTCCACCGCCGGGTCCGCTCCAGGGGAGCGGCATCAGATTGTTGGTGAACGTCACCACCGCCGCCGTCTGATTGCGCACCAGTTGCTCCGCGTCGAAAATGATGTTCCCTTCGAGATACATCCCTGCCGCTTCGACGGTGCCTTCATCTGCCATGCAAACGACCGCTGCCTCGGTGTCGTTTCCGCCCTGCCGCGTCTGCCGCACGATGGTGTTATTGAGCAGCGTGTAGAAGTTGCCCTGCTTGGCCATCGCCGCCTGGTCGCAGTCGTAGAACAGGTTGCCGATGATGGTGACCTGCGAAAGATCCGCATTGTCGGCGCCGCCGCTGACCGCGCTGGCGGAGTCAGGCGATCCGTTCTTGTGGACGTGCATGAAGATATTGCCCTCCACCCAGGCGTCCGTGCTGTCGAGGTCGAGCAAATCGTCGCCCGATCCCGCGAAGACGTTGTTGATGATCTGCACGATGGGGCCGGGACGATTGCCGCCGGTGAAGTCGATCACGTCGTTGTAACCGGTGATCGGGCCGAAGAAATTGCGCAGGAACAAACCGCGCCCGCCGCTCTTGATGCCGCCCGTGCCATGCACTGGCTCAAAGGACGCCGTGGTCGCGGGGAACACGCAGTCCTGCACCACAAAGGAGGAACCATCCAGGGAGAGATATTGGCGGGCGGTATTGCCGAAGCTCAGATGATCCAGGAACACGGTGCCGCCGGTGGAATGGATGGCCGTGCTGCCATTGAACTCGAAATGCGCGTAGGCGATGCGGGTCTCGGGCGAGCCCGCCCCGCCGTTGACGGTGATCCCGCCCCAGGTCGCCGCACTGCCGGGAATGCGGGTGAAGCGGATGCGCGCCGTGTCGGTGCCTTGCGCCACCAGACGCCCGCCGTTGGCCACGATCAGGTTGACTCCCGGATCGAGATACACCGTGGTCCCCGGCTGGATGGTCAAGGTGGCACCCGAAGCGACCGTGAGATTACCGCTCACCTGGTAAGGTCCCGATATCGGACTCCAGATCGTATCGGTGGCAATGGTGCCGGCCACGGTTTCCAGGGATCCGTCGTCGTACCAGATGGTCCTTTCCGCGCGGTAAATCTCCGCGCCTGCGGCGTCGAGGTACTGGATGAGGACGTTGTTGAGACCCGGGGCGACCGCCACCGTGTTGGTCCAGCGACCGCGCCAGACGGTGAAGTCGGCCGGGGATCCGTTGACCCGGATCGACTTGGTTTCGATCGCGTTGGCCTGCCCGTTGAGCGTGACGATCGGGAAGGTGGTGGTGAAGTAGCCATTGTCGATCGGCAGCGGCACATTGACCGAATTGGTCAGGGGCAATTGCGACCAAACGGAGGCCCGGCGGGCGTTCATGAAGGTTTTCAGGTCCGTGATCATGCTCTCCGGCACCCAACCGCCCAGCAGGTTGTCGAGCATCGGATTGAACTCCGACGGCGAGAAGGATCCTTCCAGCATGCGTTTGAACTCCCGGAAATAGATCGGCGCATACTCGGGATGCCGCAGGAAGCGAATGAGAAACAGCGCCTGCTGGCTGGGATCCGTGCTGCGCGGACTGTCAATCATCGCCCAGATCGAACGGGTGGTGCTGCCGGGGGAGTCGCCCTGGCCGAGGATGGTGTCGAAGTCGTGGGGGATGAGCATGAAGCGGCGATCCACGGTGCCGCGATACATCGCGTAATCGTCGCCCACGCCGCCGCACAGCGACGTTTCGCGGTAATCCATCAGGTTGCAGAGGGTGAAGTAGCGCATGAACGCCTCGACGTTGACGTTGGTGCGGACGGCTTCCAGATACTCCTCCTCGGGAAGGTCGCTCGACAGCGCGCGGGTCAGTTCGTTGATGTCGCTCCAATCGTTCTCACTCTGGTTCGAGGTCTTGGAATATCCTTCGCTGATCCACGCGGCCGGGTCGGTGGTGTTGAGGAACTTGAGATTGGCGGTCCAGGGAAATCGGGAGGCGCGGTAGATGTTGCCGCCGGAGTTGGTGGGCATGAGGCGGTCTGGCCAGTCGGCATTGAAGACCTCGACATAGACGAAGCTGCCAAAGCCGGCACCCTGTCCGGTGCCATTGACGGGGGGCTGGCTGGGGGAGGGATTGGCGCCATTGATGCGCATCTGGATGGCCCGGCCTTGTGCGGCCGCCACGCCGGATTTCGCCGCCAACGCGCTGCCGGCCACTTGCAGGTGGATGAACTGGGAATTGAGATTGAGGGCGTTGAGGCCGTTCCAGCGCCGGTCGCTGGGCAGGTTCAACCGGTCGTTGTGCGGGGTGCGGCTGCGGGAGCCCGCGCCGCGCACGCGCAGGCCGGCATTGTGGCGCACCTTGATGCCGTCGGCGTCGGAGGAAATGAAGGTGGCGTTCATCTGCGCGTCGCTGCTGCGGTTGATGCTGGCGAACTCGACGCGCTCGATTTCGGTCATGATGGTGCGGTAAACCGGCTGGTCGGCCGAGGCCGGTCCGGGCGGCGCCAGGTTTTCATCGACCTGGTAGAGGGCGTTGGCGGCCTGGGCGAACACCCCCGTCTCCAGACGCGCGGCGGCGGGCCAGGTGCGGATGTTGCCCTGGGCGTCGCGGGCTTCGACGTAGAATTCGACCACGATGCCGTTGGTGCGCGGGGGCAGGAAGGCGCCGAAGATTCCGTCGGCGGGCAGGCCGTCGTTGTGGAGGCCGTCATCGAACATATTCGTCGAGGAGAACGACGGCGGGTTGATGGTGCTGGCATTGCGGAAGAGCACGCGCGCGGTGACACCCTGGGCCACTTCATCCACCAACGCCGCCGTGACGGTGACGGTGTCCGTGGGCTTCGGGATCGGCGGGAAATGACTGACGTCGGAAATGAGCGGGGCAATGTTGTTGGTGAGGACGGAATTGGGCTGTCCCGGTGTGCCGTTGACCGGAACGCTGGCGAGCCAGGCATGGCCGTGGTCATTGGGCAGGAGGGGATTGACGAGCTCGATGGATTTGCCGCCGACGGTTTGCAGGGTCGCGGTGTTGAAGGACGAGCCGTCGGCTTCGTTGTACCATTCCCAGCCGCGAGTGTTGAGGTCGCGTGGACCGCGCTGTCGGATCGCCCAATCGCCGTCGTCGGCGTAGCGGACCGAGTTGACGCGGTTGCTGGCGGCGTCCTGGAGTTCGACGTCCTCGTCGATGTTGCTCAGTTGTCCCACCCAGCCACCGACCACATTGGCGACGCCCGGATGCATCGCCTGAAAGGTCGCCACATCTGCCGCCACTACAAGGTAGCCCTGCGGCGGGATGACCACGCTGGGGAGGGTGAAATCTACCCCGCGGCTGAATCGCCATCCGTTGAGGTTGATGTTCGTCGCCGCGGTGTTGTGCAACTCGATGTATTCCTCGAGGCTGTTCTCTGAAACCGGGTGGAACATGATTTCATTGATGACCACGCCGCTTCCCCAAGCGGGCAAGGTGGCAAGAAATGTGAAGAGGGCCGGGCGAAGGATTCTCGCATTCATAATCAGGTTAAAATCTCGGAGGACGCGGCTAGGTTGCACGCACGCTGTTCAGATTCAAGACCGCAATTGATTTCGATGCCGTCATCTCACGGCGCCACGCTCACGCGCTGGAATTGCTGCGCCGCCACCGACGCATCCACCACCACCGTCTGCCCGCTGTGGTAGGTGGTGTTGGTGAGCGTGACCCAGTCCGTGAGGTTCGACGACACTTCGAGGAAATAGCTCCGCCCCGGCTGGCCGAGGAGGACGAAATTCACCAGGCTGCCCGGCCCGCGCTGCGGGGCCGAGAGCAGGGGACGCCCCACCACGTTCAGCAAGGCCGCTCCACTGGTGGCCATTCCCACGGGATTCGTAATCTGGACCGTAAACGATTTGCCGTTGTCCGCCGTGGTCACGTTGTGGCGTGTGAGCGTCGAATCGGTGGCGCCCAAGATGGGGCTGCCATCGACAAACCATTGGTAGCTCAGCGTGGGATCGCCGGTCACGGACACGCTGAAGAGGGCGTTGCTGCCGTCGGAAACCGTCTGGCTTTGAGGCTGCAAGGTGATGGCCGGGGCGAACATCACCGTCAACGGCGCCACGCTGCTGGTGGCGGCCCCGGCAAGATTGGTGACCACGACGCGATAGCCGCCGGACTTCGCGGGTTGGACATTGTTCATGGTCAAAGTGGCGTTCGTCTCGGCCGGTAAAGCGCCGCCGTTGAATTGCCACTGATAGGACAGCGGCGCCGCCCCGGAGGCGACCACGGCGAACGTGGCCACGCTGCCAGCCGCGTTGAGGCGGTTGGACGGCGTCACGGAAACGATGGTGGGCGGCGCCAGCACGGCGAGCAGGGCTGGCTGGCTGAAAATCACGCCCAGCAGATTCGTGACGCGCACCACATAGCTGCCCGCGTTGGTCGATTGCGCCGCTGACAAGCTAAAGTCTGTGTTGGTCGCGCCGGGGATGCCCGCGCCGTTGCACTGCCATTGGTAGCACAACGGTTCCGCGCCCACCGCGGTGACGTTGAAGGTGGCAGGTTGCCCGGCGAAGACCGCCAGACTGAGCGGTTGCGTCGTGATGGTGGGCGGCTGCTCATCGGTCAGGGCATTGGTGCGTCCCGGAGTCGGCGCGGCGCCAAACCAGTTCGTCGGCTCATTGCCGTAAGCGGAAATCAGCACCCGCTGGAGGGACGCGCCGCCGCCATCGGCGGAGACAGGCCACGGCGCGGCATCGCCGTAATTGACGCGCTCGATCAAAAGTTGTGGCACGAAGCCAGCATCGGGCGACGCAGGACTCTGCGGCGCGTCCGGACGGTACAGTTCGACAGCCTCGCCCGCATTGTCGAGCCGGCCCGACCAGGGACCGAGAATGATGATGTCTGTCGGGACCGCGTAGCGCGCGCGGAACGCCGCGAGTGACGCCGGTTCAGTCACGGGATCAAAATGAACGATGAGCAGATGCTGCCCCGCGGACATGGTCACATTGGGCGGGAAGGTAAAGTCCACCGCTCCGGCCAGCGTCCAGCGATTGGTGGTGTGGGCGGGGTCAAACAGCGGCACCGCGGCGCCACCGAGATTGCGCAGCTCGATGAACTCCTCGTCTGCCGGCTCCACCAATGTCGCGCCGGTCACATCCGTCGGATGATACTGGATTTCGTTGATGACCACCGGGCCGACCTTCGGGGTCGCGTTGGGGCGGCCGGTGCCGGTGCGGAATTGCGCGACCGTGGCTGGCGTGTCCTCGCCGAACGTCCGCGTGTTCAATGGCGCGAAGTCCACGCCCTGGCTGGTCGGCACGCGGCCGAGCGAGACACCATTTTCAGTCGCGCCAAAGGAGACACTCGCGCGGCGACCCGTGAGATTGCCTCCGCCGTCGGCTTCAGAGAGATAGACCTGATCGCCGTGAGCTGAATTAAGTGTGAAACTCGGCGGCGCTCCTGGAGGGGGATTGAACTGCCATTCGTACAGCACCGTGAAGCCGCCCGGCGGAATGGCCAAGCCGTTGGTGAGGCGGCAGCGTTTCGGATCGCTCTCGGTGTTGCTGAGATACCAGCCGCCAATGTTGACGGTGCCGGCGGTCGGGTTGTGGAGTTCGATGGCATCCTCAAGAGGCGCATCCGAGTGGGCGAGCACCTCGTTGATCACCACCTCGGTGAGCGGGAGGTAATTGGCCGCGCCCGGCGAGGTGCTGACGGGAAAGCTGACGATGTTCGTCGCGCCGTCCGGGAGCCGTCCTTGCGAAACCGCCTCGGATTGCAGGCCGAAGTCCACCGCGTCCACGAGGTTGCTCGGGGTCGCGTAGATGCGGATGGTTTCGCCGCTGCCATCGAGGGTGAAGCTGGTGTGATTGCGACCCGCGCTGATGTTGCCATCGGCCAGCCATTGCACCCAGCCGCGGCCGTCGATGAAGTTCAAGGGCGCGATCTGGAATTTCGTGACGCCCGGAATGGAGGGATCATCCGTGAGATAAAGGCCGACAAGATCCACCGGCAGCGCGTCACGATTGAAAGTTTCAAACCAATCGTCCCCGCCGAGCGGGTTGGCCAGCCACTCGTTGACGCAGAGGTTGGTCACCGCGCCGAGCGTGGCGGCGGCGGCATTGGCTGCGCCGGGCGTCGGCGAGGAGAGCAGACGCCACTGGCCGCCGCTCAGGCCGATGGAGCGATCGGAAATCTGGAAACCGTACTCGATGGAGTTCACGAGCTGGGCCTGCGGGCTGAACAGATATACGCCGCCGCTGGTGCCATCGAGTGAGAAGCCGGTGTTGAGGTCCGCGCCGTTCGCGCCCGCCCGCCGCGAGCCATCGCACCAGACGAGCAGATGCCCGCCCGCGGCCAGCGTGGTGCCGGCGGGGAAGACCCACTTCGTCGGTTTGGCAGCGTTGTCGCTCAGCCCCATTCCGGAAAGATCGAACGCCGCGCCGGACGAATTGCGCAGTTCCACCCAGTCGGCGTACTGCCCGCCAGGACTCACCACGGCGGAACGGTTGCGCGCCATGATTTCGTTGAGCACCGGCCCGGCGTAGGTCGAGAGGTAATTCGTTGCGCCCGGACTCTGGCTGCCCGGGAAGCTCACGCTGTTGAGCGCGCCGTCCGGCAGCCGGCCCTGGGAGACATTCTCCGACTGCGAGCCGTAGATGACCTGCTCCACCAGACCGCCGGTCGCGTCGAAGAGCGCGATCAATCCACCTTCCTTGGGCAGGCTGAACCCGAGGTGTGCCGGCCCCGGCGCGGTGTCGGCGAACAGTTGTGCGAAACCGCGCGATTCAAGAAACGAGAGCGCGCGAGGCTGCGCCAGCGCGTTGCTGGTGGTGAAGTAAATGCCTTGCAACGAAACCGGGGCCGTGGCCGAACGGTTGTAAAGTTCGATCCAGTCGCTGCTGCCCGGCAATGCGTCGGCCAGCCATTCGTTGATCGCGAGGTTCGTCTGCGAACCCAGCGTGGCAGCGGTGTTGGCGGCTTCCGGTGTCGGCACGGTCAACTGCCACGCGCCGCCGATGCGTCCGAGGGTGAAGTCGGCGACCTGCCGGCCGAAGGAAAGGGCATCGACCAGGTTGGTGCCGGCGTCGTAGAGCAGGATGTTCTCGCCATCGCGATCGAGCGCAAAACCGGTGTGCAGGCCCGGCGCAGCGGTGTTCGTGTCGCACCAGATCACGAGATAGCCTCCGGCGTTCAGCACGGTGGAATTCGGGAAGACGAAGCGCCTTGCATTGCCGTCGTCGGTGAGACTCCAGCCATCGAGCGCGACCGGCGACGCGCCGGTGTTGCGCAACTCGATCCAGTCGGGGAACTGACCGTCGTGCGGCACGGCGGCAAGATTTTCGGCCATGACTTCATTAAGCACCACCTGCGGGGGCGTCGGCGCGGAGGTCAACAGCCCGGGCGTGCCGTAAAGCGCACCGCTGGCGCGCCAGTTGGCGGGGGCATTGGGATCCCCGTTGAGGTTGATGAATTCTATGGAGTAACCGCCGCCATCCGCGCTGGCCGGCCAGCCGTTGTTGTCGCCGTAGGTGACGGCCGCGATGGTCTGCCCCAGCGTGTTCTTCACCGCGAGGCGTTCGCCGCCGTTGTTGAGCGCGCCGCTGTACCATCCGAAGACCGGCACGCCGGGATATCGTCCCTTGAAGGCATTGGTGTTGAAGGCCGAGGCGAGCACGAGCAGCCCGCCTGGCGGCAACGTGGCGCTGGCGGGGAAGACGAAGCTCACGCCTTCGAGATACCAGCCGCCGAGTTCAACCGGTGTCGTGCCTGCGTTGTAGAGTTCGAAAAACTCGAAGGCGTCGCCGCCCGGCGGGTTGTAATTGATCTCGGTGATGCGCAGCGGCACGCCGAGTTCGCCGACGGTGAACGTGGCTTCATTGAGCGCGCTCCAGTTGGTGCCAAACCGGGCGCGGGCTTTGACCACCACGGTCTGGTTCAAAGTCACCGGCCCGCTGTAAAGCTGCGCCCAGGGCGCGATGGCGCCGGTGCCGTAGATGCGCGGGTCGGTGCCGTCGAGCGTGTAGTAAACGGGGTTGGTGGCGATCATGGTCAACGCAAAGCCAGCCGGAACCCGTCCGCCAAACTGGCTGAACACCGGCGCGGAGACGTTGGGATAAAGGCCGGCGGTGCGGAGCTGGCTGAGGACGGTGGCAGGACGCAGGGGAAAATAATTGGTGGCCATGCGGTTGATCTCGGGCAGCCAGTGATCGTTGCGCGTGTAGAGATAGAACGGCGGGGTGGGATTGTTGATGGCGTACATCACGTCGCGCCGGTTGTCACCCCAACGCGCCGACTCGGCGATGATGGCGGTATCCACCACTGCCGCGCGACTCAACCAGCGGGCGATGTTCCGATTTGTGGTGAGTGCGCCGCCATTGAAGAGATGCTTGTGGGCGCGATCGGCGAAGAACAATCGATACTCGGCGCTGTTGACCAAGTTTGAGTGCAGGCCGGACGGCGGGGTTTCGCCGGAGGAGACTCGATTATCGCCGGTGTTTTCGATGTATCGCTCGCCATCCCAAGCGCAATACTCGAACAAGGCACCGGGGGCACGTTTGTGGACGGCATTCCAGTTGCCATCGAATCCCCAGTCCTGATTGGCGGCAAAGAAGTTCAGCAGGATGTAATCCGCGTAATTCGTCATGTCGAGATACCCGCGCGCTGCCGTGTAATTCGCAATTGCTCGCATATCCTTGCTGCGGACGTTCGCGATCATCGCATTGTAGGCGATGAGGTCACCGTCAATCGCTTCCGTCGGCTTGGAGGCGATGGCGTCGTAGTCCGTGTCCTGCCCTCCCAGATAGCTGGCGGCAAAGGCGGCATCAATGCGCTCACCAAAGTCGTACACGCCCCAATAAAGGCCATTGATGAACAGGTGAACGTGCCGGCTGTGACCGCCCATCTGTCCCATTTCGCGGAAGGCGTCCTTGGCCCAGGCGTCGCGGATGCGCGTGCCGCGCAGGCGTTGGTTGGCATCCGAGTGGAGCCATGAGTTGTTAAAGTCTGCGCGCAAAATGAGCGTATTGAAAGTCTGCACCGGCGAGTCCGGAAACACCGGATACTCGAATTGTCCGGCGCCGTAATCACCGCGGAACAGCAGGCGGAATGGGTGCTTCGAGGTCTTGGACGGATTACGCGAAGCATTGCCTTGAAGCCGGATGCCGCAGTCCACCTGGAATCCTTCATCGCCATTCGTGAGAATCAATTCGGCCGAACAGGCCCGTTCCCAATCGATGCCACGGTAAAGTGTCTGGCTGTCCGAGGCGTGCGTATAGATGCCTCGCGTCGGGCCAAACATGTCGTCGATGCTCGCGACGATCGAGAGTGCCGGCAGCGCCTGCAAAGCGGCCTTCAACTGCGGACCGTAGTTCGCGTTGGTGACAATCTCCGGGTCCATCTCGTAGTCGGACGGATATCCGGTCCAGACCGTCGGGCCCACCGGATAGCCCGGCGGATTGTTCGGCTGGCGCAGAATGTCGTCGAGGAAGAGATAAGTGTGCGTCGAGACTGAGGAAGGCAGCATGTTGGTGCGGAAAGCCACGACGCGCAGGACGGTGTTGCTGGCGACGCGCAGCGGCCCGGTGTAGAGCGCACTCGTGGCCTCAACCGGCGCGCTGCCATCCAGCGTGTAGCGCAATGCGGCATCCGGCAATTCATCGCTCAACACCACGGTGAATGGCTGCTCGAACACGCCGCGCGACACGCTGGCGTGGGGCTTGGGCACCACTCCTGCGATCAGGCTCGCTCCATTGGTGGTCCCTGGAGTCGGCGCGAGGAAATAGCGGTAAGCATTCGAGGAGACGAGACCGTAACTGTAGTCGTTGCGCTGCTCGGGAAACTGCGCGCGAAACTCGCTGATCGCCTGCCGCGGCAATTCGGGGCTGAACAGTCCGAGGTATTCGCCAGCCACCGCGAGTTTGAAGCTGGTGTGGAGCGGTGCTCCCGGCACGCGCCGATCCTTGGCCGAGGCCCAGACCAGCACGAATTTCCCCGGCCCGATGTTCGTGGCGGGAAAGGTCCACTGGCCGGGATTGTTCGGGTCGTCGCTCAAGGACCATCCCGCGAGGTTCACGGGGTTGGTGCCGCGATTGAAGAGTTCGATCCAATCCTCCCAGTCGCCGTTCTCCTCGCGCAGGCCGTTGGTCGAAATATTGGCCGAGAGAAACTCGTTGAGGACGATGTCGCCGAGTGGCGCGGCCGGATTCAAGGTGAGCGACCAGGAGCCGCCGCCGAACGCATTGGCCGGGGTGGCGAGATCTGCGATGCCATGTCCAGCCGCCCAAGTGAAGAGCACCGCGCCGCTGGCTGGCTGTGGAAAGGAAAAGAGATAAGGTCCGGCTCCCACGCCGCTGGCGCTCGCGGCCGGCACGCCATTGATGCGCAAGTCCGCGGCCTCCAAACCCTGCACCGGCTCGTTGAACGTGACCTCGACACGCGAGAGATTGCGCACCGTCGAACCGGCCACCGGAAAAGTCGATGCGACCACCGGCGGCGCGGTATCGACCAGCGTGTAAGTCCACGAAGATCCGGCAGCGTTCTCGTTGAATTCAAAGCCGTCCAAATCGGTGATGCCATGACCGGGATTCCACTCCACGAACACTTGGCCGGGCTGGGGCGAGGCGAAAGTGAAGATGTAAACATTCGTTGCGAGATTGCCGACCACCGTCAGTGCGGGGGTGTGGTTCAACAATAAATCTCCTGCATCCACGCCCTGCACCGGTTCATCAAAGCGCACCGTGACGGTGGTGAGATTGCTGACGACGGCTCCAGCCGCGGGGACCGAGTCCGCGATCTGGGGCGGGGTGATATTCCTAAAGGTCACGTCGAGCCACACAGCGAAGCGAAAGTCGTCATTGGTCGCGCCGTAATTGAACGCCTGCACCGTCAGCACGTTGGTGCCGTTCACGAGGTTGGTTCTGTAAGCCGATTTGTCGTTGTTGGGGTAGAACTGGTTCTCCCGCGGTGATCCGGCGGAATTGGTGTAGCTCAGATTGGCCGGCGCGCCCGCGTTCTGCAGCGGTGCGCCGTTCAGCCACACCATGATGCCGTCATCCAATACGAAGCCGAGATTGAGGGAAAGTAGGGTATTGGTGTCCGCAATGACGAATGACTGGCGCAGGAAGAGGCAGGTGTAATTGTTCGACATCCCGCTGAGAATCGTCCCGCCGGTCACCCAGTCGTCGCCTCCGAGGCTGTTGGTGCCATAGTGAAACGGCGCCGCGCCGCCCGCCCAGGCGGAGTCGTCGAATCCCGGCATCCGCCACAGATTGGTGGGCGTGGAAGCCTCGCTCGTACCTGGAAAATAGCGCCAGGTGCCGTTGCTGGCGACCAGCGACGCCGCCGCCGCCGGCCGCGCCACGGCTACGGCCATGGTTGCCAGGAGCAGCAGCAAACTGCGTCGGAATCCTGCCCGGAACAGCATGGAAAAATGGGACGCAACGACGGTGTCCGGGGACACCGTTTTGAGAATGACACGACAGATGTTCATACGTTGGATGAGGGCGGAAGATACGGCATCTTTCGGACGGGCGGAAGTGGAATTTCCGAAAACGCCGGCTCCCGGGGGCGCATCCAGACACTACGTCCCGAACGCAACCAAACCGGCGCGCGGACTGTGTCGTCCTCGACCAGCCGCAGCCTGCCAAACAGGCCCGCAGCATGAGGGGAATTCCATCGTCCGCTCGTCGTGTGGCCGCTGCGGCTGCGCCGCCGACCGGAAAGTCTGCCGGGATTGCGCAATCGCCGGCCCATGACGCATATTGGCGTCATGCGCGTGTTGGTGGTGGAAGATGATCGCAAGACGGCCGGGTTCATCCGCAAGGCTCTCCAGGCGGAGGGCTTCACGGTGGACGTCCTGCACCATGGCGACGAGGCGCTTCGCGCCATCCTCGAAACGGCCTTCGATACGGTGGTGTTGGACATCATGCTTGCCGGGCGCGACGGCTTGAGCGTGTTGCGTCAACTGCGTTCCCGCGGGAACGCCACGCCGGTGCTGTTGCTGAGCGCGCGAGGCGAGGTGAATGAGCGTGTGGAGGGGCTCCAAGCCGGGGCGGATGATTATCTGCCCAAGCCGTTCGCGCTGGCGGAACTGCTGGCCCGCGTGCGCATCGTGGCCCGGCGCGGCAGCGAGACCAGACCCGTGGTCCTGCGCCTGGCCGACCTCGCCCTCGATACCACCGCGCGCACCGCCCAGCGCGGCGGACGAAAGATCGAACTGACCACGCGCGAATTCCGCCTGCTCGAATACCTGATGCGCTCCGCCGGCCGCATCTGCACGCGGATGATGATCTTCGAGCAGGTGTGGGAGTATCACTTCGATCCCGGCTCGAATCTCATCGACGTGTATGTGCGGAAATTGCGGGATAAAATCGACGCGGGCTGCGAGGTGAAGCTTCTCCATACCGTGCGCGGCGAGGGCTACCTGATGAAGGAGCAGCCATGACCCTGCAAAGACGCCTGGCCCTTCGCTACGGCGCGGTGGTTTCCGTCTGCCTGCTCCTGCTGGCCGGGCTTACCTACCATGAGTTCGTCCAGGAGCCGGACATGTTCCGAAAATACGGAATCAAGGAGCCGGAGGGAGGCGCCCTCGCCGAATACGCCGAGGTGTTCCTGTATGGCGCCGTGCCCCTCATTTTCGCCTTGGGCTGGTGGTTTGTGCGCCGGTCGCTGACTCCGATCAACGAGCTGGCGCAAGGCGTGGAGCGGTTTCACGTGGAGACCTTGCGCGTCCGCCTGCCGCGCAGTCACAACGGCGACGAGGTGGACCGGCTCGCCGCGTCCTTCAACAACATGGCCGAGCGGCTCGAAAACTCGTTCCAGCAAATCCGCGAATTCACCCTGCACGCCTCGCATGAACTCAAGACGCCGCTGACCGTGATGCGGGCGCAGTTGGACACGGCGCTGCGCGAGGCTGAATCGCTCCCGCCCGCGCAGCGCGAGTGGATGCACAGCCAGTTCGACGAAGTGCGCCGGCTGGCCCGGATCGTGGACACGCTGACGCTGCTCACCAAGGCGGACGCGGGCTTGGTGATGTTGGAAAGGAAGCCCGTGCATCTGGATCAACTCGTGCGCGAGTGCTTCGAGGACGCGGTGATTCTCGCTGAAGACCGCTATGTCCAGGCCACGCTCGCGGTCTGCGAGGAGGTGACGGTGCTGGGCGACCGCGATCGCCTGCGGCAGTTGCTCCTCAATCTGACGGACAATGCGGTGAAGTACAATCGCCCCGGCGGCACCGTCGCGATCTGCTTGCGCAAAACGGGCGACCGCGCCGAAGTTGGAATCTCGAACACCGGCGAGGGCCTTCCGGCCGAGCTCCAGGCGCGCGTTTTCGACCGGTTCGTTCGTGGCGATGGAGCGCGGAAAAAGTCCGCCGATGGCTGCGGGCTTGGACTGACGATCTGCCAATGGATCGTCCACGGGCACGACGGGACGATTGAGATTTCTTCCGCGCCGGACCAGACCACTTTCAAGGTGCAACTGCCGCTGGAGCCCCCGTCCACCTCCACTTCGATCTGAATCGACCCCGGAGCGACTCAGGCTCCCTCGCTCCTTCGCGTTTGGCGGCGGGCTGGCGCGAAGAATGAACGGAAATTCATCGAATATTCATCGGGCATTCATCGAAGCAGTCTAGTTTCCAACTGTAATCAGCAACCTTGCAATGAAAACCAGACCCAAATTCATGCTCGCCGCGCTGCTCAGCGTGGTGGTCGGCCTCACCCGTTCCTTCGCCCAAACCGACGGAGCAGCCAGGATGGCCGTCACGATCAACGATTACAACGGCGCCGGGGCCGACCACTGGACGCTCGCCTGGGTCACCACCGAGTCAGGCACATTTATCAAGACACTGTGGAAGCAGGGAACGAAGTACGGATTTACCAGCTCACAGTGGACGACTCACACTCCACAGTGGAACACGGCCCGGGGAGGGTCAACCGGCAGCACGGTGGTGGATGGCTACACCAGCGCCACGGCCGCCAGTTACACCGGCACCAACAGCCCGGTCATTCTGACCTGGAACGGCCGCGATACGAACAACGTTCTGGTCGCCGACGGGAACTACAAGTTTTGGGTGCAATACGCCGAAGAGAACAACAACGTCTCAGGTCCATACATCACCAACGGCTTGCTCTGGACCAAGGGACCGTCCGGCGTCACGAATACGTACGGCAGTCTGGGCGGAAATTTCGCGAACATGCGAGTGACTTGGGTGCCGAGCGCAACGCCTTTGGTGCCACCCACGATCACGAGTACGCCTCCGACAGCCACCGGCACGGTCGGCGTGGCGTATGGCTCCACCGTGACGGCGACGGGGACGGCCCCGATCACCTTCACGGCCGTGAACCTGCCAACCGGGCTGGCGATCAGTTCCGCGGGCGCGATCTCCGGAACACCACTCGTTGCCAGCAATTTCAGCGGCACCATCACCGCCAGCAACGGCGTGTTGCCGAATGCAGCGCAGGCGTTCTCGATCACGATCAGTGAGGTGCCGGCGAGCATCGCCTCGATTCTGTGGAGCAACGGCACCAACGTGGTGATGAGCGGCAGCGGTCCTGCCGGTGGTGCTTACACGATGCTGATCTCCACCAATGTGGCCGCTCCCGTGGCCGGGTGGCAGACTCTGACGACAAACGTTTTTGACAGCGGTGGCAAGTTCCGCGTCACGAATACGGTTCCGCCGGTCCTGAGCCAGAGGTATTACCTGCTGCGGGTGCCATAGATAATCGCGCCGCCCAAGCTGGGGGACCAAAGCCTCTCGTTTGGATTCCGGGTTGCGCCGCGCAAACATCGGTGGTTGTTATCGACACGACCTTTCTGTGAAGCGAAGCATCATTCAGGCTCTGAGTCTCCTTGGCCTGGCGTTGGCCGGCCTGTGCGGGTGTGGGCAGGCCGCCGATTTGCCGGTCATCCGATGGCAGGGCAGAACGATGGGCAGCGATTACACGGTGCAGATCGTGGGCACGAATCTGGCGGCTGCGCAGATGGAGTCACTCAAAACCGAGATGGACCAGCGCCTGAGGGAGGTGAACCGGCAGATGTCGCACTACCAGCCGGACAGCGAACTATCGAGGTTCAACCGCGCTCCCGCTCACCAGCCCTTCAAGGTTGCACCGGAGTTCGCCAGCGTGGTCCGGTTTTCACTCGAATTGGCCCGCCGAAGCGAAGGCGCCTTCGATCCCACGCTTGCGCCGGTGATCAACCTGTGGGGTTTCGGCGAAAAGACCGACACCCAGGCTGTGCCCCCTGAAGCGGAACTGAAGGCGGCGATGAAGCAGATTGGCTGGCAGCATCTGACGGTGACGACCCAGGACGAACTCATCAAGGATCTCCCGGGCCTCACCATCAACCTCAGCGCCGTGGCGAAGGGTTTCGGCGTGGACCAGATGATCGAAGTCCTCCGCCGGCGCGGATTGACGAATGTGTATGCGGCGATTGCCGGCGAGGTGCGGGTGCTGGGGCACAACTCCCGCGGCACAAACTGGCAGGTGGGCATCTCCACGCCGGTTGCTCAGTGGAGGGAGGGCGACCCGATGGCCGCAATCGTCTCGCTCGTGGACCGCGCCATCTCCACTTCCGGCGACTACCAGAAATTCTTCCTCGACGCCCAAGGCCGGCGCCTATGCCATATTTTTGATCCCCGGACAGGCTGGCCGGTGCAGCACCGTGTGGCCGGGGTATCGGTGGTGGCCGCGGACAGCATGACGGCCGATACGTTGGGAACGACCCTGTTTGTGCTGGGCCTGGAAAGAGGACTGCGCTTCATGGAAGCGAGAACCAACGCGGCGGCCCTTTTCATCATGCGGGAGTCCGATGAGAATTTTCGGCAGGTTCCCAGCTCGCGATTTGGCCGCCTGACCGGTTATCGACCTGCCCCTTGAAGATCAGGCAGAGTGGTTGAAGTGGCTTTTTTCAGACTCAATTTCAACGGACAGTGACGAAACAAACTTTGCTTCACCCCATGCCATGAAAATGAAACTGCAATGCCCGCTCTGGATTGGCTCTCGCCTCGCCGTGGCGACTTCCGAGCCGCAGATTGCAAATGCCACCAGCGCGCAAATTCTTGGCTGGAACAACCGCGGCACGCACTGGCGCGGCTTCATAGTGCTCTGTCTCCTGGCGCTCAGAGGGGCTGCCGCACATGCCAGCCAGGCCTACGGCAGCATCAACAACTTCGACACCGTCAACGACACGGGCGTTCCGTGTCACGGTTTCGAGATTGAGTTGGAGGATCTCCACAGCACGGACATCACCTATACCTACAATTGGAACCACTACGGCACGCCGAAGATCACCGAGGACACCGCGTCGGTGCCTGGGCATACCAATGTGATCATCCGGTACGCCGCCGTCCGCACCAACGGCGTGTGGTCAGCCTACACCGCCGTGCCGGGCGGTCCCATCCCGCCGACTCAAGGCCACCAGTTCACCAATCCGGGAACCAACTTCGGTGGTGAGCATTTTGGTGCGGGTTATCGGCGGCCCCCGTCCGCGGTGAAATACAATTGGCTCGTTGACAATGGCGCGGGCGTCTTGGTCCATGGCGGCGTGGTCAACATCGCCACGCCGACCTTCACCTACTTCCCGCCCGTGGCGGCCGCGCCAGCCAAAGTGCAGGCCGTGATTGTTCCGCCACCCCCGCCGGTGCCGGACCCGCTGGAATTCGGCGCCGCTTCCTGGGTCAAAGAAATCCGCACCACGACGCACAACAACAACGAGGTCAAACTACGCGACCTGGTGTCAGACGACCCGGATGACCCGGACGACAAGAACTGGCGCAACGGCGAACCGGACGAGGTGGAGATCGAATGGCAGCTTCTTCAAACCGACTACAACTCGGGCAACGGAGGCGCGAACGGACATCTGGCTGGCGCGCCGGAAAATCTTCCCGGGGGAGACGAAGTCGTCACCCGCCGTTACGAGTTTTACAAGTATGTCGGTCCGCTCGACATCGAGACTGGGGAAGCCATGGCGGACCGGGTGGCGCCGAACGGCACGAATGGTGTCGGCATCAAAACGATCAACGGGGTCGAGGTGGATCTCTCGACCGTCGTCGTCGTGGGCGAATACCTCGGCTCGCAGATGGCGGCGGTGGATGTGGATTCGCCGATGGGCCTGGTGGACCAGGTGCAGGATGGGGTGGTGAACGTGCAGTATGCGGCGCGCGCCCTCGTCATCGCTGGCAACACGGTTCCATCAGCGACCAACTGGGGCAACCTGCCGCCGGGCATGGCATTCAACCGGGTTTCCGGCGAGCTTTCCGGCAAACCGACCAGCGCCGGCGTGTTTCAATTCACCGTGGAAGCCCGCGCCACCAATGCCCCCACCGTGCGGAAGACCTACACGCTGACCGTGGCCTCGAACGCCGCCGCCGCTGCCGCGCTGCCGCCACGCAAGACCGTGGACACCGTCCCCTCGCCGCTGAACGGCGGCACCACCGCTGGCGACGGCACCTACACAGATGGCACCACCGCCACCGTCACGGCCACGCCGGCTGCGGGTCGGGCGTTCGTCAACTGGACCGACGACGGGAAAGTCGTGAGCACCTCCGCCAGTTACACGTTCACCAACATCGTGAATCGCTCGCTGGTGGCGACCTTCGTGCCAGCGCCCACGCTGGCTCTGGCGGCGACCTCATCGAATTCGCTCATCCTCACCTGGCGGACGAACTTCACCAACTGGAAGCTGAGGGAGAGCCAGAATCTCAGCCTCGGCAGTTGGACCGACTCCACGCGACCGATAGACGTGGTCGGCGATCTCAATCAAGTGAACGTGTCACCGCTGCCAGACAAGGCTTTCTTCCGGCTGCAACTTCCTTGAACCCATGAACCCCCGACTGGCATTACTCCTCATTGCAGTCTGCGGTGCCTGTTGCGGCCTGCCGGCGCACGCTGTGACCATCGCCTTCTTCAACCCCTCGCAGCCTGCGCGCGTCGTCAACTCGAACATCACCTCGGTGACACTCAGCAGCAGCGGCTATCTGATCACCTATGGCGTGGATGGCTACTGGTCGTCCTATCCGGGCGGACCGCCGACCGGGCGATTTTTCAGCGTGTTCTGGCCGAACGGCGTGCAAGCGCAGGCCATCACCGCCGGCCCGACCGTCGGCGCAGGCGCGAACATCACCCTCAAGCGCGTGGACGGACAGCCGTTTGAACTCCAAACCTTCACCGGCAAGCTGCTCGCCAACACGGCGGCCACGGGCGGAGCCTTCGAGATCATGCCCCAACTCAATGGCGAAGATGCCTTCAACAACCCGCTGATGTTTGACGCCAGCGGCTACGCGGGCAACACGTTTCCGCACACGCCCGCTTTGAGCGGTTACGACACCTACATCATCCATCTGTGGGTGGACTGGGCACTGGTTGGGCTTACGGTCGTGGATGCCAACCCCATCGTGCCGGCCACGCTCCAAGTTGCGGCGGCCCCAACGAACTCGCTCCGGCTCTCCTGGCCGGCCGATGCGGTGGGCTATACGCTGCAACAAACGCCCAGCCTGCCGACGACCAACTGGACCTCGGTGACCAACTTTGCGCATCTGGTTGGCACGAACATTCAGGTCACGCTTCCGACCTCCGGGCGCAGCAGGTTCTTCCAACTCATGCATCCTTGATTGCCCCGCACTCTCAAACAATAAACCAGCAACCAACAAAAGGGTTATGAAGAACGAAGATTCACAAGAGGCCCTCGCACAAGAAGGGAATCACTTCACGCTGTACTGCCGAAACTTCACGGTGACCATGTCGTCTCTGAGAGACAACGATTTCTTCCGACCCGTTCATTCGTAAACTTCGTTCACCCCAAAACCTGACTTCCACTATGAAAACCAAACTGCAACACCTGCTGGTCTTGATCGGGTTTCTCCTCGGTTCAATGCTCGCCTCTCCGCGGGTCGCATTGGCCGCCACTGCCCAGATCATTGGATGGAATGATTACGGCGTGGATCGGCTCGACAGTGACTACTCGGTTTTCTCCCTGTGGCCGCCCGGCAACACCATCCGTGCCCAACTGATTTACCAGGGCCGGCGGGTGACCAATGCCACGGGCATCACCGTCACCTACCAGGCGGTGGGCGATCCAGACGGCTCCACCAACTCCACCTCGCAGGGCAAGACGGGCTTTTGGGATTACGCCTTGCCGCTCTATGGCACCAACCTGGCAGTGAACATGGGGGTCAATGGGTATGCCATGCCTGGCACCAACAATGCGCCGCAAGTGCTGACCTTCAACCGGACCAATGCCTGGTTCAGCGCGGAGGGTGTCCCGATCACTCCGCTCGATGACCGCCTGCGTAAAAATTATTTTCCACTCATGCGGGTGATCGCCCGTTCGAACAGCGTGGCCCTGGCGACCAACGACATCGTCATGGCCATCTCGGATGAAGTGAACTGCCGGGTCTGTCACGCGTCCGGCACGGATGCCGCCGCCCAACCTGCCGCGGGCTGGGTCTGGAATGGCAATCCCGAGCACGACTATCGGCTGAACATCCTGCGCCTCCACGATCAACTCCGCAATCCGGCGACCTATCCGGGCATCCTCACGAGCAACGGCTACAACCCCGCCGGCCTTTACCGCACCGTCCTGGCCGACAACAAGCCGGTTCTGTGCGTCCGCTGCCATCAATCGACCGCCCAACCCGGGAGCGGTTTCGGCAGCATTTCCGCACTGACGCGCGCCATTCATTCGCAGCACGCGAACGTGATTGATCCCGAAACCGGCGTGACGCTCAACAACAGCGCCGATCGTTCCTCGTGTTTCCAATGCCATCCCGGCGCCGCGTCCCATGCGCTGCGGGGCGCGATGGGCGACGCCGTTGCCGCCAATGGCGTCCGCGCGATCCAGTGCCAGAACTGCCACGGCACCATGAGCGCTGTCGGGGCGACGAACCGCGTCGGCTGGGTGGATCTGCCCGACTGCCAGCGCTGCCACACCGGGAATGCGGTCAACAACAACGGGCAGATTCGCTACACGACGGCGTTCCTGACCAACGGCACCGTGCGCCAGGCGGTGGACAAGACGTTCGCCACCGTCACCAACCGCGCATTCGGCAACTACTCGCTTTACCGCACCTCGACCAACCACGGCCGGCTCTTCTGCGCCGCCTGTCACGGTGCGGCCCATGCGGAATTTCCGGCGAACCGCAATGACAACATCCGCGTCCAGCAAGTGCAGGGACATCAAGGCACGCTCTCCGATTGCAATGCGTGTCACAGCACCATTCCCGGCAGCGGCCAGGGCCCGCACGGGGCGCACGAGTTCGGGCCCAACTGGGTGGACGGACACATCAGCGTCGGCGACAGTCCCACCTGCATGAACTGTCATGGCGCGGATGAGCGGGGGACCATCCTGTCGCTGGCGCAGAAGGACGAAACGCTCACCTCGTCCTTTGGCACGAAGCAATTATGGCGCGGCTTTCGGGTGGGTTGCTACCTCTGCCACCAGGGAAGCGGCACGATAAGTCAGAACCCGGTCGGGCCGGCGATTGTGACCAGCCTCTCGACCAACACCACGAGCGGCAAGCCGGTGGTGATGACCCTGGCCGCCACCGATCCCAACACGCCGGCGCAGACCTTGGAACTGCGCATCATTTCGCAACCGGCGGGCGGCATGGTGGGATTGAGCAACCGCGTGGCGACCTACTATCCGGAGCCGGGATTCGTCGGCACTGAAACCTTCACGTTCGCCGCGTGGAATGGCGCGACCGATTCGAACCTCGGCACAGGTGTCGTCGCGGTGGCGCAGGGTGCTTTCTCCATCAAGGCCAGCACGCAAGTGCCGCCGAGCTATCCGGCCGGGTGGCCCGCGCCATTTGGAGTGATTGCCACGCCCAGCAACGTCACCGCCAACGTCACCTACGATTGGAACTTCGGCGACGCCAGCCCCCACAGAACCAACGATCATGCTACGCACGCCTATGCCGCACCCGGGACGTATGCATGGTCCGTCATCTCCACAGTCCAGGCGATTCCCCTCAAGTCAGCCACGAACTCGGGCAGCATCGTAATTGGCAATCCCGTGCAACTGAGCGCCGCGCAGGCCGAGAATCTGGTGGCTTTGGTGTGGCCCCGAACCGCGGCGGACGCCATCCTCGAACAGTCCGGCACCGTCGGCCCGGCTCCGCAATGGAGCGTCACTCGCGCTCCCTACGCCGTCGGATCAAGCAACATCAGCGTGCTGCTCACCAACCCGCCCGGAAACATGTTCTACCGGCTGCGCAAACCATGAGTGAGGCCTGACAGGGGGGCTTGTTGGCCATGTGTCGCACCGCGAAGCTGGGGACAGAAATGTCAGCACAGAGGGTGGAACGCGGATGAGCAAGAATTCATGGATATTTCATTATGTAGAATCGTGCGGCGAGTGCTAAATTAGCTGCGGTTCAAATTGCGCCACGATCAAACCAAACCTGATTGTCACGATGAAACAACGCTTGGATTCCATCCTCTCTTCACCATGAAAACCAAACTTCAACTCCGGCTTTGGGTGGTGTGTCTCCTTGCCCTGGCGATTGAGGTGCCACAGAACGCCAGCGCCGCCAGCGCACAAATTCTCGGCTGGAACAACCTCGGCATGCACTGCATGGACAGCGATTACTCGGTGTTCAGCATCCTGCCGCCGTACAATACGATCGAGGCCAATCTCATCGTCGGCGGCAAGCTGGTGACCAATGGCACGGGCTACAGCGTCACTTACCAGGCGGTCGCCGATCCGGACGGCTCGTTCAACTCCACCGCGATGGGCAAGGGCAATTACTACACCTTCGCCACCGCGCTCTACGGCGCCACACTCGCGCCAGAAGGCGGCCTTGCCGGGTGGTCCATGCCCGGACCCGCGAACACGCCGCAAGGCATGTTCTTCGAGCCGACGAATCACCCGGCGCCCGGTGCTGCGGCGAAGGTCAACTGGTTTCGCGCCGAAGGCATTCCCATTTCGCCATTCGACGATGGGCACCGGAAGAATCCCTATCCGCTCATGCGTCTCATTGCGCGCAATGGCGGGGGCACTCCCATCGCCACCAACGACATCGTGCTGCCGGTTTCCGACGAAATGGATTGCCGCGCGTGCCATGCCTCGGGCGCCCAGGCCGTCGCGAAACCAGTGGCTGGCTGGGCATGGAGCGATAATCCGGAACGCGACTACCGGCTGAACATCGTTCGCTTGCATGATGAGAACCAGTTCGCCGATCACGCGGGACTTTACGCGGCGGCGCTAGCCGCGCGCGGGTTCAACCCGCAGGGCCTCTATCGGGGCGTCGTGGCTGACGGCAAACCGGTGCTGTGCGCCATCTGCCACGCTTCCGAGGCGCTGGGAACCGGCAGCTACAGCAACATCCCGCCCTTAACGGCCTCGGTGCATTCCAAGCACGCCAGCGTCCGGGATCCGTATTTGCACATCACGCTCGACAACTCGGCGCATCGCGCCGCGTGTTATCGGTGCCATCCTGGCTCGGCGACGAAATGTCTGCGCGGCGCGATGGGCGGGGCAATCGCCCTCGATGGCTCGATGGAAATGCAATGTCAGAGCTGCCACGGTTCGATGAGCCAGGTCGGTTCGCCCAATCGCGTGGGGTGGTTCATGGAGCCGACCTGCCAGAGCTGTCACACCGGCACCGCCACGAGCAACAATGGCCGGATTCGCTACACGACGAGTTTCGAAACGAACGGCAGCGTCCGCGTGGCCACCAACCAGACGTTCGCAACGAAGTCCAACACGCCGGCGGCGGGCCTTTCGCTGTATCGCTTTTCCGCGGGTCACGGCGGCCTGCAATGCTCCGCCTGCCATGGCTCGACGCACGCCGAGTTTCCCGCCACCCATCGCAACGACAATCTGCGCAACCAAGCGATTCAGGGCCACGCCGGCGTGATGGTGGAATGCACGGCCTGCCACACGGCGATGTCCGCGAGCGCCACGACCGTGGGCGCCGGACCGCACGGTATGCATCCGCTTGGCCAGACGATGGTGGATAATCACCCCGACCTGTTGGAAGGCGGCACGGTGACACGCGCCCAGTGCCAGGCGTGTCACGGCGTCACGTATCGCGGCACGGAATTGGCCCGCGCGCAAAACGCCCGCACCGTCACGAGCAAGTTCGGCACGAAGACTTACTTCCGTGGCCAGCAGGTGACTTGCTACGATTGCCACAACGGTGCCAACAGTTCGGATCCATCCGCCAATACGCCTCCGGTGGTTGCCGGAATTTCAACCAACACCACCAGCGGCCAGCCGGTGGACATGAGCCTCCCGGCATCCGATGCCAACGGCAACGTCCTGGCATTGCGGGTCATTTCGCAGACCGCGCACGGTTCGGTGGGCTTGAGCAATCTGGTCGCGACCTATTTCCCGGACACAGGCTTTGTGGGCAATGACTCGTTTACCTTCACGGCGAACGATGGCACCAGCGACGGCAATCTGGCCACCGGCACCGTCGCGGTGGCGCAGGGCACGTTTGGCATCACCGCGGTCGCTCGCGTGCCCTCCACTGTGCCGCAGGACTGGCCAGCGCCGTTCGGTGTCACGCCATCTCCAAGCAATGTCACCGCGACAGCCAGCGTCGATTGGAATTTCGGCGACGGGAGTTCGCAGAGCGCGAGCCCGTTCACCAATCACGCCTACTCGGTCGCGGGAACCTACCATTGGACGGTCATTTGCTCGGTTCAAGCGGGCGCGACGCAGGCCAGCGTTACCAACACCGGAACCATCGTCGTGACGGCACCTCAAACAGTGGAAGCCGGAGTGGTGTCCGGCGAACTGGTCTTCGCGTGGCCAAAATTTGCTGGCGACTCGATCCTTGAATGGACCTCGGAGCTGGGGCCGGCAGCGGTCTGGAACGTGGATACCAATCGCCCGGTCATCGGACCGAACAACATCGGCGTCGTGGTGGGGAATCCGGGCGGAGTTCGCTTCTACCGGTTGCGGAAGCTCTGACGCGGTCGAAGACGGTCAGGCTGGCAGATGCGGCTTTTCTGCCTGCCAGCCGGTCGTCTGTTCGTAGGCGTGGGCCACGCGCAGAATCGTCTCCTCACCGAGCGGCTTGCCAAGTAATTGGAGGCCGATGGGCAGCTTCGGATTTGTGGTGAAACCGCAGGGCACGCTCAGGCCGCAGAGGCCGGCGAGGTTGCAGGAGATGGTGAAGATATCCACGAGATACATCTGCAACGGGTCCGCCGCTTTCTCGCCAATCTTGAAGGCTGGCGCGGGCGCGGTCGGCGTGACGATGGCATCGACCTTCTCGAACGCTTTGGTGAAATCCTGCCGGATGAGCGAGCGGACCTTTTGCGCATGCAGATAATAGGCGTCGTGGTAGCCGCTGCTCAGCACGTAGGTGCCGAGGATGATGCGGCGTTTGACCTCGGCGCCGAAGCCCGCGCCGCGCGTCCGGGAGTACATCGAGATCGGGTCCGGACCATCCACGCGCCGGCCGTAGCGCACGCCATCGAAACGCGCCAGGTTGGTGCTGGCCTCGGCCGTGGCCACGATGTAGTAGGTCGCAATCGCGTATTCCGTGTGCGGCAGCGAGATCTCCACCAGTTCCGCGCCGAGACCTTCCAGCTTCTTCACTGCGGCTCGGATGGCGTCGTTCACCTCCGGGTCCAGTCCTCCGATGAAATATTCCTTCGGCAAGCCGAGCCTGAGGCCCTTGATGTTTCCATCAAGCGCCTGGGCGTAATTGGGCACCGGCGCGGCGATGCTGGTTGAGTCGCGCGGGTCGTGTCCGGCAATCACGCCCAGCATCGTCGCCGTGTCGCGCACCGTTTTGCCGAACGGACCGATTTGATCGAGTGACGACGCGTAAGCCACCAGTCCGTAGCGCGAAACGCGGCCGTAGGTCGGCTTCATTCCGGTGACACCGCAATACGAGGCGGGCTGGCGAATCGAGCCGCCAGTGTCCGAGCCGAGGCTGGCGATGCACTCATCCGCCGCGACCGCCGCCGCCGAGCCGCCGGAGGAACCGCCAGCGGTGCGCTCGAGATCCCACGGATTGCGCGTGACACCGAAGGCGGAGTTCTCCGTCGAACTGCCCATCGCGAACTCATCCATGTTCAGCCGGCCGAAGATCACGGCGCCCGCGGCCTTGAGCTTTTCGGCGACGGTGGAGTCGTAGGGCGAGAGGAAGTTCTCAAGAATCTTCGAGCCGCAGGTAAGTTGCTGGCCCTGCACTGCGATGAGATCTTTCAGCGAGACCGGCACGCCAAGCAACGGTTTCTCTCCGTGAGTCACTCCGCTCGCGAGCAGCGTGTCGGCGGCATCGGCTTGCGCCAGGGCGTCGGTTTCATCGCAAGCCAGGAAGGCGTGAATCTCGCCATCGACGGCGCGGACCCGGTCAAGGCACGCCTGCGTGGCTTCGCGGGCGGAAACTTCGCGGCGGGCGAGCTTCGCGGACAGTTCGGTGACGGTGAGTTGGTTCAGCATGAGCGGATGAAGGAAGCGGTTTCGCCTTACTCGACGATCTTCGGCACGATGAAAAGTCCGTTGGCCTTGGCGGGCGCGTTGCGCAGCGCGTCCTCGTTGGCCAGGGAAGGGCGCGTTGCGTCCGGGCGCGTCACGTTCACCAGGGGAACGGCGTGCGCCATCGGTTCGACCGCGGTGACATCCACTTCGCGGAGTTTCTCAATGTAGGCCAGCACCTGACCAAGCTGCGCGCCGAATTTCTGCTCCTCCTCCGGCGTGATTTGGAGGCGCGCGAGGTGGGCCACGTATTTGACATCCAGGTCGGTTGCTGCCATGCGCCGAGACTAGGGAAGGTGCCGGCGGCGGGCAAAGCGGAAAGTGACGGGACTGGTCCGCCGCACCGGCTCACCCAGCCGCGGGCCAGCGTCTGGCGGTTGCCCCCACGACGCGGTCGAACGCGTTTAACATGGCCAGCGCATCCCGACCATGCATGCGCCACGCATAACGACGCGACCGGCGCGAGGAATACTTTTTCGGGGGGGTGAGTCCGGGTGTGATTAAGTGCGGGTGAGGCCGGCACGCCAGGCGAGCAGGGCGCGTCACTCCGTGCGCGCCGTTGGGAATGCTGGCACCGCTCCGGCAGAGCGCGCGGAGCGACGCGCCCTGCCTCCCGGGATTTTCCGCCGGTTCGTGGTTAACCTCACCCCCTTTTATTCAAACCCGGTGAGTCCGCCGCACTCGCCGGACACTCCATGATGGACGCGTTCCCGCCGATGGTGCCCACCTCAGCCGATGACATCGTCATTGACCGGACCTGCCCAGCGCAGCAGGCGGCTTCGCCTTTAAATGCAAACAGGGAGCCGGATTGCCGGCTCCCCGAATGCTGCGAGTGATGACTCTCTGTTACTTGCATCCGTGAAGTTGCGGGACAAACACATGCGTCGTGCCTTGGGTGGTCTGGCCCGCTTCATCGGTGCAAGCCACCACGATGGTGTAGATGCGTCCGCGGCCCTCACGGGCGCATTCGGCGCGAAGTTTCAGAGTCAGCGGTCCGGTGATGATCCAATCGGGAGAGGCGTCATCAGAACCAAGGCCGGTGACGGGTTCACTGCTTGTCACGGAAAGGATTTGAGACCGGGTTGGGCCGTTGGGTGACTTGGCGAGAACATGGATGCGAACCGGCACCATCCGGTGATTGGGCTTTATCAAGATGGGCGGTGTCGGGATGATGCACTTAATCTTTGGAGAGGCGGCCGCCTCCTTGGCCAGCACCGTGATGGTGGTGGTGCAGGAGACCGGGGGCGCCTTGCCATCGGAGACCGACACCACCACCTCGTTGGTGCCTCGAGGAAATACGGCGGTGAAGGAGGTCGTTGCTCCGCCGGGCGCCGGCGCGGTGATGACGTTGGTCTGATACACAGTTCCGTTCACTCCCCAGAAGACGGTCAACGTGTCGCCATCGGGATCCTGGACGGTGACCGACACCGCGACGGGCTCGCCGATCGAGTTGGTGCCTTCGACCACCACGGGTTCAGGGCAGGAGAGGGTGGGAGGTGCATTTTCGACCAAGGGGATGAGTTGTCCGCGCAATTCGCCGTCGGGATGCAGCGCGGAGCGAATGTTCACGTAACAGGCTCCGGCCAGGAGCGCCGTGGTTTGCTCTTCCGTGAGAATCACGTCGCCCACCACCAGCCCGCCCAGAAACATCTCGTCGAACGGCAGGTTTAGCGGGGTCAAATCCACCAGCACGGGAGCATTTTCAGTGAGACCGGCCGGACCCCGAAGATCGACTCCATAAGCGAAGCTGGAGAGATCCTCATAGCCGGCCTGCCAGCCGTAGCCCAAGGCCAGTGAGAGCGTCCGCGTGGAGGTGTCGAATGAGATGCCAGGATCCACTTCGCCGCCAAAACTGGAGAAATTCACCGCGGGCACCACGTTGGCAGGACTCAGCCCTGGTGAGGCGCCAGCACCCGGCGGCGAGAGGTCGAATTCCACCACCGCGCTGTGGGCGACGGCGGCTGAAGCAAGAAGACAAAGGATCTGCGTGAGTGTTTTCATGGGACACAGTGGTTGGTTGTTTTGGTGTTGGTTGCCTCGTCTGAGGTCAGCCAGGCCAGTCCAAAGTCGATGCCGGAGCGGCCTCTTCCTCTAAACTGTAACCAACCAGCTTTTAGCATCCGCGGTGCCAGCGCTCCTGCCGGTTATCAACGCTTGAGACGCGAAAAGTTTTCCTAAGCAAATTCAAAATCCTGCCGATGGCCGCCGGTTTCCGCCGCATCAATGTGGGCTGCGGGTGTCCGGGAATGTTGCACCTGCGCCGGAAAATGGATGATTTCGAGTCACTGTTGGTTGCCGTCCGGCGGATGGGCCGGATGAATCGCGCGGGGCGGCCTGACGCGCCTCGACAGCCTGGGGGGCGGAGCAGAAAGATCTTCATGAATTCAGAAGAATTTGCAGGAGGGATGCGGCCACGTTCTTCTTGGCGGGCCAGCTTGCGACGTTGCCTCCTCCCTTCTTCGTTGCGAAACAGTTCCGCAAACCCGGCACCCGGTTCGATAAGCAGCGCCAGCACGGTTGGCGTCTGGAAGCCGGGCGCCGCCGTCAGGTCCACGCCCCGCACGCGGTGGCATTCCTTCCGCGCGGCGAATGACGGTTCGTTGCGCTGCGGTGATTTGTGAACAGTCTGGCGGCGGGGCGTGCGACTTCGCTCCAACCCGGGAAATGATTTTCCTGCGATGTATCCGATTGCCCCCTGGAAATGCGCAGGAAATGCGAAGACTCCTTTACATTCCGCTGGCTCACTGCCAAAGGTATCGCCTCGATTTTTGACGATGCAGACCAACGTAAACAACACCGCGGGCACCGCGGAGTGGTCGCCCACTTCCTGGCAGAGCAAGAAAGCCCTGCAACAGCCGATCTATCCGGACCCGCTGGCGGTGGACGCGGTGCTGGCGGAGTTGTCGCGCCTGCCGCCGCTCGTTTCCAGTTGGGAAATCGAGTCGCTCAAGGGCCAGCTTGCCGAGGCGTCGCGCGGCGAACGGTTCCTGTTGCAGGGCGGTGATTGCTCGGAAAATTTCGCCGACTGTGAATCCGACAGCATCGCCAGCAAGCTGAAGATTCTGTTGCAGATGAGCCTCGTGCTCGTGCAGGGCGGACGCAAGCGGGTCATCCGCCTCGGCCGGTTTGCCGGGCAGTATGCCAAGCCGCGCTCATCGGATCTGGAGACCAAGGACGGCCAGACGCTGCCGAGTTATCGCGGCGATCTGATCAATCGTCCGGGCTTCACCGCGGCGGATCGCGTGCCCAATCCCGAACTGTTGCTGCGTGCCTACGAACGGTCGGCGCTCACCGTGAATTTCGTCCGCGCCCTCGTGGATGGCGGCTTCGCGAATCTGCATCACCCGGAGTATTGGGACCTCGGCTTCGTCTCGCGCTCGCCGCTGGCGGCCGAATACATGAAGATGGTCGAGTCGATCGGCGAATCACTGCGCTTCATGGAGACGCTGACCGGCAGCAATCCCTCTGACATCAACCGCGTCGATTTCTTCACCAGCCACGAAGGCTTGCATCTGCTCTATGAACAGGTGCAAACCCGCCAGGTGCCGCGCCGCAGCGGGTGGTACAATCTTTCGACGCATTTCCCGTGGATTGGCGAGCGCACCCGCCAGTTTGATGGCGCGCACATCGAGTATTTCCGCGGCATCGAGAATCCCATTGGCGTCAAGGTCGGTCCGAGCATGTCCCCGGACGAAGCCGTCGAGCTCTCCCGCGTGCTCAATCCGCAGAATCTCCCGGGCCATCTCACCTACATCCACCGCTTTGGCGCCGGAAAAGTGGAGCAGTGTCTGCCCCCCCTCATCGACGCCATCCGCCGCGCCGATCGCAAGATTCTCTGGTGCTGCGACCCGATGCACGGCAACACCGAAACCACCGGAAGCGGGATCAAGACGCGTCGTTTCGAGAAGATTCGCGATGAGTTGATGAAGTCGTTTGCCATCCTGCGCGACTCCGGCACACCGCTTGGCGGGGTGCATATCGAACTGACCGGCGACAACGTCACCGAGTGCATCGGCGGCGCCAGTGGAGTCACCGAGGAGGATTTGACGCGCGATTACCGCTCGCAGGTCGATCCTCGGCTGAACTACGAGCAGGCGATGGAGATGGCCTTTCTGCTTGCGCGGCTGATGGCACCCAAGCACGGCTGAACTGTGACCTTCAGTCCGATATTCCCGCCAAGGCGCCAAGCCGCGGAGGCGCAGAGAAAATGCAGACAAAGGCGGGGATGGGTGGAATCACCCTTCAGTGAGGCCAACTTGGCCGCGCGACGCCTCTTCTCCTTGGCGTTGATTACCCTCTGAATGGCTGCGGCTGAAACCGCTCCGCTCAGTCCACCAAAGCCAGTTCATTGGACAGCAGCAGCACCTGCGCGTACTGCTCCCAGGCGGAGAGTGGGGCAGGGGACGTCGCCTGGCCGGGGCCGGGAAAATCCGTATCCGCGCTGAATTCCAACCGGGCAAGCGCCGTGAGGTCACCCGCCAGGTAGCGCACCTTGGGCGCCCACGCATAGCTGTCAATTCGGCGTTGCGCCCGGGTGACCGCCGCCCGCGCCGACACACACCCAGCCGGATTGTCAACGGGCGGAGAGGACAATCTGTTTGTTCAAGGCTAGGTGGCTTCGGTGCCTTCCGGGGCGTTTCAGCCGATTCGAGCCGTTGCGGACGGTCGTCAAGGCCCGGAAGTTGGCGGCTGGTTCTGCCGGACGTTCGGCGAACGCGGAGGATCGGCCAGTTCGAGCGCGCAACGAGGATGTTGGTTCGAGGGGGCGCATCTCGACAGTGCCCCCGAAGGCAACCGGGTTGGAGCGCGACGTTTACGTCGCTTCCTCGTTCGAGAGACCGTCCGCCAATGTTTCGCCAACACCCGTCCAACGCTGAAGCGGCCTCAAGGCCGCGCGCCGGGGGCGGTGCCGCGGATACGCCCGGTTCGAGGCGGATGTCTTTTGCCTGGCCGAAAATTTATAGGGTTGGTTACTTAAGACTCTCTCAAACTATTCCGATGTCTAAAAAGTGGACGGCGAACCATGCCGGATAAAGTTGTCTTTGCGGGGCTTAGCCTTCCCGATGATCGGGCTGATCGCTCTGCAACAGGCCCGATCGGTGGGAATATCGCCCTTGTTTAGCAAGGCGTCCGGTTCTCGGAAGGTGACCTTCGGCGGCTGGCAAGGGTATTGCTAGGTCCATCTGGTGCTGGACGATGGATAAAGTCGCGGCCAGTGCAGGGTGGCTGTCACCACGGTGTGCCGCCGTCGGGGCTCCGGCTGGCCGCACCATCATCTGATCAATAATTTACGACCATGAGAATCCAATCTGTTGGACAACAGCGGCGGCCAAGAATGGCGGGAATCAGCCTGATCGAGGTGGTCATATCGATTGCCATCCTCGGAGGAGCTGTGGGCGCCATCATCAACGGCTATGTCTATGCGACGCACCAGGCCGAATGGTCGGCCTATTCGCTCGCGGCGCATTCGCTGGCGGTCCAACGGCTGGAGCAGGCGCGCGCTGCCAAGTGGGATCCGCAGGGTTATCCCTCGGTGGACCGTGTGACCCAGGCCAACTTTCCCGTGACCACGGCCATTCTGGATGTGCCGCTGTCGGGGACAAATTACGTCATTGCCACGCTCACCACCTCGGTGACCACGGTAACGGCCAATCCGCCGACGAAAATGGTCCGCGTGGACTGCCGGTGGCCATTTATGAATCGCGGCTGGTTCACCAACACCATCGTCTCCTATCGCGCGCCCGACCAATGAAGACCCAATGCCCAAATCACCGCCGGTTCCTGGCCTCGCTCGCCTTCACGCTGCCCGAGATCATGATTGCCATGAGCCTGCTCGTCACGGTCCTGGGAGGGCTGATCAGCAGTCATGTTTTCGGCCTGAGGCTGCTGGAACTGGCCAAAGCCAAGATGGGTGCGAGCGACGAGGCGCGCGCCGCCATCGCCAAGATGATGGAGGAGATCCGTTCCGCCAAGCTCATCCGCATCGGCAACGGGACTCTGAGCAACTTCACCGAGGTGGGGATCGACAGCGTGCAAGAGGGCAGCGCGGTGCAGATTTTTCCGACCACCAACCGTAATGCGTTCGTGCGTTATTTCTGGGACAGCGCCGACCAGCGGCTCAAGCGCACCACCAATGGCCAGACCTACGTCTTCATTGTGGCCAACTCGGTCAGCAACAGCCTGGTGTTCACCTCCGAGGACTATTCGGGCGCCACCCTCACCAACAACCAGAACAACCGGGTGATCGGAGTGACCCTGCAGTTTTTCCAGTTGCAGTATCCCTCCATCCCAATCGGCCCGGGATGCTACTACGATTTCTACCAGCTCCGCACCAAAATCACCCGGCGCACCGTGGCCAACCCCTGAACAGCTATGCAAACATGTCTTTTCTCCTCCCGACGCCGGACGCAGTCCGGATACGCCCTGGTGCTGGTGGTGGTCCTGACCGCCGGCAGCCTGCTGGTGCTGGGCGGTGCCATCGACTGGTGCTCGGCCAACACGCGGCTCAACGGTCGCAGCAATCAATATCAGACCACCCTCGCGGCGGCGGAGGCGGCCACCGAGATGGTGCTGGCCGGTTTCGCCCGCGATTTCCAGGCGCAGGGCGAGAACCTGGTTTACGCGAACCTCGACACCTATCGCGGCTTTGTTCCGACCGCGGGCCAGAGTGATTGGTGGTCGAGGTTTGCCTTCAACGACGGCCAGGGCACCGCCAACCGCACCTATGTCGCGCGCACCGAGACGGCCTCTTTCAAGTCCCTCGAATCCCAATACAGCGGCCTTTATGGCATGGCTTCACGCTACCGCATCATTTCCAACGCGCGCATGAACGATACCGGGCAGAATCCCATCACCGCCGTCCGTCAAGAGGTGCAACTCGCGACGATTCCCATCTTCCAATTCGCCATTTTTTACAGCATGAACCTGGAGATCAATCCGTCGCCAAACATGACCATCACCGGGCGCGTCCACAGCAACACCAACATCTACACCCAGCCGCACAACACCCTCACCTTCCTCAGCGACGTGACCGCTGCGGGCGACATCATCGCCAATAAAGACCCAAGCGATCCCAGTGGCCGCCCCCTCACCGGCACGGTGATTTACAAAGGTGAACATGACTCGCAAGCCCCCTCCCTCAACCTGCCGGTGGGCACCAACAATACCCCGGACGCCGTCCACGCCATTCTCGAACTGCCATTGGGCACGGACAATGCCGAGATGAGCAAGGAGCGTTTTGCCAACAAATCCGACATCGTCGCAGTCGTCTCCAACTCCACGGTCACGGTCATGCTCACCAACAAAGTATCCAGCCTCGGCACCAATCTTCCGCCAGCGCAATGGACCAATTTTCTCAGCACCAACGTCACCTTCTACAACAAACGTGAAGGCCGGTTCGTCCAGACCACCCAGATCGATGTCGGCAAACTCAATACCTGGAGCTCGAACAACAGCGCCATCCGCACGGCCGTCGGCCTTGGTTCGCGCGATGTCAACAGCATCTATGTCGCCGATAAGCGCACCCAGTCGGGCACCGAATCCGGGGTCCGCGTGGTCAATGGCGCGACCCTGCCGTCGGGTGGTTTGACCGTTGCCACCCCCAATCCCCTCTACGTCTGGGGCCATTACAACGCGCCTGACGCCGCGCACGGCACCACCAACACCAGCGGCACCAGACCCGCGGCGCTGATCGGGGACGCCATCACCGTGCTCTCGATCGCGTGGAGAGACGAGGATTCCAAAAAGGCTCTCAACCTGCGCGGGGCGCAAAACACCACGGTCAATGCCGCCTTCATGGCCGGCATCGTGCCAAGCAACGGCACCTCCTACAGCGGCGGCGTGGAAAACTTCCCGCGCTTTCTGGAAAATTGGAGCAATGATGTCCTGACCTACAACGGTTCGATGGTGGTGATGTTTTACAGCAAGATTGCCACTGCGCCGTGGGAAACGGTCGATGTCTATTCTCCGCCGACGCGCAACTGGGCGTTCGACCTCAATTTTATGGACCCGACCAAGCTGCCGCCCGGCACGCCGCAGGTGCGTGCGTTGGTGCGCGCGCAGTGGGCCACCACCAAGCCCGGTTCAACGCTGTGATCATGAATTCTTCTCCCTCCGCCGGACGAAATATGGAACGTCCGCTCCGCCTGATCGGGTTTGCCGCCATCATTGCGGTCCTCCAGTGCGCGGTGGCGGTCCTGGGCGCGGCCCCATTCACGATTGAGTCGGGCACGGTTTCGATTCCCGAGAACGGCACCGTATCCAGTCTCATCGTGCGCACCGCCCAAGCCGAGGTGAGTTTCGTCCCGCCGCCCCTTTGGAAACTGGCCATCGACACCAACAGCTCCACGCTGACCTGGCAGACACCCGACTTCCGCTCGATGCTGCGCCTCCGCTTTGCGCCGGGGCAGGGCGGGAGCGCCTCCTTGAAACAGGAGGCTGTGCGTGAACGCGTCAGAGCGGATTTCCCGGACGCCGTCATCAAAGACGAGGCGGAGTGTTTTACCGCCACCCACCCGGGGAGAGGGTTCGAGCTGGAGCAACGGAAAGCCAAGTTCCCTTCCGTGACCCGCCTTGCCTTCGTGCCTTACGAAGGCGGCCTGCTGGAGTTGCAGATGGCCTGTCCGCTGGAGCATTCCGAACAGACCCGGCATCGCTTTACGGGCGTCATGAATTCGCTCCGCATCGTGCCGCGCTGAAGCAAAGAGATCGCGTCTGGCGCGGATTTCCCGAGCCTATTCCGCGTCGATGCTCAACTCCGCCAGCGACGCGTAAGGTTGGCCTCGGTCAAACGACGAAAGCGCCTGGACCTTCAAAAACTTCGCCCGCACCGGCAGCCCGAATCGAATCGCCTGCGCTTGCTTGTCCGCAGAGAGACTGCCCTTGGCGACGGGCGGGCCCCAACTCTGGCCATCCAGGCTGACGAAGATGGCGTAGTCCTGGAACCACCCGTTCTTCATCTCCTGCCGCGGCAGCAGCGTGATGCCCTGCAACGTGGCCGGGGCATTGAATCCAATCACCACTTCGTGCGGGAAGGCCGGCGCGCTGTCACCCCACGCGCTGTGCCAGATGGTTCTGGGGTCACCGTCGAGGATGTTCGCCGCCGGATGGCCGTCCTGCGCGCTGTCGGTCGAGATGATGCGTGCGCCCAACTTGTCCATCGCGGACGGGGGCTGCATCAAACCCTCCACGAACGGCGCGTCCATTTTTAGTTTCGGCGCGAAACGATCTCCGTTCATGTAGTCCAGCAGGCTGCGGCGCAACTGGCGCGCGACGGGGCGATGTTCGAGATCGTCCGACAGATCGATGCCACACGCGAGCAGCCTGCCCGGCCCGACTTGCGCCTCCCACACGAGGCCAAGCTTGCGGTTGGTGACCCAGTCGTCGATGGCCTGCACGATGGGCGTGAAGCTCTCCGGCGTGTCATTGAGGATGAATGGATGCGACCGGCTCACCAGCTCCCACCATTGCCAGTTGCAGTGTTTCTCCGTCGGAAACTCCGCCAGCGCCGGGTGCTTTGGGTCGCAGAGAATCCCCAGGGTGTGGGGCGCCTGGCGTCCGGTCCACGCGGTATTCCAGAACATGCTGGAGAATCCGATTTTCACCGGGCCGAGTTCGTCGCCTTTGATGCGCGCTGGCGGCGGAAGCAGAAGCACCTTGCCGCCCCTGGCCAGCACCGCACGCGCGGCCTCATCGAGCGATGTGGCGAGGTGAATTCCGGCCGGCGGAGCCTTCTCGACCTTTGCAGGATAAACCCACAGATCCCAGTCATTGGCGAAGCGCGTGCCCTTGACCGTCACTTCGAGATTCAGCTTTGTGGCACGGCTGAATTTCTCCAGCGGCAGCTTCAACTCACCAACCGACGTCTGTGTCCCGGTGGGCAGCGGCTTCGCGGGAAACTCGCCGGACGCGACCGTCTTTCGTCCGTCGCGCACCGTCCAGGTGACGGGGTTGGCCGCAAGATTGTTCGGGCCGAAGTTCCCGATCTCGATCCGTGCGGTGAAAGTCTCGTCGTTCTGCAGAATGCGCTTCGGCATCCGCGCCAGCGGCACGGTTTCTCCGGCGAAGCGACGGTATTCGGCAGGGGTGACGTAGCCCTTGGAATCCCAGAACGGATCGAGCACGCCCACCAGCGCCGTGCCCTGGCCCGGGAAATCGTGGAGGTCGAGCAACTCGAATCCCGCCATTCCCGGCGTGCGCAGCGCGGACTCGATGTCTTCCTTGTAGCAAAGCGTCTGCAGTTTGCCGGAGGCGAACAGGAACTCGCGCGCCTGGTGGAGCATCCCGCGGCGGCGCAGCGATTCGCGGAAGATCTCGAAGTTCCGCGCCTTGAGCCAGCCGGTGTATTTCTTGATCTCGTCGAAGTTCGGATACACGCACCACTGGCCGATCTCGTGGCTGATCACCGGCGCTCCGGCTTTGGCGATGAACTGGCGGTAGTCCGTCATGGTCTCCGGCGGACGGGCGTTGATGCGCGCATTCAAGCCGCCGCCCCACGCCATGATGCGCGGGTCGGGCGAGACGTGATAATCGTTCTCGGGAATCGCCGGCCAGCCGGCCCCGCTGGTGTAAAGCCGGCGGGAATCCTTGCTCTTCCAATGGGCGACGAACTGCTTCAGCCAGCGCGGGTGGTTGGGGCCGCCGGGTTCGTTGCCGGACGCCATCAACAGGAACGAGGGATGATTTCCGTAGGTGCGCACGATGCGTTCGCTCTCGTCGTAGAGCCATTGATCCACCGGCTTGCCATCGCCCAGCGTCGTCGAGCCATTGGGCCACGAGGCGCACTCGACCTGATAATAGAAGCCCAGTTCGTCCGCCGCCACGAAGGCCGCCTCGGGCGGGCACCACGAGTGGAACCGGATATGATTCAGCCCGTGCGCCTGGCAGGTGCGGATGATGCGCTTCCACGATTCGACGTCGGTCGGCGGATAGCCGGTGAGCGGAAAGATGGCGCACTCGAGCGTGCCGCGGAGAAAGACCTTGCGGCCGTTGACGGCGATCTGGGTGCCGTCGCGCTGCACGTTGCGCAGACCAAAGCTGACGGCCTTGCCCGACGCAGCCGGGAAACGAACTGCCGCGCCGAAAATCTCCGCGCGCACTTCGTAGAGGGCGGGCTGGAATTCGTCCCACAATTTCGCGTCCGCGCCGAGCGCCACGTCCAGTTCCGTGGTGAGCGCTCCAGCGGGAATGGTGACGCTCTGCATCACCAGCGGGAGGCGCGGCGCTGCGACGGCGTGCTTGCCGCTGACCTGCAAGGTGAGTTGCCCGGAGGCGGGTTGGCCGCTGGCGTTGCCCAGCGTGACGCGCACGCGCGCCTTTCGCTCCGCTGCCAAGGGGAACACCTGCACGTCCTCGACCCACACCGGGTCTGTGGCGGTGAGCCGCAACGCGCCGGCGAGGCCGTTCCAGTTGCCCTGCGTGTGGTCTGAGACGCTGTGCGAATTGACGCCGACATCGACGATGAGGCGGTTATCAACGCGGATGGTCAGCCGGTGTTTGCCCGGCGTGACCGTCGTGCCGAGGTCATAAACATGCGGGGTGGACAGGCTGACGTTCGTGCCGAGGAACCGGTCGTCGATCCACACGGAAGTCTGCCAGTGCGAACGCTCCAGCGAAAGCACCACGCGACGCCCCTGCCAGTCGCGCGGGATCTCGATCTCGCGCTGATACCACGCCGCGCCCATGTAATGTTTCTCGGGTTGAAGCCAGAAGGGTATCTTGATGTTGCCGGGCTGGCGATAGGGCGCGAAGGCGGGGTCAAGAAACCAGGAACGATCCACGATCTGGCCGATCCACTTCGTGTCCACCGTCACGGCATCGCCGAAGCCCTGCTCCTGCAGGGAGCCGGGCAGCTTGAGCCGGCCATCGAGATCGCGGGCGAACCACCGTCCGCCGACACCTTCATCCGCGCGATCCAGTTGGAACCGCCACGTTCCATGCAGGGCAAGTTCCTCCCGGGCGGCGGACAGGCGGAACGTGCTCATGGCGACAAGTGCGAGGAGAAAAATGCGTTTCATGATCAATGCTTGGTGGATGGTTGGTTAATGCGGGTGTCTTGTCTGGAAGCCATCATGCCGGATTGGGTGGCGCTGCCACAATGGAGAATCTGACGAAGCGTATGGAGAATTCTCCGGCTGACCCGGCGATGCCTTCGCTCGTAGCGCAGGTTGTCAACCTCAACTCTGCAATAGGAATGGGGAGCGCACGCGGCCCGCGTGCCGGTTTGGGCGGCCCGCCCAAACCCTCCTCACACACTTTTCATCCCCCCTTCGGCGCGAGAATGTTTGTGGGACGAGGTTTTCGGCGAGCCGCCGAAAACCGCACGCCAGCGGCCTGCGCTCCCCATGCCGCCACACCGCGCCTATCTTTGACTTCGGTTTTCAAATTCAATTCGCCATCCACTTCTTGCGTCCAATGCCGCCATGAGATTCTTTCTCCGCATCCTCTTCGCTGCCGCGGCGCTCACGATCTCCGTGCCGGCGGCGACGCTTGCCAACGGCGGTTTCGAGACCGGACTCGATGGCTGGCGCCCGCTCTGGACACGTGCGGCGCAGGCCGGAACCCTCACCCTGGATCGCGCGATCTTCCACTCTGGCCAGGCCGCGGCGCGCATCGAGCATCGCGGCGAAAAGGATTGGAGTTTCGAACCCGCGCGGCGCGTGCCGGTGCAGCCGGGCGACGTGTTTGAACTGGAGGCCTGGGTGAAACTCGCGGGCGCGGACGGCGGCAGTGCCACGCTGTGTGTAGCCACCTACGATCGGCAGGGCAGGGCGGTGGATTGGTCCTACGGCGAGCGCTCCGTCCGCGAACCCACCGACTGGCGCCGGCTCCCCTCCCGTTTTGTTGTGCCGGAGGACGTCGCGGAGATTCAACCGCGCCTCATCGGTTACGGCGCGGCCACGGTGTGGGTGGACGATTTTTCCCTGGAGAAGACATCAGCCGTGAACATCGCGCGGCGCCAGAATCTTCCCGCCACCCTCACCATCAGCAACCGCCTCCTCACCGTCGCGCTCAACACCACCAACGGCACGCTCGCCGTCCTCGATCAACGGAACAACGGGCGCGTTGAACAAAAGCCGCTTGCGCGCGACATCGTCCTTCTGGATGCGACCGCGACGCTCAATGAGATCAAACTCACGGCGCTGCACGCCGCTTCCGGCCTCGAAATCAACGGCATCATTCGTCTCGAACCGGACCGCCCGGAGTTCACCTTCGAAGTGTCAGCGCAAGGGGAGCTGCCCTCGGCGTGCCGGTTCCCGCACCCCTTCGCCTCGCCAGGCGGCGACTACCTCGTCATCCCGATGAACGAGGGCATTTCCTATCCGGTCGAGGATAAGTCCATCGAGCCGTTCCATCTGGTCGCCTACGGCGGCCACGGCATCTGCATGGCCTTCTGGGGCGCGACCGACGGTGTCCGCGGACATGGAGTCATCATCGAAACGCCGGACGACGCCTCCATTCGCATCGACCGTGTGGATGGGCGATTGACCGTCGCGCCGGAATGGGATGCGCAGCGCGGACAGTTCGGCTACGCGCGCCGGCTGCGTTACGTCTTCTTCGACCAGGGCGGCCACGTCGCCATTGCCAAACGCTATCGCGCCTACGCGCAGCAGACCGGTCTGCTCAAGACGCTCGAACAAAAGCGCCGCGAAAACCCGAACGTTGATCGGCTCATCGGTGCCGTGAATGTCTGGTGCTGGGACAAAGACGCCGTGGGCATCGCCAGGGAACTGCAAGCCGCCGGCATCGAGCGCATCCTGTGGAGCAACCTCCAGCCGCCGGAGAATCTCAAGGCGCTGAACGATCTCCACGTCCTGACCAGCCGCTACGACATCTATCAAGACGCGATGGCGCCGACGAACTTCCCCCATCTTCGCTACAAGCACGCCGACTGGACCAGCGATGGCTGGCCGCAGGACATCAATCGCAAAGCCAATGGCGACTGGCTCCGCGGCTGGGGCGTGGAAGGCAAGAGCAACGACTGGTATTACTGCGGCGTCCTCTGCGACAAACGCGCCCCCGATTACGCGCGCCAGCGCATCCCGGCCGACCTCGCCACGCATCCATACCGTTGCCGCTTCATTGACACCACCACCGCCGCGCCGTGGTACGAGTGCTACGACCCCGCCCATCCCATGACCCGCACCGACAGCAAGGAATGGAAAATGAAGCTCCTCGACTACGTTTCGCGCGACAGCAAGCTCGTCACCGGCTGCGAGACCGGCCATGACGCCGCGGTGCCGTTCCTGCATTACTTCGAGGGCATGCTCAGCCTCGGGCCGTATCGTGTGCCGGATTCCGGCCGCGACATGGCGCGCATCTGGACCAATGCGCCCGAGCGCGTGGTCAAGTTCCAGCTCGGGCACCAATATCGCCTGCCGCTCTGGGAGCTGGTCTATCACGATTGCGTGGTGGCCCAGTGGTATTGGGGCGACTACAACAACAAGCTCCCGATGCTCTGGGACAAGCGCGACCTCTTCAACCTGCTCTACGCGACGCCGCCGATGTTCATGTTCAGCCGCGACCTCTGGCGCGCGAACAAGGCGCGTTTTGTGCAAAGCTACCAGAACACCTGTCCCACCGTGCGCGAAGTGGGATACCAGGAGATGACCGACCACCGCTTCCTCACGCCGGATCGGAGCGTGCAACAAAGCGCCTTCGCCAACGGCACGAAGATCACGGTGAACTTCGGGAAAGCCCCGCATCGATTGCCGGACGGAGGCACCGTGCCGCCGCTGGGATTCCAGGTGGAGAAGGCAAAGTAGCCGCAGCTTTTGCCAGAGTGCGGTGATTCATCGCCGCCCGCCCGCTTCGCGCGCCGCCGGATGTCTGCCGGCCCGGAAGCTCCGGCAGGAGCGCAATGTTTACTACCCAGGCAGGGGGATGGACGACAGCCGGACTGGGGTGGGGCGCGTCTGTCCCAGCGCGCGCCGAAAGGCAGGAAACTGAAACAGGATCACACCAATCCGGCGGAATCTGCGTCCAGGTACAGCGTGCAGTGCGCCTGTCGTCGGAGAATGGAGGCAGGGCAGATGGCGTGGATGGCTCCGCGCAATGTGTCCCTCACCGCGACTGCTTTGCGCCTCTCGGGCGCCACGCAAATCATCCGTCGCGCTGCGCAAAGGGCTGGAATCGTCAGCGTGTAGGCAAATTGCGGCACCGCCGCCAAATCGGGAAACGCGCCTTCGCCCACTTGCTGGCGCCGGCAGGCTTCGTCGAGCTTCACCAATTTCACTTGGCGACGATCGTCGAAATCTGCCACCGGCGGATCGTTGAAGGCGAGGTGTCCGTTCTCGCCGATGCCGAGGCAGCACAGATCAATCGGTTGCGCCGCCAGGAGTCCGGCATAGCGGTCAATCTCGTCGAGCGGTTGCTCTGCCTCGCCGACGAGAGTGTGAAAAGCCCGGGGCTTCACGCGTTGCTCCACGCGCTCCCGCAGGAAGCGCCGGAAGCTTGCAGGATGCGTTGCCGGGATGCCGAGGTACTCGTCCATGTGGAAGAGCGTGATGTGGGACCACTCGACGCCTGGCAGCGCCGTGAGAATGTCGAGGAATTGAATCTGCGACGCCGCGGAGGCCAGGATGACCGCGGCGCCGTCCTGCTGGGCAAGGACGGTTTGGAGGTGCCAGGCCGTTTCGTGAGCCGCGGAGATCGCCAGATCGGTCTGGGTGGCAAAAACGCGCACGGCGAGAGCATCCGCGGCGAACGCGCGGACCGGTTGGAGAGTGATCGGAGCATTCATCGAAGCCATTCAACGCAAGTCGGCCCACTCGGGTTCATTGTCAAAAATCCAGCGATAGTATTCGGCGCCCTTCAGACCGCCCGCCGCCGCCTCATCCACCACCACGGTGCAGCGCGGATGCAATTGCAGCGCCGTGGCGGAAATCATCGAAGTGATCGGACCCTCGACCGCGCGGGCGATGATGTCGGCCTTCTCCGCGCCGGTGGCGAGCACCAGGCACCGCCGGGATTCCTGGATGGTGCCCACGCCCATGGTGATCGCGCGCCGCGGAACCTTCTCTTCGCCGCCAAACAACGGCCCGTTCTGCGCGATGGTGGTGGGATTGAGCGCCTTGACCCGCGTGCGCGACCGCAGCGCGGACAGCGGTTCGTTGAAGCCGATGTGCCCGGCCCGGCCGACACCGAGCAATTGCAGATCGATGCCTCCCGCCTTGCGGATCAGATCTTCGTAGCGCTCGCACCCGCCGCCCAAATCGGCCGCCATCCCATCCGGGAGATGCGTGTTGCGCAGGTCGATGTTCACCTGCATGAAAAGGTGATGATTCATGTAGTGGCGGTAGGAGTGGCGGTCGCTCCCGGGCAGGCCCACATACTCATCGAGGTTAAAGGTGCGGCAGAGCGAAAAATCGAGTTTCTCCGCGCGCGCCATCCGCACGAGGCGGGCATAGACCCCTTCCATGGTCCGGCCGGTGGCCAAACCCAGCACGAGGTGCGGATTCGCACGCAGTTCGTTGGCGATGAGCCGCGCCACCAGTTCTGCCGCCATATCGGCGTCCGGTCGAATAATGACTTCCATGGCGTTGAGTTAACCGCATCCCGGATTTTGGGGCACGCAAAAACCGGCGGAGGAATAGTTGGGGTGAAAGTAGCCCCGCCGTCCCGGCTTACTGACAAGACCTTGGGAGGGGCTACCCGAAGAGGCTTGATCCCAACCCTCTGGGGGCGGCGCAGCAACGCTGGCCGAATAAATGGTTTGCCCGCCGTGGGCTGCTGTCCTTGGCAGCAGAACACGCGTGGATGCGGACCATCGCAGGACTGCGCACCCACTGGCTGGAGAGCCGGACCTGTCTGCCGTGCCCGGCCCAGGCAGGTGCGGGAAATCCGCCCGTCCGTTCGAGGGAGGGGTTCCCTCATCCCGGAGGATTCTCCATACGAATCGGGCTTTTCTCCATTCCCGCGCGGATGAGCGATGACTAGAGTCACCGCCATCATCCGTATGAGTGTTGCCAAGACAGTGAGTGCCTGGACCGAGGAAGTCGTCATTCCGACCTATCTGCCCGCGCCGCCTGACAAGAATCCGATGTTCCTCGAGAAGCGCGTCTATCAAGGCAGCAGCGGTCGCGTGTATCCGTTGCCCTTTACGGATCGGATTGCCGAGCAGCCAGTGGATCGGAAATGGCAGGCGGTGTGGATTGAGAATGAATTCCTGCGCGCCATGGTGCTGCCAGAGCTCGGCGGGCGCATCCACATCTTGCAGGACAAGACCAATGGCTACGATCTCATTTATCGGCAGGAGGTGATCAAGCCCGCGCTCGTGGGCCTGGCCGGTCCCTGGATCAGCGGCGGCATTGAGTTCAACTGGCCGCAGCATCACCGGCCCGCGACCTTCCTGCCAGTGGACTTCACCATCGAGGAGCATGGCGATGGCTCGAAGACCATCTGGTGCAGCGACCACGATCCCATGGCGCGCATGAAGGGCATGCACGGCGTCTGCCTGCATCCAGGCCGGGCGTATCTCGAACTCAAGGTGCGCGCCTACAATCGCACGCCTTTGGTGCAGACGTTCCTCTGGTGGGCCAACGTCGCCACGCGGGTGCATGAGGCGTATCAGAGCTTCTTCCCGCCGGACGTTTTCTATGTGGCGGACCACGCGCGTCGGTCGATGAGCGAGTATCCGCGGGCGCAGGGGCGCTACTACGGCGTGAATTACGAAGCGCGCGGGCAAAGTGGCGTGCCGAAGAATGAGGTGCCAGCCCAATACCTTCCACCGCATTGCCGCGACAAATCCGCCATCCGCCATCCGCCATTCGCGATTCCTCACTACGCTGCGAATGATCTGTCGTTCTACGCGAACATCCCCGTGCCTACTTCCTACATGTGCATGGGATCGAAGGAGGATTTCTTTGGCGGCTACGATTTCAAGGCGCAGGCCGGCATCGTCCACATCGCGAACCACCACATTTCACCCGGCAAAAAGCAGTGGACGTGGGGCAATCACGAATTCGGTTACGCGTGGGACCGCAATCTCACGGACGCCAACAGGGAAGGAGAGCACCCGCCCTACATCGAAATCATGGCGGGCGTTTACACCGACAACCAGCCGGACTTCAGCTTCCTCCAGCCGGGCGAGACGAAAAGCTGGAGCCAGTATTGGTATCCGATTCAGCAGATTGGTCCGGCACAGCATGCGAATCTGGACGCCGCGGTGAGCCTTGTTCTGGAACAGCGACAGTTCCGAGTCGCGGTGGCGGTAACGTCGCGATTCCCCGGGGCGCGCATCCGCCTGGAACGGAAGAACGGCGCGGCCGAATGGGATGCCGACCTTTCGCCGGACAGGCCGTTTGTCCTGGAAAGTCCGCAAGCGCGAAGACCATGGAAGATCGGCGAAACAACGCTCCGTGTCCTGGCGAAGGACGGCCGCGAAATCATTTCCTACGCGCCCAGGCCTCGCGTCAAAGGCAAGGTTCCGCCGCCCGCCACCGAGCCGCCCGCGCCTCAGGACATCGCCAGTGCCGACGAACTCTTCATCACCGGCCTGCACCTCGAACAGTACCGCCACGCGACGCGCTGCCCGACGCTCTACTGGCGCGAGGCGCTGCGACGCGATCCACTCGATGCGCGCTGCAACAATGCGATGGGTTTGTGGCATCTCAAGCGTGGTGAGTTCACCCGGGCCGAGACGCATTTTCGCCAAGCCATCGAGCGTCTCACGCACCGCAATGCCAATCCCTACGATGGCGAGGCATACTACAATCTCGGATTGTGTCTGCGATACCAGGCTGACTCCCTCCCCATGAACCTCGGCGTAGCGGCGGGGGGGGCGAGGCCGCCCGCACAGTGAAAAAAAAAGATTTGGGGGGGAGGGGGGACGACCCCACCCAAAAACAAGGGGC
>JBBRWD010000042.1:0-52932 GCA_038249465.1 Limisphaerales bacterium | reverse complement strand
CATCAGCACCAACGGCACCCTCACCTTCCGCACGGCCACCAACGCCGTCGGCACGAACACGATCACCGTGGTGATGAAGGACACCGGCGGCACCGCCAACGGCGGCAAGGACTCTCTGACGAACACCTTCAGCATCGAAGTCACCGCAGCCAATGACGCGCCCTATTTCACCGGCATCACGGTCCGCACGATCCTGGAAGACGCGACGACCAACAACACTGCGGTGATCAACGTGATTGATCCGGACACCGCCCGCGACAGCGTGGCCGTCACCGCCACCTCCTCCAACACCAATCTCACCACCGTGGCCATCACCGCGACCAACGCCGTCGGCACCACCAACTCCGCCCTGACCCTCACCTTCACGCCGAAGACCAACGCCTACGGCAGCGCCACCATCAGGCTCGTCGCCGATGACGGCGCGCTCACCATCACCAACAGCTTCGTCCTCACTGTCACCGCCGTGAACGACGCGCCCGGCTTCACCCTCAGCACCAATCTCGTGGTCGTGGCCGAGAATGCCGTGACCGTGACCAACGCCGCCTTCCTGACCGAGATCAGCACCGGACCGACCAACGAAGCCAACCAGACTTGGGCCTTCACCGTGACCTCGGGGAAGAGCTTCGGCTACCGGATCGCCCCCGCCATCAGCACCAACGGCACCCTGACCTTCCGCTCGTCAACGAATGCCACCGGCACGAACACCATCACCGTGGTGATGAAGGACACCGGCGGCACGAGCTCAGGCGGCCGGAATGCGGTCACCAACACTTTCAGCCTGGTGGTCACCGCGGTCAACGACGCGCCCTATTTCACGGGGCTCACTTCCAAGACAATCCTGGAAGACGCCCTGACCAACAACACCAAGGTGATCAACGTGATTGATCCGGACACGGCGCGCGCCAGCGTGACCGTCACCGCCACCTCCTCCGACACCAATCTCGCCACCGTGGCCATCACGGCGACCAACCCCGTGGGCACCACCAACTCCGCCCTGACCCTCACCTTCACGCCGAAGACCAACGCCTACGGCAGCGCCACCATCACGCTGGTCGCCGATGACGGGGCGCTCACCAAAACCAACAGCTTCGTCCTCACCGTCACCCCGGTGAACGACGCGCCCAGCTTCAATCTAGCGGTCAGTTCGCTGACGGTGAGCAAATTCAACGTCCCCGTGAGCGTGGCGAACGTGATCACCAATCTCGGGAAAGGCGCGTTCAACGAGACGAATCAGACCGTCAGCTTCGTGGTGAGCAACAGCAACTCCAGCCTGTTCACCACGCAGCCAGCCATCGGCACCAACGGCACCCTCACCTTCACGCCGGCGGCCAAGAGCGGCACGGTGACGGTGACAGTCCGGGCCAAGGATAATGCAGGAGTCGCGAATGGCGGCGTGGATACGTCTGCACCGCTGACCTTCACGATTACTTCCCCGGCCAATCCCTTCGCGGGTTTGCGCGGGACGTATGCGGGGCTGTTCTTCGACACCAATTCGCTCGCCAACGACAGCTCCGGTTACTTCCGCCTGGTGCTCGCGACCAATGGAACCTTCACGGGCTACATCTTGCGCGCCGGATCGAGCAACCGGTTCGCCGACCAATTCAGTCTGACGAATCCGACCGTGGCGCTGCCCGTCTCCAATTCGCCCTGCGTCTTGCACATGACACTGGACACGGACACCAACTGGACGGAATCCATCTCCGGCTCGGTTTCCAACACCACCGCGGGTTGGAATGTGAACTTGCTGGCCTTCCTGAACGTGAACGCCGGCGGCTTCCCGGCGGCACGGGCGGGCGAATACCTGGTCGCCATTCCCGGCAACGCGAATGCGTCGGTTGGGCCGGCCGGTGACGGTACTTTGAGCATAATTGTGAGCAACAACGGCGGCGTCTCCGTGAGCGGTTATCTGGCCGACGATACGTTGGTCAGACAGAGCACACATATTTCGCGCGACGGCAGCGTGCCCTTCTACGTGGGTCTCGGAGCGGCAGGGTCTGCCTCGGGTTGGTTGACCTTCCTGGCGAGCGGATCGAGCCAATTGCAGGCGGATTCTGAAGTGGTCTTCATCCGGGGCGCGGGCGGAAAATATTATCCGTCCGGCTTCACCAATGCGACGGTGGCTTTGGGTTCGCTCTACGATGACACCGCCACGGATCTCTTGACGATGAACAGCGGAACGGTGGTCTTGAGCGGCGGTGGGTTGTCCACTCCGATCACCAACACCTTCACGCTCGCGAACAACATCCTCACGATTGAGCCGTCGGCGACGAACGGGCTTTCGCTCACCATATTCCGCGCGTCGGGCCAGGTCAGCGGCGATTTCACCTCTGGCGGTCAGACGAGCGAAATCAACAGCATCATCCTGCAGTCCACCAATATGGCGCGGGGATACTTCGTCCGCACGAATGGGGTGGGTTCGTTCCTGCTCTATTAAGCGAGCACACCGCCTGACATCCAGGCGGAAGCAAGACATCGCACCCGGAATCTGAACTCGGTTTGGATTCCGGGTGTTGCTTTGGGGATGCCCAACCATGCTTGGCGCGCGCCGGGTCCACCAATCGATCGGGCTGGGGTGATGATTTCGGCTTCACTGCTTTGCCCAGTTTCGCCTGGAATTCCGCCAACGTCGGCGGCAGCACTCATCCCGTCGGACCAAAGCTTCCGAATGCCTGGGATCTCCATGACGTGTCGGGGAACGTGTCAGAAGGACGTCAGGACTCGTTTGCCTTTTTTCCCCGGCGGCAGTCATGCGGATGACAACGCTTCCTGCCGGCCTGCGGCCCGGAAGGGTATCGAGCAGTCGCTGGCGTTGAACATTTTTGGCCTGCGGGTGGTATTGGCCCAAACCGCGCCCCAGCTGGCGAAAACACCCCCACCCGATGAGCGCATCTCGACACTGCCCCCGAAGGCAACGGGGTTGGAGCGCGACGTTTACGTCGCTTCATCGTTCGAGAGACCGTCCGCCAATGTTTCCCCAACACCCATCGCACGCGGAAGCGGCCTCAAGGCCGCGCGCCGGGGGCAGTGCGTGGATGCGCCCCCACCCGATCCGGCCGGTCTTTACCTGTTGACCCTCCGAGGCGCGCTTTGCTAGTTTGCGCCCGATGCAAGCGAACGAACTGCTGGTCGCCCGGGTAAGCGTAGCCGTCATTGGCTGACGTGCCGGCGGGTTTTCAGTTTGGTCCTTGCAAGACGCCCGCGGTTCAACAGGAACGCGGGTTTTTTGTTTGGGAAACACTATGCGACACACCATATCCGTCCTCGTGGAAAACAAGTTTGGCGTGCTCACGCGCGTGGCCGGCCTCTTCAGCGGGCGCGGCTATAACATCGACACGCTCAACGTCGGGCCGACCAACGACCCAAAGACCTCGCGCATGACGATCGTCACGCACGGCGACGACGCCACCGTCGAGCAGATCTGCAAACAGTTGAACAAACTGGTGGACGTGATCGCGGTGCAGGATTTCCAGGGCGGCCAGTATGTTGATCGTGAACTGGTGCTGGCGAAGATCAAGGTGGACTCGAAAACCCGCGCGGAGGTGATGCAGATCACGGACATCTTCCGCGCGAAGATCATCGACGTGCAGCCGAAGTCGCTCACCATCGAAATCACGGGCGCGGAGAGCAAGGTGCAGAAGTTCCTGGAGTTGATGAACACCTTCGGCATCCTCGATCTGACCCGCACCGGGCAGGTCGCGCTGCCGCGCAAATGACTCAGCGGGGCGCTGCCCAGGCGGGCGGGTTTGGATTTGACTGTCCCCGCCCGGAAACTACGATGCGCCCCACCTTAAGCAAAACGGGTGCGGCTATTCGGGGTTGTTTTCACCGGGACATCGCGCGACAGACTGGTTTTCGGCCGCGCGCCGGATGAGCAAGAAGAGACCCCGGACGGACGCAGAGACAACAAAACGCAACCTAAGTAAACAAACGCACCGGCGCCCAACGCGCCGCGCAAAACGAAACACAGATCATGGCACTCATCGATTTCGGTGGCACCAAAGAAACCGTCGTCACCCGCAAGGAATTCCCGCTGGCCAAGGCCCGCCAGGTTCTCAAGAAGGAAGTCATCGCCATCATTGGCTATGGCGTCCAGGGTCCGGCCCAGTCGCTCAACCTGCGCGACAACGGCTTCAACGTCATCATCGGCCAGGACCCGAAGTTCAAGCGGGACTGGGACCGCGCCGTGGCCGACGGGTGGAAGCCGGGCAAGACGCTGTTCGCCATCGAGGAAGCCGTCCAGAAGGGCACCATCATCCAGATTCTGCTCAATGACGCCGCCCAGCGCATCGTCTGGCCGAGCATCAAGAAGAACCTCAAGGAAGGCGACGCGCTTTATTTCTCGCACGGCTTCTCCATCGCCTACAGCAAGCAGACCGGCGTCATCCCCCCCAAGAACGTGGACGTGATCATGGTCGCGCCAAAGGGTTCGGGCACTTCCGTGCGCCGCAACTTCCTCTCCGGAGCCGGCATCAACTCCAGCTTCGCCGTGGAGCAGGATTTCACCGGCCGCGCCGAGGAACGCTGCATCGCCGTTGGCATCGGCATTGGCTCGGGCTACCTCTTCCCGACCAACTTCCAGCATGAAGTGTTCAGCGACCTGACCGGCGAACGCGGCGTGCTGATGGGCGCTCTGGCCGGCATCATGGAGGCCCAGTACGAGGTGCTCCGCAAGAACGGCCACTCGCCCAGCGAAGCCTTCAATGAAACCGTCGAGGAACTCACCCAGTCGCTCATCCGTCTGGTGGACGAGAACGGCATGGACTGGATGTATTCCAACTGTTCGGCGACCGCGCAGCGCGGCGCGCTCGACTGGAAACCGAAGTTCAAGAAAGCCGTCCTGCCGGTCTTCAAGGATCTCTACAATCGCGTCAAGACCGGCAAGGAATGCACCCGCGTCCTGACCGCCTGCGGCGCGCCGGATTACCAGGTGCAGTTGCAGAAGGAATTGAGCGTAATCCGCGACTCCGAGATGTGGCTCGCCGGCAAGGCCGTCCGCGAACTGCGTCCGAAGGAACTGGCCAAGGCCATCACCAAGGGCACCAAGGGCGTGGCCGGCCGCGGAGCCAACTGAGTTGGTCGCAACATCGGTTTCAAGCAAGGACGGCGGGCTTTCCGCCGTCCTTCTTTTTTCTGCAACCGTTGCGCCGGCGCGGTGTTGACCTCTTAACTAACGGGCGCTCAGCCGGGTTGCCAGAGCCTCCGAAGATTGAGATGGAGCGGAACCTTGGATTGCTTTATGTTGAACGCGATGAAACGAACCGTTGACCGGATCACAAGAATGCTCGGAGCCGCGCTGATTCTGGCGACAGCGTCCTCCGCATTTTCCGAGGTCAAAGATAATCCTTATCAGGTCATCATCGAGCGCAACGTGTTTGACGTCCATGCGCCGCCGCCGCCGGTGGTGGACAACACTCCGCCGCCGCCGCCGCCGTCGAAGACGGTCGTCAAGCTCACCGGCATCACCACTCTCGGTGGCAAGGCCAAGGCCTTGCTCGAAATCACTCCGGAGCCGGGCAAGCCGGTGGTCAAACCGATTTTGGAAATCGGGGAGCGCTCTGAATCGGTGGAACTCCTCGCGATCGACGTGGCCAACAGCACCGTCAAGATTCGCAGCGGGACCGCGGAAATTGTGGTCGGCTTCACCAATGCTCCCTCGGCCGGCGGAGCGGTTCCGAACCCCGGCGCGGTGGCGATGCGTCCCGGCATGCCGGTCATGCCCATGCCTGCCGCGCCGATGCCGATGCCCACACCGGCCGGTGTCGCCGTTCCGCAACCGACGCCTGCCTTCAACACCGCGGCGCCCTCTTACGGCAATCGTGGCGGCATCACGGTCTCGGGAGCTGAAGCCACCGGCGCCTCCGCGATTCCAGCTCCGGGCATGGGCGCGGTGAATCCGACTTACCGCTCCATTCCCTCGCGAACGCTCCGAACAGATCCTTCGGGCACACCCACCGCCACACCGATGAGCCGGGCTGAAGCGGAGGTTCACATGGAGCTTCTCCGGACAATGCAGCAGCAGAATGCACAGCAAGGCCGTCCCGGGGGCCCGCCACTGCCCCCCACCACCCTCACCCCCCTGCTGCAAGGCAACTAACACACCGCCAATTCCTGGCAGCAAGCAAGCTCACCGCGGCTTCAATAAATGATTGTTGAAGTTCTGCGCCCCGGGGTCGTCGTCTGAGTTCAGCAATAATTCCCGCACCAGCGCGCTGGATGCCTGATGTGCGCTGCCGTCTCCGACGGCCACGTTGCCGGCTTGTCGATGCACCGCGACGGACCAGTTCGCCTTCGGAATCTGCGCGTAGCTGAAGGTCACCACCACGTTGTTGATGCCCGCAACCGGGCAACTTTGATTGGCCCGGCCGCCGTCCAGGTTCCAATCGCCCGCCAGCACCGCTCCCGGACGATCCTCCTTGTTGTCCACGCCGAGGAAGTAAGAAACATTCGTGTCGCTCCTCGCGGAAAATGCCGTGGCTGGAAGCCGTCGATCACTCGGGCAGACGAAGATATTCGGCGTGACCTCATCGCTCTGCATGGCTGCGAAATGCCGCCAGACCCGGGTGCGGGTATGCGATCCACCCTCGGCGATGGGCAGGCGCCACGGGTATTTCCCGGTGTCCATCACGAACAAATGCATCGCCAGCGAGCATTGTTTGAGATTGTTGAGGCAGGTGATGCGCCGCGCTTTCTCGCGCGCCCGCGCCAGCGCTGGCAAAAGCAAGCCGGCCAGAATCGCGATGATGGCAATCACCACGAGAAGTTCAATCAGGGTGAATCCCCGCCGCAGCCTGCGCGTTTTGATGTTCGAGGTTCGCATGGATCATCCATTCATCCGCGACACTCTCCGCCCGGATCCACCGGGCATCCCTTTCGCGACAGTTTCAGCCTACGCCCGAGGTTGTGCGCGTAAAGGAACAAGCTGGAGAAAAATCGGGCGCCCGCCTTGCCGGAGATCCTGCCACGAAACAGAACTTGCCGGCGCGCTCACGGTGAAGTCAGTCGGGTTTCACGACCAACTCCGCGAACCGACTCCGACCAATGGCCACGCGGGCCAGGACTTCCCGAACACCCACCGGCACGTTCAGCGAAAACATCTGCTGGCCGCCCGGCGTGGCATATTCGGGCGAATGCGGCACCGGTCGATCCTGAACATCGCGCACTTCGATCAAGCGCAGATGCACGCCGCGGGTGGGCGGAAGCGCCGTCAGGAGCAACTGATGGGTTGCGCGGAATTCCCCGAAGCCGCTCGGCCCCGAAGTCACGCGCTGAAGTTGCACGGCAGCGAGCATCACGCCGTGGCGCTCCCATTTCGTCGCGATCCGTTCCGGCACATCGTTCGTGGGCACCGCGAGAAATGGTGTCGTGAAGATGTCTTCCGTCGGAAAAGCCTTCACCCGCGCGAACTCCGCCTCGACCCGGATCGCCGCGTCCGCCGGCCAGAGCGGTTCCGAGAAAAGCCAGAACCACTCGTCGCCCATCCTCTGCCGATGGACAGGTTTGACCTCCACCACATGGCCTGCGGCATCGCGACAGGTCATCGCTTCCACCGTCCACGCCTCATCGGGCTGGCCCTCGCGCAGGATTTGGAAAAACGCCGTGCCCCACGTCCGCTCGAAATCCATCGTGGCGTCGGGGGCGCGCTTCCCGGGAGCGCTCGAAGCGAGGCGCACCAGCCGCATCGTCCACGGCCCGTCGCGCACTTCGGCCGGGAGCGGAACCGGTTTCAGTTCGGCGGGAGCACGGCGCGCCGGATTGGCCACTCGCAGTGTGGCGCGCCGGACTGGCTTGAAAGCCGTGCCGAAATCGTGAATCGAGAAATCCATGCTGGACTGCTGGCAGGGGAAATTGGGAAACGCCCACGCCATCACCAGACCGGTGGTCCGATGATAGGTCGTATGGTCGGGATGACGGGGTTCGGTTTCCCGCCCGTCAACGTCCGACACTGAGGCGAGCCGCGCCGCCTGGTTGGTGGGAGAATCGTGCCGCCATCCGCCCCAGGCGACCAAGGCTGGCGTGCTGGTCTGAAACCGGGTCACGGTCACACCGAAGGGACCGCGGACTGATTGGGGGAGAAGCCGGGCGAAAGGCCGCAGCCAGCCGGGGCCGAAGGTCATTTGATGGTTTGTGCCGTAGGTGACGGCGAGCACCGTGAACTCACGTCCGTCAGGCAACGTCACCCGGTTTCCTGGCAAAAAAACCGCCAGCCAAACCAGCGGCACGCCAAGCAGCACAATGGCGGCGATGAGGATCTTCCAGCGCCGCCTGACATGGGAAGCCTGCCAGTTCATGTTCGCTCGCCGCGCCGGCTTGCGGCCGGGTGCAGCTCAGGAGAGTTCTTCCGAAGGCGCGACGGGCACCGGTCGCAGGCTGCGACGCAGGTACCACGACACGCCCACCAAGTCAAAGAGCCCGCGGCCAAGACGATTCCACACTCCGTATTTGGAGACGCCCGCCACCCGCGGACGATGGTTCACCGGCACTTCGAGCGTCGAAGCACCCACGCCATGCACCAGCACCGGCAGAAAACGATGCCAGCCGTTGAAGGGCAGCACGCCATCAATCGCAGAACGCTTGAAGGCGCGCAGGGCGCAGCCCGTGTCCGCGAAATCCACCTTGAACACCGCGCGCCGCGCCGACCGCGCAAGGCGCGACGAGATCTTCCTGACGAAGGTGTCCTGCCGGTTCACCCGGCGGCCGCTCACAAAATCGACTTTGTCCAATTCCGCCAGCAAGCGGGGCAGGTCCGCCGGGTCGTTCTGCAAATCCCCATCGAGCGTCGCCACAATGGCTCCCTCGGCCGCGCGCACCCCGGTCCAGAGCGCGGCGCTCTGTCCGGCATTGCGGGCATGGCGCAAGCCCCGGACGCGCGGGTCAGCGCGGCGAGCTTCCATGATGCGCGTCCAGGTGGCGTCGGTGCTGGCGTCATCGACCAGCACGAGTTCGAAGCGGCGCGCTTGACCTGACATCGCGGCCGAGACTTCACGCACGAGAGGCAGGACGTTGTCCGCCTCATTGTAAACTGGAACGACGATGGAGACTTCCACAGGCACGGACTCAGATTAATCAGCCAAACTGGGCGCTCCAAGCGCAAAGAGCGCGGTGACAAAAAACCGGCTCATCTCGACACTGCCCCCGAAGGCAACCGGGTTGGAGCGCGACGTTTACGTCGCTTCATCGTTCGAGAGACCGTCCGCCAATGTTTCGCCAATACCCCTCGAACGCTGAAGCGGCCTCAAAGCCGCGCGCCGGGCAGTGCGCGGATGCGCCCCAAAAACCCGGCTCATCTGCCGGGCGCAAGACCGGCCAATGCTTTCAGCTTCCTCGCGTCGCGCGAAACCCTATTCTCCGCCCGTGCGCAACACGTATTACGCGGCAGGCCAGGCGCGCGCGACGAGGGTCAACGACCTCTTTGCGGCCATCGCCCCGCGTTACGATCTGATCAATGACCTCCAGAGCCTCGGCCTCCATCGTTTTTGGAAGCGCCGTCTCGTGAAGCTCTCCGGCGTGCAGGCCGGACGCCGCGCGCTCGACTTGTGCTGCGGCACGGGTGACATCGCCTTCGCGCTCGCCCGCACCGGCGCCACCGTGACAGGTCTGGATTTCAGTGAACCGATGCTCGCCGTGGCACGCGTCCGCCAGAAAAGGCACGCCGCCGCCCTGCCCTGTCCCGTGCAATTTCTCAAGGGCGACGCGATGCGCCTGCCATTTCCCGATGCGAGCTTCGACGTCACCACCGTTGGATACGGATTGCGCAACCTGGCCGACTGGAAAACCGGCCTCGCCGAGATGCGACGGGTCACGCGTCCCGGAGGGCGGTTGCTCGTGCTGGATTTCGGCAAGCCCGATAATCGAGCGTGGCGCAGTCTTTACTTCGCCTATCTCCGTCTGGCGGTCCCGTTGTTTGGCAAAGCCTTCTGCCGGGACGCAGCAGCGTATGCCTATATTCTCGAATCGCTCCGGCATTATCCGGCGCAGCGCGGTGTGGAAGAACAGATGCGGGCGCTCGGCTGCAGCGGTGTCCGCGTGGTCAACTTCCTCGGCGGCATGATGAGCCTCAACCTGGGGGACCTTCCGGCCAAGTGATGCCGCACGAACAACGCAGGCCGTTTCAAAGCGCCCATCGTCCGATCCTCTGAACCGAATTATCCGATTGCTTTCCATCCCCCGGAAACCCCAATTTCACGTCCAAAGATGACTGACAACGAACACCAAGAGCCGGCGACGCCCGAGTCCAACTCCGGCGAAGGCGCCACGGAAGGCACGCCACCATCGACGGGCCCGCGTCGCGGACGCCGTGGTCGCCGCGGCGGACGCCGTCGCTCGGGACGCGCGCCCACCGGCGAGGCTGCGGCACAAACCGCGGACGAAACACCGGAGGCGAACGCGCCTGCGCCCGCCGGGCAATCCGCCGCTGGACCGGAAGACGAATCCCCTGAATCCCGTCCCGAATCCGGCCCGGAGCAGCCCGTGAGCGAGGAAGATTCCCGCCCGGTTTCCTATTTGGAGCGCGTCGAACCGGGCGTCGATAGCTTCGAGGTCGAGGCGGAACCCGAGCCAGCACCGGATCTCGAAGACACCTCGGCGCCAACCGCGCCCGCACCGCCACCGCCGCCACAACGTCCGCCGCAACAGGGCCAGCGCTATGACGCACGACGTCAGGAGCAGCGCCGGGGCGAACCGCGCCGCCCCGAGGCCCGCCGGCAGGAACCGCGGCGCGATGAGCCACGCCGGGACGAATCCCGCGAGGCACGCCCGCAGGACGCACGACGCCAGGAAGAGGCCCCGCGCCCGCCCCGGCCAATCGGCGCGGTGTCCGACGCCATCGAGCATGTCAAAGACGTGATCGAGTCGCTGCAGGATTCCATGGAGGAGATGGAGCAGGTGCTGGAAATCCTTGAAATCGCCGAGCGTGAGAAACTCGATGATGACCGTGATCTGCAACAGCTTCGCCGCCTGCTCGATCAGTTGAAGCGCAGCGGACGCCCGGGTTCAGCGCCCTCTGGCGGCTCTCCATCGCACGCGCCACAATCGCTGCGCACCTCTTCCCAGCCGGCGCATTCGCACTCACCCGCGGCGCGCGGCTATTCGTCGCACGCGCCCCAAGCGCGACCGCCGGCGCCACGTCCGCCGCTGCCCACCACCCAATCCGCCGAGCCGCTGCCGCCTCCTCCGACGCCGACGCCCGCGCGGCCGCAGGCGCCCTACGCGCCGCCCGCTGAAGACGGTCCGCCTGCCGCCGAGTAGGGGCCGGCCTTTCCATCGATGCAGGAATCATCCGAAGTGCGGCTGGACAAATGGCTGTGGGCGATGCGGCTTTTCAAGTCGCGCAGCCTCGCCACCGAAGCCTGCCACGGCGGCCGCGTGAAGGTGAACGGCCATCCGGCCAAACCCGCCCGGGCCGTCCGCGTCGGTGATCTGGTCACGGCCGTCACGGGTGAACTCACCCGCACCGTCAAAGTCACCGCGCTCCGGGAACCGCGGGTCGGGGCGAAACTGCTGCCGCAGTATCTCGAGGATCTGACCCCGCCCGAGGAATACGCGAAGCTGCGCGAGAAAGTTTTCGCGCCCGTCGGATTGCGTGCGAAGGGCGCGGGCCGGCCCACCAAGCGCGACCGGCGCGTCATCGACAGCTTCCTTGGTTGAGCGCCGTCTCATGGCCAAAACGAATTACATCGAACTGCCCTCGGGTGTGCGCATCCCGATTCTGCACGAGGACCGCGCCACGCTGGCCATCGACAAGCCGACCGGCTGGATGCTGGTGCCGACCGGCTGGACGCAGACGCGGCGCAACCTGCAGGCCGAGATCGAGACGTCGCTGCTGGCGCGCGATTTCTGGGCGCGCTCGCGCAACCTGAAATTCCTGCGCTTCGTCCACCGGCTCGACGCGGAAACCACCGGAGTGCTCCTTTTCGTGAAAAGCCCGGGCGCGACCAAGCCTTACTCGGATCTCTTTGGCACGCGCGCGGTCGAAAAGATTTATCTCGCCGTGGTGCGCGGCATCCCGCGTGAAGAAACGTGGACGTGTTGCCTGCCGCTGGCGCCGGACCCGCACTATCGCGGTCGCGTGGTGGTGGACAAGTTCGAGGGCAAGGAGGCGGTGACGGAATTTCGCGTGCTGCAAAAGCGCCAGATTGGCGGCAAGAATGCGGCGCTGATTGAAGCGCGTCCGCTGACCGGGCGCTCGCACCAGATACGCGTCCACCTCGCGGAAAGCGGTCACGCCGTGGCGGGCGACGCGTTTTATGAGCCGGACGTGCGCGGAGGTCTGCCGGGCACGGAGGAGTTTGAGATGGGATTGCGGGCGGTGGAACTGCGCTATGTCGATCCGTTCCGCCGGGTGCCGGTGCGCATCACCGCGCCAACGGAGAATTTTCTCAAAGCTTACGGCTTTGCCGCCGCGCCGCGCGCTACACCTGCTGGAATTCGTTCCAGTGGTCCATGATGTACTGGCGGATTTCCTGCCGGCGTTTGTTGAAGAGAACGAAGAAATAGATATTCGGAGGAATCGTCAGCCCGAGCAGGACGCCCACCGTGAGGGCCGCCAACACCGAGTCTGCGAGATGAAGGGTGAGGTTGAAAATCAACGAGCAGCCGCAGAGCAGGATGATGATGTGAAAGTAGATCTTGTTGCGTGAAAACCCGGCGCAGTGGCTCCAGAGCGTGAGCAACTGATCCCATGTTTTTCCCCTCAATTCCGGGATGGTGGCGGCGAACAGGCTGGAGATATTCATGGCTTCAACTTTCCCTGGTCGGCGCAAAACCTGCGACAATTCTGTGGTTTCGCGACCTGGCGGGCATGGCGGCGACGTTAAACCCGCACCGGGCAAAGGCAAGATGGAAAACCCTCATACCGACAAGACCTTGGGATGGGCTACCAGAAGACGCTTGGTCCCAACCCGCACGGGTAGGGCGCGTCTGTCCCCAGCGCGCCGTCGGGTTGGCCGGGAGTGGTTCGCGGCGCGCTGGGACAGACGCGCCCTACCCAGCCCGGGTGTCGTCCATCCCACTGCCTGGGCAGTAATACCCCGCTACAAGGTGAGATCTGGATTGTGGCAGATCCTGAAAAACAACGGAATCTTGAACCTAAAAACCGCAGTTCAACCACGGATGCACACGGATTTCATGCGGCATGCTTTCCTCACCCTCCGGGTGATCCGCTGGTCTTCTGCAAGTGCTTGGGAAATCAGTACTACCATGATGAAAGTTGGCGCACGGACGACAAGGATTTGGAGTGCGGTGACTTGTCACCGCTTTGGCGACTTGTCGCCAAAGCAGGGCCGCGTCCAGCGGCCCGGGACAAGCACCGGACGCCCTCGCGCGTGCAACGGCGACAAGTCGCCTGCGCGAAAGCGGCGAGAACTCGCCGCACTCCAAAGCCGGTGGTGGCGGCGTCAGGCGCGCCAGGTCCATCAGTGTCCATCCGGGGTTGAACTGCGGTTTCTAGGTTAACGATGGTTGCTGGATTTAAGGCGATCTTGCAACCGCACCTCCAGTGGAAGCCCTCCCATCCGGCCGATGCGTGATTTTCACGCATATTGCGGCAATCTCACGCACTTGGAGACCCTTCCGCAGCCGCCAACCGGTTCAGCACAGAATTATTTCAAAAAAAGTGTAAAAACATCTCTTCTCTCCGTTGATTACAAAAACCGCCCAATGGCTAAAGCCTTGTAAAAATCGCTAGATTTGGGAGTCAAAGCACGAACGAGAGAACTGCATCCGTTGGCGGGAGAGATTGCGTCGTGTCCTGTGGCAAGGTGGCATCCATGCTGCTTTTTGGGTATCGATTCAGACCGCCATCAAAATAAACCGATTGTCTGAGCCGTTAACTAAAATCGAAACGAACAAAGAAAACGCCATGAAACTCACCAGCTCAAAGAAGTTTGGAGCCTTCACCCTCATCGAACTGCTCGTCGTCATCGCCATCATCGCGATTCTGGCCAGTCTGCTCCTGCCGGCGCTCGCCAAGGCCAAAGCCCGCGCCCAGCGCATCAACTGCGTCAGCAACCTCAAGCAGGTCGGACTGGCGTTCCGCATGTTTTCCAATGACCACCAGGAACGGTTCACTTGGCAGGTACCCTTTGCCAGTGACGGAACCAGGCCCGCCGCCGGGAACGGAAATCTGCTGGACCATTTCAATAACAACTCGAACGAACTGTCCTCGCCGAAGGTTCTGGTCTGCCCGTCTGACACGGCCAACAATAAAACCCGTGGCAGCACCTTCGCCAACAACTCACTGAGGATAGATAACATCTGTTACACCATCGGATTGGATGCCGAAGAAACGAAGCCGCAGACGCTGCTCAGCAGCGATCGCAACGTCAAGGGACCTGGAGATGCGACTGATCCCTGCACAACCCCTGGAGCGATGGTCACCTGGCCGCAGGGCGTCGTGGGCACGGTAGCCACCGATACAGCCACTGGCTTTGGCAATACCGTTCACGCGAAAGCGGGGAATGTCTGTCTGGGCGACGGCAGCGTGCAGCAATTCACCGAAGCCACCTTCCGCCGTCAGGTGGAAAGCGCGCTGCGCAACGGAGGCAACGAATGCCGCCTGATGAAGCCTTGAAGACTGGGGACACCTCGCTTCACCGCTTGGTGTCAACGCCGGGAAACAATGCACCGAAAAATGCCGGAACAAATGACACAACTATGAAACAAAATCTGCTGAATACCCGCAAGGCTTTTACCCTGATTGAACTGTTGGTCGTCATCGCCATCATCGCCATCCTGGCGGCGTTGTTGTTGCCGGCTCTGGCCAAAGCGAAGGAACGCTCCCGCCGGGCGGCCTGCGCCAACAACCTGAAACAGATCGGTCTCTCGTTCAAGACCTTTGCCCTCGACAATGAGAACAAGTATCCCACCGCCGTGCCGGTGGGTGAAGGCGGCATGTCGGCCATCCAGAAAGCGAACGCATGGAGGCATTACTATGCCGCCTCGAACGAACTGGAGAGTCCCAAAATTCTCATGTGCCCGAGCGACGCCAAAAACACCATGCAGGCGGCTGACTTCACCACGCGGGTTGATGGTTTCATCCAGCCGGGTGGGCTGGGAGATGGCGGCTTGAGTTACTTCGCTGGTCTGGATGCCACAGAAGAGGCACCGCAATCCATCCTGAGCGGTGACTACAACATGGTTTTCCTCAACCGGACCTGCGGCACTTGGGGGGTCCGCGCTCAGGCAATCTGCAATGAGGCGTACGATGCAGCGGCATGGGCGAGATTGGCGTGGACCAACAACTGTCATGGAGTCGGGTTTGGCTCGTTGGGGCTCTCCGATGGCAGCGTGCAGCAGTTGACCACCGGCGGCCTCAAGGAGTTTGTGGGCCGGGTTGTGGATAAGCAGGCGGGCGATTTTCAGGGTAACAATGACGTTATCGCTCCGTTGGGCAAAAAGTAAGCCGACGTGATCCTTGCAAGGCGTCCGGGGCAACCCGGACGCCATTTTTGTTTGTCGGAAGCCAGAAACGCCTCGCTCGATCCAATAGCTGAGACAGCCGCAATGACCTGCTCCGCGGAACGGTTTGACTTCGGTTTGTGGCGCAAATCAGCCTTCAAGCTAAAAGGCCCAATTCAACCACGGATGGACACAGTTGGACACGGATGCCAGGCACTGGCGGTGAACGAGGTGAGCACCGGGCGCATCCGCGCACAGCCCCCGGCGCGCGGCCTTGAGGCCGCTTCAGCGTTCGACGGGTGTTGGCGAAACATTGCCGGACGGTCTCTCGAACGATGAAGCGACGTCAACGTCGCGCTCCAACCCGGTTGCCTTCGGGGGCAGTGTCGAGAGGCGCCCGTGAGCACCCGGAGGGCGAGAAAACTGGCTGGGTGGAAATCCGTGTGTATCCGCGTTCATCCGTGGTTGATGAATTTTCCTGTAATTCCAGTTGCGGAATTTAGGTTCAATACCTGCATCAAGGGATGGGAGCACCGCCGTTACAATTGAAGCGAAGCACTTCGTCTATTGCCGGCGGGAAGGCCTTCGACCTGACGATTCAACGCCACCATTCCGCTGATGCCCGGGAGGGTCGGATACCCCCATCGCCCAATCCGCCCGCGATCACGGCCCAAAATAGAGGAGTCCTGCAGAGTTGGTACTGAGAAAGTAGCCGGTGCCGGAATTCAGATTTTGCAGAACGGCGCCCTTGAACGACACCGCCTTGGTCGCGCCCGGGGGCGTCATGGTGCCGCTGAAGAGGCCGCTCGTCCGGGTGATGGTGAGAGTGAGTTTGTCCGTTCCGAGGTTCGTGACGATGTTGCCGGCGCTGAGGGCGATCTCATTCGTCGCCGGCGCGACGAGTCCCCCTTCGGACAAAACCAGCCTGCCGCTCGTGAAGTTGAGCACGCGATTGGTGTTTCCAGCCGGCATGCGGTAGGCCGAACCCGAGAGCAGGTTGGTGACGATGAAGCCGTTGGTGTAAAGCTTCGTCGCGGTCGAGGCGCGCTTGATCCAGACGTAAAGTCCGCGCAGCGATTCCGACGGTTGGTTGGTGTCGAACTGCGACCAGGCGAACAGCCCGCCCCTGCCTCCGTACAGCGGCAGGTAGAGCGGCCAGTTTCCATTGGTCGAGACGGGCGTGGAGTAGGTCAACGGAGTGCCGTCGGGCAATGTGCCGACGAGCGCGAGGCTGCCGGCGGAACTGACGGTCAACGACGCCGGACCATTTCCCGGCGGAACCAGCGCGGCGTTGGTGCCGCCGGGCAGCGCCACGGTGTAACGCCCGGCCCAGCGCGATGGCCGGGCGGTGGTGCCGGTCGCCGCGCGTTCGGCCTGCACCCACGACAGCCAGGCCGTATCATCAGATATCGTGCCCTGCACCTGGGCGTGTTGATTGGTGAGCTTGAGAATCAATGGAACCAATCCCGTCCGGGGCACTGAAATTTTGGCGCTGCCATCGGCGAGAAAGCTCCCGGTGAAGGGGTAGGATCCCCTGCCCTGCCGCACTTTGCCCGAAATGGCGCCCTGATCCGTCAAGGTGAAGGTGAGAGCGGCCAGCGAATCCGCCAGGCGAGTGTCGTTAATGTTGTTGATGAAGTTCGTGTTGAATCCTGTCCACACATAGGTGCCCGCCAGCGGCGGGAATGGATTCGTCACAAACGTGGCGGTCCAGACCATGTTCGACCGCATGAAAAAAGTGACCCGTGGCGTGAGGTGCGAATTGGAACCATCCACCATGGACATGGACCAATTAAGGAACTTGTGCCGGGGAGCGGGCGTGGCGGTCAGCGTGTAGATTTTTTCGAGGAGCAGGGTCTGCCCATTGGTCGGGCCGGCGATGGTCCCGTTTCCATTCTTCTGCACTCCGATCGGCTGGGGCACGGTCCAGAACAACATCCGCGAGACAAACGGCGAGCGGCGTCCGACCGTATCCACGCTCTGGGCCCAGAAGCGATTCGTGCCCGGATCGAGCGCAATCGTGGCCGACCAGTTGGTCGTGCCAATCGCATTGGTCTGCGACCCGTTGTTCAACGAATACCACACCATGCCCACGCCCAAATTGTCGCTGGCGGTGCCCGTGACGGTGACCACCCCGTTGGTTAACTTCGCTCCCACGGCCGGCGAAACAATCTTCAGCGTCGGGCGGGTCGAGTCCGCGGGTCCGCCGAGCGGCGTCACCAGCACATGATACATCTCCGAAAAGCGCGGATACCGTCCGGCGGTCGGGTAGTAGGCGACCGGCAACTCGCCGAATGGGGCCGAGAACACGTCGCTAATGCCCAAAGCGCGATTGGTGCGGTTGAAAAAGTTCAGGACATTCGTTCCGGAGACGACGCGGCCAAACACGGTGAAGCCGCCATTGTTGGTATCGAGCGTCGCGGAATTGTTGGTCAGATTGAAGAACCAGTCGGAGGTGGCGGAGTGGGGATCGCCGTCCACCTTGGCCATCGCCAGCGTGCCGAAGCCGTTGGCCAGCCGCGGTCCCATCTCGAATTCATTCGTGACCGGATCGTGGTTGACGGTCGGCATGTAGCCATTGAATCCCGCTGTGCTCAACGGATTGATGCTGCGCGCCATCCCGGCCTGGATGACAAAATTCGGCACGCACCGGTGAAGGATGAGATTGTCGTAGGCGCCGTCGTGAAGATAGCGGAGGAAATTCTGCACGGTCGCCGGCTTGTCCTGATCGAACAACTCCACCGCCACGTCACCCACCACCGTGGAGCCGTGGAAGAAACGGAAACGCACCATCGAATTGGTCGTCGAGGCGGAAGTTTGCGCCGAGGCCAGCGGGGCCAGCCAGCCGGCGAGGACGAACGGGAGGAGAACAATCAGCTTTTTCACAGGCTCAGATTAAGTTCCGAAAGACTACCATCACTCACACCGGCGACCAAACGAATTTCCCCTCCCGCGACCAGGCCAATGATGATTCTCCACCGTCCGCAAGAAACTACTGCGTCGCCAGGACGCGGGCATTCTGACTCGTGCAAAGAACCTCTCCCATTTTCGGCACGCGTTTCACCAGACCCGCCACGAGATGACTGGCGACCAATTCCAGCACTGTCAACAGGGCCATCCGACTGGGCAGGGCGCGTCTGTCCCAGCGCGCCAGCCCGAAGGCTTGAGGATGCCAGCCTCCCTCGTAACGAGTCAGGTCTCCATTCGCCGGAATGCCGCCGCGCCAGATGAGCGCCGTGAGCGGCTTTGCGGAAGCCCATTCCTTGGCGTCGCCCCGTCGCCGCGCTCGTGCCGCACCGTCCTGCACCAACCTTTGTCGGTTCGTCATTTCACGGCCAGCAATGCGCCGATCACCTCGGCAGCGGTCGCGCCGTCTGCATCCCCAGTCGCCACGAATCCCCTGACGGAGCCAACCCGAACGCCCCACGCGGAAACGAGCGGTGGCAACAGCGCCTCATCGAGCGTTCCCGGCTCCGGCAGGCGCGCTTCGATCGCCAGCGCCCGCCCCAGCGCGAGCGCGGCATCGAGCAACGGCGGGCGGGCTTCTTCGGTCATGCCGCCCTCGGCGAGGAGTCGGGCCATCTTGAGCTTGCGGGCGGCGAGGTCGCGCTGGGCGCGGGCTTTCGCCACTTCCTCCGCGGTCAACTTCACCGGGGTTTCCGCGACGGGATGCAACGGACGCGCCGCGCGGCTGATCGGCGCGATCAATCCTGCCGCGATCAATCGTTCCACAGCCTCATGCGTGGCCCGGTCGAGGACTTCGAGACGAACCGGCGCGACGGATTCAAGTTCCCCGCACAGTTCACTGTGGAGTGCTTCGAGACGGGGACGGTGCAGCGCGGCCTGGCTCTCCACGATGACGTAGAGCACGGAATGCGCGCCCTCGCGCGGGAATCGTTCCTCGCACGCCACCAGCGCGGAGCCGAGCTGCTGCCGCGCCTCCTCGGCGAAGGCGCGAGGTCGGTCGGACGGCTTCGCCGATTTGAGATTTGAAATCTCAGATTTCAGATCGCCGGCTGCAGCCGGCCTCGCTTCGCCGACGAGCTGCTTGAGTTTGCTGAGAAACGCCTGGCGTCCGCTGCGCAGTTGAATGGCGCCAAGGTCGCCGCGCTGGTCGAGCACGCCGTCGGCCAGCGCCTGCTTGTTCGCGAGCGTCTCCAACATGCGGTGCTCGATGGTGTTTTCCGCGACGAGATTGATGACCGTGACCGCGCGGGTCTGGTGCTTGCGCCAGGCGCGGGCGATGCGCTGTTCAAGCTTGGCCGGATTCCACGGCAGATCGCAGTTGATGACCACGCTCGCGTTCTGGAGGTTCAGTCCGGTCGAGCCGGAGTCGGTGCTGAGAAACACGCGGCAATTCGCGTCGCCCTTGAACGCGTTGATCTCCGCGCGCCGGCGCTGCTGCGGCACGGAACCGGTGTGCCAGGCGAAACCGAGTTTCAGCCGCCGACAGAGGTCGCGCACGAGTTCGAGCATCCGCTCCCACTCCGAGAACACGATCACCTTCACGCCTTCGTTGTCGCGGCATTCCTCCAGCACCTTTTCCAACTCGGCCAGCTTCGGACAATCGCGCACCTCCGGGTCCAGAATGTAAGTCGTGTCGCAGACCATGCGCATCATGGCCAGGTGGCGCATCAGGCGATCCTGCTCCTGTGGCGTCAGCGGACGGCGCGCGGCGGCGGCGGAGAGGCGCGAAACCACCTCGTGATGCTCGTCGTAGGCGGCTTGCTGCTTCGGCGTGAGCTTCACGAAATGCTGGCGATCCGTGCGATCGGGCAACTCCGTTTCCACGTCACTCTTGCGGCGCCGCAGCATGTAGGGCGCAACACGCTCGTGCAATCGGCCCAACTCGCGATAGCCGCACGGCCGGCCGCGCTCGTCGAACTGGTAAAAGTCGCGATTGAAACGAAACAGCGGCCCGAGCGCGCGCGGTTCGAGGAAGTCCATCAGCGAATACAACTCATCGATGCGATTCTCAATCGGGGTGCCGGTGAGGATGAACGCGTAGCGGCTCTTCAGGCGCTTCACCGCCTGCGCGGTCTGCGTGTTCCAATTCTTGATGCGCTGCGCCTCGTCGAGCACGACGACATCGGGGCGAAAGCGCGCATTCACCTCCAGCGAGTCGCGAATCATCTGCTCGTAGTTCACCACGGTGAAGAACGTGCCCGCATCGTAAGCCTCGCGGCGCGCCGCCAACCCGCCATACACCAGTCGCGTCGGCAGGTCGGTGAACTGGCGGATCTGCTCCTCCCACTCGCCCTTGAGCGACGCGGGCGTGACCACCAGCACACGCTCCGCCCGCCCGAGCCGGCGAAGCAATGCGCACGCGGCGATCGCTTGAATCGTCTTTCCGAGGCCCATCTCGTCGGCCAGCAGGGCGCGTTCAGTGAACGCAAGGTGCAACATGCCTTCGCGCTGATACGGAAAAAGCGGCACGCGCGTCTCGTGGGCCGGCCACTCGCCGCCATGCACCTTCAACTCATATTCGTGGCGCAACTCCTTCCGCTCGGCGCGACGCTGCCGTTCCTCCAGCCACGGCTCGATCTCCTGCGACAACCGCAACTCTGGCAGGCCGGCGGCCTGGAGCTTTTCGAGGGCTCCCATCGCGTCCTCGACGGATGCGCCGGTCAGATGCCCGTTTTCATCAAACAACCGGCGCACCGCCGCGGGGAGACGCTCCAGGCCTCGCTCGACGCGAAACCCATTCTCCGAGTCATCCGGCACGAGGTCCACGCGCGGGGAACCCTCCTTGGCCGCATGCACGAAGAGCCGCTTGAAGCGTGCCTCCAAGTGCAGCAGCACCGCCTCGACGTGCTTGCAGGTGCCGAGGCCGTTCTTGCGAAAATCCTGGCAGGTGCAGGCAAACTGGCGGCCGGCCACGTCTCGAATCTCGACCGCGTAGGTCAATCCGCTGCCGGAGCCGACGGAGAAATTCGAGAACACCGGGAACCGTGCGTCGGCATTGCGGATGACGAAGGACTCCTCGCGCGCCCGTTTGCGGCGGCGGTTGATCTCGTCCTCATCCGTGGTGCGCCAATCGTGCGCGGGCGGAAGGGTGATTTCGATCTCGACGCCCGTTGCCGGAACGCGGGTGCGGGCGGTGGCAGAAGGCTTGAGAGCGGACTTGGAAATTTTTGGTTTCATGCTGCTTGCAGGCATCCGGTGATACTGAGGAAGACTGGCACGTGTGGCAATCCTGCCGGTCGGGAAACGCCGAATGAATGGCGCGGATACGGGGTTGCCGCGCAAAAATGGCGGGGGAGCGCACGCGCGCCCGGTCCACGCGCGGGGGCGCGCGTGGTGCCGACGGCGGGGCGCCGTCGGCGGCACGCGAGGGCGCGTGCGCTCCCCATTTCGGCAAGGCGCCATTGCGGTGTTGCCGCAGGATGCCGGCCCTCGCTACGCTCCAACGTCATGCCCGCCGACGGAGCGGGGTTGCCCTTTTTGAAGACTGAATCAATAGATCACTGCCATAGCCATGAAATGGAAAGACGAAGATCTGCCGGCGCTGCACGAACTGGAAAGCGCGGTGCTTGTTTTCTGGCGCCGACAGCCGGAGTTGACCAACTACGTGGCGCTGCGTGCTTACGAGGCCGCTTACCAGCATTACCGCGACCGCGCGCGGGGACACGAGCCGAAGCCGGTTGCTTTGAGCGGATCCGATCTGGAACTCTTCCACACGATTCAGCCGGTCTGCGAAAAACTCCTCAGCACCGGCGCTGCGGGGATGAAGGGTTTGTCCACCGGCAACACCCCGCCATTGTCCGTTGAGAAACTGGTGGCGTACCTGCGCGAACTGCATCGCTCGGTCGAGCGCCACACCGAACTGGGCGGCCGGCGCGGCTACTACGACTTCCTCGAACAATTCATCCCCCGCAGCACTTCTTGAATTTCTTTCCGCTGCCGCACGGACACGGATCGTTGCGCCCGACCTTGGGCGGGGCGAGGAAAGGAGTGAAGCCTTCGCTGTCATGAGCGCCCGCGAAACTGATCCATCAACCGGAGGATGCCCTCGCGGATGGCAAACAGTTCCTGCCGCGCCTCGTTGATCATCTCCGCGGGCAATCGCTGCTTCGAGGCCGCGCCCTCCAGCCCGCCCTGCGACTTGTGCAGATGATCCAGCGCCCGCTTGAGACACGCGACCGTGAACGCCGGCTCCGCCGTGGCGCGGTCCTCGGCGATCCCGTGGAGCGCGCCCGCCAGCTTCGCGCCGGTGATCTGGAATTCGCTGATGAACTGTTCGGTGTCCTCGCTCTCGAATTTTCCCACGTCCAGTTCCTTGATGGCGTGCCAGAACTTCATCGAGCTGGTAAAGCAGCGATGCTGCAGCGGGTGCGCGATGTCGCCGTCCTCGGTGCGAATCCAGTCGATGCCTTCGCGGAGCGGATCGGGCGCCGGCTCCGGCGCGTGCAACGCCGCTTCGGATGCCGCGTTCATTTCCTCGATCCATTCCCGCCGCGCTTCCTCCTCCTCGGGCGTCCCCTCGCGGTCCCAGCCCATCTCCCGGGCGATGATCGCCTCGGCCTCGTCGGAGTCGCCGTATTTGTCGAGCAGCTCCATGTATTTCGTCGTGCGCGCGTCGGACTCTCTCAGGAATTTCTCGTAATCGTGCTCGTCCCAATCCTCCGACTCGGGATCCTTCTGCCCGCGCTGATGCTGTTCGATGGCCTCGCTGAGCCGGCCCATGAAACCGGCCAGGCCGGCGGCGGCGTCCTTTGCGCGCTGCGCCTCTTCCCCGGGCGTCAGCCGCCACTCGGGCGGGGAGATGGTCAACTGGTAATCCGCGCTCTCGATCACCACGCGACCGTTGGCCTCGCTGAACCATTCGAGGTACAGGCAATTCGCCCAATGCGACGGCGGACGGCCCTTCTCCTCGGGCCAGTTGAGGAATTCTTCCATCGGCACGGACGGCACGCGCACCTTTCGCGACGCCGTCAGGTCACCAATTGTCCCGCGCTGGAGCGGCCGGAACGACTCCGCATCACGCAACGGCACAGACGGCTGCGGATGGGTGAACTTGAGCAGACAACCCGCGAGATCGGGATGCGCATTGCCCTGGAGTTCGAGGGTGATGGGCTGGGGGCAACCCTCGATCCAGATCGTGCCGCGCACGACACCTTTCACGCGGTTGTCGATCTCACCGCGGACCACGCTGTCGTGAATTCGGAAGGCCATGTGGGCAGCGTAAGACCCTGCGGCCCGCGCAGGCAAAACCATTCCGGACGAAACGACCCTATCCAACATGATTTTGATTTCCACGAAGTGCGCATTAGACTGCGCCCATGCCCGACGAAACCAATCCCGACCCGCTGAACCTCGACGCCGTGGACCGTGAAATCCGCATCGACAAGCTGCGCCGCCAGATTGACGAGGTGGCGGGAGGCGAGACCTTCAGCGGCAAGGTGGCCGATTGCGACCCCAAGCTGGAGGAGGCGTTTCTCGAACAGGTGCTCGCGGTGGAAAGCCACGGCTTCGTGAGTCCGCTGGACACGCTGGCCCAGGCTGGCGTTCAACTCCCGCCCGCCGCTGAACTCGACGACGCCGCGCTGACCGCAAAGCTCTGGCAACTGATTCACGAACTGGCCCGTCGCCGGCTGTTCCTTCACAGCACCGACCACCTGAGCGATCGCGAACTTTACACCTGGCTCGTGACCGACGGACTGCGCGAGGAGTTGATGGGCTTCGGTCTGCCGTTTGGCAACTGCCACCTCGACGTGCTCGGCAGCGGCAGCGAAGACGATGTCATTCTGCAGATGCGCTTCTACGAGGACGACGAAGAGCGCGCCGGCTGGGCGAAAGAGTTTCCAGACTTTCCGATGCCGCCGAAGGAGAAGCCGCCTTTCGACCGCGACCGGCATTTGCCCAAGGCGTTTCCTTGATCGCGGAACACAGATCTCCTGCCCCGAAGATCATTTGCGTCGTTGGTCCTTCGTCGTTGCGGATTCCATTCGGCTGCGTTTGCTTGCGGCAGCGGAGAGCGGCCTGAAGATGACCACACCCACGAAACGCCCGCGCCGGTCGTATTGCAGGATGACGGGGAAACGCTTCAGCGCCCGGCGCGGCAGTTCGGAAACAAAGGCGCTGAAGGGCGGTTCCTCGCCGCGCCGACGCGGTCGCACCCGGATGTCGAGCGTGTGTTCGGCCAGCCGGTATTCGACGCCCGCCTCCTCCAACCGCACCAACCGCTCGGCGGCGCAGAGCATATCGTTGCTCCGAAACAGCCGCGAGCGATGCAAGTTCAGCACCTCCACGTTCAACTTCGCGCCGTGAAATTCGAGGGTGTCGTTCACCACGGTCGCGGCTTTGCGATTGGGAAACGTGCGTTTCGAGTTCGGCAGCGTCCGGCGGCCGACGACCTTCTTCCCGTCGCGCGGCAGCAACAGCCATGGCTCCTTCACGCCGCGAATCAGCCCGCAGACTTTGCAGGCGGACTTGCCGTCCCGCAATTGGCGCCAGCCGTCGCCGTGTTTGCATTGCAGCGCGAGGAACTCCCACGCCAGCGCAAGCTGCTGGTAAATCTCCGCGAACCGCCGCGCCTCCTTCGTGTCCCGTTTCAACGCCGGATGCCGCGACACGAAATCCATGCTGCGATTAAGGCGGCGCAGGTCGCGCCTCAGTTGGGTCTTGGGAGAATTCTGTTTCATGGCATGGCGCAGCGCTGGTCACTCACCCAGCCGCACGATGGCCGCATAGACGTGGCCCATTTCACCGCGCGCAAACTGCGTCGAGAGCGTCCGCATCACGGCGGCCTTGTCGCGCGTGATGGAAAGGCCTTGCGTCTTCAGCGTCCCGTAGGCGGCGCGAACGCGTTGCCGAAACTCCTGCTCCGCGTTCACCTGCCGCATCGCGTCGTCAATGTTTGCGCGAAACTTCTCGATGTCGTCGGGCTGATATTCCTCCAGCAGCAGCGGCCTCAGCGCGTCGAAGTTCAACACGTCGGCCGTTTCGAGCGCGTTCCAGCAGGTGGCGACGACCGCCGTCTTGGTGATGCCGGTGGCCCAGTGGATTTCCTCCACGCTTTCGGGCTTGCACTTCCACATCGTCACGCGGCCCGCCGGCTCCGTCACGTACCACACCGCGCCCTCGGTGCCAGAGAGCTTGTCGTCCGCCGCCGGTTGATTGCACCGGTTCATCTCCTCGCGCAGCGACTGGAACCGCGCCACCGGGTCTTCCTCCGCGCGTAATTCACCCAGCAAGGGCGCGACCGGCACGCTGCCCGTCTGCAACTGAAACGGCCCCACCACCGTCGCGTCCGCCGTCCGCACGCCGAACAGCACCGCCACCACGAGATCGTTCTCGTAAGCGATGAGATGCGCGTTGCGCGCCCCATACATCTCGAAGCTGATATGGCAGCCGTTGGCTTCGACGAGTCCGGGCAGGTCGGGATGCCGCGCCAGCAACTCGCGCCAGTAATCGAGGAACGGCCCCCACTTGCTGTTCCGCAGCACGGGCGAGAGCCGCAGCTTGTAAGTGAGCCGCCCGTGCCCGTCCGCGTCCTGATACCGGTAGGCCAGCACGTTCGTGCCATCCAGCTTCTCGTAAAGGTGCGCCGTGTGGATCGCCGGAAAGTGGAAGCTCCCGTCCTTGCCGAACGGATAATGCAACTTGGGCGTGGCGAAGATGCGCTGCGGCGCGGGCCGGCCGTCCACGCGCAACAACGCCAGCGCGCCATACGTGTGGTTCGGCTTCTGGCAAAGAAACCCTTCGAGCCGCGCGTCACCATTGAACGGATCCTTCACGTCGAATGGCTGAAGAAACTTCGCGTCCACCTCCAGCAGTGCCGCCGCTTGTTCGAGATCGGTCATAACGCTGGCAATTCTAACCGTGTGGAAGGTCTGCTGGAAATCGAAATTGCCCAATGTTCAAAATATCAATCCTGGCCTGCCTCTTTCGGGGACGGTGCCTGGCTACGATTGGCCAGTGGCAGGCACAGTGACGCGGGCAGATTTTCCCAGTCCTCAAGAATTTCGTAGCCCACGGCTTCATAACCTCTGAGCCGCTTCTGGAACATCGCCGTGAACATCGGCACGGCGCCGTCCACGTAGTCATACACCTGCACCTCGCGCTTGTTGGCGTGGAGGCGATGGAGGCGGCCGACGTATTGCTGCAACGTGCCGCGCCATGAAATCGGCATGGCGAGAAACAGCGTGTCCAGCCGCGCATCGTCAAAGCCCTCGCCGATGTAGCGTCCGGTGGCGAGCAGCACTCGCTCCTCGCCTTCGGGAATCGCGGCCAGGGTGTCGGCGAGTTCCCGGCGTTGTTTCGCGCCCATGCCACCTTTGAGAACCACGAGATGCTTCACCTTGCCGCGCAGCCGGCCAGCAAAGTCGTCGAGGTGCTCGGTGCGCTCTGTGAGAAGCAAGGGCGAGCGGCCGGCGAGCAGAGCGGCGAGCAGATCGGATGCGATGAGATCGCTGCGGCGTTTGTCAGCGACAATCCCGGCGTACAGTTGGGTGATGTCAGGTTTTGCGAACTCGACCGCCGTGCGGAAATTGGTCAGGCGCGGGATGACGAGGTGTTTGAAAGGCCGCGCCGCCGCCTGCTTCCGCGCATCCACGCAGAAGCGAATCGGCCCGCATTGCATGAAGATGATGGGATGATGTCCGTCCTTGCGAATGGGCGTCGCGGTCAGGCCAAGAACGTAGCGCGCCTTCACCTCGCGCAACACCCGCTCCACGCTGAACGCCGAGACGTGATGGCATTCATCCACGATCACCTGGCCGTAGTCGGCCACCAAGTCTTTCACTTCGCCTTTGCGGTTCAAGCTTTGCAGGACGGCAACATCGATGATTCCCGTGTGCTGGCTCTTCCCTCCGCCAATCTGGCCAATGCTCTTCAACGGCACGTCAAGGAATGTGGACAGCCGCTCGCGCCACTGGTCCATCAACTGGCGACGGTGGACGAGGACGAGCGTGTTCACCTTTCGTGCGGCGATCAGGTAGGCGCCGATGACGGTTTTGCCAAAGGCGGTGGTCGCGGAGAGCACGCCATCGTCGTGAGCCAGCAAGGCGTCCACGACGGTTTGTTGCTCGGGACGGACTTCGCCGTGAAACTTCACATCAAGGGCAGCGCCCGAGAGTCGTTGATCCTCCACGATCGGTTCGACCTTGCTGGAGCGAAGCAACTCGATCACTTCGTCGAGGCAACCTCGCGGAAGAGCGATGTGTTGAGGAAATTCCTCCCCGCAGTGAATGATGCGCGGCTTGCCGAAGGTGGAGAGCCGCATCGCTTGGGCGCGGTAGAACTCGGGATTCTGGAAGGCGGCCAGGCGAAGCAATCGGTTAAGCATCGCGGAGGGCAGTCCGGCTTTCTCCACGTAAACCAGATTGCTGCGGATCACCTTCACGCTGGCCGGCAACGGTTGGGTGATGGCTGGCTCTTTGCGCCGTTTCGATGGTGGAAGTGTCCAAGGCTCAGCGTCAGCAGCATCGTCGCTGAGGCTTAATCGCACGCCGATGACGCGGCCCATCCGCTCCGCGTCGCGCACAAGTCGCTCGACATCCGCTGCCGGCATCCGGCGAATGGACGACAGAAACGCCCACTGGTCCGGGTGCGGATCGAAGCGTTCGTTGACGAAGACGCTGTTGCCCTGGCTGCGCGGATCATGCTGGAGCGGCAGGGCGATGAGGTTGCCGAAGCCGCCTTTGGGCATCGTGTCCTGGTTCGGGAACAGCCGGTCGTAAGAGTCTAGGCCAAGCTGGTGGCGCCGATCCATCGTGCGGGTCAAAAGCGCAGAGCCAAGCTTGCGGGCGAGAGCGGCCGAAACCGGCTGCTCGAAGAAAAGCCAAACGTGCCCGCCGTTTCCAGAACGCGAACGTTCCAGCGCCGCCGGCACATTCCACTCCGCGCACGTCGTCAGGAACGCAGCCGCATCCTCCTGCCAGGCGGACTTGTCGAAGTCGGCTGCCAGGAACCAGCACGTCTCATCGTTCAGGAGAGGATAGACCCCGATGGTATGCTGACCGGCGAGGTGAGCGTAGATGACGTCGTCGGTCAGAGGAAACAGACGCCTCTTTGGCTTTCCTTTCTCGTCGCAGTCGTGCCAGTTCCGCTGGCCCGCGGGCGAGCAACCGGCCTTCCCGTCCCGGCCAATCCAGCGCACCGCGAACACATCGTCGCGTCCGCGAAACAGTTCGCGGAAGAGTTTCACCTTGGCGTCGGTGGAGGAATGCTGGGTGACGGGCGAAATCGCAGAGATTGTTCCCACTGCTGATGGGCGCGGCGACGTTGAGGGAGGATTGGCTGGCAGCCCCAATTGCTCCCGAAGCCGTCGGTTCTCATCTGCGAAACGGGCGCACTCGGCGCGTGCCTGGGACAGTTCCGTCCGCAGATCTATTGATTTCTCCTCGCTCATCCTTCTGGCGGAAGCATTGCCAAGACGTTGGACTGGGCGATCTGGAAGAGATCGCGATTTTCAGGCGTTCCCGGCATGCGGTGGAGAGTGGGAAACGAACTATTCATGGCGGCAGAGCCAATCGGTGCGTGGCGGACCTTCCCGCGTCATCCCGCTGTGGCTGACGAGGCGTGTCCAGTGCGGCAAAGCGTCTGTGCGCGGCACTCGGCGTGGTGGCAGATGCTGGCGCAGGTAGGCCCAAGGTTCCAAAGCAGGGACGAACCGTTCAGCGATAGTTGCGATGTGGAGGAGCACAGGTTCGCAACGCTCATGAACGGCGAGCCGGCACAGCCTGACGGCGTCCACGCGGGGAGAACTGAGCAACTGGGCGGCGGCACGAAGATGATCGAGGCTGTAAGGGTGTTCACCCAGGCTGAGGGCCACGCCGATTTCCTCGTCGGACACAGCCGCGGCGTCCGGTGGGAGCGTTTGGTCAAAATCACGCTGGTAGTGCTTTGCGCCCCGCTCCACAGCAACCTTCAGTAGCCACTCGGTCAGGCGATCACCCGCGCCGCTCACCCGCGCCAACCGAATGGCCAGGCCGGACACATGCGGCGTGTCGCCCATCTCTCGGGCCAGGGTCGGCACGACTGCTTGTTCCTTCAATTCCACGGCGGAGAAATTAGCAGAAGCGGCTGGGGCCAGTCGAGATTGTGACGGCTGGTCGCAAGGGGACGCAGGGAACGCAAAGCACCTGAGCCGCTGATCGGCGCTGATGCATGCTGATTGAAAGGGCTGAAGGCCCGACAGATGATAGCCCAGGGCAAAGCGAGCCCGCGAACGACGCCCTGGGGCACGTCGCACAAGAATCCCAAGCCCTGTATGGGGCGGCAGAAGTCTTCACTGCGCAACTCCTCGCTTTGCAACCGCCGTTTGCTCCGTTACTCTCGCCGCGTCAGTTAAAAACAAAACGGCCAAAAACTTTTTACAAAAACATTTTGCGTAGCTTCGGCTACGGGCTGGTCCGAAAACCGACAAATTTTCCACGCCCGTTACAGAAACCGACTGAGCACGCGCCCACCTGGGCGCGGCTTGGCGTGTCTTCTGTAACAGGCGCTTGTCGGTGCCTCGGACCAGGGCGCGTTAAGTTTGCGCCCTTTCTCTTGAAAGAATTTCCCGTGGTTCGGCAGCACGCCACCGAACCCATGCCCACGCTCGATTTCAAAGGAAAGGCTTTCGTCCATTCGCACCATCTCACCGTGCCGTTCCGGGAGCTGGTGCTGGACGCGAAGAAGTCGCTGCCGCCGCCGGGCGGGAAGCCGTCGCTGGAGGACAACCTCATCATCCACGGCGACAATCTGCACGCGCTCAAGGCGCTGCTGCCGGTATATGCCGGCCAGGTGGACTGCATCTACATTGACCCGCCCTACAACACCGGCAACGAAGGCTGGTGCTACAACGACGCCGTCCGCAGCCCGCTCATGCGCGAGTGGCTCAGGAAATCCGCCAATCCGGTGGACAAGGAAGACCTCGAACGACACGACAAATGGCTCTGCATGATGTGGCCGCGCCTGCAACTCCTGCGCGAACTGCTGGCGGAGGACGGGGCCATCTTCGTGAGCATTGATGACAACGAGGTGCATCGGTTGCGTTCCCTCATGGAAGAAGTTTTCGGAGACGACCACTTCGTCGCGAACATCGTCTGGCGTCGCACAGTGTCGAAGGCTGTGAGTGGTGAAGGTGTTCTGGTTTCGCATGACCACATTCTCTCCTTCGGAAAGTCTGCGAGGACGGCCATCAACCGGGAGGGGACTGAGAACGGCGAAGGCTACCGCAATCCAGACGAGGACCCGCGAGGGCCATACAAATTGCAAAAGCTTGAGCGAACTCTGGAAGGCGCGAGACCGACGATGACCTTCGACATACAGACGCCGAAGGGGCCAATAACCAAAACTTGGGCAGTTCGACCTGAAACCTACAAGACCTTGCTTGCGGAGAATCGCATCACGTTCAGCGCGAAATCGGGAATGCCTTACTACAAGCAGTTCCTCAGGGAATTCCAAGGCTCCCTGCCTGACACTTGGTGGGATGGACGCGGCGGTTACAATCAAGATGGATCGAAAGACTTGAAGGCCATCATGGGGGAAAAGGGCGCGTTCAATAATCCGAAGCCAAAGGATCTCGTATTGGAACTGCTCTCACTTTGCTGTCCGAAAAATGGTCTCATCCTCGACTCCTTCGCCGGCAGCGGCACGACGGCGCACGCGGTGCTGGCGTTGAACAAGAAGGACGGCGGCAACCGTAAGTTCATCCTCGTGGAGACGGAGGATTACGCGGACAAGCTCACCGCCGAGCGCGTGCGGCGCGTCATCCACGGCTACCAGTTCACCGGCTCGCAGCGCGAGGAGTTGCTCCGCGAGCCGTTGAACTGGACGAAGCTGCAAAAGGCCGCCGCGCTGGTTGAGAAGGCGGAGAGCATCGAGCAGTTCGAGGGCACGCGCTTCGACCGCGTCACGAAGTCGGTCGAGGACGGCGCGCTGGTCGTCACCGGCGAGAAGAAGGTCACGGAGAAGACCGAGGGCCTGGGCGGCAGCTTCACCTTCTGCGCGCTGGGCGAGGAGATGACGATGGAGAAGCTGCTCGGCTCCAGCCTGCCCACCTACGAGGCACTGGCCAAGTATGTCTTCTTCACCGCCACGGGCCGCACGCTCAACGATGCGCCCAAGCAGGCGTCGGAAAAGGATTGGCTCATCGGCGAGACGGATTTGTATCGCGTGCATCTGCTCTATCGCGCGGACAAGAAGTGGCTGGCGGCCAACGACGCAGCGTTGAACGAGGCGCTGGTGGAAACCCTCTGCGCCGGGAACAAGGCGAAGAAGCGGGTGCTGGTCTTCGCGTCCGCGAAGTTCATGAGCCAGCGCGAACTGACGCGGCTGGGCGTGGATTTCTGCCAGTTGCCCTACACCATCCACCGCATCCTCGGCGAATGACGCACCGCGCACGAACCAGCACGCTGAAGGCGTGGCAGAAATTAGCCGGGGGTAAGTCCACCGAGCGAAGCGAGACGGACGCCACCCCCGGTCGGCGTCCCCCAGATTCCCGCACCCTGAAAGGGTGCCAGATATTAGCCGGGGGTCGCAGCGCAGCGAAGACCCCCGGTCGCCGGATTGGAAATCCCCGCACCCCGGAGGGGTGCCAGAATGCGACGAACCGAGCGGACGATTCTGCGACCCCTCCGGGGTCGTGCCGCGTTGAGGACGTTTTCCGGGGGTGTCGTCGCTGCGCTCCTCAACCCCCGGCTAATTTCTGTCAGCCCTCCGGGCTGGTGACAAGCACCGCGCATCACGGTCGGATGATGATCACGATGTCTGCATTTGTTTGGTCGCCATGCAACTGAAGGATTTCCAAAACGACGTGCTGGAAAGCCTGAGCGGCTATTTGCAAACGCTGGCCGCGCGTCGCGAACGGGCGGAGAAATTCGCGAAGCTGCTGGCGGAACAAGGCGAGACGCCCGAACCGGCCAACTGGTGCCGCGAAGCCTGGGAAAAACTGGCGGCGGACAATCGCATCCCGCGCTTCAAGGACGGCGATACGCTGGTGACGCCCGCCTACATTGACCGCAAAGACGGACTGCACCGTCCCGTGCCGAACATCTGCCTGAAAGTCCCGACGGGTGGCGGCAAGACGTTGCTCGGTTGCGCGGCGTTGGGGCGCATCGGCACTGAGTTCTTCCGCAAACAGACCGGGTTCGTGCTGTGGATTGTGCCCAGCGACGCGATTTATCAGCAGACGTGGAAGGCGTTCGCCAACCGCGAGAGTCCGTATCGGCAAATGCTGGAACGCGCCAGCGGCGGGCGGGTAAAGCTGCTGGAGAAGAGCGACACCTTCACGCCGCCGGACGTGGAGAATCATCTGTGCGTGATGCTGATGATGCTCCAAGCCGGCGCGGTGCGGAAGGAAACCAAGGAAGCGCGGAAGATGTTTCAGGACAGCGGCAAGTTCCCCGGCTTCTTCCCGGAGGTGGATGACACGCCGGCGAACAAGGAATTGCTCCGGCACGTTGCCAACCTTGAGACGGCGGACATCGGCGAGGATGAGTTTCGCATCGGCGGACTGACAGTGAAGCAGAGCCTCGCCAACGTGCTGCGTCTCGTGCGTCCACTGGTCGTGATTGACGAAGGGCACAAGGCGTATTCCAACACGGCGCTGGAGTTCATCGCGGAGCACAATCCGCGCTTCATCCTCGAACTCTCCGCGACGCCCAACGCCAAGGAGCAGATCAGCAACGTGCTGGTGAACGTGACAGGCACGGCGCTCAAGGATGAGCAGATGATCAAGCTGCCGATCAACCTCGTGAACATCGGTCGCGCTGACTGGAAGCACACGCTGGCCGAAGCGAAGGAAAAGCTGGACGACTTGCAACGCGAGGCGGGTCATGTGCGTGGGAACGAGGGACGCTACATCCGCCCGATGCTGGTCGTGCGCGTCGAACGCACGGGCAAGGATCAGCGCGACAAGTCTGCCGTCCATGCCGAAGACGCCCGCGAGTATCTCGTGGAAAAGCTGGGTGCGCAGCCCGACGAAATCAAAGTGAAGTCCGCCGAGCTGGACGAATTGAGCGCGGAGAACCTGTTCTCCGAAACCTGCCAGGTGCGCTACGTCATCACCAAGGACGCGCTGCGCGAAGGCTGGGATTGTTCCTTCGCCTACGTGCTCGTCGTGCTTTCCAAAACCACGGCGACCACGGCGCTCACGCAGATGATTGGCCGCGTGTTGCGCCAGCCGGACGCGCGACTCACGTCACGCCCCGCGCTGAACGAGTCGTATGTCTTCACCTTCGATCAGGAAGTGCAGCAGGCGGTGGAGAGTGTGCGGCGCGGTTTGCAGGAGGAAGGCATGGGCGACCTCGCCCACAGTGTGCGCGCCGCCGGCAAAGGGGGCGCGACCGTGACGCGGACGGAAAATTTCAGGCGCCGGGAAAAGTTCAAAGACTTGAAGATTTTCCTGCCACGCGTGCTGTCGAAGCATCCGAAGACGGGCGAGTGGCGCGTGTTTGATTACGAACGGGATATGTTGAGCCATCTGGATTGGAGTCAGTTCAACTACACGGGAAAGGGATTCAGTCCGGATACCAAGGAGTCGCTGGACAAGACCATCGCGCGCGTGAGCGTGGAGAATTTGAACAACGTGGACGACACGCCGCGGACGCGCGTCGAGATGGAGGCCGTCGAGCCGATCATGGACATCCCGGCGCTGGTGCGGATGCTGCTCGATGTGATTCCGAACCCGTGGCAGGGCGTGCGGATTCTCGATGAGGCATTGGCGCACTTCCGGCAAGCTCGCGTCTCAGAGGAACGGCTTTTCACCAACCGCCTGTTTTTACTCAAGGCGATGAAGGATGACTTGCGCCGTCAGGTGAATGAGGCGGGCGAGGCCGAGTTCCGACGGATGTTGGAGAAAGGCGAACTGGCGTTCCGCCTCGAAACATCGGGCGACGAAAACTTGAACTGGCAACTCGCGGAGACGCTGGAGATTGAAGTCGCCGACGAGGACAAGGAACAGTTGCGCGAGGACGGAACGCGGCTGGAGCGGTCGCTGTTTGAGAAAGTTTATCGTCGCCAGCTCAACGGCCTGGAGCGCGACGTCGCCTGGTATCTCGACGGCGCGACGGCAGTGCGCTGGTGGCACCGCATTGCCGTGCATCAAGACTGGCACTTGCAAGGCTGGCAACGAGCGCGCGTGTATCCCGACTTCCTCGCGTGTCTCGAAGAACGCAGCGACGGCAAGCTGCGCTTCACCGTGCTCGAAACGAAGGGCCTTCACCTGAAAGGCAACGACGACACGGCTTACAAGGATCGACTCTTCGAGTTACTGACGTGCCATTCGCAAACCGCCCTGACCGTCGGCGAACTGAAGCTGGGCTTGAAAACGCAGCAAATGCGGTTCGAGCTGATGCTGGAGAACAACTGGCGGGAGCGAATCAAGCAAGGCGTGGAATAGCCGGGCCGGAGCGCGTACTTGAGAAAAGTCAGCTCACGCCCACCCAACGCGCGGAGAAACGAGGTCTGCGAGCGCTGAAGTTAAAATGGCTTTGCGGGTTGATCCTCATGCGCGCCTCTGTTCAAAGATCGAGTTTCTTGCAGCGGCTGTTCACTTCCTTGAAGTGGAAGTCGAGCGACCGCCGAGATCTTTCGAGTTCGCCTTTCTTGAAGTGCTTCGCCACAGCCGGGTCGGCCTGGAGTTGCTCGACGAAGTTCGCGTCGTCGCGGGATGAGGCGCCAGAGCGTCGCGTCCGCATTGTTCGGTCGGAAGTTTGTCGAACGGGTCCATGGCTACTTCAGCAGGGCAAGCGCTTTGCCCATTGCATCATCGAGTGCTTCCTCCGACAGTTTGCAAATGAACTCGGCCTGGCGCACGGTCCAATCGAGGCTCTTGATCTGGTCGCATAGCACCACGCCGCGCACGGGCAACTGCGGTGGCAGCGGCGTCTCGAAAGGATAGCCTTTGGCCTGATTGGTCACCGGGCAGAACAGGGCAAGGCTGGTTTTCTGGTTGTAGCTCTCGGGAGTGAGAACGACAGCAGGCCGGCGTCCGGCCTGTTCGTGGCCTGCCTGCGGATTGAAATGCAGCCAGACGACGTCGCCACGTTTGGGGACGTAACGGCGCGGCATTACCAGACCTCCTTGCCCTGCGGCCCATCGAGGATGATTTCCTTGTGCAGATTGCCCGGGCGTATCTCCGCCACCAGATCAGCGAGGTGATAGCTGCGCGGCGGACGCGGGGCAACCACGAGCCTTCCCCGGGCAACATTCATTTCGACCTCGTCGCCTTCGCGCACGGAGATTCCCTCGGCAAAAGTCTTGGGGATGCGGAGCGCCAGACTGTTGCCCCAGCGTTGAATCGTCGTTTTCATGTGTAGATACAATGAGGCTACGTTAGTGGCCAGTCAAACGTCGATTTCCGCGGGGGCTCCGCCTCCTTGCATCGGCGGCTAAAGCCCCAGTTTCTTAAACCTGTTGTTCACTTCCTTGAAGTGGAAGTCGAGCGAGCAGAGTTTCTCGAGTTCCCCTTTCTTGAAATGCTGCGCCACGGCGGGGTCGGCTTGGAGTTGCTCGACGAAGTTCGCATCGTCGCGGCCGGCGTGTTTCACTTCCCACGTCTTCATCGCGGCATCCTGGCAGAGCTTGTAGGCGTCTTCGCGCGTGAGTCCCTTGCGGATGAGCGCGAGCAGGACGGTCTGGCTGTTCCACATGCCCAGGCTCAGGCCGAGGTTCTTCTTCATGTTCTCGGGATAGACGGCGAGTCCGTCCATCATGCGGGTGAGCAGGCCGAACATGTAGTCGAGCAACGTGCAACTGTCGGGGAAGATGATACGTTCCACGCTGCTGTGGCTGATGTCGCGTTCGTGCCAGAGGGCCACGTTCTCCAGCGCGGCCACGGCGTTGCCGCGCAACACGCGCGCGAGGCCGGTGAGACGTTCCCAAGTGATGGGGTTGCGCTTGTGCGGCATGGCGCTCGAACCCTTCTGGCCCTTGGTGAACGGCTCTTCGGCTTCGAGCACTTCGGTACGTTGCAGGTGGCGGAACTCCACGGCCCAGCGCTCGATGCTCGCGCCGACAAGGGCGAGCGTGGTCTGGTATTCCGCGTGGATGTCGCGCTGCACAACTTGCGTGGCGATGGGTGCGGAACGGACTCCAAGCTTCTTGCACACGTAATCCTCAACGCGCGGCGAAAGGTGCGCGCTCGTGCCGACGGCGCCGGAAATCTTGCCGACGGCGGCGGAGTATTTCGCGGATTCAAGACGGCGCAGGGCGCGACCAAACTCGTCATGCATCAGCGCGAGCTTGAGTCCGAAGGTGGTCGGTTCGGCGTGGATGCCGTGGCTGCGCCCGATGCACGGGGTGAACTTGTGCTCCTTCGCTCGCTTGGCGATGGACTCGCGCACTTTCTTCACGTCCGCGATGAGGATGTCGGCGCTCTGGGTCATTTGCACGGCGTAGCAGGTGTCGCCCACGTCGCTGCTGGTGAGGCCAAAGTGGAACCAGCGGCTGGCGTTGTCGTTGATCTTGTCGGCGACCGCAGTGGTGAAGCCGATGACGTCGTGGTTGAGAACCTTCTCCAATTCCTTCTGGCGGGCGACGAGTCCGGGAAGGTCAGCAAACCACTGGTCGCAGCCCGCCTTGATCTTCGCGAAGTCTTTCTTCGGGACGATGCCTTCCGTGACCAGCGCCTCGCTGGCGAGCAGTTCGATCTGCAGCCAGATCTTCAGTTTGTTTTCGTCGGTCCAGATGGCCCGCATTTCAGGGCGCGAGTAGCGTGTAATCATGGGGCGAGGTTAGAGGCCAGCCGGGCCGGAGTCGAGATGCGAGCGGCGATGAACCGGCGCGCGGCAACTGCCCTGATAAAATGAAGGACCGACGGCGGGAGCACGCACTCAATCACGCGGTCCAAGCGGAATGGACACCAATCCCGCCGAGGAACCGTAGAGAGGATTCACGCGCTGCTTGTGTGCCGGTTGAATCCATTCCCGGGGAGCGCCGTCATCGCGGTGGACCCGCAAGTGAGCCGCATACTCGGCGAGCAACCGATCTCCGCCGTTCTGGATTCCGGTCGGCTGGAGGCTTTTTCCCAATGCCCTTCGAACTCACCCGTGGGCGGCAGGTGGCGCACCTGACCTTGCAATCGTTGTGAAAGTATCCGCAGGCAGGGCGCGCCTGTCCCAGCGCGCCGCAACTGGCGCTGGCCCAAACGGCGCGCTGGGACAGACGCGCCCTTCTGGGTTGCGACGGTCTTGCCTGAACTTTCGCAACGACTGTGCGCTTCGATGCAACCACAGGCATGCGCGTCCCGACCGGCGAAACTGCGTCATTGGCGAAACCCACACGGTGACGGCGGGGACGTCAGTGCCTGCCCATTCGCTCGCGGGCGGCTTCGAGGATTTTGCGCTCGTGTTCGGTGAGGCTCTGGATGCCGTGCGCGGAAATCTTGTCGAGGATGGGATCCACCTCGCGGCTGATGAATTCGGCGGGAGGAATCTCTTCGGACGCGGGCACCCGGCGGCGCGGCGAGGAAGCCTTCAGGTACGTCGCCGTTCGCGGGAGCTTCACGATCTTGCGCGGGCGCCGCCGAAGCCAAGGCCAGCCCGGCAGGCGCCACTGACTCGTCAGCACGAAGCGGACGTAGGCCCAACCGGTGAGAAGGCCGCCGAGATGCGCCGCGTGCGCGATGTCGGATTGGCCCGGCACCAGCAAGAAGATCAGCGAGATCCCAAGCGAAATGTAAAAGAGCCATTTCGCCCGCATCGGGATGAAGAAGAAGAGGACGAGTTGTTCGGGATCGAGCGCGGCAAACGCCGCAATCAATCCACAGATGCTCGCCGAGGCGCCGACCACCGGCGCGCGTCCAAACGATTCTGGGAAAATCCATCCCAGACTGACGTGCAGCAGACCGCCGATGACGCCGCTCAGAAAAAAAAGCTGGAGATACCGGCGGCTGCCCAGGCGGTCCTCGACCGCACGACCGAAGAACCACAGCGTGACCATGTTGAACAGCAGATGCAGGAAGCCGCCGTGGAGGAACTGGTAGGTGATGAGTTGATAAATGAGGCCCTGTTTCAGCCCGTCGCAACTCAGCGCAAGGTAGCCTGTCAATCGGCCAAAGGTGGAGGGGCCGATGAGTTGGAGCAGGAACACCGACAGGCTGACCGCCATCAAGACAACCGTCACCGACAGCCGCGGACGGCGCCAGGTCGGTTCCCGCATATAGACTCGGTCAGCCAGCATTTGCGGGCAAGGTAGTCATGACCCCGGGGAAATTCAACGGCTTGATTCGTCCAGAGTGGATTTGGGGCGTATCGCGACACTGCCCCCGAAGGCAACCGGGTTGGAGCGCGACGTTGACGTCGCTTCCTCGTTCGAGAAACCGTCCGCCAATGTTTCGCCAACACCCATCGCACGCTGAAGCGGCCTCAAGGCCGCGCGCCGGGGGCAGTGCGCGAATGCGCCCGGAGGAATCAGCGGGCATCCGCGTAGATGCCAATCCCGCGGGCGCTGACCAGCGAGCGCCCGTCCTGTTCCTCAACCACCAGAGCCTGCAAGCCCGGACGCAGCGCCGTGATGGCGTCGAGGCCACCGGCGCCGAGCGTGAGCAGCGCGGTGGAAAGCGCGTCCGTCTCCGTGGCTGAAGGCGAAACCACCGCCGCGAGCACCGCGCCCGTGACCGGTTCGCCCGTGCGCGGATCGAGCACGTGGCCGAAGACGCGGCGGCCTTCGCGGAAGAACCGGCCCCAGACCGCCGAGAGGGAGAGCGAGGCGTTGTCCAGCGACACGGCGGCGAGGAGTTTTAGCGGAGGAGTCGCCGACGACGCATCGCTTTCTTCACCGTGGTAAAAAATATGACCGGATTCCGGTGGTCCGCCGGAGACGGCCGCAGCCGGCGCGTCCCATTGTTCGGCAGGCCGGGGGATGCCAATCTTCCACGGCTGGCCATCCACGTTCCGACCGAAGGCGAAGGCGGTGCTGGTGCCGCCGTGCAAGAGCGCGTTGGAAACGCCGGCCTCGCGAAGAATCTCGACGGCCTGATCGATGGCAAAACCCTTGCCGATGCCGCCGAGGTCGATCTGCATGCCTGGACGGGCGAACCGCACCGTCCGGGAACGTGCATCCAGCAGGACGAAATCCATGCCAACCTGTGCCTTCGCCTCCGCCACAACTTCCGGGCTGGGAATCGCGCCGGTGCCGGCACGGAAACCCCAGCAGCGCAGCAGCGGGGCGATGGTGATGTCGAAGGTGCCGCCGCTCTCGCGATGGAGTGTCTGCGCAAGTTGCAGCAGGCCAAAAATCTCGGGAGTCACCCGCACCGGTTCCAGTCCGGCGCGTCGGTTGATGCGCGCGATTTCGCTGCTCGGACGGAAGAAGCTCATCCGGTCTTCGAGCCGCTCAATCTCGGCAAGCGCCTCTTCGGCCGCGGCGCGCAGGCGAACCGGATCGAGACCGTGCAGCACGATCTCGAAGCGGGTGTTCATCGCATGACGCGCGAGGGTGACGGCAGACAGGGCGGACGGCGGGGCGTTTCGGAACATGCTGATTTTCTAAAAGCGAGGTGCTGAGCCAGCTTTGGCAGGTGTCCAATTGGCGGCGTCACTAAACCCACCGGAGAGCGGCCTGATGTTGATCTGATTCTTTAAATTGCCGCTGCGAATGGTTCAAGCCCGGATTGCGCGACCATCCCGGCCTGGCGAAACAAAAAACCCGGCGGAGCCGCCTCCGCCGGGCTGATCGCACGAGTGCGAAACCATCAGGACTGCGGCAGGGTGCCGTAGGTGATCGGATCGATCTCTTTGCCAGCTTCCGTCAGCACCTTGCGGGTCTTCTCATCGAAGCGGCACATGGCGTTCATGCGTTCCGACATTTCGGCGAGACTGACGACGGTCTGGACGCGAATGGCCAGATCGATGTTACCGAAGGGAACCTGCCCCGGATTGCGGATGCATTGGAACCAGTTCTTTTCCTGCTCGGGAATCTTCTCGCCGGAGGGCTTGAGGCCGGTGAGGCGTTCCGGGTCGATTTCCTCGGAGTAGGGACGCTCGACCTTCAGTTCCACGGTGTCGCCGGAACCGCCGAAGTAAAGCGTGCCCTTGTTGCCGCGGATCATCGACTGGAGGCCCTGTTCGTTGACCGTGCTGCAAATCATCAGCAAGATCAGGCCGCTGGGGAATTCCGCGGTGAGCGCGATGGTCTCGGGGACGTCGCGGATCGGCGTGCCGGGGGTTTCCTTGTCCGACAGGACATTCTTCGAGCCGACGCAGGTGACGCGGGTCGGGAATTCCGGATTGCCGGTGGCAATCATGTACGGATGCAGGCGGTGCGGCATGAGATCTCCGAGCAGACCGGCGCAGTACGGATAGTATTTGCGCCAGCGGAAATAGGCGTCGGCGTTGAAATCGGTCTTGTTCTTCACGCGCCCTTCCCAGGTCTTCCATTCGATATCGGACGGCGTAGCCCACTTCGCGATGTCGTAGTTCCACTCGCCCTTCTTGTTGTTGCGCATGTAGGAATCCTGCCCGATGACGAGCTTGCCGATGGCGCCTTCCTTGACCATCTTGGCAGCCTGATGCCAGCGGGCGTCGGAGCAGATCTGTGCGCCAACCTGGAAGACCCGGCCGGTCTTTTTGGTGACGTCATAGACCTTGAACGCCTCGTCGAGATAGCGGGTCATCGGCTTCTCGCAATAGACGTGCTTGCCGGCCTCCATCGAGTCGATGGAACACTGGGCGTGCCACACGTCGTGCGTGCCGACGACCACGGCGTCAATGTCCTTTTCCTCGAGCAACTTCTTGTAGTCCTCGAACACTTTGACGTCGCCAGTGATGAACTCCTTGGCTTCCTTCCCGCGGGTCTTGGAAAGATCGGCCACGGCCACAAGGGCGACATTGTTATCACCGGCGTTCTCTTTCATGGACCGCACATGGGCCATGCCCTGCGGACCGACGCCGATGAAACCGACGTTGATGCGGTCGTTGGCGCCGATGACCTTGCCGGTCGAGGGCGCGGTGTTCTGGCCATAGACCGGCGTCTTGAGGAGGCCGGCGGCCGCCACCGCAGCGGCGGCAGCCGTGGAGGTTTTGAGGAATTCCCGGCGGGTGGCGCCGGCCGTTTCGATGGTTTTGTTGGTCTGCATAAACTGGAATGAATTTTCGTTTTCGAATGTGTGCTACTGGCTTGAAAGCGTGCAGCAGCCTAAAGAGTCCGACGACGCGGTCAACCCGGTTTTGGAATTTTTCTGCCGGAATTTTCCTGCGCTGCTAATCCTGGCCACCTCCAGAAAGCTGTTCCGGATGGCCAATCCGTCGATAATCGGACGGCCTTCGGCCGGATTGGGATGGGCGCATTTTGACTTCTCTCCGCCGCCGGGCCGGGTATATTCCGCGGTGGCGGGATGCCCGCAGTTCATGGCTCCGCCAGCCAAAACCCGAGGCGGCATGGAAACCGAGTCAACCAACATCCTGCTGGTCGAGGACAGCGTCGGCGACGCCCAATTGCTGGCGGCGCTGCTGCGGGAGATTCCCTCGGCCCATTTCCAGCCGACGTTGTGCGTGCGGCTGCGGGATGCGCTCGCGCAACTCCAGAGCAGCCATTTTCACATCGTCCTCTCCGACCTGTCCCTGCCCGACAGCCGCGGGCTGGACACCTTCCGCTCCCTGCACGCCGCGGCTCCCGAGGTTCCCATCGTCGTGCTGAGTGGCAACGATGACGAGGAACTGGCCCTCAAAGCCGTGCGCGAGGGCGCCCAGGACTACCTCGTGAAAGGGCGGCTCGATGGCTACATTCTCTCGCGCGCCATCCGCTACGCCATCGAACGGCACCGCACCGAACAGGCGCTGCAGGAGAGCGAGCAGCACTACAAGCATCTCCTCGAATCCATCACCGACTATGCCTACTCGGTGAAAATCGAGGACAGCCAGCCGGGCGCCGTCACCCACAGCCGGAGTTGCGAGGCCGTCACCGGCTACCGTCCGGAGGAATATATCGCCGATCCGTATCTTTGGTACCGCATGGTGCACGAGGACGATCGCGCCCGGGTGTCGGAGCAAATCATGCGCGTCTGCCAGGGAGCAACGCCGCCGGCCATCGAACACCGCATTGTCCATCGTGCTGGTGAAGTCATCTGGGTGCGCAGCACGGTCGTGCCCTGCCGCGACGAGGCGGGGCTGTTGGTGGCCTACGACGGACTGATCGCCGACATCACCGAACGCAAGCGTTACGAGGCGCGGCTGATCGAGTCCAAGGCGCTTTATCAGGCGCTGGTGGAGAACCTCCCGCAGAACATTTTTCGGAAAGATCTGAACGAGCGCTTTACCTTCGCCAATCAGCGATTCTGCGCTTCCCTCGGCAGGCCGCTCGAAGAGATCATTGGCAAGACCGACGTTGATTTCTATCCTGCCGAACTGGCCCGCAAATACCAGCGGGACGACCGGACGGTCATTGAAACGGGCAACATCCTCAACATTGTTGAAGAAAACATCACCACAGAGGGCGGGAAACTCTACGTCCAGGTCGTCAAAACCCCGATACACGATGAACACGGCAAAGTGGTGGGCACCCAGTGCATCTTCTGGGACGTGACGGAGCAGCGCCGGTTCGAGGAGCGGTTGCAGCAGAAAAACATGGAACTCGCCTCCAGCGAGGCCGCGTTGCGGCGTTCCCACGAGGAGCTCAAGGCCGCCCAGCTCCAGCTCATCCAGGCCGAGAAGATGGAATCCATCGGCACCCTCGCCGCCGGCGTGGCGCATGAGGTCAAGAATCCCCTCGCCATCATCCTGATGGGGCTCAACTACCTCTCGAACCTCTCGAAAAAGCCCGCGGCCAGCGAAGAGAACACCACCATGGTCCTCAAGGAAATGAAGGACGCCGTGGACCGCGCCAACTTCATCACCCGCGGCCTGCTCGACTTCGCCAAATCCCGCCAGGTGGCCTTCAAGGCGGAGGACATGAATGAGATCATCCGCGGCTCCATCACGTTCATCCGTCACGAAATTGACGCCAAGGACATCCTCATCGACCTCACCCTGTGTCCTGAACTCCCGCCGGTTTCCGCCGACCAGATGCAGATCCAGCAGGTCTTGGTGAATCTCTTCACCAACGCCATTTACGCTCTGCCGCGCGGCGGCAGGATCGCCGTGCGCACCCTGACCAAATCAATGACCGAGACCACGCACGTCGAAGGCTCGCGCCGCGCCAACAGTTTCTGGGTGGGCGATACCGCCATCGTCACGGTCGTCGAAGACAACGGCCCCGGCATTCCGGAGGAGCATCTCACCCGGATTTTCGATCCCTTCTTCACCACCAAGCCCACCGGTGTCGGCACCGGACTCGGGCTGTCGGTTTCCAAGAAAATCATCGAATTGCATGGCGGCACCCTGGAAATTCGCAATCACCCCGAAGGCGGCGTGCGTGCCATCATCACCCTCAAGCAACACAAGGCCTGATATGCCCAAGAAAAAAATCCTGGTGGTGGACGACGAGAAAAGTCTGACCACCCTGCTCAAGCTCAACCTGGAGGACACCGGCAATTACGAGGTTCGCGCGGAAAACTGGGCGGAGGACGCCCTGCCCGCCGCCCGGGAGTTCAAGCCCGACCTTGTGCTGCTGGACATCATCATGCCCCGCATGGCGGGCGGTGATGTTGTGGCTCTGTTCAGGGCCGATCCCGAGCTCAAAAACACGCCCATCGTCTTCATCACCGCCGCCGTCCCGCCGCACATCGTCGAGGAAAACGACGGCATCATCTGCGAGCTGCCCTGCCTCGCCAAACCAGTCACCCTCGAAAAGGTCATCGAAACCATCGAAAAATACGCCCGCAAACCGGCCTGAGCGATCACCCCTCCTCAGAATCCGGGCGGCCACGCGGGGCCCGCTACACCGACCCTTCGAATTGGCTTCTCGAATTGGGCGCTTGCACATCTCATCAACCCTTTGGTACCTTGCCGCCCGTTGCGAGTGGTTGGTCAGGTTCACCTCGGTGCTGCGGGCGCCTTTGTTTGAGATCCCAGCGTCTTTCGGGCCGTCGCGGTGGCAGCGCAGGCGGGGCTGGAACCAATCAGTTTCAAACCATTGATTTTCAAGATTGCCCGGGTGGCGGAATTGGCAGACGCGCTAGATTCAGGTTCTAGTGAGTAACATCGTGCAGGTTCAAGTCCTGTCCCGGGCACCATCTTCAATATCAATGAGTTGCAATCTTTGAGGTGTTCTTCAGTTTTTTCCGTTGTATCCCCACATTGTATCCCGCATGTTCCAAACATGAGCGGGCTACAGGAAACCACGCAAACCCGACAGTCCACGAAACGGGAAGCCAACCTGTCAAAGGACGGCAAATGGCGTTCGTTCCCCAAGGTGCCAAACCTGCTGCAATACATCAGCAGCGGAATCTACTTCGCGCGGACAAAGGTCGACGGAAGGATCATTCGCCAAAGTCTCAAAACAGATGTCTGGACGACTGCCAAGCTTCGCCTGGTCGATTTTCTGAAGAAACACCAAGACGGGCGGGGTCAAAAGACGGTGCCCTGTTTCCCGGTGGCCGTCGAAGCCTACAAAAGGGAACTGGAGACCGATTCCTCCATCAAACCCCAGAGCAAGCAGTACCGACTCTGGTGCCTCCTGAAACTCGAACGCACCTGGCCGGAATTATGGGAGCTGCGTCTCGATCAGATCACTGTGGAGGAATGCAAGGAATGGGCAGCGAAACTGAACAAAGAGATCGCGTGCCACTACTTCAACAACACGATTGGAACCCTGAAGCAGATCATCGAAGCGGGCATCAAGTTGCACAAAGAGAGCGGAGGCCCGCGCTTGGAAAACCCGGCGGCTGAGTTGAAGCGCACCCGGATCACCCAGAAGGACCTCCAACTTCCCGAGCCGTCTCAGTTCCGCGAGTTGTTGAATAATGTGCGGATGCGCAGCGGCGGCTGGGGTCCCCGGGTCGGGGATTTGATTGAATTCCTCGCCTACAGCGGACTACGCATTGGCTCCGAGGCCATCTGGGTCACTTGGGAGGACATCGACTGGCAGCGCAAGGAAATCATCGTGCGCGGCCATCCTGAAACCGGGACGAAGAACAGCGAAATCCGCCGGGTGCCAATCATCTCGGATCTAGAGAACTTGCTCCATCGTCTCAAGGGCGATCCCCCCGGCACTGGGCGAATTCTCCAAGTGAGACGATGCAACGATGCCCTGACGCGAGCGTGCCAGGAAATTGGCATTCCTCGCATCACCCACCACGACCTCCGCCACCTGTTTGCCACCCGGTGTATCGAATCCGCGGTGGACATCCCGACGGTGGCGCGCTGGCTGGGACACAAAGACGGTGGAGCTCTGGCGATGAGAACCTACGGGCACCTGCGCAACGAGCACAGTCAGCAGATGGCCCAGAAGGTGAAATTCTGAGGAACTGATTCTGCGTCCTTGCCGTCTGAGTGCTTTCCCAACGACTCAAAGGGCCAGGCTGTGTCATCGCCCGGTCTGTTCCTTGATGAACTGCTGCACTTCTTTCAGCACGTTCGGCAAATCCTTCTCCTGGTTCACCACAAAAGTCTTCTCGAACCCGGGCCTGTTCTTCAACCGACCTGAGACCCGCACTTCCTGAGCATCCCTGTCGTAAACAATCTTCACCACGCTTCGACGGTCTTCCGGCCATTCTGCCATCCACCGCTTCAAATCTGCTCCCTCGGAATATTGCACCACCTTGGGCTTCTGCCACGCTTGTTCAATCACCGCCACCAGATTCGAGGCTGAACCGCGTATGCCGCCAACCGAATCCAGCATCGCCACCTGAACAACCGTTTCCGTCGGCCTGAGGAAAAAGACCGCCGCCATCACCACTGCAGCTGCGCCGGCCAGACTCAGCCACCATCGCCAGACACCCCGAGCACCGAAGGTTGATTCCTGCCGGCGCTCATTCTTGTACGTCTCCCGGACTTTCGTTCTGAGGCGCTCACGGGCGTAGCCCGGCACTTTGCCTTCAGTGGCCTGGGCGGCGGCGAGCAGGGGCAGGACCTCTTTGGCTAGACGGGCGTCAGCCTGGAGTCGTTCATACTCCTGCTGCAATTCTGGCTGGCGCGTCAGAAGGCCATCCAGTTCAGCCTGCTCATCCGGGCTGGTCTGCTTCGCGATGGCTTTCATCGCTAGATCGAAAAAACGGTCCTCACTCATAGCAATAGCAGTAGTCGCAAGAACGCCTTCAATTCCTTCATCAATTTTGGATGCTGGCCCACCGCCTCGCGAATGGCTTTCATGCCGCGATTCAGGTACGAGCTTACGGTTCCCCTGGCCCAGCCGTGTTTGCTGGCGATTTCCTCGTAACTCAGATCCAGCAAGTGAAAATCGTTCAACGCCTCACGATAGTCCTGTTTCAGATTGACCTGCAACCTGTCCAACAACTCAGCAAGCTCGCCCTGGTTCAGATTATCAAGCTGTGATTCTGGCGACGGGACATCAAGGGTTTTGGTGTCTCCATCTACAGACTCGTCCAGGGACACCGTTTCGCCGGCACCCCGTTTCTTGCTAAACCTTTTTCGCAACAGACTGATCGCACGACCGTGGGCAATGCTGATGGTCAGATTCCTGAGGTGATCCAAAGAAGTCACACCTTCCTTCTTCTCCACCAATTCTTCCAGCGCTTCGAGGGCGATGTCCTCAACCTCTCCAGGGAAATAGGCCTCCAGTTTCGCACGAGCCCCCGCCAGGGCCACGGGCATCAGCCAATCACAGGCGTCGTCCCATGCAGCCTCATCGCCGCGCTTCAGAGCTTGGAGGTCAGGTGCTTGCAAGGCAGGAGTTTGTGTTCTGGTCTAGTGTGGTGGCAAGCCGATATTCCCCGGCGAGGTGTGCAGTTTGGAGTTTGTTTCATCCCTTCAAAACCTCCGCCAGCCATCGCCAAGAGGGACAATTTGTATTCTGGGAGGAGGAATTTACGGTGATGAAGCGAGGATTTTGTGATCCGTAGTTTCTTTCCTTCAACCACTTCCATCTCTTCAAAGAATTCTTCGCCGGCATTGTACTAAAACGGAAGCGTTCTGCGGTTTCTCAGGGACGGTCGCCCGCTGACACGAAGAAAACGGTCAAGGCGGCCACAAAACCAAAATCCTATGAGCAAACCCAGAACGAAAATGAGAACGAATCCCACCGAATCATTGGAAGGAAATCAAGTGCGCCTTGCCTACACCTCCCAGGAGGCGGCTCAGATGCTGGCAGTCACTCCCAAAACGATCTACCGCCTGGTTGATCGTGGCCTGTTGAAATCCTCCAAGGCCCTGAGGCACCTGCGCATCACCCGCCAGAGCCTCGAACAGTTCATGGTCGAAACTTCGGTGGAAGGAGGTCGGCTGTGAATCGCATCCATTCAGGTCGGAGGATTGCAACCCTCCATGCAAGGCTTGGACGCAAGGGGCGGACAGCGTCGGCAAGTGGAATTCTCGCAACTGAGCTCCAGACCAAAAACTTGTCAGTGACTCCGCGGCCTATCGTGCTCCTCGGCCCGACTACTGTGGGCAAAACCGATGTTGCCTTCGGATTGGCCCGCAAACTCGGCGCTGAGGTGGTCAACGCCGACAAGTTCTACCTCTACAACGCCCTCCCGAACGTGACCGGACAGTCGGATGCCGACCAGTATCGAGATGTCAAATCACACCTCTACGGTGTCTTGAAGATCGAGGAAGCGCGATGGAGCGAGGACCGGTATTCCGTGGAGCTCAAGGCTCGTTCGCGCGCCATCCAATCGAATGGAAACCAAATGATTGTCGAGGGTTGCTCCCACGGCCTCATTCGCACGGTGACCGACACCCTGGATTGCGATGCTGAATCCATCCACGCGAAACCTCTGCTCATCGGAATGCGTTGGAAGTCGGGAACAAATCTGACGGCCGATTGTCTCCGTCGTGCGAACAAGATGGTCGAAATGGGCATGATTGAGGAATACCAGCGTGCCCTGGCTGGTGGACTGGGTGAGAGCTATGTCGTGCGGAAATGCTTTGCGCGCACCCCTCTGTTGGATCGCCTGGAGGGTAGAATCAGCATTTCACAATGCCGCAATCGTGTGGCCGAAGAACTGGAACGCCACGCTCGCCGCCACTACCGCCTGCTCCGACGAATTCCCAATGTGACGTGGATCGAAAATGATCGCCGTTGTCCCGAAGAAACCATCCGCCGGATTCTTCAATTGCGAACTGCCCACCTCACCAGCGCGAGCAACTCCAACAATTAGAATATGAGCCCGAACTTCCATGGGGTTGAGAAGCCGTCGCTGTCATCGGAGATGGCCCTTGTCCAGAGGCTTAGAACCGCGCAAAACGTGAAACTCATTATCGACGGATTCGCGTTCTCCGTGCGGGCCAACGCTCTGGCGAAGGCAGTCGAAGTTGATGGTGCGGGCCCCGTCTCCCCAAACACATTCAGGTTGTCAGGCAATGTGTGGGTGGTGGAGTTCGACGGCAAGACGGGGCATTGGCAAGACACACCCAGAATGCGATACCTGCACGCCCTACTCAAAGAGCAGGGGAGGATGATCCGATGCACGCACATCCTCAGCACGGCGAGGGGAGAGGTTAGTCATGCACTCCGGGACGAACAAATCAAGGAACTGCTTGACCAAGGCATTCTCACCGTCACGTCAGAGCTCAGCACCGCCGTTCTGCCGACCGAGGCACGGCGTCGCCTCTTGGCTGTAATTGAAGATCTCGAGGGTGAAGTCGAGGCCCTGCGATTGAATGGTGAAGCCGAACCAGCCATGGAAAAAGAGGAGCAGGTCGCCAGCATCAAAGCTGAGCTTCGACGCCACCAATACAACGGGCACAACGTCAATTTTGCCAATCGCGCCACCCGGGATCGCAATGCTGTTGGCAATGGCATTCGTCGCCTCATCCAAGCGATCCGTCCGCTCAACCTTTCACTCAGCAACCACCTCACCAACTCGATCAAGCTGGGCTACACATGCAGCTACCAACCAGAAAGACCGATTTCTTGGCTTCTGTAGCAACGTGACACCCAATGTCGCACCTAAATCTATGAGGGGCTGAATGGTTCCTCGGTAACTCGGGCCGGCTGGTCCTTTGGATCCCAACTTATCAACAACAACAGCCGGCCGGTAGTACGGAGCAGCCACCGGTGAAAGGCAGCCAAACATCAAAACCATGAAAGCAAAAGCCAGGAAGCTCAAGAAGCCTATCCTCGCGGAAGGCAGTTACATCGCAAAGCTGGTCTCAATCAAAGGTGATCCCAATGACCATGACCCGGTAAAGGTCGTGTGTGGATTCAAGGTTGATGGCCATGATGAAGAGGTCACCAAAGAGATGCCATTCGCGCTCGATGAAGGCACTCCTCTTCGCAAGGACACCGAGACCATCCTGGGTCGCGAATTGACAGCAAGCCAGGTGAAGGACGGTTTCGAACTGGACGTTCTTCTCAACAAGGAATGCCAGGTCGTTGTTGCTCACAAGTCCGGTGCGGGCGGCAAGCCCAAGGCGGTGGTGAGCGTGATCATGGCGGCTCCCCAGGCCAGCCAGGTCGGTGCCTAGACCCAAACCAATCCGCAGCCAGGTCCATGTGATTTGGCTGCGGATTCCTCCTCAAATCATAACAGATGACTTAATATGAAAACAATTACACTGAAGCCCTCTCCAAACGCTGCAAAGAGCGTCTGCATGGAGGCTGAGTCAACGGTAAAGGTGTACAGCGAGGCCAACGGGCTGGTGCCGCTACCGCAGTACGTTCTCTACCTCAATGGCTTGGTACACTCAGCCAGCTTGCATGTGACAACCCAGCAATATCTTGATGAGTTGTCCAAGCTCATTCATGACCCCAAGACGCCAGCACTGTGCTTGGGCGACAAAATCGTTGCCATACGGGTGGTGCGGCATCCTCTTGGTTGGCCTTTTCGGCAAACGGTCAACTCCATAGTCTGGAATAGCAGTCCAGGTCACCTCAAGCGATCCGGCGTGGGAGTGCCCTTGAGAGCCACGCCGTCCGAAGTCACGCCCCAGAACCCAGGATTCGATGTCATGGGCCATGGTACGCTGAAAACCCGGGAGTTCATTCCATACAACATCGTGGAGCAGATCAACCAGCAGGGTCGGTGGGTGATTCTCAACATCAAGGCAGCCAGGACCAGGGATTGGTGTTCCAGGATTGCCGTCCTTGCTTCCGATGAGTCGTGGGCAACACGGCTGGTCAGGGCCTGTCAGAGTCAGCGAGTGAGGGTTCTCACCGTCAACGAGCGCATCCGAACGATTGTTCTGATTCCGGCGAAGGCTTCTGAGTGTCTTCGATTGTCTGTTTTCGGTTTGGAGAATCTGGATCCGAAGACGATTGAGATGTTTACCAAAGCCCACTTGGAACACGGAGCCAATGGGGCTTGGGTCAAGAATGCCTCCTACGCCAGCGACACCGAGGCCCTCCGCCAACTCGGTTTGCCGGATTGATGACGCAGACAAGGGCTGGGGAGTCAAAGGCCCCAGCCCCTTTTTTAAACCTTCAATTGCAAAATATTATGAGAGTAATTATTGAGACGCACACTGGCGCGAAACAGTTCATATTTCAATCACTGCATGTTTCCCAGCCGAAGCCCCATCAAGGAGGCGATTCGTTGGAACATTGCGTTAAAATACGGGCCAGAGACCACTTGGTACTGGCTTTTACCAATTCAAGCAAGTCAGGCAAAAGCCTTTTCGGGAGAATCAAAAGTGGGACTCCAACAGATTTATGGCTGAATGAACGGTGCCTTGCTCTTGGTGTTCTATGCCATCCCCGAGGGTGGCCAGAATGCCAGCAGCCTGTTTCGTATTTGGCCCGAGGCGACAAGCTGCTGCTTTCTCCAACGCCGGTGGTCGTCCCTATGACGGCAGCCGAAGTGTTCCCGCCCATCCAGCATAACGGGTTCGCACTCGTGGATTCCGTGCCAGATGCCCCATACCCAGTAATCAAGTATGGAGATGTCTGTAACCTGTGGTTGAAGGGAAGGCGAGTAGGTCTGGGGTTTGACCCGGTCAAGAACTCGGGTCTGTGCAGGATTGTCGTCGTCACGAAGTCCCTGGATAGCGCCTGCAAACTACGTGGTGGCCTGTCCAGGAAAAAAATCCAAGCGCTGCGGGTGAACGAGACGGTCCGCGCCATACTTCAAGAAGTCAGAGGGGACGACCAAGAGACAAGGCTGAGGATAGACGGTAGCAGAAATCTGATGCCCAACCAGCGGCGCGCCATCCAAGAAATTGGCGGCACCAACACCGACAACAACTGCTTCCTGACAAAGCCACTCCGATGGGAACACGCACGAATGCTGGCGGCAGTTAAACTCTTCTGACCATGCCGGGGCTGGGGATGCCAAATCTCCAGCCCCTTTTCCCACGAACTCCGTCTTAACCACACCGGAAGTCACCTCGATGGCTCAATCCATTTCTCTTGCTCCGATGATCATAAAAGCAACCCCAACACTGCAACTGCCTCCCATCGACCTCGCCACCCATCTCCTGGCCAATACTAACCTGCTCGTTCCATCCGAGATTGTTCACGGTCTTCTCCACCGAGGAACCAAGGGTGTCCTGGCGAGTTCAAGCAAGGCCGGCAAGACGTGGGTTTTGCTGGATCTCGCCGCCAGCATTGCAACCGGCACTCGCTTTCTGAAATGGCCGACCACTCAAGGCAGGGTGTTGTTTGTGAATTTCGAGATCCAACGATCGTTCATTAAAGAGCGGCTCCGCATCATCCAGGAACGCAAGAAATTGACCGGCCTCGACAATCTTGAGGTCTGGACTCTGCGAGGTCAGACCGCCGATTTCGAGGATGTCCTGGAAGAGATGATTGCCCGCACCAAAGACCACAACTACTCCCTCATTGTTTTGGATCCCATTTACAAGGCGATGATAGGGAGATCCGAGAATGCAGCCAGCGGGGTGAGCGTTCTGTGTCATCATCTCGAACAAGTGGCGGTCGAGACAGGAGCGGCGGTGGTGTTTGCCCATCATTTCTCGAAAGGCAGCCAGGCGAACAAGGCAATCATGGACAGGATGAGTGGCTCGGGGGTGTTTGGCAGGGATTCGGACAGCATCATCACCCTCACCCAGCATGTTGAGGACAATTGCTATTCCGTGGAGATGGTCCTGCGCAATCTCCCACCTCAATCTCCTTTCGTGGTTCAGTGGGACTTTCCGTTGATGTCTGTGCGTGAAGATCTCAATCCTAAAGATTTGAAGGGCGCTGAGGGGGAGGTTGAAGAAAATCCGACAAATCTCGCGGCAAACAAACTCAAAACAGATTCTGGGGAGAGAATTGTGGAAATCGACGAAATCTCCCAAACAATTTTCTCTGAAACAAATGGGGCGGAGAGATCGGCGGAATGATGCGGCAACACTCCAACGGCATCACCTCCCTGGTTTCCGGAGACGGCGCACATGAACATTCCCAACAGAAAAGCGACGAGCACACCCCACGACCAGACATCGCAGTCCTCTCCCAGCACGTCGCCAGAGGATCAGCTGCCGCCTCTTCCTGACCATATCCCGCATCTACCGCCCCAGAAGTTCGAGCGTAAGCGGTACCAGGGATGCGGGGTCGGGGCAGAAGGCGAAGTAGCTTTTAGCGCTTCACCGGCTTAACCCTGGCGAGGCTTCCAGTTGGCAGGCAGAAGCTCTCGAACCTGGCTGGTAGTCATCGAGGGCAAACGAT
>JBBRWD010000041.1:0-55535 GCA_038249465.1 Limisphaerales bacterium | reverse complement strand
AGATCCAAGGATTGATCAAGAAAGCCTTCGGCTATCGCAACCATGCGCGTTTCAAAACCGATGTGCTCTTTCATCTGGGCGGGTTAGACCGCTATCCAGCGCAATGAAAATTCCCCCGCAAATGTCTGTACAAACCTTTTCCAAAAGCGGGCGAACTCCGGCCTGTTCTCAAAATCATTGCCGAATTCCAGAAGAAAGATTGCTCGGCCGTGTTCCACCAGGCGGCATAGTTTGAGCGGGAGAGCGGAGTAAGAGTTTGGTCCATCGTTCGCACGGATTGAATGATGCGCTCCTGCTGATCCCTGCATAGATACTTCGGTTTAACGGGTGAGCTACGGTGCCCAATCAGCTTGTTCACCAGCGTACGCGCCACCTTGACTTCCGGGGTGCGTGGCGAATAAGTCTTGCCCCGGCAATTCTCGCCCATCTGCGTCCCCAGCGGAAGGAAGCGGAGCAATTGGGTGTTCCTCTTTTTCCCGGCTGGATGCACGGTCAGAAAACCCGGCCATTTCGCGCGGTGTGCGGCGAAACGCTTCACCATCTCTGGCTGCTTCGTCGGCAGGCCATAGAGGAGGCCAAGGCAAGAATCCACCATTGCGAGAAGGGTGTGAAACGCTGGTTCGTCACCGTCCTGCGCGCGAAAGCAAAGTCGCCACAAGGCATCGCGCAAAATGAAGCCGAATTTTTGATGAGAGAACTTGTCACCACGTTGCGCGGCGATTTCCAGTTCACGAAGTCCAGCGCGAGCATGGTCACCCGCGATCATCTCGGGACTCGGATGCACCGGCAGCCACCCGCTCTGGATCGAAGCGGTTGCTCTCTCCAGCACCTCCAGTTGCTTCAGAAGTTGTGCGCCTCTCTTTTCAACGTCGGCCAGACACTTCGCGGCCTGCTTCCGCTCATCATCGGCAAACTTCTCGGAATATTCCCGCCCCTTTGCACGCCTCATCGTCAACCTTTCATCCTTGATGGCAGTTTGTTGATCGGTTCGTTTTATTTTGAAGCGGCAAGCGGGATCACGTTCTCCTTGCTGAGAGGCGCCACGGCGAACCATTTCTCGGCTTCGGTCTTTGTCGCCAGCCCCTTGTCATGTGCGTGGATCATCGCGGGCGAGTTGCCTGCCTGCTGTGCGGTCAGGTTTTCATTGTTGTGCGCGGCGAAGTGATACGTGCAAAAGGCGTGACGCAATCCGTTCGCCTTCCGCTTCACGATGACCTTGTGGCCCGTCTTGGATTTGTACCCGGCTTGATCGCAATCCTTGCCGAAGTGTTGCTGAAAGGTGACTTCGTGCCCGGCCCAAATCCTGCCCGTGAGTTCAGCGAATGGTGCGGGCCATCGCGCCATGGCGGGAACAATTTCCACAAGCCGGCGTTGCCGTGTCTTGGATTTGCCCGCCGTCACTACGATATGGCCTTCCGTCCGACGAGTGTCTTCCCAAGTCAATCGCAGGAGTTCAGCAGTTCGCAGCCCGGCAATCCCTCCGATGGCGAGCATCGGCAGCAGGTTGGCGTCGATGCTTTCCGGTTCTGCCGCTGCCGCTGTTTCCAGCAGTGCGCGGAACTCGTCGGGCGTATAGAATTCGGCTTCGGTGGTGTTGCCGTTTTCGGGGCGCATTCCATCAGCTTCCGCCAAACGGTGGTTGACGGGCAGATAATCGTTGCGCACGGCCCCTTGCAGGAATTGCCGGACGGCGGCCCGGTGGTGGTTGCGGGACTTGGCGGAAGTGGCAGGCCGACAATTGCGAGACTTCGATGGCACCTCACCAAGCGAGGAGAAGAAGGCGTCCACAAGTTGCTTTCCCCAAATCGCAAAGGGCGGTGTTTTGGAAAGTGGCCGCAAACCCGCGGAGCATGATGTCCCGGTTGTAGGCGTATTTCGGGGAGAGTTGCGCCCGCCGGCCGTCGCTGGCCTTGGTGCGCGGTTCTTCGGCGGCAATGAATTCCTCAACCGCCGCCGCGAGATCCATCCGCTTCACGATGGCCACGCTGTTCAGGTAGCCTTCCACCGCTTCGCGCACGCTACGCCCGCCCAGTTTGGCGGCAGACTCGCAGAACTCTGAGATGCCCGCCAGCAGGCTCACGCAGCAGGCTCACGCGGCACCCGGTGGACTGATGGAAGGCTTGCAGCCGTTCGATGGCGGCGAGCGCGTCAGTGGCGTGTCCCGACGTCAGAGCGGCGACTTGGGAGCCTTTGGCCAGATCGCTGACCAATTTGTCGGCGTCGCGTTTGGCCTCGCCGTACCGCTCAAAAGCATTCATTTGCCGCTTGCCCGCAACCGTCCACCCCACGCGGTAAAGGGGGTAACCGTTCTTTCCGGTGCTCTTTCCGTAGATGGTGGCGAGCACCCGGCCACGGTGCGTGATGTGTTTGGGGAATTTCACCTTGGCCTCGGATTCAGCCGTTTATTGTGTCAGGGCTGTGTCAGAATCACCAGAAACCTCAGTTTCCTGAGTAAAATTGGTGCGCATAGCAGGACTTGAACCTGCACGCCTTTCGGCACTACCACCTCAAAGTAGCGTGTCTGCCAATTCCACCATATGCGCACGAGCGGCGGTAAATGAACCAATCCCAAGTTCCCCACGCAAGTCCATTCTCTGGACTTTTCCGCGGCTGATTCACCAGGAATTGGGCAGGGGTTGGCGGGATCGGGGTGGGCGACCCAAGCGTCCCCACGGAGTTCAACCGGCGTGCCGCCCGGGGTTTGCTCCTCTTCCGGGTTGGGGTTGGAATACTTTCTCAATGCGGGAGGCGATTTGCTGGCCTGGACCCAACCGGTCAGGAAGCGTTTGGCCAGGAAGTATTGGGGAGTAGCTGAGGGCGAGCCGGCGGCGAGTTCCCTGGCGGCACTGAGCCAATCGATTGCCAAAACGCACTGGCGCCCGTTGGCTTGGCGCGCGGCGGATGGAACCAAGCGCAGGAGCCGGATTGCCTGGTTGGGGGTGTCCGGATGGAGTGACCTGGATAAAAAACACCGGTGAGTGGCCGCCCACCTGATGGACACGGATACCAGGCATTTGCAGAAAACCAGCGGATCACCCGGAGGGTGAGGAATACATGCCGCAGGAAATCCGTATTCATCCGTGTGCATCCGTGGTTTAAGACTTCTTCGTCCGATTCCAATTGCTGGGTTTAGGTTCAACGAACACGGCTCGGTGAAGCTGTTCCAGCCGCCAACCGGCACAGGCACGACGAAGTAAACATGCGTCCTCTTCTCACTCAACAGCGGCGGCCAGAAGCGGAACAGCGGAAGCGATGCCGGCCGGCCCGGACGACGAGGTTGTGGCGAGGAGCGGCAAGGTTACGGTTCAGCTCGGTGGCTCCACGCGTTGTTCCAACACCTCCCGGACCTTGTCCGCCAGATTCCGGATTGTGAAAGGCTTCTGGAGAAAGCTCACGTCGTCCTCCAGCACGCCGTGACGGGCGATCACATCGGCGGTGTAGCCTGACATGAACAGGCATTTCACCTGGGGTTGGCTCTCCCGCAGCCGCTCCCACATCTGCTTGCCGTTCATCCCCAGCATCACCACGTCGGTGATCAACAGGCTGATGGGTTCCGGATGTTCCTTTGCCAGGGCCAAGGCAGCCTCCGGGGTGAGCGCCGCCAACACCGTGTAGCCCTGCTGCTGCAGGATGCGCCGGCCCATGTTCAGGATTTGTTCTTCATCCTCCACCAGCAGCACGGTTTCCGTGCAGGGCAGAGATTGGCGGGCCGCCTTCTGCTCCCCCACCACCACTTCGGCCTGGGCGCGCGGCAGGTAGATTTGGATGACCGTGCCCTGGCCCGGTTCGCTAGATACGTTGATCAGTCCGTGGTTCTGTTTGACGATGCCAAAGACCGTGGCCAGGCCCAGGCCCGTCCCTTTGCCCAGTTCCTTGGTGGTGAAAAACGGCTCGAACAAATGCGACTGAGTGTCGGCGTCCATGCCCTGCCCGGTGTCGCTGACGGCCAGCAACACGTAATCGCCAGGCACGCAGTCCAGATGGATTTGAGAGCAAGTCTCGTCAAGGGTGACATTGCTGGTTTCGATGGTGATCTGGCCCATGCCATGGATGGCGTCGCGGGCGTTGACCGCGAGGTTGGCCAGGACTTGATCGATCTGACTGGGGTCCACCTTGACTGACCAGAGTTCGGATCCCGGCAGCCACTCGAGTTTGATATCCTCCCCAATCAACCGTTGGAGCATCTTGAGCATGCCGGAGACGGTTTGGCTGAGATCGAGCACCTTGGGGCTGACAGTTTGCTTGCGGGCAAAGGCCAGCAATTGGCGCGTCAGGTCGGCCGAACGCTGGGCGGCTTTCTGAATTTCGTCGAGGTTCTCACGCACCTGGCTTGAAGCCGGCGTTTGTTGCATGGCCAGATCAACATTGCCCAGGATGGCCTGGAGCATATTGTTGAAATCGTGCGCCACGCCGCCGGCCAGACGGCCCACGGACTCCATCTTCTGCGACTGCACCAACTGGGCCTGCAGTTTATCCCTTTCCAACACGGTCTGTCTCCGCTCCGTGATGTCATGAAACACCACGATGCCGGAGGTGATGGCGCCGTCGCCATTCCGGATGGGCGCGGCGTTGGCCGCCACCCACCGATCCTCGCCTTGGGCGTTGCGGATGATGAGTTCTTCGTTATGGGTGACCTCGCCCTGGAGGACCGCGCGGGAGAGCGGCAATGCCTCGGGAGGATAGGGTGTGCCATCCGGGTGGAAAACCTGCCAATGGCTGGCATGACGGCGGATGTCGATCCCGGTCAAGGGCAGTTCTGTTTCTCCGCGAATGCCGAGGGCGGCGCGATTGGCCCAGCGAATGGTGACGTCCGGGGCGTCGGCGATCAGAATGCCCGAGGGCGATTGGGCAATGGCAGCCTCCACCAGCGCCAGCGCCTTCGCTCGTTCCTGCCTGGCCTGTTTGCGCTCGATGATCTCTCCGATCAACCGCGCCGACACCGCCAGGCGCCGTTTGGCCAGGTCGATGATGTACGGTGGCCGGGACTCGTAAGCGCGGGCGTGCTCAACAAGTTCATCGTCGGCCACGCCGTATTTCAAAGCCAGCTCCTGCAACTTCACCGTATCGCACGGCGGGTCGCCGTACCCCACATTGATGGCTCCCACGATCTTCCCGCCGGCGCGGATGGGCAAGGCGTAGAGGTGGATGCCGCCTTCGCATGCGATGTCCACCGGACCATTGCTTTCGATCGCCTTTCGCGAAGCCTGCGCCCAGCAGGATTCATGGCAAAGCCATTTCCCGCACGCCAGCGCCACCCGGTTGTCCTCCGTGCCGCATCGCGAGCGGGAGGCATGGTCCATGAATCGGCACCATCCGGACGAGAAAATGCCCAAGGCGTAGTCTCCATTCCGCTCGTAAACCGCCGCAGAGGTGTCGAGCAGATCGAGGTAATCACCAACGATATCAGCCAGCATCTTGGCGCCGACCGCATCGAGAATGAGGCGGGACCGGTTGAGTGGCAGGAGATCCCCATAGGCCGGTGTGTAAGGCTCCCTGGGCGGCTTCCCTGGCGCCTCTGGCCCGCTGCCCTTGGTCAGCATCCACTCGATGCGGTGCAGCGCCGCCTCGGTACGCCGTTGTTGTTCCGCCGCCTCGAATTGGTCCAGCGCGAAGGAGATATCGAGGGTGATTTCTTCGGTCAGTTTGATTTCTGGCGCCTGGAAGAAGCCGCTTTCGGCCGCGGCCAGACTGAGCACGCCGCAGACCTTGCCTTGAAAGCGGAAGGGCACCGCGACGACCGACCGAATCGCAGATCTTCGGGCCTGTTCGCAAACGTCCTCCTCCGGGCATTCGCGAAGAACATCGTTACAAATGCTGGTCCGGCCCAGGACGGCGCCCGCCCAAACCCAGCGCGCCTGGCACGGGGAGGCGGTCGCATCCTGGGCAGAAAACGGCGGGCCGAAGTCCGCCCCAGCCTTCTCCAGCAACGTGAGAGTTTGGGTCGTCGGATCGCACGCATGAATTTGCGCCGCCTCGAAGTGGCCGAACTCGATGGCAATCCGGACCAGCGCCGGAAAGAGCTCCGCGCGCGACTGAACCCGCACGATGGTCTGGTTCACTTGGCTCAGCGTGGCATACAGTCGCTGCAGGCGCCGGATTTCCTCGTCGGCCAAATGTTTGTACAGGGCTATCTCGATGATCGTTTTCAACTCCCGGTCTTCGAAAGGTTTGAGGATGTAGCCGAACGGTTCGGCGACCCTGGCCCGCGCGAGGGTGTCGTCTTCCGCGTTGGCGGTCAGGAACACCACCGGCAAACGAAAACTGTGATGAATGCGCTCGGCGGCGGAGATGCCGTCCATCTCGCCATCCAACCGGATGTCCATCAGCACCAAGTCGGGCCGCAGTTGGTCCGCCAAGGCGATGGCCTGCTCGCCACGCGTGGCGTTGCCAACGACTTCATAACCCAGCAAAGCCAGGCGGCTGCTCAGGTCCAAGGCGACGATCGACTCGTCTTCCACAATGAGAATGCGTGCGCTGGCCATGGTGGTTTATATTTCGGTTAGTTGACTGGAAAAGTGAGACAAAACCTGGCGCCCGGGCCGCGTGCAACGTCCAGAGTGCCTTTCAACTGAGCGGTCAGGATGCGCACCAGTTGCAGTCCCAGGGTGGAGGTCTGGGCCGGTTCAAGGGCGACGGGCAGCCCCACACCGTCGTCGGCCACCGTCAGAGTGACGCGCTGATTCACATCGCAATCCAATGCCAGCGTGATGCAGCCCGGCCGGCCATCGGGGAACGCATGTTTGAGCGCGTTGGACACCAGTTCGGCAATGATCAAGCCGCACGGCACGGCCAGTTCCAGGCCGAGTTCGACGGCCGTCATGTGGAAATCCAGCTTGATCCGACCGACATCGCCTCCGATGGCGCGGCCCAAATGCGCGCAGAGAGTCCGGGTGTAGGTGGCAAAATTGACGCGCGCCAGGCTCTCCGAGCGGTAGAGCATCTCGTGGAGCAAGGCCATGGAGCGAACGCGGTGCTGTGTGTCGCGCAAGGCGTCGAGGACAATCGGTTCTTTCTCGCGCGCGGCCTGGAGGTTGAGGAGGCTGCTGACGATCTGCAGGTTGTTCTTCACGCGGTGGTGGACTTCCTTGAGCAGGACGACTTTTTCCTCGAGCGAAGTCCGCAGGGCCTCTTCCGCCTGCTTGCGCTCGGTGATGTCCACTGCAATGCCGCCCAGCAACGGCGCCCGGCCCGCGCGCGCAATCGGAAACTTGCTGGTCTGGAACACGCGCTCGCGGCCCGCCACGTCGCGAACCTGCTCCGTGAGGGTAAGGAGGCCCTGCGCCAGGGCCGCGCGATCCTCGGCCTCCATCTTCTCGGCGACCTCGGGCGGGAGCAGGTCGCGGGTGGAGCGACCGATGATGTTGCCCCAGCCGAAGATCTCGCAGAGGTAGCGATTTGCGTAAACCACCGCCCCGGGCACGTCCTTCATAAACGCCCCAGCGGGCAGGTTATCCATGAACACGGCAAACCGCGCCTCGGATTCGCGCAGCGCGTCCTCGGCGCGCCGGCGCTCGGTGATGTCTTCAGAAGTGCCCAGCACTCCGGTGATACGGCCGTCAGGGTCGCGCAGCGGCACTTTGGAAGTGCGCAGCCAGACCTCGTGCCCGCTCAGATTGGTCTGTGACTCTTCGTAGCCGATTCTAGGTTCGCCGGCGGCAATCAACTGTTGCTCATCCGCCTGGTAGCGGGGACTTTGTTTCGCCCACGCCATGTCGAAATCGTCTTTGCCGATCACGTCCTCGACGGCTGCCAGCCCGGCGTCCCTGGCGAACGATCGATTGCATCCCACGTACTTCAACGCCAGGTCTTTCCAAAACACGCGGGCCGGGATGGTGTCGAGGATGCTGCGCAACATGTGCCGCGACTCGCGCAACGCGTCCTCGGCTTGCTTGCGCTCGGTGATGTCGCGGGCGGCGGCATAGATCAGTTTGCCCTGTGGAGAAGAACGCCACTCCAACCACCGGTAAGTGCCGTCCTTGCAGCGGTAGCGATTGACGAAACTCAAGACCGGCTGCTGCGCATCCAGCCGCGAAATCGCCTGCAAGGTGGCCTCCAAGTCTTCCGGATGGACCAAGTCCAGGAAACGCCTTCCCTCCAGTTCGGCCAGCGGGTAGCCCAGCACCGCCTCCCACTGAGGATTCAACCGCCGGAAGCAGCCATCGGTATCGGCGACACAGTACAAGTCCAGGATCGTGGAAAAGAAGCGGTCCAGTTCCTCGGTCTTCTCCCGCAACGCCGCCTCGGCTTGCTTGCGCTCGGTGATGTCGATGCCCATCCCGACCAGCCAGGGCCGATCGTTGATCTGAATCCGTTTTCCCGTCATGAGAAAAGGGGTGGGGGTCCGGCCATTCTTGGGCAGGACACGGGCTTCGACCCTTGCTTCTCCCGACTGGAAAGCGAATTGGATACGTTCCGCCACCACCGTCCGGTCCGCTTCGAGAAAGAAATCCAAGGGCGACATGCGGGCGATTTCTTCGTCCGTGTAACCGGTAAACGCCACGATGTTCTTGTTCCAGCGCAAGAAATGGCCTTCGTCGTCGTAGAGGTAAAACAGGCCCGGCAGGCTGTCGAGGACGGCCTGGCTGAACTTCTTTTCCTGCCGCAACGCTTCCTCTGCCCGCTTGCTCTCGGTGATGTCGCGCCACACGCAATGGTAAACGGAACGCCCCTGAATCTCAGTGCACTGAGCCGTGACGTGGACGATCCGGATTTCGCCCTGCCGGGTGCGGTGCCGGGTTTCGAAATCGTCCCGCCCCTCCCGCGTGACTTTCGCGATGCGCCCCCGGGTTTTTTCCGGCGTCTCTTCGGCTTCGAGATCGGCCAGACTCAAGCGGGCAAACTCCTCACGCGAATAGCCCAGTTGCCGGTGGGCCGTCGTATTGAACTCCAGGAACCGCGCGGTCGCCGGGTCGAGAATGACCACGCCGTCGGGCGACTGCTCGAAGAGCAGGCGGTAGCGGGTTTCCACCTCGCGCTGGGCTGTCTCCGCCCGTTGGCGATTCCGGATCTCCCTGGCCAGCCTCCGATTCCAAACCACCAACGCCAGCAAGATCACCACGAACCCGGCCAGCACCTTCCAAAACAGGGCATAGTCGAAGCCTTGCTCGTAGCGGATGGGCACCCATTTCCGGTAGATGTCCTGGCGCTCCCTTTCGGGAATCGAAGCCAGCGCCTTGTCCAGAATCCCGGCCAGCGGCGCCCAGTCTTTGCGCACCGCCATGCGCTGGGCATTCACATACGGCGTCTGCCCGGCAATCTTGATGTTGGCGACTTTCAGTTTGGCCTGGTAGTCGCCGATGATCAGCAAGTTGTCGAGGTAGGCAAAGACTTCGCCCCGTTGCAGGGCCGCCAGACCCTCCGGCACGGTATTGAACCTCACCAGGTTGATCTCCGGGAAGTCGTGCGTCACCCAGTCATCAATGGCGTAGCTCTTCACCACCGCCACCTTCTTGCCGAAAAGCTCCTTCATGTCGCCGATGTAGCTGACGTCAGCATGTGTGGCGATGACGATGGGGATGCTCACGTAAGGCCGGGTGAAGGCCCAGAAATTGGAGCGACCCGACGCCGCGGCCACACAGGTGGCCATATCGATCTCCCAGCGCTTCTGCCGGGCAAAGGCCTCCTGCCAGCTCAGGTTGGGGATCCGCTTGAACTTCACGCCCAGCCGCTGCTCGACCAAGTTCAAGTAGTCCCCGCTGATGCCGGTCAGTTCACCGCGCTCGTCGGAGAATTCGATCGGAGCCCAATCCGGATCGTGGGCCAGCGTGATGACGGGATGGTCGCGCAGCCAGGCCCGCTCGGCCGCGGTCAGCGAGGTGAGAACCTGTGTCGAAGCCGCGTTCGTCACCGGGCGGGCGTCTTGCGCGTTTACCCTCGTCGTTGCCAGTGGAAAGACGCCTGCCAGCAGCAGGCACAACCGCACCTGTCGCCGCAAAACCCAGGACTTTCGTTCACGGTTCATGTCTCAAGCTTTTTCTTGGCGTTCGAATCCCTCGCCGCGGCGCGGCCGGAAGAGGCCGTTCCGCTTCGCCGATGTGGCCTCGCGGGTTTCCCCAGTCAACAACCGCGACCGATGCCCCGGCTCGGCGGGGAAGCGCTCCGGGGGACAGAGTGGTTGGAAATCGAGCCGCTCCAACTCCCGGCGCGAGTAACCCACGATGTCGGCGTAACGCTGGTTGAAGTGGAGGAAGCGCCCGGTCGCGGTCTCGATTTGGGCGACCCCAACGGCCGCCTGCTCGAAGGGGGAGCGAAACAAACCGGCGGCTTTGGGTGACACCGCAGCGTGCGCCTCGGATGGAGATGTCGCGCATCATGCGCAGGCATCATAGGGGCTTGGGATGGAGTTGCAATGCTGGCGTGCCATTCCCGCGAGCCGCTTCCGCCACCTCCTCTTCCGGCGCGGTTAGGCTGTGTTCGCACTGCCAGAGGAAGGGTATTGGAGCCGAGAAAAGCCAACGCGCTGCACCGTTCGCCAGCCCACCCGCAATCGTTCCACCAGCGCCCGTCGAAGGTTGAAGCAGCCTGAAGTTTTCGCGCCTGGGGCTGCAAGATGCGTCCCAATCCAGCACGGCGGCAGATACCGGCGGCAAATATTCCCTTCAATCGCCAGAGCGCCTGCGGCACACTCCGCCGACCTATGAATCTATTCGATCTTTCCGGTGAATTGGCGGTGTGTATTGGTGCCGGTGGCGCATTGGCTGGCGCCATTGCCGATGGCTTCGCTCAGGCGGGCGCCACGGTCGCGGTGGTGGACTTGCGACTCGAGGCGGCCGAGGCGCGTGCCACGGAAATACGTGCCAAGGGCGGCAAGGCGCAGGCCTTTCAGGCCAACGCGATGGAGAAGGAGAGCCTCCAGAAAGCGCACGACGCCATTGTGGCTTCGCTCGGCGCGCCGACCATCCTGCTCAACGCGGCGGGCGGCAACGATCCCAAGACCACCGTCACCGCGGACAATCCCTTCGAGGCGATTCCGTTTGAGAACTGGCGCCGCAACTTTGATCTCAACCTCGCCGCTGGCGCGCTCCTTCCCTGCCAGGTCTTCGGCCCCGGGATGGTCGCGCGCGGCAAGGGCAGCATCATCAACATCGCCAGCGTCTCGGCGCACATTCCTCTTTCGCGCGTCATCTCCTACTCCGCCGCCAAGGCGGGCGTGGTGAGCCTGACCCAGTTCCTCGCGCGCGAATGGGCCACCAAAGGCGTGCGCGTGAACACCATCACCCCCGGCTTCTTCCCCGCCGACCAAAATCGCGCGCTGCTCTTCAATCCAGACGGCTCGCCCACCGACCGCACCAAGGCCATCTGGGGTCACACGCCGATGAACCGCTTTGGCGAAGCTCAGGAACTCATCGGCGCCGCCGTCTTCCTCGCCAGCCCGAAGGCCAGCGGTTTCGTCACCGGGGCGGACATCAAGGTGGACGGAGGATTTCTTTGCCAGACCATCTGACCAGGGTGAGAAATTGCAAATTGTGGATTGTAAATTGGAAATTGCGAATTGTGCGGGCAGGGCCGTCCTTTGAGTCATGAATCCGCAGGTTTTGTCGGATCGTTTGTGGCACTTTGCGGCGCGAGTCGGGAAGGTGGTTGACGCCTTGCCAGACGCACGGCTCGGGCGGCATGTTGCCGGACAACTCGTTCGCTGTGGCACCGCTTCCGCCCCGAATTGCGACGAAGGCTGCGCGGCCGAAAGCAAAGCGGACTTCATCCACAAACTCAGCATCGCCCTGAAGGAAATGAAAGAGACGCGCGGTTGGCTGCGGTTCACCATCATCGCCAGCCTGCTGGCGGAGAAGAAAGTTGCCGCCGTCCTCGACGAAGCCGAACAACTCTGCAAGATCCTCGCCCAATCCGTTCTGACCGCGAAGTCCCGCCGCTTTCCTCCGCCTCCTGACGCGCCACCGCCGACCAACCCAATTTGAAATCTTCAATTTTCAATCCCCAATTTGCAATTCCCATGACTCCACTGATTGCCTCCATCGCCCCTGCCAATCGCCAAGTGACGCCTGCGCAGGCCATCGAAGTCGTCGCCAAGACTTGCCCGGTGGAAAACTACCGCAACAAACGCGTCCTGCTCATCATCCCCGACGGCACGCGCACCGCGCCGGTCGGGCTGATGTTCAAGTCGCTGCACGACCAGATCGGCGGCGTGACCAAGGCTTTCGACATCCTCATCGCCCTCGGCACGCACCAACCGATGAGCGAGGTGGCGATTTGTGAGCGGCTGGAGATCTCGTTGGAAGAGCGCCGCAGCAAGTATGGCAAGGTCGTCTTTCATAATCATGAGTGGGAGAACCCTGCCGCGCTCAAGCAGATCGGCACGCTCACGCCCGCCGATGTCAGCGCGCTCACCGATGGCTTGTTCTCGATGGAAGTGCCGGTGGAGATCAACAAACTCGTCTTCGAGTATGACCAGGTCATCATCATCGGCCCGGTGTTTCCGCATGAAGTTGTCGGGTTCAGCGGCGGCAACAAGTATCTCTTCCCCGGCGTGGCGGGCCCGCAGATTCTGAACTTCTTCCACTGGCTCGGCGCGGTCGTCACCAACCCCATGATCATCGGCAACAAGTGGACGCCGGTGCGCAAGGTGGTGGACAAGGCGGGCGCGCTGGTCAACGTGTCGAAGCTCTGCTTTTGCATGGTTGTCGAGGGCCACGACCTCGCGGGACTTTTCGCCGGGACACCGGAAGGCGCGTGGGATGCCGCCAGCGAACTCTCGCGGCAGTTGCACATCACCTACAAGGACCGCCCGTTTCACACCATCCTTTCCTGCGCGCCCAAGATGTACGACGAGCTGTGGACCGGCGGGAAATGCATGTACAAGCTGGAACCCGTGCTGGCCGACGACGGCGAACTCATCATCTACGCGCCGCACATCTCCGAGGTTTGCGTCACGCACGGCAAGACCATCCACGAAGTTGGCTACCACTGCCGCGATTACTTCCTGAAGCAGTGGGACAATTTTAAGCATTACCCGTGGGGCGTGGTCGCGCACAGCACGCACGTCCGCGGCATCGGCAAATTCGAGAACGGCGTCGAGCAATGCCGTGCCCGGGTGACACTCGCCACCGCCATCCCGGAAAGCCTCTGCCGGCAGATCAACCTCGGCTACCGCGACCCGCGCAGCATCAACCCGCAGGACTTCGCCAATCGCGAAGACGAAGGCGTGCTCCTCGTGCCCAAGGCGGGCGAGATGCTTTACCATCTCAAGAAACAGCCGAAGTGGGCGGGTGGACAATAGCCGCGAAAGCGCGCAAAGCCTCACCGGTTGCGGTTTGGCCACGCGATCGTGACGGGACTGTTTCGATGATCGCGACGCAGACGGACCATGATCAGACCACGAAGCGCAACACCTTCGCGTGCGCAGCCAATCGGAGTGCTCACTTCGCCGCCTTCAGTAATTTCCTAAAATCCCAGATGCGCACGCCCTCGTGGACTTTCACCGCCAGCCAGCGGTTGTCCGGCGAAACGACCACCTGCGCGGCGTACGGCACCGATTGAATCCGCGCTGCCAGCTTCCAAGTCCTCGTGTTCCACACGCTGACAAGGTGGGCCGGGAATTCCTCCGCTGTCACCAGCCATTTGCCGTCTGGCGAGAAGGCGGCATGGGTGATCACCTCTGATCTCTTGCCGAGGCAGGCCAGCGACCGCCCGCTGTTGACGTCCCACACTTCGACCACGCCCGTCAGGCCGCTGGCGGCGATGAACCGGCCATCCGGGGAAAAATCCATGCCGAACGTCGCGTTTGGGTCGGTCTTGATTACACCCCGAAGCCGCCGGTTTGCCACGTCCCAAAGCCGGATGACGCCTTGCTCCGTGGCCACGGCCAGCAGATCCTCTCTTGGCGAGAACGCAATCGCCAACACGCGCCCCTCTTTGTCCTGCAGAGCCACCAGCCTGCCCTCCGGCAGCGCCCGCACGCAGACCTGAGTCCAGCCAGACGCGGCCAGATACTTGCCGCTGGCGGAAATGACAGTCCATTCGGCCTGCTTGCGAAATGGTTTGTCCTCGAAGCGTGGTTTGCCGGTCGCCACGTCCACGACCACCATCGACTTGCCGACCGCGAAAGCTGCGCTGCGGCCGTCTTTCGCGAATGTGACATGTCGGCCAGTGCCGCGCAGAAGCCAGGTTTCGCATTCATCTGGCGTCTTCCAGAAGAGACAGCCCGCCGAGGTGGCCGCCGCCAATCCCTCCCCGCCCGGCTGGAACGTCAGGTGGAGGCAGACGCCCTTGAGCGGGATGGGTGCGCGGGGATTCCACGTCGGCGTGTCGAAAAGATGCAGGCCCTCTCCCGCGCCAGCGAATAGCCTCCCGTCAGGCGAGAACACAAAAGGGTACAGGTCTTCTTTCAACGTGAACGCTGCGGGCGGTGAACTGGCTTTCCGCAACAGCTCGTCCGCTTCGGTTTCGACCGGTTTAGACGGCGCTTTCGCCTCCGCATCTCGCCGCGGCGCTTCCATTACTGGGCGCTGCGCTTCAGGCGGGAATCCTGCCTCGGGGCGAACATCCCACACGCGGGTCTTGCCATCATGTGTGGCCACCGCCAGCCAGTGTGCATCAGGGGAGAACGCCACCCGGTGCCCCTGGTCAGGAAGAGGAATGACCGCGGCGGCGGCTGGCGTTGCAAGTTGCCAGACCACGAGGAGGTTGCCCGGGGCGTCAGCCAAGGCCGCCACCAACGCGCCGTCGGGCGAAATGGCCGGGCGCACAAAGGCGCGGGCACCAGGCATGTTCAGACACGCGATCTGTATTCCGGCGAAGATGTCCCAGACCCGAACGCCATCCGTTTTGCCGCAGGTGACAAGGCGACAGCCATCGCGCGACCAGACCAGTTTCTCGTTGCAGGCGGCCTGCACGGGCAGTTCCCCCTGCCATTTCTCTTTGGCCGCATCCCAGATACGCAGGGTGCCTGCGAAGTCCAGACCCGTGAGCAGTTGGCTGCCCGGCGCAAAGCCGATTCGCGCCACGTAAGGTGCGCGCACCTGCACGCGCCGCTGGAGACGGCCGCTCTTCAGGTTCCACAGGCAGATAGTGCGACCATCCGAACTGGCCAGTGCTGCGCCATCACCCGAAAAGGCCAGGCCGGAAATCTCCTGTTTGTGGCCCGCCAGCGTGCGGACTTGATGGCCAGTCGCCGTATCGAACACCTGCGCCGTGCCTTGACACACAGCGGCGAGCAACTTGCCGTCGGGCGAGAAACGAACCAATGAGCATCGCCCTGGCTGACTCCAACGCAGCTTGCCGGAAGCGGCGTCCCAAATCCGTGCCGGCGCCGTGTCAGTGGTGAGCGTGATGGCGCTGGCGTTCGCGGAGAAGGCCAGGTCGGACGGCGGGGCGTTTACCTCCACCAGCGTGCCACGCCGCGTCCAGTCGTCCGTGTTGAAGAGACTGACGCCGCGCCCTTTCTTCGTGCCTACGGCCAGCGTCCGGCCGTCCGGCGCGAACGCGAGGTCGTAGAGCCAGAAATCATGCGTGTCGAGAATAGCGGCCGGGACGAGCAACTCACGCCGGGAGGCTTGGAGGCGGGGCTTGGATTGATTGTCAGACATAAGATGAAGAAGAAGGTGAAAAGACAGATTGTTGACGCGAGCGGATGGAGACCTTCTCCCGTTGAAAGCATGGGAGTCGCGGAACCATTGGCTTGCGGGTGAACATGGAGAGAATCTGCTTCCAGGGCCAGGCCGATGTCAACGGCCCCTTCGCACCGCACGCCGCGTCCGACTCACGCTTGCCGCCGTCTCTCGGAAAGCATTCTTCAGCTAACCAACCCCGGCTACCGCGACCCGCGCAGCATCCGCCAGAAAGCCTTCGCAAACCGCGAGGGCGAAGTTGGCCGTGATTCGGACCCCGGCTCTTTGAATCGCAGCCCGTCTCGTTTGAGCTTTGCACTTGGAGCTTTCCCGCGCCCTGCTACAAACGCGGGCATGTCTTCCAAGTTGAACATTGGGTTCCTCGGCGCCGGCAAGATGGCCACCGCGCTGGCCGGCGGTTTCATTCGCTCCGGCCTCGTCACCGCCGACCAGGTGCTGGCCAGCGATCTTTTTGAACCGGCCCGCACCGCGTTCACCACTGAAACTGGCGCGCGCGCCGTGGATTCCAATGCCGAGGTGGTGCGCTTCGCGAATGTGGTCATCATCGCCGTCAAACCCGCGCAGGTGCCGGAAGTGCTGGCGGCCTTGCGCTCCGCGTTCACGCCGGAGCACCTGCTCGTTTCCATCGCGGCAGGGGTGACGCTCGCCCGCCTCGAAGAATCGCTCGGCGGTGGACGCGTGATCCGCGTGATGCCGAACACCCCGGCACTGGTCGGCGCCTCGGCTTCGGCCTTCGCCGGCGGCAAGGGTGCCTCGCGGGAGGACACCATGCTCGTGCAGAAACTCCTCTCGTCCGTCGGTCTGGCTTTCGAGGTCAAGGAAGCGATGCTCGACGCCGTCACCGGCTTGAGCGGAAGCGGGCCGGCCTACGCGTTTCTGATGATCGAAGCGCTCAGCGACGGCGGCGTGGCGGCGGGGCTGCCGCGCGATGTGGCCACCCGTCTCGCCGCCCAAACCTTGCTGGGCGCCGCGAAGATGGTGCTGGAAACCGGGCAGCATCCGGGCGCGCTCAAGGACATGGTCACCAGCCCCGGCGGCACGACGATCGACGGGCTGCACGAACTCGAAAAAGGCGGCCTGCGCGCAGCGTTGATCAATGCGGTGCGGGCCTCCGCGGAGAAATCGAAGAAGCTCGGTCAGCGCTGAGTTTCCCGCCGGGCCATGAATATTTTCCTCCGATGGCGGAACACGGAGCGAATTCGCTGTCACTCGCCCGCACCTATTGACGATGAATCCTGGCGTAGCGGCGTGTCGGCAGACCGCCGTCATTTTGATAAGAGTGGGAAGATTGCGGTGCTCTTCCGAGACGCCGCTACGGTGATCGGACTCCTCGGGCTGCTGCTGGCGGTGGTTGCCCCCGCCGTTCTCGGATCCGATTTTCCCCTTCAGGCCACCGGCCACGACAGCCGGATCGATCTCGTCTGGCAGATGCCCCCCGACGCGGGCGCCAACGGCTTTGTCGTGGAACGTCGCACCGGCGACGACGACCCATTCGCGGCGCGGAACCTTCGCCCTCACCCGCACACGGTCTGGTCGGATTTCCTCGGCACGAACGGCGCACGCTTCAGCTATCGCGTCATCGCGTTGCAGGGCACGCGCCCCGTCGCCACCTCGCTGGTGGCCTCGGCCGCCTCGCGCGCGATGAGCGACGACGAGCTTCTCACCTCGGTGCAACAGGCCACGTTTCGTTATTTCTGGGATTACGCTCATCCAGTCAGCGGCCTGGCCCGCGAGCGCACCGGCAGCGGCGACACCGTCACGACGGGCGGTTCGGGTTTCGGGTTGATGTCGATTGTCGTCGGCGTCGAACGCGGTTTCGTGTCGCGCGCCGAGGCCGCCGGGCGCGTGCGCGGGATGCTCGCGTTTCTCCAGGACAAAGCCGCGCGCCATCACGGCGCCTGGCCGCATTGGCTCAACGGGCGCACCGGTGCGACGATTCCGTTCTCGCAATTCGACGACGGCGGCGATCTCGTGGAAACGGCTTACCTTGCCCAGGGGTTGCTCACCGCGCGGCGCTATTTCGATTGGACCACGCCGGCCGAGGAGGAAATCCGCCAACGCGCGACGGCGCTGTGGAAAAGCATCGAGTGGGACTGGTATCTCGGCCCGCAACGCGGTTCGCGGCTCTACTGGCACTGGTCCCCGACGTATGGCTGGAAGATGAACCACACCATCGGCGGGCATTTCAACGAGTGCCTCATCACTTACCTGCTGGCCATCGCCTCGCCGACGCACCCGATCCCGGCTTCCTGCTACGAGGACGGCTGGATTGGTCGGCCGGCGACGAACTACGTGAACGGCCGCGCTTACTTTGGCATTCGCCAACCGGTCGGCTGGGCGATGGGCGGGCCGCTGTTCTTCACCCACTACTCGTTTCTCGGCTTCGATCCGCGCGTCTGGCGGGATCGCTGGTGCAATTATTTCGAGAACAACCGCGCCATCGCGCGCATCCATCGCGCCTACGCCGCGGCCAATCCCGCGCAGCATCGCGGTTACGGCGAAGGAGTCTGGGGGCTCACCTCCAGCGACGGGCCGGACGGCTATCGCGCCTGCGAACCACGGCACGACGACGGCACGGTCGCACCGACGGCGGCACTTTCCTCGCTGCCCTACACGCCGGAGGAATCAATGGCGGCGCTGCGGCATTTCTATCACGCGCTCGGTCCGCGGCTGTGGGGCGAGTTCGGCTTCAAGGATGCGTTCAACCTCGACCGCGACTGGTTCGCCGACAGCTATCTCGCCATCGATCAGGGGCCCATCGTGGTGATGATCGAGAATCACCGCACCGCCTTGTGCTGGCGACTGTTCATGGCCAACGAAGAAATCGCGCCGGCCCTGCGCGCGATGGGATGGACCCGCGAACCCTCGGGCCGGCCGTAGCCCATCAGGCGGCCGATCCCGGCCACTTTTTGCTGTTCCTTTGCGGCCGGAGTGAGAACGATGCCGGCGAACCTGATTTACCTTGAACAACGCATGACTGCCAAACCCAAGTCAAAATCCTCGCCCGCCGGACGCTGGCTCTCCTACCGCCCCGAGATCAAAGTGCTCGATTGCACGATCCGCGACGGCGGCTTGATGAACAACCATCATTTCGACGATCAGATCGTCAAGGCCGTGTATGACGCGTGCGTCGCCGCCGGGGTGGACTACATGGAACTCGGCTACAAGGCTTCCCGCGAGGGCATCAAGCAGGGGGAACACGGCTGCTGGAAATACTGCCTCGAAGAAGACCTCCGGCGCATCGTCGGCGAAAACAAGACCTCCCTGAAGCTGGCGGTCATGGCGGACGCCGAACGCTGCGACTACAAAAAGGACATCGCGCCCAAGTCCGAAAGCGTGATCGATATGATCCGCGTGGCGACCTACATCAGCCAGATCCCGACTGCGCTGGAGATGGTCAAGGACGCCCACGACAAGGGTTACGAGACAACCGTCAACATCATGGCCGCCTCGACCATTCCCGAGCGCGAACTCGACGAGGGCCTGGAGATGCTGGTCGAATCCGAGACCAAGGCCATTTATGTGGTGGACAGCTTCGGCTCACTCTACAGCGAGAAGGTGCATTATCTGGTCAAGAAGTACCTCAATTACTGCCGGGTCGCCGGCAAGGACGTGGGGGTCCACATGCACAACAACCTCCAGCTAGGCTTTGCCAACACCATCGAAGGCATCGTCATGGGCGCCAATTTCCTCGATGCCACCATGGCCGGCCTGGGGCGCGGCGCCGGCAACTGCCCGATGGAGCTGCTGATCGCCTTCCTGCACAATCCCAAATACGATCTCCGCCCCGTGCTGGACTGCGTGCAAAACCACGTCGAGCCGATGCGCAAGAAGCTCCTGTGGGGCTATGATTTGCCCTACCTGCTGACCGGTATTCTCAACCAGCATCCGCGCGCCGCCATCCGCTTCAAAGAAGCCGAACTCAAGGGCGAGCAAGGCGACATCCTTCCGTTCTACGATTCCATCATCGACCAGTAGCGGCGGCACGACTGACAAGGGCCTGAGCCGGCCTCGGGCGAATTGAGGCGGGGTAGGCGAAGGAGCCGCAGTGAGAAATTCAAGGCGCGTCGCGAGACGCGCCTTCTTCATTCCGTTGAATGGAGGTCAGCACCGCCCGCCTGATGCGGATCTGAAGCCGGAACCGGAGCCTTTCGCATCCGGAATGTCGCCACCACCCAGCGCCCGCCGAAGCCGGCGCAGCAAACGCGCCTCGTGCTTGCGAGCCAGTGCATGCTCCCAAACCCGAAGCACCCGCCAGCCCGCCTGAAGCAAAAAGCGATTCACCAGACGGTCGCGAGCCTGGTTCCTGGAAATCTTCCCCAGCCAATACCGGCGGTTGCTCGCAGGCATCCGGCAATGGCGCGGACAACCGTGCCAAAAGCAACCGTCCACGAAGACCGCAACCCGCTGACCGCGAAATACAAAGTCAGGCTTGCCCACCACCGGCTGATTTCTTCGCCAGTGAGTGATCTTGCAGCGACGAAGGAGCTTCACCATCGCAAGCTCGGTCGCCCTGTTGCCCCGTCCGCGGATCTTGGCCATGAGCATGGATCGTTCTCGTTTGGTCAAGGTGTCCATCGCGACTGCGATCAAGTCTTGACGGGCTGTTGCCTCTTCAGCAGCAGCCCGCCGAAGTGCTCGGCAAAAGCCCGCGCCAGCAAGGGCGGAACGGCGTTGCCGACTTGCCGCTGCTGCTCTTGATCGTGGCCGGAAAAAACGAAGTTGTCGTCGAAACTCTGAAACCGTGCTGCTTCGCGCACCGTGATGCTCCGATGATCCCGATAGTGTAGGAAACGCCCAGAGCCGGGATTCGCGAAATGGGCGGTGATCGTCTGGGCGATGCCGTGACGATGCAAGCGACCGTATGCTTGGCTCAAGTATTTGATTTCGCGACCCCGGTCGAATCTGCTGCGGCCATCCAAATCCTGGTTACTCCCACCCTCGGGGATTTTCTTCAGCTTCTTCTCAACGAACTCTTCTTCGTGCTCACGGGCAAAATGGTTGGCTAGGAAGCGCGCACCTTTGCGCCGCGCGGCTTGGTAGTCGCTGAACGGCGGCGTGCCATAGGCGATGGCTTCCTGGCCCGCATCGAGTGACGGCAGATCGCCAATGGCTTCCTCCACTGAAATGAAGGGCAGCGAGAAGAAAGCGTCTTCTTCGCCATGCACCGCCGCGTTGACCTCACGTGCCGTCCGCAAGGGCGAGAACTTTCCTTTTGGAAAATCGAACTCGCCAATCCCCAGTTCTTTTCGGACCGCCACAATGAAGGCTCGTTTGCGCAACTGAGGCACCCCGTACTCGTTCGCTGACAGAACGTCCGCCTTTACGTCGTAGGCACAATCTGCGAAAAACTGGATCGTCTCATCGCGGTACTTGCCACCATCAAAGTCGAGCAGGTTGGGCACGTTCTCGATGAGAACCATCTTCGGCATCAGCTCTCGGACCAGTTCAAGAAACTTCGTGTAGAGCGCATTTCGTGGATCCTCAGACATACGCCGGGTGGCCTTGTTCAACCTGGAGAATCCTTGGCACGGTGGACCGCCAATAAGGGCATCCGGTGCCTGTCCGCCAGCTTGGGCGGCTTCCAGCAACTGTTTGGCCGACAGCGTTCCGAGGTCGGAATGGAGGTAACGGGTCTTGGGGTAATTCCGAAGCTGGGTTTCACGCGCGGGAGCGTTCCAGTCCACCAGCAACATCGGCTCAAACAGCCGTTGGCCGGCTGGACCGACCGCCCCGCGAAACCCTTCCGTCATTCCACCAACACCTGCGAACAGATCAACAAATTGCAACATACAGGACCGGCTCAGGCGCTTGGCGGCAAGGCGGGTGTTTCCACCGGCTGAGCCCCGCCATCAGCGGAGGTTTGAATGCCGGAGAGGTTTTCGTTGAAGAGAAATGACGAGAGACTTGTGTCAACCGAAGCCGCCTCGTAAATACGCCGGGTCACATGGTCGAGCACCTCGTTGTCAATGCGGGCTGCCGATAGGTTCATCTCGCGGTGCTCCATCTCGTAAACTGCCTGCTTCACCAAGATGTCGATGTGGCGCTGAAACATGTACTCCCGCCAGCGGGTTGATTCATGGCCGTAGTTCTCAAGCACCTTTTTGGCGAACGGGGATTGGCTGTTGATCCAATAGATGCCTTGGGAAACGTCCTCGGATCGTTGGTAGATCAATGGATGGCGCGGATCGCAATGCACCGTGTCCGCCAATCCGAGTGGATCTGGGTCCGCGTCAGAGAGCCGGACATCAGGAAACTTCGGCCCCTGTTTCTTCTTGTCTCCCGCTCCCCCGCCATCCTGACCATCGTTGCCAGCCTGGGTGCCATCGCTGCTGCCACCGCCATCACCTTTTGGGCCAGCTTCACCGCCACCACCTTCGCCGCCAAACGCACCACCGGCATCCGGCCCGCCGAAAATCTCTCCGCGAAGTTTTTCCCAGAAGCGGCTTTTGCGCATCCACGAGTTCAGGAACTCGTTGAACACGCTGGACTGTCGCAATTCCTCGACCCGTTGGCTTTGAACAGCCTTCTCCGCCATCTTGTCTGCCAGTTCGTTGACCTTGCTGCAAATCCACTCCAAGAGCGCCTGGCTCTTGTCGGTTTCGACGAGCTTCTCCCGGTCGTTGCGCACGCAATCGTCTTTTGGATCCTCCAGGATCGGACAAGTGCATTCGCCGTAGATGAACTCCGTTTCCGTGAAGTTCTTCACGTACCCCAGTTCGTGCATCCGGTACGAGCCAATCACGCCAATCTCGCCGCGAATGTCGATACAGTTCAGGCTGGCGCGGTCGCCCAGCCGGGTGAACGGTTCCGAGCTGGTGCAGAGCACGAGTTTGCCAGGCGAATACTTGTCGTTTGTCAGCTCGATCTCGTGCGAGCCTCGCGTGAGTACCGTCGGCAAGTCGAATTCAAATGGGCCTTCAAAGCCTTCCTTTGGCGGGATGCTCTCGACCTCCAGCTTGATGACCTGCGTATCGATGATCGCATAGACCTGCTTGGACTTGAGGAGCCTTCGCGCTTGTGGGTGGACGCGGAGCCGCTGGATGATGCTCCGGATGGTGTTGCGCCCTCGGAGTTTCATCGGGGCTTCGCCGGTCACCACGGTGAAGCCAGTTGTCCCCTTCTCCAACCTGCTTTTAAGGACTCTCGGTATGTGTTTCAGCACGTCCTTGAGATCGGCGAGTTCCAATGCGCGCTCCAAGGGCTTCTTCTTCTTCTCGAATCTCCGGTCAAAGCCATACCGCTTGTTCTCATTGAAGCCGAAAACATTCAGGCAGCCATCCCGATAGGTGATGAACCGGGATTCCGCAAACATCTGCCGCATGTAGAATTTTCCGCCGTTTCCGTGCCCGCCGAGGATGTTCTTGTTGGCCTTCCCTCGTGCCGCCGCGTTAGGGTCGCCCCAAGTTTTGAACGCGCTCTCGATCTCGTCATGGGTCGTGCCAACGAAGTCGATGCACTCGAATGAAGCGGAACCGACCACGGTCTTGGGCCTTAGCCGGATGAAGATGTATTGATCCTCATCGTTCACCTCGGCTCGGTTGTAGGCGTCCGAGGAATTCTTGAGCCACTCGGCCAGCCCTTTCGCGTGGTCGAACTTGAACTCGTTCCCAATGATGTCGAGGAGATGGTCGTGAAAAGCGTTTGGTTGCTCTACAATCTTGAATTGGCTCATTTTGCTACCCTGTTTCTTTCGATAATTCCCTTAAATCTGTTGACGAGGAAGGAATGAAGCTCTGCGACCGCGACGAACCTGGGATCGCTCAGAATCCGGGCGGCATCTGCGACTGCATCTGCCACAGTTTTCAACTGGCCTTGAAACTCGTGGCGCTCGGTGCGCACCGTCACCCCAAGGAAAGTGTAGAAATCGGTATCGAGGATCGCCTCGCGTTTGCCTTCGACAAAAAGCTTGAATGCGTCAGTGCCGCAAATGCGTTTCAATTGCGCTTCCTTGTCGCGACTCAGTCGATCGGGTTTGTCCGCTGCACACATCGCCTTGGCCAACGGCACCAAGCCTTTCCAAGCTTTTTCGAGTTCGCCGGCGTAAGCGATGCCCTTCTCCGTCAGACGGAATTTCTTGTTGCCCGAAAGCACGTAGCCCTTGTCCTTCAGCGGCCCGTAGAGCGGCTTGTGCTGGTCAGAGGAATCCGGGTACTTGTGGACATACTTGCGAAGACCAAACTCCTCGGGGAAAAGCTCCCACGATTTCACGACGATGTCCTCGTACTCCAGCGGTTTCGGCGAACGGTCGGAGAGCTGTAGCATCGCCACCAGTATTTTCTCAGGGCGTGGTATGTCCATTTCGGCGGCAGGTTGCTGGAAGACGGCGTGTCGTGAAATCTTTTTTGCGCGTTCGCGCTTGCGAGCTATGTCAGCCACTGAACTTTGACTTCCTTCTCCACCACCTTAAATTCCGGGTCCCCGGTGACGAGTTCGGCCTTTCTCTCTTTCGCCAGCGCGGCGGCGAACGCGTCGGCCAGACTGAGCTTGTGGCGGGCTTTGAAGTCGGCGGCGAGGTCGGCCAGGGCGCGGGTGGCGGGATGAAATTGGATGGGAAGGCTTGGCAAAACTTCTGCCGCCTGCGCCCATGCCGCCGCGCCGTCCTTGCGCAGCAGGGTGTACTTGAACTCGGCATAGTTCACCTCGCTCATGTGGAGGGTGCGATCGGTGGTGGCCGCCTTGTGCAGCAGTTCCTTGACCTGCTCGCCCCCAGCCTCGGCCCGGAAGAGGGCCAGCAAGGCATGGCTGTCAAGCACCAGTGCTGCGGGCATATTTGGCCTCCTCGAGTTCCTTTTCCCGACGTTTGTGCTCCTGCCACTCCTCGGCGAGCGGCTTGTCGCCGGGCTTGCGCTTGATCAGGCCGTGCGCCCGCTCAATGGCCCAGCGGGTGACGGGCTTGAGCAGGATGCCGTCCTCGGTGGCGGTGACGATGGCGCGGGTGCCTTCCTCGATATGGAATTGTTTGCGGAGCCGGAGCGGGATGACCACCTGGCCCTTGGTGGTGAACCGGATGGTGTCGGCAGGGGGGATCGTCTTCACGCCCCGCAGTATGCCGGAGTCTGGAAATCCGTCAAGAGAGCGGAAGTAGGATTTATTTGGTGTAATCTTACCCATTACCGGAGGCGGGATGGCGAGGGTCGGAAATGGCGCTGGCAATGGTCGGAGCGCGAGGGCGATGAAGGATTGAGACAGTGAGAAGCTTCGCGCGGGGCAAAAACAATCAGGCAGACGCTGCGTCATTTCTGAGCGCCGTGTCTGCCTGTCGATTGTCTGAGGAACGATGACGGGCGGACTATTTCTCGCGCTTGGCTTCCCAATCACGCTTATTGGTCTCACCATTCCGTTCGGATTCGGTGTTCCCCTTGATGGCATCCGCGCTGACCTTGCCGCTGTATTTGATGGTCATCTTGTTGCCGTTAAACTCGCGGACCACATTGAAGGTGACTTCGTCACCCTTGACTTTGCCGTCCGAGATGGCGGTCTCGACGGGGTCGCCGCCCTGGCGTCCGGGCATTGTCACGGCGCCGGTCAGTTTCTCCCCATCGACCTTCAATTTCAGGGTCATCTTGCGCCCTTCGCCGCCGTTGCGGCCGGGCGTGGTCCAACTCCAGTTGCCGGTGGCATCGGCGGCGTGGACTTGGGCGATGAATCCCAGCGCGAAGATGGCGCCAGCGACGATTTTGACGAGAGATTTCATGGTATTTGGCTTGGTTTGAATGAACTGTTCGGTTTTGGTTTTTTTGTGTCCTCGTCCTGATGACAGAACCGCATCGGCGATTCCGCAAGGGGAGGCACATTTAAGCAAGACAGCCCGTACCCCGCCAAAGTTACACCGAGCCCGCCGCCATTCTCAGGCCGGCCGGGTCAGACTTTCGGGAAATGAATGCCGTGCTCGGCGCTGATGGCCAGGACGCGTTCCATGTCCGGGCCGCCGGGCTGCTGGAATTCCTCCTGGCAACGGGCGAAAAATGTTTCGAAGCCGGACGGCGAGGTGGTGATGAGCTGTTTGAGCGGCACGTCCCCGACATTCCTGAAGCCATGCACGACGCCGCGCGGCGCAAACGCCATGTGGCCGGGTGTCAACGGTTCCTGCCCCTGCCAGTGCAGGAAGAAGCTGACGCGGCCTTCCATGACGACGAACCACTCGTCCTCATTGCGGTGGTAATGCGGTGGAGGCCCGCCGCCGGGCGGGGTGATGTCGGTGAAGAGTGTGAACTTGCCGCGGGTCTGTTCGCCGCTGAGATGAACGATGACTTCGTCCCCAAACGCGTGGAGGTCAGGTCCGGCTCCCGGCGGGACAACGACCGGGGCGATGGTTGTTGGTTTGTTCATCCCGGCCTCGATTGTATCCAATGGGCCGAAAGCGGTGGCACGGAGCCCGATCTGCTCCGAAGCGCTGCGCCAAAGCTATTTTTTCGCCGCGGGTTTGATCACCCTGCTCCGCGGCCCTTCCATGCCGGCACCGTTGACCACAGCCACGGCGTAGGACGGGCGCGCGTCGGTTGGCGCGGACCGATCGATGAAGCGCAACCGCGGCGCGCCCGGCACCGGCGTGTCGTGGAAGCTGATGGTTTGGAATTGCGCGTAGCCCGTGCGCTCATCGAGTTTCTCCGGCAGGCGCAACAGAAGCGCGCCATCGCGATAGATCGCGAACTGCCGCACGCCACTCTCGAAATCCGCCTCGGCCGTCCATTCCAGCACCACGCCGCCCTCTGCCGGACTGCGCGTCACGGCGATGATGCGTGGAGCCTTCGCCGGCGGCGTGCGATCGGTCGTCACTCCGGCCGTCACGTAATCGGTGTAAGCCCGCGCGCTGATCTCATCTGGCAGCCACGAAAGCTCGCTGGTGTTGGTCCCCGCCGGGCGCACCCGGCCGGTCGTCCAGTCACCCCAAAAACCATTGGACTGGCGGACCGCGCGCAACATCGTCCCCCGCCGCGGCAGGCGAAGGCGCAGGCAGGCATCGAAGAACGGGATCGCGAGCAGGCGCGAATTACGGCAGTCGTGGCTGGAGAAGGGATCGGGCGCAAACGTCACCGGGGCGCCTTTGCCGCGAAACTGCTCGAAGAATTGGAGCGAGCCGGTCCACGCGCCGTTGAATTGCGTGTGGCCGCGTTCCTTGACGCCCGGGTTGAGCACCACCGGCACACCGAACGCCGCGGGCGGATAATTCAACGGCGCGATCTCAGGCTTCCCCAAACCCATCATCGCCGTGCCGGACCGGCAGAAGACCGCCACGATCCGCTCGGGATGCTGCTCCAACATCAGCGACGCCCAGAAGCCTCCGCCCGAATGGCCCCAGAGACACCACGGCGCGGTGGCGATTTCCGGATGCCCGCTTTCTTTCGCGAGATCGTTAAGGGCGCGCTGAAACACGAGGTCCGAGCCGTTGCGCGGTTCGCACCAGAGCCGGCAATTCCCGTTGAGCGCGCGATAATGCGGCGAGAGCAATGCGCAGTCGTGGCGGGCCGCGAGCGCGCGCCAGTGCAGATCGAGCGCGGCGGTTTCGCCGGAATTCTCCGCGCCCTCGCCGCAGCCGTGTTGATGCACGATCACCGCTCGCACCCGCTTCGCCGTGGGCGGAATCCACAGATGATACGTCGCCTCGACCGCCAGTTCGCCCGGCTGCTGCGACGGCGGGTAATGCACGGTGAACATTTGGGCGGCGCGACTGTTCAGCACCGCGGAGAACGCGACGAACGCGGCGACAACCAGAGGTGTGGCGTGGAAAATCATGGCGCGAGTTTCGCAGAAGATGCCGCAGAGGTCACGCGCGCGTTGGCGTGCGTCATCCCGCCGGGGGTGAGGATTTCTCCTCGAACTGTGTCTCGATCCACCAGACGAAGCCCAGCATCAGGAACGCCGAGAGACTCGCCACGAGGAAGGCTCCCGCGAGGCCGTGGACCAGATGATGAATCATCGCGACCGGCACCACGAAGAAACCGAGGAGAAACGCGTTGGTCCACCGGACGCGAAATGAGATGCACAAGGGCGAGCGGCGGACGGTGCTCCGCCATTGCTGATAGGCGCTCCCCAACCAGGCCACTCCCCCCAGCGTGCTGACGTACCAAAAGAAATGACTGAGCCGCACTTGCCGGCTTCCAACCTGCGTGATGGGTCTTTGCAGGATGGCCAGGCGCCCGACCAGCCAGCCATTTTTGTGGGTGAAGTAGTCCCACAGAATGTGGGTGGCGGCGCCGAGGAGAACCGAAAAGGCGATCACCCGCAGAGAGGCCGCCGGTTGTTGGAACAACGGCGCGAAAATGCGGCGAAAGGGATTGGGAATGATCGGAAAAAGACGCGACCGCACCGCGTAAACGAGCAGCACCGTGACGACTCCGACGGGCAGACAGAACGTGAGCAGCCCGGACAGCCGATGGGAGATCTCGTCGAGCTGAAGAGATTTCCCGAGATAACCGGCATCCGGGATGAGGCTGCCCACAACCAACGCCGGCCAACTGAGGAGGCGCGGACAATGGCGCCGGAAGAGCAGCACTGCGGCCGGATGAGCCAGTGGAAAGGGCATGCGCGATGATTCGTTGAACGTTGCCGACGCGATTTCAAGGTTTGACCACGGCAAGGTATTCATCGAACACCGTCGCCAGCGCGGCGCCGTATTCCTGCCAGTGCTTCGCGGACGGATAATCCATTAAACCGGCAATCCAGTTGCAGTTTGACTCCTGCACGGCGGCATCGATGCCGAAGCGCTCCAGCCAGCCATCGCCGAGCGAGCCGGGATTGCGGAAGGTCGCCTGCGTGCTGCCTTCGGTGAACCAGGTGTGCCGGCGCAGCAAATCCTCCAGCGTCTTCATGCGGTCAAGATGTCGCTCCAGATCCGCGACCTCCGGGCGGCTGATGTGCAACTGGCCGCCGCCGTCGTTGTGCAGTTCCAGCGCCAGATGCGGGCGTTGTCCCGCGCGGATCATGCCGTCGAGCCAACGCTCCAGCGCGGCGTTCTCCGGCGCCAGTTGCGGGTCGGCGGGCTGATCCCAATTGCGATTCAGATCCTTGCCCTGAAGGTTGAAGCGCGTCCGCCCGAGCGCGACGCCGTCCTTGTTGGCCATCGGCAGAACGTAAACGCAGTAGCGCGAGAGAAACTTCCGCGCCCCGGCGTCGCCCCGGAGCAAACGCTGGATCAATCCCTCCACCACCCAGTTGCCGCCGGATTCCCACGGATGCGCCCGGGCTCGCAGAAAGACGCGATAGGGCGCGTCCGGCTGGCCGATGCGGATGATTTCCAGTTCGCGGCCCTGCACCGTTTTTCCGATGGGCGTGATCCGCGCGAGCGGGTTCGTGCGCAAACTGGCGAGCAAATGATTGAGATCCGAGAGTCGATACGGCTCGATGCGCGCCACGTAAAGCTGCGGGCCGGGCATCGTGACGGTCAGCCGGATGCGATTGGTCGGAAGCGTCTCCGTGGCCACCGTAGTCCAGTCGCGACCGTTCTCCGACACCACCAGCGTCTTCAATTCGCTCGCGACAGAACCCGGTTTCCCATTCCAGACATTGTCGAGATTCGTGAACTCCAGAGTGAGTTTCGCGCCCGTGTGGCTGTGCAGCAGGAAATGAATGTGCCCCGCCGCGCGGTTCGGCGACGATCGCTCGTGATCGTAAAGCAGATGCACCAGCACCGTGCCGTCCGGCGTGAACTCGTACCACAACGGCGAGGCGTTCTCGAAGCTGGTGTCGATGAAGGCTGGCGGCGCATTTGAGGTGACAGCCGCAGTCGTGGTCGCTGCATTGGCACCCTCCGCGTCGATGAGCGGAGAACAGATCAAAGCCCCGGCAATCCAGGCGGCCGGCCGCCATTTCGTCAGCAAGGTCATCGTGGAAGTTCTGCGAGGGTTTGCCGCAACACCGCCATCGTTTCGCGCTGGCGCCGCTGTAGGAACTCCCGTGCGGCTGCGATTTTCGCGCGCGCCGCCGCCGGGTCGTGAACCATCGCCAGAACGGTGGAGACGATCCGTTTTGACTCCTCGTCCTGATCGAGATCAAAGAGCCAGTCGCCGAGGCCGATGTCGCGCCACATGATGCCCTTGCTCGTCTGCTCTTCAAAACGACAAACGATGGCCGGCACGCCGTTGCCGACCGCCATGATGGGCGAATGCATCTCGGATCCAAACAGCCCGGCGCTGCGCACATAGGTGCTGAGCGCTTCGTCGGTGAGCCAGAAGTTCTCGCGCCATACGACGCGTTGGCGCACGTCGTCCGGCAGCTTGTCCCAAAACATCTCCCGGCCCACGGCCATCTGCGTCATGTCCTCGGGGCAAAGGAGTACCTTGAGCTTTGTCTCGCGCACGACGGCGATGATAGAGTCGCGGAGCGCGGCGTGGTCATGCTGCTTCATGGCCTCGTTGCGGGCGTGACGTTTCTCGTCCTTCTTGACGCCCGGTTTCACCAGCCAATACGGCGTGTAGCGCAGACGCGACAGGCAGCAGACGAACTTGCCATCTTCGAGCCCATTGGCCTTCAGGAACGCCGTCGCCTTGGCGTCGTCGCGCAGATCGCAGGCGAAGGCGCCGTCTGGTCCGAATTCCATCACCGGACACGTCACGCCGTCGGCCTTGGCTCTCGCCAGGGAAACCGAGTCACGAAAGAAAAGGAACTTCGCCCGGCTCATCAACTCCCTCTCCGCCGTCGCAGCACCGCCATAGGTGATGCCATAAACACCGAAAGGTTTGCCCGTTGCCTTCACGAACGCGGCCACATCCTTCGCCGCGACGAGCGACGGCCCGGAGCCGTGCAGGAGGAAATCGCTCCACGCGATGGCGTCGCCGAGATCCTTGTTCGTGGCCCTGCCGTCCGCGCCAATGCTGCCTTTCACGATGCGCAATTTTGGAAACCGCTTGTGCTCCATCGCGGCGACTTCCGGCGAGAGATCGCCCGAGGCCCACAGGATGACTTCGGCCTCGGGAATGTGCTTTTCGATCAGCGCCAGCACGCCCGGCGTGTGCGCGATATCGCCGATGTTCACGACCTGCCACGACGAGCGCAGCAGGATGCGCGGCGGGCGTTTTGCGTCCGCACCGCGCAACGAGATCGAGAAGCCCGCGGCCAGTGCGCCTTGGAGAAAGGAACGTCGGTTCATGGCGGCGATTATCTCCTGAATCGTGTCAGGCGCCAGTCCAGATGCGCTACTGGCCCGCCGCCGGGCGCATCTCAAATTCTCGCACGCCACGCCCGTCTCACCCTTCACCCCGGCCCTCTCCCCGTTGAGGGAAGAGGGAGTCGCGCAAGACGCTCTCGGCGCGGGCAACACCAACGTGCGCGTCTTTCCTGGCGGGCGTTGTCGTCGGCTCTTCGAGCCTGCGCCTCGGAGATTGGACGCGGCGAGTGTCATGAGTCGTCTGAAAGCGTTAACCGCGCCCCCTCTCCCCTCAACGGGGAGAGGGCCGGGGTGAGGGGTGATTTAGCTCAAGGCCCCTTCCAAAAACCGACGTGCTTGCGCCCCCCCCCAACGAAAGTCGCCCTCGACGCCCTCGACGCGCGCCCGAGTTTCGTGCATCCTCAACTTGCTCTCATGAAAACCTCCAGCTTCTGCACCGCCTGCCTTGCCTTGGTCGTCGTGGTGTTATCGAGCGTGCGTGACCTCCGCGCGGCCCCGGCTGCGGCATCACCCGCGACGAATTCACCCGCCATCGACCAGGTCATCATCGTCTTCAAGACGCACTTCGACATTGGCTACACCGACATGGCCAGCAACGTGGTGAAGCGCTACCGCACCACGATGATCGATGACGCGCTCAAGGTCGTGGATCAGAGCCGCGCCCTGCCGCCCGAGCAGCAGTTTGCGTGGACGCTGCCCGGCTGGCCGTTGAGCAAGATCCTGGAGGATTGGCCCGGGCAATCGACGCAACGGCAGGAGCGCGTCCGGCAAGCCTTCAAGGACGGGCGCTTCGTTGTCCACGCGCTGCCGTTCACCACGCACACCGAGTTGCTGGAGCCCGAGGATCTGGTGCGCGGACTTGGCTTTGCATCGCGCCTGTCGCGGTCGGTCGGTCTGGAACTGCCGCGCGATGCGAAAATGACCGATGTGCCGTGCCACTCGTGGATCATGCCCACCTTGCTCAAGCACGCGGACGTGGACTTCCTGCACCTCGGCTGCAACGCCGCCAGCAGTTCGCCGCGCGTGCCGCGGCTGTTTCTCTGGGAAGGCCCGGATGGCTCGCGACTGCTGACGATGTACACCGCCGAGAGCTACGGCACCGGACTCGTGCCGCCAAAGGATTGGCCTTACAAGACCTGGCTCGCGCTCATCCACACGGGCGACAATCACGGCCCGCCGACGCCCGCCGAGGTGAAGACACTCCTCGACGAAGCGAAGCAGAAACTCGCCGGTGTGAAGGTGCGCATCGGCCGGCTGAGCGATTTCGGCGATGCGATTCTGGAAGAGAAGGCAGACATCCCGGTCGTGCGCGGCGACATGCCGGACACGTGGATTCACGGGCCGATGAGCGATCCGCAAGGCGCCAGGCTGGCGCGCAACATCCGTCCTGCCATCGCCACCGCCGAGTCGCTCAACACCATGCTGCGGCTGTGGGGCGTCGATGTTCCCGATGCCGCGCCGACGATCACGCAGGCCTACGAGCAAAGCCTGCTCTACGGCGAACACACCTGGGGCGGCGCGCAGTATTGGGTGACCCAGTATGGCGCGGGAACCAAGTGGGGCTACGGCGACAAATGGGCGGCGGATTGGATCAGCGGCCGTTTCCAGAAGCTGGAGGATTCCTGGGCCGAACACACGGCCTACATCGAGAACGCGCGGGACATCTCCGAGCCGTTGCTCGGACACCAGTTCAATCTCCTCGCCAACGCCGTCCGGGCCGATGGCCCGCGCGTGGTGGTCTTCAATCCGTTACCGTGGAAACGTGACGGACTCGTTCGCTTCCCGGTGGGCAAAATCAGCGCGACAGCCCTGGCCCCGGTCGATGGAGGCGCAGCGGCTGTTTTAGAACGCGTTGCGACCACGCAAGGAGCACACGATGAATTTCTTTTCATCGCGCGCGACATTCCGTCGTTCGGTTACCGCACCTACGTGCCAGTGAAAGGGGAACTGGGACCTTCGCCGTTTGCTTTAGACCGGGCTGCAGGCACGGTGCAGAACCAGTATTTCCGCGTCACGCTGCCGGACAAATCCAGCGGGATCCCGTCGTTGGTGGACAAACGCTCCGGGCGGGAATTGGTGGACGCGGCGGCGAGGGAACGCCTTGGCCAGTATCTGTATCAACGGTTCACCAGCAACCAAATCGCGTCCTACGTGAAGGCTTACGTCAAGATTGACGCCGACTGGGCCGTGAATGAACTAGGCAAGCCCAGCATGCCGCCAGTCGATCAGCGGCCCGCATCGCTCGATCCGCCAAAGCGATCCGGCAGCCCTCCAATTGCGGGCTGGAATTTCGTGCGGAGGGAGACTCCCAGCATGACCGTGTGGGTGAATCCGACGGCTGAAAATGATTTGCCGCATCGTGCCATGCTCCGCCTGACGCTGTACGACGGTCTCCCGTTCGTGGATCTCGAAATGGAGATTGCTCACAAACCAGCCGACCCGTGGCCCGAGGCGGGGTGGCTTTGCCTGCCGTTCAAAATCGACTCGCCGCAGTTCCGCCTCGGCCGCCAGGCGTCCATCATCGATCCCATGTCCGACATCGTGACGGGCGCGAACCGGAATCTTTTCGGCATCACCACCGGGGTGGCCATCTTCGATCCGCAAGGCCGCGGCGTCGGCTTTTGCGCGCTCGACAATCCGCTGGTCAGCCTCGACGAACCGGGTTGCTGGAAATACTCGCTGGATTTCGTGCCGAAGAAGCCGGTGGCTTACCTCAACCTGTTCAACAACCAGTGGACGACGAATTTTCGGATGTGGAACGAAGGCTCGTGGACCGCGCGCGTGCGCCTGTGGTCATTCGATAAGTACAACCCGGAGCAGAGCCTGATCACGCCCTCGCTCGAAGCGCGTTTCCCGCTGCAAGCCGCCATCGCCGATGGGCCAGGGGGGAAGCTGCCTTTGACGAAGGAAGGGCTGAAGGTGTCGCGCAAAGGCGTCCTCGTGACGGCCTTCGGCGCCAATCCCGACGGCCCCGGCACGCTGTTGCGCGTGTGGGAAATGGCCGGTGAAAAGGGCGCGTGCGAGGTCAGCCTGCCCGCTGGATTCTCAGTGAAAAAAGCCCAGCCGGTGAATTTGCGCGGAGTTCCGCAGGGCAAATCCATCGCCGTGGAGAACGGCCGATTCTCGTTCGCTCTGCGCGCCTTCGCCCCGGCCAGTTTTATTCTCAGCGAATGAGATCCCAGTCCGAGAGCGCAGGCGAAAACCAGCAGGAGGTCATCGCGGAGTTTCAACGAGAGGCATCCGGCGCGACGGTGCTGCGCCTGGATCTGAACCGCCCGGCGAAGCGCAACGCTCTCAACCTGGCCGCGCTGGAGCAGCTTCATCGGGGTCTGGAGCAACGCGCCGATGTCGTCATCATCACGGGAAGCGGTTCTTCCTTTTGCGCCGGGCTCGACCTTGATGAGTGTCGCCGCGACCCTGATTGGCCGCGCCCGCGTCGCCACCTCGCATTGCTCGCCTCGGTGTATGAGCGCCTGCTGAAGAGCGAGGCGCGAACCCTCGCGTTGGTGCAAGGCTTTGCGGTGGGCGGCGGGGTTGGACTGGCGGCGTGCGCGGATGTCGTCATTGCGTCGGGCGACGCGACATGGCGCATCCCGCAAGGTGGACTCGCGCCGCTGGCGCGCATCGTTCATCCAGTCATCGAAGCGCGACAAATTTTCCGGCGCGGTACGATGCTCTGGCAATCGGGCGAACTCGATGGTCAGGCGGCCCGAGCGTGTGGATTGGTCGATGAAATTCTTGAACCTGCCGACTTCGCGAGCCGGCGCGCGCAGGGTTTGCGAGAGCTTCGGCCGCGCGTCGGCGAAGTGGACTCGTGGCGCCAGCCGGCGCAAGGCCGGGCCGTGCTCGAAGCCATGCGCGTGATTCTGACAGGCCTGTAACGCTGAAGCCTCCCAACAGCGGGCTGGCTTGGCTGGACTTTGCGCGCGCCAAATCACTTCTCCGCTTGTCCGCCTGTGAAGCTCGGTTATCTTCCCCGCGGTGACCGATTCTACCAGCCAGTCGAAGAAACCATTGCGTTTGGCCGTGTGCGGCCGATGCAAGGCCAACCAGTGGCTGGCGACGGACGGCGCCCCCCTCAACCCCACGCCCTGCTCCAAATGCGGTCATCCGGTCATCGTGCCCACGCGCGTGCGGCACTTCGAGTTGCGCGAGGTCGTCGCCTCGGGCGGCATGGGCACGGTCTATCGCGCCTTTGACACCGTGCTGGAGCGCATGGTGGCCTTCAAGCTCGTCAAGCGCGAGATGGTCGAGGACAAGCAGGTGATGGACAGCTTCTATCGCGAAGCCCGCGCCATGGCGGCGCTCAACCACACCAACATCATTCACGTCTATCAATTCGATGAGTTCGATGACCGCCCTTACATCGTCATGGAACTCGCGGACAGCGGCAGCCTCGACAGCCGCATCGAAACCGAGGGCACGGTGTCCGAGCTGACCGTGCTCGATGTCGGCATCAAGGTCGGCTCCGCGCTGGACACCGCGCTCAAGCACAGCCTTCTCCACCGCGACATCAAGCCCGGCAACATTCTTTTCAATGCCGAAGGCGAGCCCAAGCTGGTCGATTTCGGACTCGCGAAGGGCGTCGAGGAAGAGGAGGAATACGGCGCTGATGTTTTCGGCACTCCGTATTACGTGGCGCCGGAGAAAATCAAACGCGAGGCGGAAACGTTTTTGTCGGACATGTACAGCCTGGGCGGCACGCTGTATCACGCGCTGACCGGCCATGTGCCGTTTGAAGCCGAAACCATCGAGGAGGTCGTGGCCGGGCACGTCCACACGCCGCTCACGCAACCGATTCATGTGCGACCGGACATCTCCCAACCGACGAACGAGGCGCTGATGACCGCGATGGCGAAAGAACCGTCGAACCGCTACCCAAACTACGACGCATTCATCATGGCACTCGAAGCGTCGCGCACGCATTTGTTGCTCCGAATGCGGCGCCAACACGAAGCCATTGATGCGCCCGATGCCCGGCCGGAGGCTCCGCCGCAGAACAAAGGCTGGTGGCGGAGGTAGCCAGCGTTTTTCGTTTCCTTCGTAGCGGCGTCTCGGCAGGGCGCCACACTCCCGGGCATCCGAATAAGCGCGGCACTCTACCGAGATGCCGCTACGAGCTTGCGGGCACCCGGGCCGGCCCGATTTCCGCCACCGGCACCGCGGCCGTGGTCCAGCCCAACAGTTCCTTGAGCCAGCGCCAGGCGCCCTTCATGCCGCGCAGCATCCCGACATCGCGCACCTCCTTGAAACCGCACACCGCGACCAACTCCTCCTCGTGACCGCGATACCGCGGTGGCAGGAGCAGCAGGGTCCGCGTGCGATCGGAATTCGTTTCGATCAGGAAAACCTCCGGGTAAAGTAAACCACGGCCCACCGCAAAATCGCCAGCGGGCAGGATGAGCTTCCGCCTGGGCAAAACCAGCCACGGACGATATTCGAACACGCGATTTCCGGCGGCATCCGGCACGAACAATTTTCCATAAGTGCGCACCGGCACGCCGTCCTGCCGGCGCGCGAGGAACATCTTCGCCCGCTCCGCCGTCGGGGTGAAGCGGAACCGCCGGCCGGTGAGCAGATCCCACGCAAGCATGTTGCCGAACACCAGCAGCCGAAAGCTCCAGCCGGAGATGCACCAGCACATCACAATCAGCACCGCGCTGAACGCCGCGCCGACGTAAGGATTGACAAAGGCCGTGCTGGTGAGCGCCGCCAGCACCGTGAAGCGAAAAGCCTTCAAGGCGGCGTCCAACGCGCCGAACGGGCTGATCAGGATCAGCAGGTTAATCGTGTTCGACACCAGCCAGACCAGCGCGAAGATGAAAATGGCCAGAGGCACGGTGACAAGGTTGCCAAGCCAATCCAGGGTTCCGTTGGCGAGAAACGGAGGGAAGAAGCCCGCGACCAACATCGTCGGCTGCGCTGCCGCCCCGCTATCCGCGGGAGCGACGACGGTGAAGATGGTGGCGATGAGCGGAACGAAGGCGCCCGCGGCGACCAGGCCGCTGATTTTGTTTTCGATGGCTTCCGCGATGTCGAACGGGCGCTTCAGCGTGACAGGCAGCGTGGTGCCCACGATATCCTTCACGGCCACCAGCAGCACGAGGAGCAAGGCGGGAATCCAGAAAGCCGGATGCGCATACCAGTGCAGGCGCTGGCGTTGAGCCGCCGGCGTGCGCCACCAATCCCACGCGCCCAAAACGCCAACGCCCATCATTGGTGAGATGGCCACCCCGGTGACCGTGGTGAGCGCATTCGCCGCCGCCAGACCGCGCTCCGGTGAATCTACGGCAACGACGGCGGGCGGAGCATTGGTGGCCCGGACAAGGGTGTTCGCCGGCGGCGCCGCCGAGGCAAGGCGAGGCAAGGCAACGCCCGCGCCGAACAGGATCAGCGCGAGGACGAGCAACAGACGCGGCAGGAAAGTTTTCATGTTTTCAGACTCACGTTAAGGCCGAGTCTAAAGCAGGAACCGCCTCGCTGCAATGAAGGGTCTGGCCCCTTCCGAGCCGGGCCCATTTCGGCCCGATCATTTGGTTGCCAGCGATAATTCGCCGTGTATGTTCTCGCGCCGGCTGCCAGCAAAACTGCCGATGGCCGCGAGAAGAAATCATTCATCAACAACGCCGTTATGAGCCATACCGTCACTGACGAAATCATCCACCAGAAGACCATCGAGCTCTGCGACACCATTGTTCGCCAGCCCACCTTCCAGGCCATTCGCCAGAGGGTCGATTCCTTCATGGGCAACGAGGAAGCGCAAAACCAGTACCAGCAGGTCGTGGAAAAGGGCCAGTCGCTCCAGCAGAAACAGCAGACCGGCATGCCGTTGAGCGATGACGAAATCCAGGACTTCGAGAAGAGCCGCGAGCAACTCGTCAGTAATCCCGTGGCGCGGGAGTTCCTCGATGCCCAGCAGGAGATGCGCGCGATGCAGGAATCCGTCAGTCGTTACGTCCACAAAACCTTCGAGATCGGCCGGGTGCCGGCACCGGAGGATTTTGAATCGTGCGGCCACGGCTGCAGTTGCCACTGAGCGGGGAAGCTTTGCCCAAGCGGCGCTCTGAACGGGCGCCGCTTTTTTGTTGGCGCGGCGGGCATTCATTCGACGGGCCTTCATTTCAGCGTTGCCGCCCGGGCCAGAACCTTCTTCCATGGCACGTAACGGATCGGCACCTTCATCATGACGCCAGCCATTCAACTCATCTCGACAGATTTCGACGGCACGTTGCACGCGGAGTTCGAGGATCCGCCGGTGCCGCTGGATTTGCAGGCGCTCATCGGCGACTTGCAACGGCGCGGCGCGCGCTGGGTGATCAACACCGGGCGCGATCTTTCGAGCGTCATGGAGGGCATCGCGCGCTCAAGGCTCAGCATCCAGCCGGATTTTCTGGTGACGGTCGAACGGGAGGTTTTCATCCACGACGGCTCACGCTACGTGCCGCACGCGCCGTGGAACGACCGCTGCCAGCAGGAGCATGAGGATTTGTTCGCGCACGTCCGGCCGGAGGTGCCGCGATTGACCCGCTGGGTGACCGAGCGGTTCCGCGCCACGATTTACGAGGATGCCTTCTCCCCCTTCTGTCTGATCGCCGGCAGCAACGCTGACGCGGACCGCATCCAGGAGTTCATTGATGCGTTTTGCGCGACGCTGCCGGGACTCACCCTGGTGCGCAACGACGTCTATGCGCGGTTCAGCCACGCCGCCTTCAACAAAGGCACGGCGCTGGCCGAGATCGGCCGGTTGCTGGGTGTGCCGCCGGCGGCGACCTTTGCCGCTGGCGACCACTTGAACGATCTGCCGATGCTCTCCCTCGAGTTCGCCCATTTTCTCGTGGCGCCGTCGAATGCGGTGCCCAAGGTGAAGGACGTGGTGCGCCGTCAGCACGGCTACCTGAGCCATCAACCCTGCGGGCACGGCGTCGCCCGCGGGCTGGAATTCCACCTGGACAAATTGGCTAACTGACATCAGCAGAATGGTTTATGGGCGTTTCCCAGAGGACTTAATCGCTTGACCTGCCTCAATACCAACGAGATGCGCAAGGCTTTAGCATTTGACTGACTCCCGGCTGATGGTAGTGTCGTATCTCCCGTCGGCAAAATACGGCGGGAGATTCGGTCGCCGGGCGCACAACTCAAACGGCGGGCCGTGTTCAGCAACAACCACTCGTTTTCCATGAGCGAACCAGTCGTCGCGGCTCCCGTAGCGGGCGCCGCCAAGAACGCAATGAACGTGTCGGAGGCGGTCATCCGCATCGCCGGCAATTCCCAGGACGGCATTCAGGCCATCGGCGGCTTCCTCGCGCGCCTGGCCGGACGCAGCGAGCAGGAGGTCATGACGTTCATGACCATTCCCTCGACGATCTCCGGCGGACCCTCGATTTTCCAGGTGCGCATCGGCTCGGGTGAAGTCTTGAGCGCGGGTGACGAGGCCGATGTGCTGCTCGCCTTCTACCAGCATTCCTACGAGGACCACGTCGGGTCGCTCAAAAAGGGCGGCATCGTGCTCTACGACGCAGATCACGTGGAGCCCAGGCCGGAGTGGCTTGAAACTTACCGCCATGTCGGAGTGAAAATTTCCGCGCTCACCGTGGAATCCATCGGCGGCACCGCCAAGGACAAGGGCAAAAACATCTTCGCGCTCGGACTGCTGGCCAACATGTTCGACCTGAACACGGCCAAGCTGGAGCAACTCATCACCGAGCGCTTTGGCGGCAAGGATCCGAGCGTGGTCAACACCGCGCTCTCCGCCTTTCATGCGGGCAACGGATACTCGTTCGGCGGTGTGGTCGAGACCTTTCGCCTCTCGGAAAGCCAGCGGCACGGGACCAGCCAGGTGGTGATGAACGGCAATGAAGCCCTCGCCTACGGCGTGATTGCGGCAGGCGTGCGCTTCGGCACGGCCTATCCGATCACGCCATGGTCGGATGTGATGGAAATCCTGCGCCGTGAACTGCCTAAATACGGCGGCAGTTTTGTGCAGTGCGAGGATGAGATCGCCTCCATCTGCATGGCGCTCGGCGGAAGCTACGCCGGACGCCTTGCGGTGACCGGCACGAGCGGCCCCGGCCTTTCGCTCAAGACCGAGGCGCTCGGCTGGGCGGTCATGGCCGAGATGCCGATCATCATCATCGACGTGCAACGCGGCGGACCGTCCACCGGCCTGCCCACGCAGGTCGAGCAGTCGGATCTGAACATCGCGGTGTATGGCAGCCACGGCGACGCGCCGCGGGTGGTCATCGCCCCGGCGGACGTCGAGGATTGCTTCTACACGGCCATTGAGGCGGTGAACATCGCCCGCCAATACAGCGTGCCGGTGATCATCCTGAGCGACCAGGCGATCTCGACGCGCATCGAGGCGTTCGCGATGCCGGACTTGGAGAAGGTCTGCCAGGAACTGCCGCTCGACCTCACGCCGGTGGCGGAGCACAAGCCCTACGATCCGACCGCGCCGGATGGCATCACTTATCACAAACCGCCGGGCACGCGCATCGCCAACGGCATCTATCCGATTGCCACCGGCCTCGAGCACGACGTTTACGGGCATCCGTCCGCCTCGCCGAAGGTGCATCAGACCATGAACGCCAAGCGCCGCCGGAAGCTGCAAAAGCTCGCGACGACGCTCGCGACACCCAAGGTTTTTGGCCCGGCAGAGGGCGAGATCCTGCTGGTGGGCTGGGGCTCGACCCAGGGGCCGATCAAGGAGGCGGTGGACCGGTTGCGCGCGGAAGGCTTTCAGGTTTCCTCGTTGCACATCCGCAACATCAACCCGCTGCCGCCCGGACTCGACTCGGTCTTCGCCGCCTTCAAGCAGGTGCTGACGGTCGAGATCAACGACGAGGGCCTTTATGGATTTGGCCAGCTCGCCGGATTGCTGCGCGCGGCCATTTGCGACCCGCGCATCGGCAGCATCACCAAGACCGACGGGCTTACCTGGAAGGTCCGGGAGATTGTCGAGCGCGTGCAGTTAAAAATCGCGGCGGGTGCGAAGAAGAGTTAACCGGCGAAACTTCTGACTTTGAAATTCCCATGAGTGCCACCACTGAAATACCCCAACAGGCGCCCGGCGCCACCAGCCTTCCGCCCGCGGTCGAAGAGCGCAAGGGTCTGACCAAAAAGGAAGTCGCGGCCGATCATCCCACCTGGTGTCCCGGCTGCGGCGATTTCTCGGTGCTCGCCCTGTATTTCAAGCTCATCGAGAAGCGCAAGCTGCACCACGAGAAGATCACGACCGTGTCGGGCATCGGCTGTTCGAGCCGCTTTCCCTACTTCGTGCAGGCGCACGGCGTGCATTTCATTCACGGACGCTCGCTGCCTTTCGCCAGCGGCGTCTCCCTGACACGGCCCGACATCCATCCGTTTGTCTTCAGCGGCGACGGCGATGCGTTGTCCATCGGCGGCAATCACCTCACGCACACGGCGCGCAAAAACATCAAGATGACCCTCGTCATCCTCGACAACTGGGTTTATGGCCTGACGAAGAAGCAGACCTCGCCCACGTCGCCGCTGGGTTACAAGAGCAAGACCGACGTCTGGGGCGCGGTGGATCATCCCATCAACCCGATGAAGCAGCTCATCGCCTCGGGCGCCACCTTCGTCGCGCGCACCACGCACACGCAGCCGAACCACATCCTGCAGATGATGGAGGCGGCCATGGACCACGACGGCTTCAGCGTGATCGAATGCCTGAGCGAATGCGTGGAGTTTTACGAGGGCGCGTTTGACGCCTCGAATCCGCGCAAGGGCGGCCAGTTCAGCCTGGTTCCCGCGGACCACGACGTAACGGATGAGGTGGCCGCCTACAAGCTGGCCGACGCGCCGTTCCCCGGCCACTTCGGCATCTTTTACAAGGCCAGCCGGCCGACGAAGAACGCCAGTGAGCTGGCCATCAATGCGAAGCTGTCGGAGCCGTTCAAGGGCCAGAAGGACTGGCAGATTTTGCAGAAGACCTTCAACAAGATGAAATAGCCGCCCCCCGGAATCTCAAATCTGAGATTTCAAATTTCAAAGTGGCGGAGCCGCCGGGAAAGACGGTTTGACGAAAACGGAGCCTTATTGCAAGGTCGCCTCAATATGCGTTCCCAAAGCTGTCTTCTCCTTTTGACTTTCTGCCTGGCGGTGGACGCCGGAGCGCAAAGCACGAATTCCAGCGTCGTCCGGCGGACCTTGAGCCTGCGCGAGTGCATCGCCTTGTCGATCGAGAACAACCTTGATCTGAAGATTGACCGACTCAATCCGAAGATCGCCGATTACCTCTTGCGCGCCACGTACGGCGTCTACGATCCAGTGGTCAGCGTTTTCACCAAGCACAGCTATCTCGACCAGCCGGCGCGGGTCAATCCGGACAATCTGCGCAGGCAAGCCATCTGGAGAATCGATCCAATCACCATGCAACCGGTCCAAGTCGGAACGGTAAGCTACCTCGACACGCAGAACCCATATGAGCAAGTCGCAAATGGCGTCGGCGGCGGGGTGGTCGGCAGACTCCCGACCGGCACCCAGTATGAAGTGGGAGTGCGCACCGATTATCAGGATGTCACAGCTTTCCCGGTACCCGGAGAGGCGAATCTCGCCTTCGGCCAGACCAATTACAACTACGCCACCGCCTCGTTTACCGTCCGCCAGCCGCTGCTCCGGAATTTGTGGATCGACGCCGACCGCCTGAACATCCAGCTTGCGAAAAAAGATCTCCAGATCTCCGAACTCGCGCTGCGGGCAAAGATGATGACCAACGTCACCGACGTGATGATGGCTTATTACGATTTAATCTCAGCCCGCGAAGTCGTCCGGGTGAACCAGAAAGCGCTGGAACTCACCCGCCAGTTGTTCACCGAGACCCGCCGCCGCATGGAGGTGGGAGACCGGGCGCAACTGGATGTCAAACTCACCGAATCGCAGATGGAAACCGTGCAGGCAAACATCACGGCCGCCGAGCAGATCTACCACGAGAAACAGAATGTCCTGAAGGAATTCCTCGCCAAGGACATGCAGCATTGGAACCACTTCGATATCGACCCGGCTGAAACGCTCGTGGCGAGCACGGAATCGTTCGACCGGCAGCAGTGCTGGCAGAACGCGCTGCTTTACCGCCCTGACTTGGAGGAGCTCCGCCTCGAACTGGAGAAGCGCAAGATCCTCGTGCGCTACGCGAACAACCAGCTTTACCCAAACCTCGACCTCATCGGCGGCGTCGGGGTGCAAGCCTACGGGACGGGCGCCAGCGAAGCCTGGCGGGGCGTCCGCGACACCGACCACACATTTTACAACGTGGGCATCATGTTGAGCATGCCGCTGAGCCGCACCGCGGAACGCAATCAATACAAGGCCAGCCTGGTGGCCCAGGAACAATCCGAACTTCGCATCCAGAAAAAACAACTCCGGGTGGTGACCAGCATCGACACCGCCGTCCGGGGCGTTGAATCGGCCCTCCAGCGCGTCGAATCCAACCGCAAGGCGCGCAGCTATGCCGATGACGCGCTCGCGGCCGAGACGAAGAAGCTTCAGAACGGCGCCAGCACCAGCTTCATGGTGCTGGAATATCAGCGCAACCTCACCGCGGCGCGCACCGCCGAGATTCAGGCGATGGCGGACTATTACAAGACCCGCGCATTGTTGCACCTCGAGGACGGCACCACCCTCTCGCTGAACCAGATTGAAGTGAAGGTGCGCTAGCCCGACCGCCCGTTTCTGTCGCTGAACGCGAACTGCCGGGTGTTCCCAGAAAATGAAAACGCCGACATTTTAGCCGGCGTTTTCCGATCCAGAAGTCTTCGCCTGCGATTACGGGGCAGGCTTTCCTTTCCCTATTTCTTCCCGCCGCCCTCTTCCGCGTAATAGCTTTTATACTTGTAGTAGTAGTACTCGGAGGAGTCGGGCCGGATGGCGTTGAAGGCGATGCCGAAGATCTTCACGTGGCGCTGGTAGAGCAGGTCGAGCGCGGCCCGCGCCACGCGGGCGGAGGTGTGATTGGCGCGCAGCACGAAGATGACGCCTTCGGCTTGCGGTGAGAGCGTGGCCACATCATCCGCCGCCATCACCGGAGCGCTGTCGAGAACCACCCAGTCATACTCGGCGGCCGCTTCCTTCAGCAGATCTCGCGTCGTCGCGCCAAGGAACAACTCGCTTGGATTGGTCGAGGTCCGGCCGCGCGCGAGGAGGAAAAGATTCGGTTCAGCCGTCGGGCGCAGCACCGACCTCCATTGCGCCTGACCGTTGAGCACCTCGCAAAGGCCGGGCGTGGATTCAACGCCGAAGCGCTCATGCTGGACGCCCTTGCGCAGGTCGGCATCCACCAGTAGAGCCCGTCCGCCAGCCTGGGCCAGGGTGATGGCCAGGTTCGCGGCGGTGACAGATTTGCCCTCGTTGGGAATCGCGCTGGTGACCAGCAAGATCCTGGGATGCTTCGTCTCCGAGGACATGTAGAGCAGCGAGGAGCGCAGGTTGCGGAAGGCTTCACGAAAGGCGTGCCGCTTGTCGTTGGGTTCGAGCAGGCGGATTTTGCCATTCCGGTCGGCCTGCTTTTCGCGGGGGATCTGGCTGAGGACCGGTTCGTCGAACATCTCCTGCAAGTCGGTGAACGAGTTGGCCCGGTCGTCGAATCGATCGCGCAGCAGGAGCAGGAGCAACCCGGCGGCGAGGCCGGCGAGGCCGCTGAGAATCATCTTCTTGACCGTGTCGCCACGGGCCGGTTCCGCCGGCGTGGCCTGCTCGAGGATGGTCACGCTCTCGGGATTGACTCCCTTGTCCACGGCGAGGCTCTGCTTGGTTCCGAGGAGGCGGTCGTAGAGGCCTTGCATCCGGACATTGCCCGACTTGATGGTCTGGTATTCGGCCATCTTGCGCGAAATATCGATCGATTTGGCCTCCCAGTCTTTAATCTCATTCTTGAGGCTGGTGATTTGCAGGTCAATGGAGCCGCGGCGGTTGGCGAGCTGCTCCTGGCTCTGGGTGCGCAGGATTTCGAGCAGCTTCTCCTTCTGCTGAATCCGATCCGCGAGATCAACCATCTTGGGATGCTTCGGGCGGAGGTATTCGGAAAGTTCCTTCGCGTCGGCCTTCAACAACTGAATCTCCTGCCGGACCTTGAGGTAATCCGCATCGGCGCCCATCAGCTTGGCCATGGCGGTCTCGTCGCCAGTTTCGGCCGCGGATCCGGACACCTTCTTGTGCTGGCGTTCGAGGTTCTGATCGAGCGAGAGGTTTTTCAGCAACTCGGCTTCGAGCTGGATGTCGGCGAGCTGGCGGGTGAGCTTCGCCAGGTAGCTGCCGGCGCTGTTGCCCTGCTCTTCGAGGAAAACCACGCTGTTGCTCGATTGGAAGGCGAGCAGTTTGCCCTCGCCGATCTTTAACTCCTCTTCGAGCCGGGCCACCTCGGTGGTGATGCCGGCGAGGGTTGAATCCGAGGTCGAACTGCGCATCTCCTTCTTCAGATCCATATAGGCCGCCATGCAGGCGTCGAGATAGGCGCGGGTGAAATCGGGTTCGAGACCGATGGCCTCGAACTGGAAGATGGTGGTCTTGGGCGAGACGGTGATGCGTAGTTTGACCGGCGACTGCCGGGGGCTGGCGTTCATGGCCAGCACGCGGGCCGAGGCACGGTTTTGCACCGTCCCGCTCTGCATCAGCGCCACCTGCGTGCCGAGGAAGTTGCTCAACTCCTCGGTATAAGTGGTCGAACCGGTCGCCATCTGGATCTTGATGCCGACGATCATGCGGCCGATCGAGACGTAGCTCTGCGGCGTGATGTAAATCAGGTAGGCCTGGATGCCCAGCCCGAGGATGACGGTGAGCGGGATAATCCACCAATGCCGCCGCATCTGGTGCAGGTAACGGTGGAGGTGGTTGGACAGCCGGGCCGAGCGGGCCGAGCGGGTTTCAACAGGAGGCGCGGTGACGTCGTTCATGATTTCTCTTTCACCAGTTGACCAGGCGGGCTGGGACGATGATGAAGTCATCCTGGTGCAGGAGGATGTCCTTCTCGGTCTTTCCCTCTTCCAGGATTTCGACCATGTTCAGCTCGAAAGTCTGCTTGTCGGTGCTGCCCGGTTTGCCGCTGCGCACCAGCTTGACTTTTTTCTTGTTGGCGAAATCAGCGAAGCCCCCCGCGCGCAGGATGGCCTTGCCCGCGGTGAAGCTCTCGTTGGCGGGAATCTCAATGGCTCCCTGTGTCCGCACCTGGCCCCAGACATACACCTTGCCGGCCACGCGGTTCACCTGATCCAGCCCGACGGCCACGGTGGCGCGGAAGTAATACTCCTTTTCCAACTGGTTCTTGAGCAGGGTGGCCACCTCCTTGCAAGTCTTGCCCGCGACCGACACACGGCCGATGTAGGGGATGTCCACCTCGCCGGAATCGGTTACCATGAGCGGCTTGGGTGGCTCCCGATCCTCGGTGATTTGAAAGCTGAGCCGGTCGCCCGGGGCCAGCGGGTGTTTGTCGTCCACCACCAGCACCGCGCCAGCCGTGGAGACCACGCCCGGCGTGTTGGTCAGCGCTCCCGCGGACGCAACACGGTTGGTGAGGCCCGCCGCCGGGGCGGGTGGCGCCAATTGGGCTGCGGACAGGGTGCCCAGCCACGCCAGGCAGACTGTAAGGAGGATTGAGGTTTTCATGCTCGCGTAAGAATCAAAAACGGTAGGTCGCCTGGAGGAGGATGTTGTTCTGCGTGTAATCATAGGCGCTGAGGTCCGAAACCTTCCAATATGTCTGGCAGGCCAGTTGCGTGGAGATGCGCCGCGTGAACTGATAGCGGGCCGCAAAGTTCAGGCCGACCCAGTTGTAACGCTCTCCGACGCCATAGTATTCCGTGCCGTTCTGATACTGGAACCCCAGCGTCAAACCGACGCGACGGATGACATTCAGGTTGGCCTGGTATTGCACGAAATACGTGTCCAACGGGAAGCCGCGGGTGTTCACCTCGAGCCGCTTGCCGCCCGTGAGTGAGTGCGAAACATTGCGCGTCAACTGCTGTTGCGCGGTCAGCGTCCCGTAGAATCCGGTGAAATTCGGCAGATCCTTGAAGATGTCCCCGGGCGAGAACATGTAAACCGTGTAGCCCAACGCGCCGCGCAGGCTGGTTTTCTCCGTCAACTGCCAGCGGGCCATCGGCCCCACACTGACATGCGTGTGGTCGTTGAGCAGATCCTCGTATTCCGTCAGGCCACCGCCCATCTCAAGACCCGTCATCAGCGCCGGATGAACCTGCGTGGAGGCCCGGACGCTGAATTGATCCGAATGAAAGCTCTGATAGCTCTGTACATCCTCCGTGAAGATGTTGATCACATGGTCATAGTTGAACGTCAGCAACAGCTTGTTCAAATCCCAGTCCACCTGCACGCCGGTGGTGTTGTTGAACTGGGGCATGCTGCCTTGCTGGCTCACCGAGGGATCGTAAGTCGGATCCTGCGTCAGTTTGAAGTTGCTGTGCAGGTTGATGACGAAGTCCTGGACGTAGATGTCGAAGGAGATGTCCGAGCCCGGGGTGATGTAGAACTGCCGGTAGCTGGGGGTGTTGACGTAATAGTCGTAGCCCACGCCCAGACCGATGCTCAGGCTGTTCTGTTCGCTGATCGGCCACAGAAGGCTCGCGTTGACCTGGGGCTGGATCACCCAGTCGCTCGTCGGATCGCTGGGCGAGAGAAACACATTGCTGACGTACCGCGTGCCCAGGGAACTGCTGAGGTTCATGGCCACCGGATCCATCCGGATGCTGTAGCCTGTGGAATTGACGGATCGGCGCCGTGCCGCCGCCGCCTCTGAACTCGCCAGCGAATTGCGCACCGCTTCCTGCGCGGACGCCGCCGGCACCCACGCCGCCGCCAGGCCAAAGCCCAGCGCCATCCGGGTCAATGACCCTGCCCGGAGCGCGTGGTGATGCGGATTTGACGACATACGTAACAAGAACATCGCCCGGCTGTGTTCAGCCGGGAGCCTCAAAGGCACGGGGTTCCTTCGGCTGTTTCCCGCAGGCCTGAAGGAATAAAAGCGTCTCGCGAACCAATGACTGACGCAGGATGGACTGACAATCCTTGTCAGCGATGACCTGTCCATGTGACCGGGCCAACCCTACCCGTCGGAGAAACCTCTGGTCAAGGAATCAGAACCAGCCGCCACTGGCGGAAGGGCGCCGAGGATCGCGGCGTTCCTCAGGCCTGGCGATCGGGATCCGGCGACCAACCGGCGTCCGCCCACCAGTTTCCCACCACCTCATGTTTACCCAGTTGCCGCTCGAAAACCTCGCGCAGCAGCCCGACGCCGCCCCGGCGCACCAGCTCGGCTCCCGCCGTTTCCGCAGCGAGCCGGCGTTGCTCGTAATCGGCGAAGTGCGGAGGGAGCAGCGGTGCGCGATTCTCCAGCCTGGCCCAGGATAGTTCCTCGCTCGCCGCCACAAGTTCCTGCAACACCGCCACCACCTCGCCATGCGTCAACACGGTCACATCGCCCGCCAGCGCCGGGTGAAGTCCCGAGGCCGCTTCGCCGTCCGCCACCGGCCCCGGTGCGGGCACGCCAGCGCCGGTGGACGCTGATTTCTTTGCTGAGGCGGCGAGGGGATCGCCGATCTTGCGGAGCGCCTGGGTCGCCGCGCGCCGCAATGCGTCAAGCGCCAGGTTCGACGCAGCCTCGGCTTCATCGCGCATCTTGAGCGTGGCCACCAGCGCCCAGACCGCCCGCGCGTCTTTGATCTGACCCAGCGCGGTCGCGGCGGCGCTACGAACCTCGTAAGCACCATCCGTCTGCAGCAAATCGATCAACGCTTCCGTGGCCCGCTTGTCCCGCAGTTCGCCCAGAACCTCTGCCACCAACCGCCGCACTTCGGCCTCCGGATGGCGCAGAGCGGCCAGCACGGCCTCGAACGCGCGCGGCCCGGTCAGCAGCAAGGCTTCCGTTGCCGCCTGCCTGCCGGACGGATCGTCGAGCATACGCACCAGCGCCGGAATGGCCTTGGGGTGCGCCAACCTGCCCAGTTCACGCGCCGCGCCGCGGGCCACGCCGTCCCGGCGGTCAAGGGCGAGGATGAGCTGCGCCGCCGCGCCATCCGTCCCGATGTGCCCGAGTTCGAGGACCGCCGAAAAGGCACGGGCCGGGTCGCCCTTGCTTTTCAGATCGCCGGCCAGCTTCCAGATTTTGAATTTCTCAAACACGCGCAATGTTGGGTTGAATGCAAACACCGCCCGCCCGCGCTGCGCGAATGAGGCGCGCTCCGCGAGGACGCCGTCACCGCCATGGGGATTCCGTTCAGGCAGGCGTCCTCCTCATCATACTCCTTCTCCTCATCATAATCTCACAATAATTCCCGAGCCTGGGTTGACGAGCAGGAACAGGATTCAAAAAGCGGGGGAGGCACGGTTCCGGCCAAGAGGGAAGTGGCCATGCAAGCTGGCTCCTTGATGGAGCACGAGGACCGGCTGCCGCGGGGGGGTTGGACGAAGGCTATTTCCCCGCTGCGCGCGCGAACTGCACCGAGTCCCGGTAGCGTTTGTTATCCGCCCGGATGCGCGCCGTCAGCGTCTTGCTCATTGCAAACAGAAAAGGCGCCGCCAGTTCGGGAGCTTCCGCCAGCATTTTCTCGAAGGAGGCCGCCGAGATCTTGAGCAGCACGCTGTCGTTGTTGGCCACCACATCCGCGGAACGCGGGCCGTGGTCGAACAGGGAAATCTCGCCGAAAAACTCGCCCGGGCTGAGCGTCACCAGGGCCGTTTCCTTGCCGCCGATCATCAGGCGCACGCGCAACTCGCCCTCCAGCACGAGAAACATGGCGTCGCCGATCTCACCCTGCTTGACCAGCTCGGACCACTGCCGGACCGGCACCACTTCCATGAACTGGATGAACCGTTCTAGTTGCTCATCGCTCATGTCCGCAAAAATTTTTACGCGGCGCAAGGATCCAGGCTTGATCGCCGACGGCGGCTTGCCCGCCGCGCCCGCCACAGGCGCGGCCCCGGACTCGGGTGCGTCATTCTTGCGAAAGAACATCTGCAGCTCGGGCACCTTCGCGGCCTTCTGCCAGGCTTCGTCGCGGTCGCTGAAGATCCAAGTGCCGGCGGTGACCCGCTCCTCTTTGATCCACCCCACCAGTACGGGCAACTCCACCGGTCCATAGACCTGGTTGTCCACCGCCCAGATTTTGAAACCCTCGCCGCCCGCTCCAGTTGCCATAGTCGCGGATTAATACTCAGCTTAATCGCCCGGTGAAAGAAAAAACCCGGTGACGTTTGGATCCTTGCCGCTTGGGGATTGCCGGTCGAGTCGGCTGATCCGTCAAAACAACCGCCAAAAATCCCCGTGCTATCGGAAACGCCTGCCCTGCTTGCGTGAATCCGGACACCGTGTTCCGAATCAATCCCAGACTTATCTTCCCCCCTCTGGGCGCGGGTTTTCCCGGGTCTCCGGTCGGGCGCAACTCATTGGCTGGCCCGCCCTTGATGCGGCTGGCGCAGCCGCCGCTTGTTGGCTTTTCCTAGAGACAACACCGGGGCCGCCAGCTTCGGCAATGCCGCCAACACCTCCGTCTGCGCCGCCGGATAGCTGTCGGCCAACCGCCACAACCCCAGCTTGACGTCGCCCAGGCACACCAGGCGCACGCCTTTGAGCCGCTCCTGGAGGACGGGGTGGCCGTGGCGTCGGGGAGGGAGCCTTGGCAATAGCCTTCGATGAGGGTGATGAGTTGGGCGGGCAGTCGCGAGAGGTTGGCCAGGGTTTCATGGACCACCACCGTCTTGGGCGGCGGCGCGCCCGCGGCGGGGTGGCCGGGCGGGCGTTTGGCGGCGACGCGTTTGCCCTGGACGAGCAGGACGGACTGATAGGCTTTGCCGGCGTGCCGGGTGCGATTGCGTTTGAGGAACATGCCGGGCGCAGCGGTGGGAGGCAAGGGATAAATCATTTATTAGAGACAACACTACAACCCCCATCAGACCACTGTCATTATTTCCTATATCGCTTAAAAACTAGTCTCCGATGGGGGAAGATAAGTCAGGTGGTGCCGTTGCGCCCGGAGTTCATCCGGCCGCAGGATGGACAGGTCAAGCAGGACTGCGAGATCAACGCCGCCAAGCGCTGGCTGGCCGCGCACGCCGCGCATTACTCGACCGGCAACGACACCCTGCTGGGCGATGATCTCTACGCGCATCAACCCTTCTGCCGGCAAGTGTTGCTGCATGGGTTCCACTTTCTCTTCACCTGCAAGCCCGCCTCCCATGCGCACCTGAGCGGCTGGGTGGCCGGCCTGGAGCCGGGCCGCCCGTTGCCTTCCTTGAAGCTGCGGGTCAAAGGCCAGGGCCGCCGCTGGGAACATCATCAGTATCGCTGGGCCAACGGCGTGCCGCTCACCGACAGGGACGACGCCCTGAACGTCAACTGGTGCGAACTGACGGTCACCGACGGCGAGGGGCGGCTGCTCTATCACAACTCCTGCATCACCGACTGGGAAATCAGCGCCGACAACGTCAGCGGCCTGGTCGCCGCCGGCCGGGCGCGGTGGAAGATCGAGAATGAACACAACAATGTGCTCAAGACCCGGGGCTATCACCTCGAACACAACTTTGGGCACGGCCAGAAGCATCTCTCCAGCGTGTTGCTGAGCCTGAACCTGCTGGCCTTCGGGCTGCACACCTTGTGGGAAGTGGCCGACACGAGCTACCAACTGGTGCGCGCGGCGGTGGGCGCGCGCCGCAAGTTTTTCCAGCACCTGGAGGCGCTGACCGCCTACTGGTTCTTGGCCAGTTGGGAAGGTCTGATGGATTTCATGATGCGGGGCCAGGAAGTGGGTCCCTACGCCATCCACAAAAGCTAAGACCGGCCCGACCGGACGCCCACGCGCTCCCCGCGCGTGAAGCCATGCATTGGTCGGATGGCGTTGGAGAGGCGCCCCAGGCGCTCCCGCGAGGTCGGTTCTCCTCCCGTTGACTCCTGTCGCGCCCTCCCGCCGCTTCGCCCCTCAGACACAATGAGAATTGCGGTCCCCGCGCTTGTCCGGCTTGCCTCTTTGCCGCAAACTCTGCGCCATGCCGTCCGACCAAAGTTTTGAACATTTTGAAAAGGAACTGAACCGGCTGGTCGAGTCCTTCGGCAAACGCCTCAGCGAACTCAAGCAGCCCGGTTATGCCGAAGCCCAGTTGCGCGATGATTTCCTGAATCCCTTCTTCCGTGCCCTCGGCTGGGACATGGAAAACCGCGCCGGCCTCATCCAGAAGGAGCGCGAGGTGGAGATCGAAAGCGCCACGCACATCGCCGGACGTCGCAAGCGCGCCGACTATTTTTTCCGCACCGACAAGCGCGACCGCTTCGTCTGCGAGGCCAAGAAACCCGCCGAAGAGCTGACGTCCAAATTCGCCTTCCAGGCCAAACGCTACGCCTGGAACAAGGGTGTGCCCGTGGCCGTGCTCACCGATTTCGAGGAAATGAAAATCTTCGTGGTCGGCGGCAAGCCTCACTTGGACGAGCCGCAGGTGGGCGAATGGAAGTCCTGGCATTTCCGCCAATACCCGCTCCTCGCCCGCGCACTTTGGGATCTGCTCGCCCGTGACAAGATTGCCGCCGGCAGCATTGATGCCGCGCTGGAGGCGCTGCCCAAGAAACCCACCGGCAAGGGCAAGGCCCGCCAGCAATGGATCGTCAAGCCCGACCGCACCCGCGCTCTCGACGCCGAATTCCTCGAATTTCTGGACAAGACCCGCCGCGACCTGGCCTCCGACATCTACAAGAGCAACGACCACCCTGAACTGCTCGATGGCGACAAGCTCACTGAAGCCTGCCAGCGCATCATTGACCGCATCCTGTTTCTCCGCATCTGCGAGGACCGCGACATTGACACCGGCCGGACCCTGCAAAGCATCGTCGAGACGTGGCGCAAGAACACTGGCAACGACGACACCGGACGCCGCGCCCACCAGCCGGGCTTTGATTCCCTGCGCGAAGAACCGCCCGCAAATTACGGCACCAGCGGCATCCGTGCGCCCAAGGATTCCCTCTGGCGCGCCGTGGTGCGGCATTTCCGCGCGCTCGACCGCCGCCCGCCCACGCACGTTCCCTTTTTCAACGGCAACCTCTTCAAGCCGCACTTCACCGAAATCCTCGTCATCGGCGATGAATGGCTCGCCGGGTTCATCGGTGATTTGAGCGATGACGAATCGCCCTATCTTTTCAGCGAAATTCCCGTGGAAATTCTCGGCAGCGTTTATGAACGCTTCCTCGGCAAGGTCGTCCGCCCGCATGGACGCGGCATCGTCATCGAGGAGAAGCCCGAAGTCCGCAAGGCCGGGGGCGTCTATTACACCCCGCGCTACATCGTGGACTACATTGTCGAGCAAACCGCCGGGAAGCTGCTGGATGAAATTGCGGGTGGGGGCGCGGGCTTTAGCCCGCTTCAACGCCCATCAACAGAAGCGGTCGAAGAAGATCGCACGCCGTCCGATGATTCCAAGGTGAAGCGGCCTGAAGGCCGCGCTCCGTTGAAAACCTTCGAGCAAAAGACCGCCGCCCTGCGCCTGCTGGATCCCGCCTGCGGCTCCGGCTCCTTCCTCATCCGCGCGTTCGAGCGTGTGTGCGAACACTGGCAGAAGCGCCTGACTGCCGCCCTTCCACCCAGGGAGCAGCAGCCGGAACGCGTCGCCTGGGAAAAGAAACACCGCCCGCTCTGCTGGGTGGATGCCGAAACGAACGACGTCCACCTGACGGTTGCGCTCAAGCGCCAGATTCTCACCCAGAACATCTACGGCGTGGATTTGGACGCCGCCGCCGTGGAAGTCACCCAGCTCTCGCTCTACCTCAAGATGCTGGAGAACGAGAACCGCACCACCCTCCAGCGCCAGCGCGAACTGCTGGCCGACGAGGCCGACATCGCCCTGCTGCCGCCCTTGCAGGACAACATCAAGTGCGGCAACTCCCTCATCGCCTCCGATTTCTCGATGATGTCCGAAGACCTCGTGCGCGTTCACGCCTTCGACTGGCCGGTGCAATTTGCGTCCATCATGAAAGCCGGCGGCTTCGACGCGGTGGTGGGCAATCCGCCTTACGTCTTGCTCGGCGCGGAGCTGTTCGATGAACAGACAATTGAATACCTGCGACGCTACGAAGTGGCGCAATACAAAGCAGACCTCTTCCACATCTTCATTGAAAAAGGAATTTCCCTGACTCGCGGCAAGGGTGTGTTCGGAATGATTGTCCCCAACACTTGGCTCACGCTCCATTTCACCGACCGTTTGCGGCGCTACATCGCCACGAACACATCAATTGCAGAACTGGTGATGTTCGATCATTTGGTGTTTGAAGGAGCGAATGTCTTCACGGCTTTGCTGTTCGTCGAGAAACGGAAACCTTCGCCAGAGCACAAGGTGGTGATTCGCAAAGTGACGGAAGCCGATTCAGCAAAAAGTATCGCCGATGTCGCTACGAACCACGTTCAGCAATCCTCTTGGTCTGCATCGGAGTCTTGCATCTTTGAAACTCGACTCACCGGCCCGGCGGGCAAGTTGGTGGAGCGAATCATCAAGGGTTTCCCGACATTGGAATCAGTCGCCCGCGCATCGCTTGGTTGCCAGGCTTACAACAGTTCCAAGCACACGAAAGAACAGATCGAGAATCGTGTGTTCCACGCTGCTCACAAGAAAGGGAAAGACTACCTTCCTGAATTGGCCGGCAACGACGTTGGACGCTACGACATCAATCGGACGCGCGGTCAGTGGATAAAGTACGGCCCTTGGTTGCACGACTACCGGACAATGGATTGGCTCGAAGGCCCGCGAATTTTGATTCGGGAAATCTCCGGCCCAAAGCCACACTCCATTTTTGGTGCGTACGCCGAGGAGGTTTACTGCCACTACAAAACGATCCTCAACGTGAACCCATCAGACAAGACGACGTTCTCAATGAAGTATCTGTTGGGCATCTTGAATTCGCGGCTGATTTCGTTTCTCTATCCCTTCGTTTCAAACAAGTTGGTCGCGCAGGCCTTTCCTCGTTTGTCCGTTGGTGACGTTAAGCGGCTTCCGGTCGCCACAGTTGATGTGAAAAATCGCGCCGACAAAACGCGGCACGACAAGCTGGTAGTGCTGGTGGACAAGCTGCTGGGCTTGATGCCCAAGCTGCGCGCCGCCACGTCGGACGCGGAAAAGGCCGTGCTGCAAAACGCCGTCACCGCCACCGACCAGCAAATCGACGCGCTGGTCTATGAACTCTACGGATTGACGGAGGATGAAATCAAACTGGTCGAGGGCGCGGCATGAGCACCCACTTTTGGACTGCGGTGGCAAGCGCAGCGCGACACCGCTTTCGCCCGGCGGAACGTCACCGAATCAACTGGCTTCCTCGGGCGCTCGAAAGCGCCGTCGCCGCTCCGCTCTGCCGGCGCACTCCAAAAAATCTACTCGTGTATGAACCCGACCAACTCACACCCGAAGAAATCGCCCTCGTCAAAGGCGCAGCGTAAATCCCCGGAGCGCGGCTGTGTGCGCAGCACCAGCCGCAGCACGTCGCCACGCCGCAACGCATCCGGGACGCCCGCGCGCCCGCGCCGCATCACCCCCGCTGCGGCTGGTCGTTCCGACACAGCCGCGCTCCGCCAGGAATTCCGCGCGTGGCGCGCGTCACTCCCCACCGCACTCGAACGCGACACGTTGCTTACGCCGGAATGGATCGCCGAAAGCGTGGTGCAGGAAGCGGAACGGTTCCTCCAAGCCGACCTGCCCGCCGATTTCGTCGAAAGGCTCGCCGCTATTAGCGCCGTCGCGGACATCACGGATGAGGCCGGTTTGAAAGTCACGGTGGCGGCGCGGGAAGTGGACATGAAAAAGGGCGGCTTGCTTGCGCGAGCCGCCCAGAGGTTTTGCCTCGGTGCTACGGGGTTTCGATT
>JBBRWD010000040.1:0-55544 GCA_038249465.1 Limisphaerales bacterium | reverse complement strand
GCGCCCGCCCGCAGCCCCCCCACAACTCCCCCACCCCACCGGGCCCCCCCCCCCCCCCCCCCCGCTACGGGTTGTCGGTGATTTGCGGTCACGGTGAGGTTCGATTGCGCGTCTGCGCGAGATAGGTGTCTTCCACGATGACCCGGAAGCCCACGTTGTAAACTTTCTGCCACGACGGGAAATCAAGCCGTGAGCTGGCGCGAGATTCCTTGGGCCGCTCGGACCACGATCCGCCGCGCACGACTTTGCGACCATCCTTGCTGGCATCACCGGACGCAACATCCGCAGAGTAAGGATACGGGCGATAATTGGCGCGCGTCCATTCGCCGACGTTGCCAATCATGTCGCGCAGGCCCCAGGCGTTCGGTTTGTATTGGCCGGCCTCGGCGAGATGCAGCACGCCATCATTGAACCGCGCCTCCTTCGGCAGGTAATCCCAGAATTTGTCCGGATTCGGCTTGGGATGCGGGTCCACGCCTTCGACCGCCATCTTGCTCACGGTCGCATCGGCGAGATTGGCGAAGCCGCCAAAATCGCTGTCGAGATTGCCAAAGTAAAAAGGAGTCGCCGAGCCAGCGCGGCAGGCCCATTCCCATTGCGCCTCGGTCGGCAACGTGACATTGCGCCCGGTCTTCGCCGAGAGCCAGCGGCAGTATGCCATGGCCTGCTGCCATGACACGCGGATGGCTGGGAATTTCGGCGACGTCTCCATGAGATAGCCCGGCTTCACCTGATCCTTGTAGTGCATGTCGTAGTAGCCGTTGCGGTGGTCGGGCTCGAATTGCTGGAACTGCTCGACCGTCACCTCGGTGGTCGCCATGTAGAATGGCTTCAATATCTTCACGCGAGCCATCGGAAACTCGTTCTCATCCCCGTTAACGTCGCCCATGACGAACTCGCCGGCGGGGATTTGCTTGAGCTGGATGAACGCGCCGTTGTCCAACTCCAGCCGCAAATCGGCGGCGCCCAGGCTGGTCTGCATCTGCGCGGCCTTGTCGGCGGCAATGGGCCAGTCTGGGAGAGTGACCGGTGCGGGACGAGGCATCTCAGGCGCGGGCTTCACGAAGGCGGGGCGCGCTGGCAGGGGCGGCAATGTTTCAATGTCTTCCTCGACACCCGCGTAGAGCTGCTTCGTTTGATAACGGCGCTGCTCAAAGTCGCCCGGGATTCTGTGGCCTTCGCTGAAGGCGCCGTAGGCCGGCACGTTCAGGTCAATCCACGTGACGAGGCGATCCCAGCCTTCGGCGTCGAGCTTCACGTTGTGGTGCCCCTTGCGCAGTATCTGCACGAGCAGACTGGTGTCGGCGTGGAATTCCAGCGGCGTGAGGACATGGTAATCGCCTTCCGGTCCATTGCGGCGCACATAAGGATGCAACTCCGTGTAGGACTTCGGCAGCGGCGCGATGCCTCCGCTGGTGGCGATGATCTTCGGATCGGAGAAGTCGGGCCGGCCTTTCTGTGCGCCGTCGTGGCAGCCCACGCAGAACTTGTCGAGCACCGGCTGCACCTCGCGCACGAAACTGAAGCCGCGCTTCGGCCCGCGCCACGGCGTCGGCTCGACCGGTTGCGCCTTGGCGGCACTGATCTGAAGGCCCGCAGCCGAGGCCTGATTCTGTTTCTCGTGGCAGCCGACGCAGGACACGTATTCGCCCGGCATGCCGACGAACCAACTGCGCATCAATTGCAGCGCCTTGCCCTCGGCATCGAGCGGCTGCACCGCAACCGGCGAATTTGCCGGGATGGTGAACATCGCCGAACCGTCGTCTTTCACTGGAACCGTGCCGATGATGCGCCGCACGTCCCACGGACCTTCCATGCCGACAAAGTAATGCCCGCCCATGCCGCGGTAGGAATACTCGTATTGATAGAGACGCAGATTCTTTACCGTCCCGTGCGGGACGCCATTCAATCCGTCCCCCGAGTAGATGTTTTGCACGAGCACCGTCGCGGTCTTCTCGCCCGGCACGATCTTGTCCTGAATGACGGGCGGACGCGGCGTCGGTTTCAGCGCCAGCGGCTCAAGCAGCGCGAACCCAGGCTCCTCTTTCAGGAGAAGCATGTTGTCGAAGATGTCCACGAGGTAGATGCCCCAGTTGGATTGAGGCGTCGGCTTGGCGGCGACGAGGAAATGCTTGTCGGTGATCGGATAGGGATGGAGGAACTTAGGCCAGGAGCCATCGACCAACGAGTCTTTGATAGTACCCTTGACCGGCTTGCCGTAGCCGGGGATGCGCTGAATCGCTCCGCTGTCCTCCTGCCGGCCTTTCGCCGCATCGAAGATCGTCATCTCACCCATGCGCGGAACGCCGTGATGGCCACCGACGATGCCGACGAACTTCGTGGCGCTACCCGGCAGCGGGCGGGCGAAGAACAGGGAGTTCGGCCAATAGGAATCGCTGCCGTAGAACTCATTCTGCGCGGTGCCGTCTGGATTCATCGACATCAAGACGCGGCTGAAATAATGCGCCGAGTCGGTGTATTCCCAGCGCAGATAGAGCACGCGACCGTTGGGCAGCATCGTCGGGCACCAGTCGTTGTCCTGATCAAAACACAGCCTCCGCACGCCGCTACCGTCCTGATTCATGATGAATATATTCCCGACATGGTCCGAACCACCGACGCACGGCACGCCTTGGAAGGTGGCGGACGAGACGTAGAGGATCCGACCGTCCGGCAGATACATCGGGTCGTAGTTGTCCACGTCGGCTTCGGCGCCCCTGGTCACCTGACGCAGGCCCGTGCCGTCGTTCTTGAGTTCAAAGATTTGCCAGCGCTTGTTCGAACCGATGGAGGAGAAGAGCAATCGGTCGGCGCCGAAATCAAGGTCCACGTCGCCCACGAAGTAAGATTCCTTGGGCTTGAACAGCGTCTTCATCGGCGCGGCCGCATTCTTCAGTTCCAGCGTCGCCAGTTCGTTTTCCATGCTGGGATTGATGCTGGAATTCCCCTGCCAGTTTTGCGGCAGGCCCAGTGCGTTGGCGTCGCGTTTCACCAGGAGAATCCGATCAAAGTCGAGTGCGGGATTCTCCAGTAGTGCCTTGCGGGCAACGGTGCTGAATTCCTGCCAGCGCCGCAGGGCTGGGCGCTCGCCTTTCTTGATGGCGTCTTGGAGGGTGGGGAGTTCCTTCTCCATCGCCGCGATCGCTGCGAGATGGGCGGCGCCGTTGCGATACTGTTCAGGAAAACTCTGCGCGAGATCCCCCACCGCGAGCTTCGTCGCGCCAAGATTTGCGCGCTCGATTTCCTCGGCGGCGACATCAAACGCGTTGACCTCGCGGGCGGCGTCGAGAAAGAGCGCGAGCCAGGCCGGATTGTCGGACGGTGTGGCGGCGCCTTCAAGCGCGGCGAGGCGCGCGCGCAGCGAATCACCATTCTTCAGCCGCTGAAGAAGACCCTTGATGGCGCTCTTGTCCGCGCCGGAATCTGGCACGGCGCGAAACCAGCGATCGCCGAGATAGCGCCGAAATAGCTGCATCTCCGCCGGGTAGGTGTCGGCCAACCCGGCCGCAATGGGACCGACCTGACCGCCGATCGAGTAATAGAAGGCAGAATCCCCGGTCTGATTGAAGACTTTTACCAGGAGGGCGTTGGTTCCTGCGCGCAAATCGACGCTGACCACGTCTTGATCGGCGTCGGCGCCGCGGGCGGCGTTGTTGTTCACGACTTGCTGGCCATTGAACCAGACCGCCAGGCCGTCATCGCTGCCGAAGCTCAACCGCAGTTTGCCGGGCGCCTTGGCGGTCAGGGTGCGGTAGAAATATGTCGCGGTGCTGGCGCCTGCGCCGAGCGGGGTCACCACGCCATTCTGCATCTGACGGCGCTGCTCGACCCACAATGGCCGGCCACGCGAATTGGTGGCTTGCAGATCCACGCCTTGCTCGGGAAACAAAGCCTCGTCGAATCCTTTTGCCTTCAGCGATCCGGCGCCCCACCACTTCGACTCGGCGACCGCGGCATTGGCCTGGACCGAGGCCCGCTTTGCGATCAGGGCTTTCGCCCAGGCTTCGGCTGAGCCATCGGCGGCTTTGGCGGCCGAAACCACGATCGCCGCCATCAGTGCGACCTTCACAACTACCCTGTTGATGCTCATCGTTGTCCTTTGTGCAAATTCGCCGTTCGGTTGCCGGACGTGTTGCCGCTCTCGGGCAGCAGCCCAAATCCAAGCCGTTCTGAAATCATTGCAGCCTGCGTGCGGACCAGTTTTCCAATGCGGGCCAGGTCTTCGGTGCGGATGCGGTCCGCCGGCCCCGTCGTCCAGAGGGCGGCGATGGGATAGCCGTGGCGGTTGAAGACGGGTGCTGCCACGCAGTGGATGCCGTGCAATTGCTCGCCCCGATCGAGCGCATAGCCGTTGTCATGCACGGTCGCCAATTCCTGTCGGAAAGCAGCGGCGGAGGTGATGGTCCGCTCATTGAACCGGACGAACGAGAGGCGCTTCAGGATCTCGTCCCGCTCTTCAGCCGGCAGAAAGGCGAGGATCGCCTTGCCCGGCGCCGCCGAATGCAGGGGCAGCCGTGCGCCCAGATCGACCGAGAACTTGAATGGATGCGAACCCAGTTCCTGGGCCAGCACCACCAGTTCATCCTCGACAATTGTTCCCATGAGCATCGTCTCGCGAATCGAGTCGCGCAGCCGCTTGAGCACGTCCAGCGAAAGTGCCACGAGATTGTCCTCGCCCAGCGACCGGTTGCCCATGGCGATGAGTTTGCGGCTGAGGCGGAGGGCTTTCGATTCCGGGTCGCGCACCAGGTAGCCGAATTCCAGCAGCGTCATGGTCACGCGGAAGACGCTGGTCTTGGAGTAGCGAAGCTGGGCGGTGATCTCGCTTTGCTGCAGGCCCTGCGGAAAGTTCATGAGATGCTCCAGAATCATCAAGCCGCGCTCCAGGTTGGGCACCTTGTAGCGCGAGGCGGGCGACGCCTTGCGCGGCCCGGCAGCAATGGCTTTGGCGACTGGTTTCACAAATGAACTTGTAGTTCGCTAATGGAATTACGCAACGCCCGGCCGCCTGTCAACCGGATAAACTGATTGCCTGCTGACAAGATGGAATGGGCTACCAGAAGACGCTTGGTCCCAACCCTCACACGGGTCGGGCGCTTCTGTCCCCAGCGCGCCGTCGGGTTGGCCGGGAGTGGTTCGCGGCGCGCTGGGACAGACGCGCCCGACCCAGTCCCGATGTCGTCCATCCCACTGCCTGGGCAGTATCTCGGACGTTGCGAGATTAAGGACTCTTCAGCAGAATCCGCGACGGAGGGTTGGAAGCCCCAGATGCGGAGGCTGTGCGGAAGGATGTTCCCCGGACGGATCGCTATTGAAGGTCGAAGCCGCCTGAGGCTAGCCTTGGCGCATGGCTCAATGCACACCATTCCATCTCCTGCCGTGGAGACGCAGTCTATGAAATCTCTCGATGCCAAGCTCGCCGAGATCAAAGCCAGCCGCGCCTCGCGTTCGTTCATCATCGCCGACGCGAAGGATGCTGACATGGCGTTCGGCGTGAAGGCGCCGGGAGCGCGCTCGTATCTGTCGGCGAAAGGCGCGCGCCCGGCGCAATTCTCGCCCGAGGTCTGGACCCGCGAGGATTTTGGCCAACGCAATCTGCCGGAGTTCCTCGATATCATTCGCGAAGTCACCCATCAGGGACTCGTGGACATCATGCTGATGTCGGCGTATGTCAACGATCTGCTGACCATCCAGGAGGGGCTGTTCCAGAATTCGCACGTCACGCCGGCCGCGCGGGCCAACGACACCACGGACGTCTGGGCCGCGCGCCACGGCAGCTACACCAAGGAGCCGGCGCAGACTTTCCGCAGCGCGAGCATCGACCAGATTCAATGCGGTCAGGTGGAATGCGACCGCAGTGTGGACGAGTTCCCGGGCGCGAATCTCGGCCTCTACAGCGTCACCTGGGTTAACAACCTCGAACAGGACCGCCGGACGCTGCTCGAATACAAAGCGTTTCGCGAGGAAGCGGAGCGGAAAAATTTCCGGCACTTTCTCGAAGTCTTCGATCCGAACGTCGATAGCGGCATCCCGGTCGAGAAACTGGGCGAGTTCATCAACGACCAGATTCTCCGCACGCTGGCGGGTGTGCCGGAGGCGGGTCGCCCGGTTTTCCTCAAGATTGTCTATCACGGCCCGCGAGCGATGGAGGAGCTGTGCCAGTACGATCCCAACATGGTGGTGGGCATCCTTGGCGGCAGCGCGGGCACGACCTGCGACGCGTTCAAGCTGATCCACGATGCGCAGAAATACGGCGCACGCGTGGCTCTTTTCGGCCGCAAGATCAACAACGCCGAGCATCAACTTGCTTTCATTGAAATGTTGCGCCTGATCACGGATGGCCGCATTGGGCCGGAGGAAGCGGTCCGCGCCTACCACGGCGTCCTGCAGGCCAGGGGCATCAAGCCGCATCGCCCGCTGGAGAAGGATCTGGTGTTGACCGATCAAGCGATGAGCTACGGCGGCAGCCCGCCACGCAGCACGGTGGAAGTGCGCAACAATCCTCTTGCTGCACCCAGACCGGTGGCGGAGACGAGCGATTCCACCCGCGTGGCATCAGACTCAGCGACCCACGCGCCGTCATGGCCGACGCGCGCCGATGGCAAACCTGACTTTGACCAGATGACAGCCGCCCAGCGCGTGGCCTATCACGCCTGGCGGCTCAAACGCGTGTTCGGCTGAGAATCTCCGCAGCAACCAAACATCGAACTACCGCCGCCATGATGAAGCTCTGCCGGTTTCTCGATCCGAAGAATCGTTCCCGGGTTGGAATGATCGAGTCGGACGAGGTGCTCGACCTCAGCGCGGAAGGCATCGACCGCCTCTCAGCCTTGCTGGATTTCGAGGCGTTGCTGCCGCAGCTCTCGGCCCTCGCGGGCCAGAACCTGCCGCGTTTTCCGCTGACGTCTGTGCGCCTGCTCGCGCCGGTGGACAACCAGGAAGTGTGGGCTGCCGGTGTCACCTATCTGCGCAGCAAGACGGCCCGCATGGAGGAATCCAGTTTCAGCGCCAGCGCGTATGATCGCGTGTATGAAGCGGAACGTCCGGAGATTTTTTTCAAGGCGATGCCCGAGAAAGTTGTCGGCCCGGGCGAGGCTGTGGGCATCCGGCGCGACGCGCGCTGGAATGTGCCGGAGCCGGAACTGGCGCTGGTGCTCAATGCGCGCGGGCACCTCGTGGGTTATACCGCCGGCAATGACATGAGTTCGCGCGACATCGAGGGTGAGAACCTGCTCTACCTGCCGCAGGCAAAAATCTACGACCGTTCCTGCGCGCTCGGGCCCTGCCTCGTGGTCGGGGCGGATGAAGCAGACGCGCGCAAGTGGACCATTGCCGTGCGCATTGCCCGCGGTGGCCAGGAGATCTTTTCCGGCGAGACCTCGGTTGCCCAGATCAAGCGATCGTTTGCGGAACTGGCTGCGTGGCTCACGCGCTGCCAGAGCTTCCCGCACGGCGCGGTCTTGCTCACCGGAACTGGCATCGTGCCGCCGGCGGAATTGACGCTGGCGGCGGGCGATGAAGTGCGGATCGAAATCTCCGGCATCGGCCGGCTGGAGAATCCGGTGACGGTGGTTTGAAGGCAGAGCGGGGTCGGGGCAGCGGGCGGTCAGACCGGCGCGGATTGCAACGAACAGCCCCGCAACTGCGAGTGCGCGGCGCACCATTTGACTGTTCGCGCAGATGTGACCCCAACGCCGACGGTGTCGCCGGGCCTCCTGCCGGCCGGCTCAGAGTTTTGCCAGATTTTTTCGGCGGAAGCCGACTAGCTTCTCAGTGCCCGACGCGCCATAGGTCTTCATCATTTCGCTGATTTTGATCAACCGCCACGGCTCGATGGTATCCAGCCCGTTTTTGGTGAAAACCACATCATCCGCGACATAAACGCACATGTGAATCGGCCGGCCCTCGGCGTCGGCCACAGCGATGACGTCGCCAAAGGCCCAGTTGGTGGCGACCCGCACATAATCGGAGTCCAACGTCTGGCGCAGAAACGCGGGATCGAAGAAGCGGGCATCCGGTTTCTGATTGAAGAAATTCATGGCGGTCCAGAAACAGTCTTCGCGCGTGGCGGCGCGATCGGTCGCGGGATCCGGGTAGGTGTAGAGGCGCAGGCGGGCAAATTCCGGAAAGAAGAACGTCACGCCGATGGAGGCGCCGCCCGGCACATGGGTGAGTGATTGGAGGAAAGGCTTCATCGCCTTGCCCTGGCCGCCGCGTCCCCAGTAGCGCAACAGGGCGTCCACATCCGTCTCCGGGCGCACGCGCAGCTTCATGTAGAGACAAGGTGATTGGGAAATCGCCCTGGCGAAAATTTTGCGCTCATTGCGAGAGCATTGCGTCTCGAGGTACTCAAAATCGGCGAACAGCACCTGCGCCCCATCACGGTAGGTCAGGCTGCGGAACAACTGCTTCTTGTCGTCGGGCACACCGCATTGCGCGAGCCACCCGTCGAATTCGGCGACCGCAAAACGGGCCGGGTTTTGGTGCAGTGGATTTTCAGGGAACCTCCTCAAAACAGAGTAAATATGGCGGCGCGACTCGGGAGCCAGAGTCCGGACCACTTCATGCACGGGTAGGATCAGCCAACCGTTGGTCTGAGCGCGCCAGCGGGATTTGTCCGCCAGCAGCCGCTGCTGCTCCGGGGTGAGGTCGGCAGCACGCAACAACGTCTCCACCTTTCGTTCGTCGAAATCGCGAAAGAACCAGGTGGTCGGTGGCACCGGTTCTGACGTCTCGGAAAACGAATCATCCGGTCGTTCCAGATCGATGGACGTGTATTCGATCTCCCCCCACGGTGCTTGCGCAGAATGGCCGGAAGGATTGACGGATGATGAAACCTGCCGAGGGTCCGATCCAAGATGCCGGATGAATAATCCGATGCCCGTTGCGAGCAGAACGCCCAGACCAAAGCACGAGAGATTCGTGAACGCCAAACCCAGCGGGCGGGACGACATTCGTCGGGCGCTTTGCGGCGAACGCGAAGGGCTGCTTTTCATCTGGACGAAATTGATTGCGGTGAGGAGAGCGCCGGGGGGAAACGCGGCTTGTCCCAACCGGGTGAAAACCTTCCGCGCCGCGCGCCGCGAGTTCAATCAAATCCAGCGGTTTTATTGTGACAAATCGGTAAAATGCGGGAATCGAATTGGGCCGAGACGAAACGGAAAAACGAACGACGGGGCCGGCGGCACACCTCTCCCCCCTGCCAAACAAGGCGATTTCCACTCTCGTCAAAGCCGAACCATCTTGGTTTCCAAACGGCGAAGCGACCTCAAGATTGTGCGCAGCATGAATGGCGGAATCCGACTCGCGGGCTGGTAAGAATTACATGGCGACGCGAGTAGCGCCCGCTGCCCGGTTCAGCTTGGGGACTTCCAAGGATGCGCGCGATGGCGGCTCGCTGGAGATTGATGGCGCGTTTGTGTCCGCAATCAAGAGGCCGCGGGCGTGGCGACTTCTTCCACCTGGGCCACGGGTTTTTCGATGAAATGGCCAATGGCGCGAAATTTGGCGTAGCGGCGCTGGAGCACTTCCTTCGTTGGCAAGGCGAGAAGCTCTTCGAGATTGCGCAGCAGCGCTTGCTGGAGTGTCTGCGCCGTGGTGGCCGGATCATTGTGCGCGCCGCCAAGCGGTTCGGGCACTATTTCGTCCACGAGCTTGAGTTCGAGCAAATCTTTCGCCGTGATGCGCAACGCTGTGGCGGCCTTGGCGGCGGCGGCACGATCCTTCCACAAAATCGCGGCACAACCTTCCGGACTGATCACGGAGTAATAGGCGTTCTCCAGCACCAGCACGCGATCCGCCACGCCGATGCCGAGCGCGCCGCCCGAGCCGCCTTCGCCCAGCACCGCGGCGATGATGGGGACTTCGAGCAGGGTCATCTCGCGCAGATTAACCGCGATGGCCTCGCCGATGTGGCGTTCCTCCGAGCCGATGCCGGGATACGCGCCGGCGGTGTCGATGAGGGTGATGATGGGAAGGCCGAATTTGTTGGCGAGACGCATCAGGCGCAGCGCCTTGCGGTAGCCCTCGGGATGAGCCGAGCCGAAGTTGCGGCGAATGTTCTCCTTGGTGTCGCGACCTTTCTGGGTGCCAACGACCATGACGCGATGCTCACCAAGCCGCGCCAGTCCGCCAACCATCGCGCGGTCCTCGGCGAAGAGGCGGTCGCCGTGCAGTTCCTCGAACTCGGAGAAGGCGAGGCTCAGGTAATCGAGTGAGTACGGCCGCTTGGGATGCCGGGCCAGTTGCACGCGCTGCCATGGGGTGAGATTGAAGAAGATCTGCTTCCGCGTCTCCGCGAGTTTTCCCTCGATGAGGGCGATTTCGTCGTCGAGGCTGACGGTCAGATTTTGTGATTGGGACTGCTTGCGCAGTTCGTCCAGCTTGTTTTGCAGCTCCGCAATGGGCTTCTCGAACTCAAGCTGATGTTTCATAGACGGGCGCGAGTGTAGTTTTGCGGGCATAATCGGGCAACGCGGAGTTGTTCACAGTTCAAGGCTGTTCAGCGGAGCAGTCATCAGGCGACAACAATATTGACCATGCGCTTGGGGACCACGATGACTTTCTTGACCGTCTTGCCGACGAGGAATGGCTGTGCCTTCCCGGCTTTGAGCGCCGTCGCCTCGAGTTCGGCCGCCGGGGCATCGACGGCGACACGGATGACGTCGCGGAATTTGCCGTTGACCTGCACGGGCAACTCGATGGTGTCTTCGACCAGCAGGGCTGGATCAAATTTCGGCCACGGCTGATAGGCCAGGTCAAGCTGTGGGTCGCGCGCACCCGGTTTGGCGTGGGCGACCAGCTTGCCCCAGAGTTCCTCGGTCAGATGCGGTGCGAAGGGCTGGAGCAGCACGATAAAATCCGCCAGCACCGCGCTAGGTTTCACCTCCCAGGTCATGGCCTCGCTGATGAAGACCATCATCGCGGAGATGGCCGTGTTGAAGCGCAGCCCGTCGAGGTCTTCCGTCACCTTCTTGATGCAGGTGTGCAGCGTCTTGAGCTGCGCGGTGGTGGGCGCGGCGTCGCACAGCGCGGGGTTGAGCCGGATCTGCGTCAGGAATTCCGCCTCGCGCACCGGATGCGCGGCACAATTCTGCTCGAATTCAGTCTCGCTCTGCTCGTCCACGAACAGGCGCCAGACCCGGCCGAGGAAACGGTACACGCCCTCGACGCCCTTCGTGCTCCAGGGCTTGGACATCTCGAGCGGCCCCATGAACATCTCGTAGAGGCGAAAGGCATCCGCGCCGTATTCCGTCACGATGGCGTCTGGATTGATGACGTTGCCGATCGACTTGGACATTTTCTGGCCGTTTTCGCCAAGGATGAGACCTTGGTTGACCAGTTTGAAGAACGGCTCCGGCGTGGAGACATGGCCGAGATCAAAAAGCACCTTGTGCCAGAAGCGCGCGTAAAGCAGGTGCAGCACGGCGTGTTCGGTGCCACCGACATAGAGATCCACGCCGGGTGTGGGCTGCGAGGGGGAATTTGAAATTGAAGATTGAGAATTGGAAATTGGCAGTTTCTCCGACCCCATCCAATAGCTCTCGGCATCCTTGCTCACGAACGTCGTCTTGTTCCGCGCATCAAGATACCGGAGGTAGTACCAGCAACTGCCAGCCCATTGGGGCATCGTGTTCGTCTCGCGCGTCGAACCGTCCGGCAGCGTGAGCCAGTCCTTGGCGCGGGCGAGCGGCGGCTGGCCGTCGGGTGTGGGTTTGTAATCGTCGAGCGCGGGCGGCAGCAAGGGTAGGGCGCTTTCCGGGAGAGCCTCGTGCTGGAGGATCCCGTTGGCGTCCTTCTTCCAGATGATGGGGAACGGCTCGCCCCAATAGCGCTGCCGGCTGAAGAGCCAGTCGCGCAGCTTGTAATTGATGGTCTTCTTGCCCAGACCCTTTTCCTCCAGCCAGGCGGTGATCTTCTTTTTGGCTTCGGGGGTCGCCAGACCGGTGATGGAAATCTCAGGGCCGGTGGAATTCACCGAGGTGCCGTCATCCAGGAAGCCGTGCCAGTCCATCTTCGGATCGGGCGGCTGAACGACCTGCATAACGGGGAGGTTGAACTTTGTGGCGAACTCGAAGTCGCGAGTGTCGTGGGCAGGCACGGCCATGATCGCTCCGGTGCCGTAGCTCGCGAGCACGTAGTCGGCAATCCAGACGGGGATCTTCTCGCCGTTGACCGGATTGATGGCGTAAGCGCCGGTCCAGACGCCGGTCTTTTCCTTCGCCAACTCGGTGCGTTCGAGATCACTCTTGCGGGCGGTGTGAGCGCGGTAGTCCTCCACGGCCTGCCATTGCTCCTCGGTAGTGATTTCGTCCACGAGCGCGTGCTCCGGTGCGAGGACCATGTACGTGGCTCCGAAGAGCGTGTCCGGGCGAGTGGTGAAGACGCGAATTTTCAACTCGCCTTCGTAGCGGCGACTCGGCAGAGCGCCGCCATTCTCGTTTTCATTGGGTTCAGCGGCGCTCTCCCGAGGCGCCGCTACGGCGAAATCCACCTCCGCGCCTTCACTGCGGCCGATCCAGTTCCGCTGCATTTCCTTGAGCGAAGCGCTCCAATCGATGGTGTCGAGGTCGGCCAGCAGTTTCTCGGCGAAGGCGGTGATGCGCAGCATCCATTGGCGCATCGGCTTGCGGATGACCGGGAAGCCGCCGACTTCACTCTTGCCGTCGATGACCTCCTCGTTGGCCAGCACGGTGCCAAGTTCAGCGCACCAGTTCACGGGGGCTTCGCTCACGTAGGCAAGACGGCAACGGTCTGCGAATTCTCGCCGCTTCGCTTCTTCTACAGCCCGATGAATGTTCGGCGGGACATTGGGGTCGCGGTCTCTTTCTGGCGGATACTTCAGCGTGCTGATGGGCTCAGCCCTGTTTGTCTCCGGGTTGAACCACGAATTGTAAATCTGGAGGAAAATCCATTGCGTCCAGCGGAAGTATTCCGGGTCGGTCGTGGCCACTTCGCGCGACCAGTCGTAGCTGAAGCCGAGCGATTTAATCTGCCGGGTGAAGTTCGCAATATTCGCCTCGGTGGTGATGCGCGGATGCTGGCCGGTCTTGACGGCGTATTGTTCCGCGGGCAGGCCGAAGGAGTCCCAGCCCATCGGATGCAGCACATGCGAGCCTTGAGCGCGGCGGTAGCGGGCCAGAATGTCGGTGGCGGTGTAGCCCTCCGGGTGGCCGACGTGGAGTCCGGCGCCGGACGGGTAGGGAAACATGTCGAGGACGTAGAACTTGGGCGGCAGGTCCAAGGCGGAGACGGTCTTGCCGCCGAGTTGATGACGCCGGGCGAACGGATGCTCCGGCGGAAGGGTTTCGCCAGGGTTGAAGGCGCGAAAAGTCTGGCGGTCAGTCCAGAATTGCTGCCACTTGGGCTCGACCAGATGAAACGGATACTGCCTGCGCGAACTCGACATAGGGGCGGGATGATTGGGAAATCGCCTGTCCGACGCAATGGCGGATTTTGGGCCGGGTCATCGGTTTTCCCCACGTTCGATCTGGACGATTTGCCGGGCATCAGTTTGCGGCTCAATCCTGAAGGATGCCTGCTGGTCAATTGGCCATTCTGCGGAGATTCGCCCATGCTGGTCGTGCCGTCGCACGCGATTCGTGGATGCCTGCTTGGGCATGTTCGGCTCAATTCATTTGCGGTCAGCGAGTTAATTCGGAATTCGGATTGTGGCATGGCCGTTGCGTATCAAGTGAGCGTGCGAAATTGGTTGCCCGCTGTAGTGCTGACTGGGGCCGTCGCTGTGGAGGCGCGGCCCCAGTCAATGCTTTGCAGCGGCGGGAACGCCCGTTCGCAGGAACAGAAATCAATAGAACTTGGGCGGCGGTCATGGGTTTTCGCCGCGGAAAACCAGCGAGAAAATCGTGCGAAGGCGGCACAAACCGGCCTAAAATAATGCTTGTCAACTTTTTGGCGGTGTGTTGCAAATCCCCGTGTGTCATGGCCGGTCGCGCGGGGCAGCCAGGTGAATAGAGTGCCTTGCAGGCTAGTCAGTCAGAGCGGGTTCTGTTGGAAACACGGTTGAAACCAAATGGTATTGGTGGTTTCCGGTGCTCGCAGCGGGCGCGGGCGCGGGTCATGACCGGTGCAAACAGACAAAACAAAAAAACAAACAGAAGGAACACAGCATGAAAGTCAATAAATGGACATTGGGACTGGCGGCCGTCGGCTTGATCAGTCTCCCAGCAGTCGTGCAGGCGGATGAGAAGCCCAGTCCGGTTATGACTGCGCTTGCCTCGACCACCATCAGCGGCTACGTCAATACGTCAGCCCAATGGGACATCGGCAACGGGACTCAGAATGCACCAGCGTACGCGTTCAACAATGGCAAGCAGGACGGTTTTAACCTGAACGCTGTCAAGGTGGCCATCGAGAAGCCCTTGGATGAATCCGAGTGGTCTGCCGGCTACAAGGCCGAATTCGTTTATGGTCCGGACGCCAACACCCTTGGTACCAGTTCGAGCGGTATTAACGACTCGGACTTCGCCATCAAACAGGCGTTCGTCGCAGTGCGAGCTCCGCTGGGCAACGGTCTGGACGTCAAGATGGGCGTGTTCGACACCATCATCGGCTATGAGACCTTTGATGCGGGTTCAAACCCGAACTTCTCGCGTTCATGGGGTTACACCATCGAACCGACGACCCACACTGGTGTCCTTGCGACCTACCGCTTCACCGAATGGTTGAGCATGGCGGCGGGTATTGCCAATACCTATGGTCCGACCATCAATGCTCGCGCTTTCGGCGTGGTCACACCCCAGGGAGCACCTCTGGGCTCGGGTGTGGATGTGGATCAGACCCAGAAGACCTATCTGGGATCGATTGCTCTGACCGCACCCAAGGACATGGGTTTCCTGGCCGGTTCGACGCTGTATAGCGGCATTATTTACGGCTTCAACGCCCCCAATGGCGCCAGCACGAAACAGACCAGCCTTTATGTGGGTGGCACGTTCAACACGCCCATCACCAATTTGAAGGTTGGAGCCTCCTTCGACTACGTATTCGGCGGCGGCAACGGTTGGGGTGTGTCTTCGTCCTATGCATGGGCGGCGGCCGGTTACGCCTCCTTCCAGGCCACCGAGAAGTTGAGCTTCCATGCCCGCGGTGAATATGCGGCGCATGATCCGGGGGCTGGTATTTTTAACATCCCGGGTTTCCCGCCGAAGGTCTTCTCGGCCACGGCCACGGTGCAGTATGACCTTTGGAAGAACGTCCTCAGTCGCGTCGAATTCCGCTGGGATCACGCCGCGGACGGCAACCCCGCGTTCGGTGGCACGGTTGAGGGTAGCGCTCCGACGACGGTCAATGCCTACACGTTGATGGCCAATCTCATCTACAACTTCTAAGCGGAGTTGAATTGCACGCCCCCCTTCCCGGTGAGACCAGGAAGGGGGGTTTTCGTTTCGCGCGGTCCCGATGGAAACGGTTGCGGAAGAGGCGGTTTTCATCGCGGCACTTTTCCGAGTAGCCAAGCCGGGCGCGCCTGATTAGTTTCTGATTGTGCGAACGGTCATTTATCCGGGAAGTTTCGATCCGCTCACCAACGGTCACCTTGATCTGGTGGAGCGGGCGGCGCTTTTGTTTGACCGGGTGGTGGTGGCCGTGGCCAGCAACGAAAGCAAGCACCCTCTTTTCCCCATTGAACAGCGTCGTGACCTGGTTGGCCGGGCTGTCCAGCACCTCCCGAATGTTTCGACCGACATTTTCGACGGCCTGCTGGTCGATTACGTCCGGCGCACCGGCGGACACGCCGTCCTGCGCGGGTTGCGGGCCATTTCGGATTTCGAGTTCGAGTTCCAACTGGCGCTGATGAACCGAAAACTCAACTCCGCCGTGGAAACCATTTTCATGACTCCGACCGAATCCTACACGTTTCTGAGTTCGCGGATCGTGAAGGAAATCGCGCGGCTGGGCGGGGACATCCGGGCATTCGTCCCGGCGCATGTGGCGGAAGCATTGAGCAGCAAATTCGCGGCCGGACCCGGTTGAACAAAGGAACGCCATGTCATTGCAAATCAATCTGCGGCACCTTGAAAATGGCAATGTCTGCCTGAGCGGCGAAATGCCGGTCGAGGAGCTCGATCTCGACGTGCGCGACGAGATGGTCCATGTCCGGGAACCCCTGCGTTTCGATTTGGAGGTGCAGCAACTGGAGCAAAGCCTGTTGGTCCAGGGGCGGGCCAGCCTGGTGCTCGATTGCGAGTGTGTCCGGTGCCTGAAGCCGTTTTCGCACCTCCTCAAACTTGAGCCCTGGCACTGCTACATTCCGCTGGAAGGCGAGGATAAGGCGCCGGTGGAAAACGATTGCGTGGACTTGACGCCCTATCTTCGCGAAGATATTTTCCTCGCCTTTCCGCAGCATCCGTTGTGCGAACCGGAGTGCGGCGGGCTGGCTCACCAAGCGGGGGCAGCGCAGCATTCTGTGGTTCCGGGAACCGAATCACCGGTCTGGGCCGAATTGAACAAACTGAAACTCTGAAATTGAATTTATGGGCGTACCAAAAAGAAAACCCTCAAAAAGCCGTCAGCGTATGCGGCGGGCCTACAACAGCGTGCTCAAGCTGCCGCAATTGAGCACCTGTCCGCAATGTTCGGCGCCTTACGTGCCGCACCGGGTCTGCCCGGCCTGCGGATTCTACAAGGGACGCCAGGTGATCTCGGTCACCGCCGGAGCCTGATTTTAAAGAGCGCGGCGAAGGCTCGACCTCACCGCGCTCTTTTCATTTATGCGTATCGCAGTGGATGTCATGGGTGGCGACCACGGCTGTGGGGTCATCATCGATGGCGTCAAAATGGCGTTGCAGGGCGATACGACGGTCACCGATCTCTTTCTCGTCGGAAACAAGGCCGGGATCGAATCGGAACTGCGCCGCCACTCATGGCAGGATCCCCGGCTGCAAATCTTCCACGCCAGCGAAGTTCTCACCATGGAGGACAAGCCGCTGACCGCCGTGCGCCGGAAGAAGGATTGCTCCTTGGTCCGCGCGATTGAACTGGTGCGCGACGGCCGCGCCGAATCCGTCATTTCCGCCGGCAACACCGGCGGTTTGATCGCGGCCTCGTCGCTCATTCTCCGCCGGCTCGAAGGCATTGAGCGCCCCGCCATTGCGGCCATCATGCCGGCGGCGGAACTCGATTTTATACTCATTGATGCGGGGGCCTCGCTCGATTGCCGGCCGATGCATCTGCTCCAGTTTGCCATCATGGGCGGGCTTTATGCGAAGCTGATGCTCGGCCACGAGAAACCCACCGTGGGAATCCTCAGCAACGGCTCGGAGGAATTCAAAGGCACCGAAGTCACGCGCGAGGCGCTGAAGTTCTGCCGCCATGCCGGTTTCGACTTTCTCGGCTACGTCGAGGGCAACGACATGTTCGCCGGCCGGGTGAACGTGGTGGTGACCGATGGCTTCGTGGGCAACATCGTGCTCAAGACCGCCGAGGGCTTGGGCCGATGCATCGTGGGCCTTCTGAAAAGTGAATTAACCGCCAGTCCGGTCCGCAAACTTGGTGCCGCGCTCTCCCGCGGTGCCTTCAAGACACTCAAGCGGCGGATGGACCCCGAATCTCACGGTGGCGCACCGGTCCTTGGCCTTAATGGCATTGTCTTCAAGATTCACGGCTCTGCGCGGGCCAGGTCGGTCATGAACGCCGTCCGTCAGGCGACCGAGGCCACGCAGCAGCATCTCAACCGTCATATTCTGGAAGCAGTTTCAGGCGCCACCGAGCGCCTGGCTGCGGCCGGACTCCTTCCCGCGGCGGCGCCTGTAAAGGTATGAGTGATTCCGAAACCGAGCAATTCATCAATCCGCGGGCACGGCATGGTTTTCTGGGCCGGTCCTGTTCCATTGTTTCCGTTGGCTCCTATGTTCCGGAGCGAGTGATGACCAACGCCGACTTTGAGAAACTCGTCAATACGACGGACGAATGGATCACCACGCGCACCGGCATCAAGGAGCGACGGATCGCTGCCGCAGACGAGTTTACCTCCGACCTGGCCACGCGCGCCGCACAGCGCGCCATGGACAAGGCTGGTCTCAAGGCGGAGCAACTCGACCTTATCATTGTTGCCACCGCCACGCCGGACATGATGTTTCCGCCGACTGCCTGCCTGGTGCAGAAGAACCTCGGCGCGAAGAATGCCGCCGCGTTCGATGTTGAAGCAGCCTGTTCGGGTTTCATCTACGCGTTGGAGATCGGACAGCAGTTCGTCATGTCGCGCACCTATGAAACGGTCCTGGTCATTGGCGCGGACAAGCTCTCCTCGATCATCGACTGGAATGATCGCAACACCTGCGTGCTCTTTGGAGACGGTGCCGGGGCGGCCATTCTCCAACACCGCCCTGAGGCGCACGGACTGCTCACCGCCTGCATGGGCGCGGATGGAGAGAAGTCGGAATTGCTCTGCATGCCGGCCGGCGGCAGCCGGATACCGGCTTCGAGCGATTCGCTGGCGGCCCGGCTGCATCACCTGCGCATGGACGGCAAGGAGGTTTTCAAAAACGCCATCAATGCCATGGTCACCGCCTGCCACCGGGCGTTGGACCGTTGCCATTTGGAGATCTCCCAAATCAAATGCGTCATTCCGCATCAGGCCAACCGGCGCATCGTTGACGCTGTCAGCAACCGCGTCGGCATCCGCAAGGATCAGCTCTTCATCAATCTGGATAAATACGGCAACACGTCTGCCGCCTCGGTGGCCATCGCGCTGGACGAGGCAGTTGAGCAGGGGCGCATCCAGCGCGGCGATCTCGTGCTGCTCGTGGTGTTCGGTGCCGGACTCACCTGGGCTTCGGCCGTGATCGAGTGGTGAGCGGCGGGCGGCCGGTTTTCCGGCTGGGATTAGCAGCGCGATGGCGGCTGTTCAGCCTCACAAATACCTCGGAACAGTTCGTTGATCTCGCCTTTGCCTGTGGTAACTTCCCATCGCTGACAATTATGAGTGCGAGAAAACTAAATCCTTCCGAGGCCTTCGCAGGCCAACCCATTCCACAACCGTCGCTTCGTCTGGATTTGTCGATTGGCGAGGTGCAGATCCGCAAGAACGGCATTGAGTTTCGCGCCGGAAAAGCCATTGCCCCGTGGACCGAAATGACGGTGATCCTTGAAACCCCCGGAGACGGTCGCCAGGCCAATTTCACGGGTGTGGTGGTGGCCTGCAACGGCAGCCGCCACGAGGGGTACATGGTGGCGATGCTCTTCACGGATATGACCCGCCAGGCGCAAGCCCAGCTTAACTCGCTGGCGCTTTCCCTCTAGGCGGCGCGCGCGGAAGTTGTTAACCTCCGCGCCATGGAATTATTCCAGAAGATTCTCAAAGCGGCGGTGGATAGTCATGCGTCGGACATCCACATCAAGCTCAACACCCCGATCATCTTTCGGATCAGTCGTCAGTTGATTGCCATTGAAGCTCCGTTTCCGACGACGGAGTGGGTGGACAAGGTCATCGAGCACATCGTCCCCAAACACGCCAAGAAGCGTCTCGATGAGGAACGCGAGTGCGACTTTTCCTATTTCCTGCCGGGAGTGGGACGTTTCCGCACCAACCTCTTCCAGCAGCGCGGTGAGTTCTGCTTCGCGATGCGCTATGTCAAGGTGCAGGTGCCGCCTTTCGAGGAGCTGGGCATCCTGCCGATCCTCAAGACTCTCGCCGAAACCCCGCGCGGCATCGTCCTGCTGGCCGGCACCACCGGTTCCGGAAAATCGACCACCCTCGCGGCGATGGTCGAGCACATCAACACCCACTTTAAACGCCACATCATCACCCTCGAAGACCCCATCGAGTACGTCTTCGAGGACAATCAGTCAGTGTGCGAACAGCGCGAGGTCGGACTCGATACCCTCTCGTTTCAACACGCGCTCAAGCATGTGCTCCGGCAGGATCCCGATGTCATCATGATTGGCGAAATGCGTGACTCGCTGAGTTTCCAGGCGGCCATGAGCGCGGCCGACACCGGTCATCTCGTGCTCTCGACGTTGCACACCACCAACTCATCCCAATCTGTCATCCGCATCCTCGACTTCTTCAAGGCGGACGACCGCGAACAGGTCCGCCGCCAGCTCGCCGGCACGCTCAAGGCCGTCATCACCCAGCGCATGGTCCGCACCGTTCAGGGCGGCGTCACCGTGGCGCAGGAGGTCTTGATCAACACGGGCACGGTGCGCAAGCTCATCGAGGAAAACCGTCTCGACAAACTCTCCGTGGCCATCGAAACCGGCGGCGAGGAAGGCATGCAAAGCTTCAATCAAGGCCTCTACAATCTGGTCAAGGACGGCAAGGTGACCGAGGAGGAGGCGCTCAACAAGGCCACCAATCCGCAGGCGCTGGAGATGAACTTCAAGGGCATCTTCCTCGACGAAGGGCGCCGCATTCTCGGCTGATTCATCGCCTGCGAACGTTTGTCGCCAGCCCCCGCCCAGTCGGCGCGGGCTGATTCATTTTCGAGGTGCGTGTGGGCTTTCAAGCGGAGTGCCTCCGTCACGGAGAAGGGCGGCTTGCGGAATTGCACCTTCTGGAAGCTCCGATTCCGTCCACTTCATGATGCCTTCAAGGCGACTGACGGACAGGCTCGCCCAAGGAGTGGATCGAAGTTGAGCCTTACGGGACCGGGCTTTGTTTCCAGGCGCCGGGCGGATAGTCCGGCTGGCTGGATTATCAGATGGGAAATGTGGCTATTTCCGCAGAGACCTTCATTGTGCGCATTTGCGAGGCTCATTTCTCGGCGGTTTTTCGCGATTTTCGTTGCGGACCTTCCGGCGAAAATTCAGTCTTTTCCCCATCTCATGGCCAACCCCGCTTGCCCGCGCGAGCTGAACCGGGCACTCAATGGCGTACGAGGCGGCTGGGCTGGCGTGACTGTGATTTAGCCTATGAACACATATCAAGCAGCCGATATCCGCAACCTTGCCATCGTTGGACATGCCACTTCGGGGAAAACCATGCTCAGCGAGTGCATGCTCGCCTGCGCTGGGGTCATCACCCGGCTCGGCAGCGTGACCAGCGGCACCACCGTCTCCTCGCATCATGAGGAGGAAAAGGGCCGCGGCATCACCGTTCACGCCAACTTGCTCCACTGCGAGTGGCTCGACAAAAAACTCAACATCCTCGACACCCCGGGCTACCTCGACTTTCTGCACGAAGCCATGGCGTCGCTCCGCGCCGCCGACATGGCGGTGGTCGTCGTCCATGCTAACAGCGGTGTCCAGGTGGGCACCGAACAGACTTGGAAATGGGCCACCGAGGATGGCATCCCCAAGGTGATCGTCGTCAACCAGATGGATCGCGAGGAGATCGACTTCGAGAAACTCCTCGCCAGCCTGCGGGCAAAATTTGGCGAGCGCGTCTTCCCGCTTTCGCTGCCCGTCAATGTGGGGCCGGGTTTCAGCCAGATTCTCGACGTGCCCCGCAGCGAGATCATCACCTACGCCACCGATGGCTCCGGCAAATTCACCGAGGCGCCCGCCGCCGGCGCGTGGGTGGAGAAGGTCAAGCAGCTTCACTCCCAACTCATCGAATACATCGCCGAGTCCGACGACACGCTGCTTGAGAAATTTTTCAGCCAGGGGAGCCTCTCCGAGGAGGAGTTGCGCAAGGGTCTGCACTCGGCCGTGCAAAAGCAGTCGTTCATCCCGCTCTTCGTCACCTCGTCCTCGACCAATGTCGGCGTGGCCCGCCTGCTGGATTTCATCGCCAAATACGGCTCCTCGCCGGTGGATCGGGCCAAGGTGCCGGCCACGGATTCCAACGGCAAGGAGATCGAGATCTCACTCACCGATCCCGATCCTGCGGTGCTCGTCTTCAAGACGGTCAACGAAGTGCAATTTGGTGACCTCTCGCTTTTTCGTGTTTATTCCGGCGCGGTCAAGTTCGGCACCGAACTCTTCAACACCACCAAGAAAATCAACGAGAAGATCGGTCAGATTTTTGTTATCAATGGCAAGACCCGCACCCCCGTGGATCATCTCAACGCCGGGGACATCGGTGCGGTGGTCAAGCTCAAGGACACTCACACCGGGCACACGCTCAGCGGCGGCAAGAACCCGGTCACCCTGCAAAAGATCACCTTCCCCAAACCGGAGATCCACGCCGCCCTCAAACTCAACAGCAAGGGTGAGGAGGACAAGATTGGCGAAGGCATGGCTGCGCTGCACCACGAGGATCCGGCCTTCGCCCACCATGTCGATTCCGAACTGCACCAGACGGTCATCTCCGCGCAGGGCGAACTCCACCTCCAGGTGCTGGCCGAGCGGCTCAAGCGCCGCTTCAAGGTGGGCATCGAACTCATCGAGCCCAAAATCCGCTTCCGCGAAACCATCAAGGGCAAGGCGGAGTCAAAATACCGCCACAAGAAGCAGACCGGCGGTTCCGGGCAGTTTGCCGAGGTGTGGATGCGCATCGAGCCGAAGCAGCGCGATACCGGCGTCGAGTTCACCCAGTCCCTCGTCGGCCAGAACGTGGACCGCGTCTTCGTCCCCTCCGTCGAGTCCGGCGTGATGAATGCCTGCAACGACGGCATCGTCGCCGGCTACCGCGTGGTGGATGTGAAGATCGACTTCTACGACGGCAAGATGCACCCGGTGGACTCGAAGGACATCGCCTTCCAGATCGCCGGCTTCTTTGCCTTTCGCGAAGCCTTCGCTGCCGCCCGCCCCTGTCTGCTCGAACCCATTCACAACGTCGAATTGCATGTGCCCGACGATTGCATGGGCAAGGTGATGGGCGACCTCTCCAGCCGCCGCGGCAAGATCATGGGCATGGACGCCGACGGCGAAATGCAGGTCATCAAGGCGCAGGTGCCGGCGATGGAACTCTACAAGTACGCCACCACCGTTCGTTCCCTCACTGGCGGTCGCGGCCTCCACCACGATGAGTTCAGCCACTACGAGGAGATGCCGCGGGAACTCGAACAGAAGGTCATTGCCGCGAGCAAGGCGAAGAAGGAAGAAGCCCACAAGGCGTCGTAGTGCCAGCCGCACAGTTTTCGCGCCCACCGCCCCCTCCGATGGAGTGGCGGTGGGCGCCTGGTTTTGGTCTCGGTATCTGAATCGGGAAAAGGCGGTTCAACTACGGATGGACGCCGATTGACACGGATACCGAGCACTTGGAGAAATTCAGAGGATGCTTCCGGTGCGTGAGCAACACCCCAGTCTGAAGACTGTTTTTATCCGTGTGTATCCGTGGTTAATGACTTCATCGCCCCGTGGCGCTGTGAAGGTGCCTTCTGCTCTGGAGGCGGCTGATGCAAAGCTCCCAGAAAATGAAAAACCGCCGGAGTGCTTCCGGCGGTGATGATGACTGTCCGAGACGACGGGGGGATCAGTTGGATCGGAGATAGTCGTCCGCTTCCATCACGGTGCTGTCATCGAACCTCCGGTTGGCGCCGGCCGAACGAATGAGCACACCGCTGTCCGAAAAATAGATGCGCAGCGGGGAGCCCCACGGATCGATGAATTCACCCTTGTCGTTGCTCGGGCTTTTGCGGCCGACCAGGATGATCACGTTCTTGGGATTCTTGCCCTGGAGCGCGCGGGCGATGTCGGAGTTGCCGCCCGCGGGGTAGCTCCCCACGTTTTCCTTGTACTGCTGCAGCGCGGTGAAGAGGTTCTCGACATCCTCGTTGAGCTTGGACATGCGGGCGTTGGCCTGCACCGTGGTGATGGCCTTGACCACCCAGAACCCACCGACCGCCACGGCGATCAGTCCGATCAAAATCAGCACTTTCTTCATACCTGCACCATCGGCAATTCGGAGAAGGTCTTGAGCGTGCATTCTCCACCCCAGCCACCGTCTGCAGGCCGGGGTCGCAGTTCGCCCGTGGACGCGCCCTCAAATCAAACCCCTGGCCGGCGGAGCGGCGGTGCTCTGGCGCACGACCAGTTCGGTGGCGAGTCGTCGATTGGCCGGCCGTCCGCCGCGAAGCAGTTCGCGCATCAGTTCCATCGCTGCCGTGCCGAGACCGTGCTTCGGAACGCTGACCGTCGTGAGCGGCACCCGGAAGTATTCGCTGAGCAGAATGTTGCCGAAACCGGTCAGCGAAAGGTCTTCGGGAATGCGCAAGCCCTGCTGGAGGAAAACGGTTCCGGCTCCGAGCGCGGCGAGGTCGTTGACGGCCATCACGGCGGTGGCGCCGGATTTCTCCTGAAGCATTTGCAGCGCGGCCTTGCTGCCTTCCTCGATGGTGTTGCCCGCCGCAAAAACGAGCGAATCATCGAACTCGATCCCCGCGTCGTTCAGCGCACGGCGATGGCCTTCGAATCGCTCCTGCGCGGCGGGAACCGCCTGCGAACCGGCGAAGAAGGCAATCCGCCGGTGCCCGAGTTCGAGCAGATGCCGGGTGAGCGCGTAAGCCCCGGCGAGATCGTCGGTCTCGACGTTCACAAAACCGTTGCAGAAGGGCGCGCGATGGCCGAGCACCACCGTCGGCGTTTTTCGCTGGAGCAGTTCATCGTACACGGCGGATTGGGGTTCCAAGCGATACACCGGCACGACCAGCAGTCCGTCCACGCGGCGGGCCTGCATGCGACGCAGCGCGGTTTGCTCGCGCTCGGCGTGGTTGAGCGTCTGCGCCAGCAACAGATCGCAGCCCATGGCCACTGCCTGTTCCTCAATGGCCATCATGATGCGCGCAAAAAGCGGATTGGTGGTCGTGGGAATGAGCAGGCCGAACAGTTGCGTGGTGCGGTTGCGCAGGCTCTGGGCGCGCGTATCGGGCACGTAGCCCATCTCCTCCGACATGGTGCGAATGCGGAGCTTGGTGGCGGCGGCGATGTCCGGCGCGTCGCGCAGGACTTTGGAGACGGTCATCACCGAGACGCCGGCGCGCGCGGCGATGTCTTTCAAACGAATCATGATGGCATGGTGATGTCTGAGTTTCGGATGATAAATGCAATGTTCCGTCGGCCGCTTCCTGCCCGCCGGGCGGCGCCGAAGCTCGCCGCGCGGAACACCGACGACTGGCCACGGGCAACTGAAGACTGATTACCGCCGCACTGCCGCGTTCGGCTCAAACATTCGAGCCGCTCCAATGCAGCTTGAGCCGCAGCGTTTCAAAAAACGAACTGCCCGCGAGATGCAACAGGCGCACCGAGTGGTCGCTGCGCCGGATGGTCACCACATGGCCGGCGCCCAGCGGAACGCTCTGCTGGCCGTCGGCGGTGAGAATCGTTTCCACCCGATCGTTCATCGGCCGCACCCGCACCGTCGAGTGCAGGCTGACAATCACCGAACGGTTCGACAGCGTGTGCGGGCAGATCGGGGTGAGGGCGAAGACATCGGCGGATGGGCTGACAATCGCGCCGCCCGCCGCCAGCGAATAAGCCGTCGAACCCGTGGGCGACGCCACGATCAGGCCGTCCCCGCGATAGCGCGTCAGCACCTCGTCATCCACGCTCACCTCCAGTTCGATCAAGCGCGCCGTGGCGCTGCGCGCGATGACAAAATCATTCAGCGCCTTGAAGGTGGCGGTGTGGCCGTCCGCGCGCACCTGGGCCTCGATGAGGGGACGGGACTCCAGCCGCGCCAAGCCCTCGCGAATCTGCTTCAGCGCAGTGCGCAACTGGTGCGCGGGCACGCCGGTGAGAAAACCCAGCGCGCCCGCGTTGATGCCAAGAATCGGCGTGGTGGCGCCGGAGATTTCGTGCGCCACCCGCAGCATGGTGCCGTCGCCGCCGAAAACCATCAACAGATCCGCCGCGCGGGAGAGACTCGCGATGTCGGGGAAAACCTGCGCCTTGATGCCGGTGAGAACTGCGGTGGTCTGTTCGGTCAGCACCGTGTCGCCGGCGGCCGCGATGGATCGCGCTGCCTGGCGCACGAGATCGCGGCACAACGGCTTGTCCGGGTTGGCAATCAACCCGAATCGGTGAATGGGCTTAGCGAGTCTTTTCAATGCGCACCAGGAACTCTTTGTTGCCGGCCGGACCTTCCAGCGGCGACTCTGTCACGCCGTGCCAGCGCAGGCCGGGCTGACCCTCGGTGAACTCCCGCAGTTCGCGGATGACGCGTTCATGCACCGCCGGATCGCGGATGACGCCAGCGCCCCGGTCGGCCTCGGCCTTGCCCGCTTCGAACTGCGGTTTGAGCAGCGCGAGGATGTTACCGGAGGTCCGCAGCAATGCAACCGCCGCCGGCAGGATTTTGCGCAGCGAGATGAAGGAGCAATCCGCCACCACGAGATCCACCGGGGCGAACGGCGCCGGGAAACTGGCCGGCGTGAGATGTCGCGCGTTGGTCTTCTCCATCACCACCACGCGCGGATCGCGGCGCAGTTTCCAGGCGAGCTGGCCCTGGCCGACGTCCACCGCGAAGACCCGCGCCGCGCCGTGTTGCAGCAGGCAATCGGTGAATCCTCCCGTCGAGGCGCCCAGGTCGATGACCGTCAACCCGGTGACGTCGCAGGCGAAATGCCGGAGCGCGTGTTCGAGTTTGTGACCGCCCCGGCTGACGAATTTCTCGCCGGCCTCGATCTCGATCAAATCCTCATCGCGGGTCTTGTCGCTGGCCTTGCGCGCCGGATGGCCGTTGATGCGGACCTGGCCGGCCATGATGGCGCGCTGGGCCTTCTCGCGGCTCTCGGACAGGCCACGCTCCACCAGGGCGACATCAAGGCGTTTCATCGGCGCAAGTTTTACGGCGGGCCGGACACCGGCGGAAGGCGAAAACTCGCCTGAGTTGGCAGGGATGGGCTTTTCGTTTCTTGTTTTCATGTGGCTGGTGGTTTCTCTTAAGCAGGTTTTCATGTTTGAGCTCGTCTCTCCATTCGATCCCGCCGGGGATCAGCCGCAGGCGATTGCGAAGCTGACCGCGGGGCTGCGCTCCGGTGCGAAGCATCAGGTGCTTCTCGGCGTTACCGGGTCGGGCAAGACCTTCACGGCCGCCAACGTCATCGCGCAGGTTAGCAAGCCCACGCTCGTCATCTCGCATAACAAGACGCTCGCCGCGCAGCTTTACGCGGAGTTCAAGAGTTTCTTTCCGCGCAATGCCGTCGAGTACTTCGTCAGCTATTTCGATTATTACCAGCCCGAGGCTTACATCCCGCAGACCGACACCTTCATCGAGAAAGATTCGAGCATCAACGACGAGATCGAGCGCCTGCGCCTCTCGACGATGAGTTCGCTCTTCGCGCGCCGCGACGTCATCGTGGTGGCCAGCGTGTCGTGCATTTACGGCATCGGCAGCAAGGAAGACTACGAGGCGATGGTCATTCACCTGCACGTCGGGGGAGAGATCTCGCGCGAACAATTCCTCTCGCGGCTGGTGGACCTGCAATACTCGCGCAACGACATCGAGTTCAACCGCGGCCAGTTCCGCGTGCGCGGCGACACGGTGGAGTTGCGCCCCGCCGGCACGGAGGATGGTTTGCGGCTCGAATTCTTTGGCGATGCAATCGAGCGCATCACGCGCTTCGAGCCGCTGACCGGTGAGCGTGTCGAGGAACTGCCGCACGTCACGGTGTTTCCCGCCAAGCAGTTCGTCACCCCTGGCGACAAGTTGAAGAAAGCGCTGCTCTCGATTCGCGAGGAACTCGGCGAGCGCGTGGCGTGGTTCGAGAAGCACGGCAAACTGCTCGAAGCCCAGCGCATCAAAATGCGCACCGAATACGATTTGGAGATGATGGAGGAGATGGGCGTGTGCTCCGGCATCGAAAATTACTCGCGCCACATTGCCGGACGTGCGCCGGGCTCGCGGCCAAATTGCGTGCTCGATTTCTTCCCGCCGGATTACCTGCTGATCATTGACGAGTCGCACGCAACGATTCCGCAGATCGGCGGCATGCATGCCGGAGATCGCGCGCGCAAGACGGTGCTGGTGGAACACGGCTTCCGGCTGCCCAGTGCGCTCGACAACCGGCCGCTGGCCTTCGAGGAATTCCAAAGCATGCAGGGTCAGACGCTTTATGTGAGTGCCACGCCCGCGCCGAGGGAAATCGAGTGGGCCAAAGGCCAGGTGACGGAACTGGTCGTGCGGCCCACCGGCCTGGTGGATCCCCGGGTCACGCTCAAGCCGCTCCAGGGCCAGATCGACGACCTGATCGAGGAAGCCCGCAAACGCGTGGAACTCAAGGAGCGCGTGCTCGTGACCACGCTCACCAAGCGGACCGCCGAGGAACTCACCGATTACCTGCGCGACATCGGCGTCAACGTCCGTTACCTGCACAGCGAGATAGACGCCATCGAGCGGGTGGAGATCCTGCGCGGACTGCGCAAGGGTGAGTTCGACGTGCTCGTCGGCATCAACCTGCTGCGCGAGGGACTCGACCTGCCCGAGGTGTCGCTGGTGGCGATCCTCGACGCCGACAAGGAAGGCTTTCTGCGCAGCGAGACGAGCCTCATTCAGACCGCCGGCCGCGCGGCGCGCCACCTCAACGGCGAGGTGATTCTCTACGCTGACGTGAAGACCAAAAGCATCCAGCGCTTCCTGGCGGTCTGCGATTATCGCCGCAAGAAACAGCTCGAATACAACGCCGCCCACGGCATCACACCCCGCAGCGTCAGCCGCGCCATCGAGGAAAGCCTGTCGCTGGGAGGCGCCAGCCGGCACGAAGCGGAAGCAGTGTTGCAGGAGACGGCCGGAAATTTCGACGTGGCCGAATCCATCCGCGAGATCGAGGAAGAGATGCTGACCGCGGCCAACAACCTGGAGTTCGAGAAGGCCGCCGTGTTCCGCGACCAGGTGCGCGAACTCAAGCGCATGCTGGACGGCGGTGCGAACGGGCCGAGAGCGGCGAGCGCCAGCGCGGTGAACTATCGCAAAGGGAAGAAGCGCCGGTGAGGCGTGCCTCGTCCTGGCTTCGGAGGCGGCGCTACTGCGGGCGTCATCCCGGAGGAAAACGAACCCTTTCCGGTTAATTCTTGATAAAGCCACCGGGGTTTTTAGGTTCCCTCCCGATGAAACTGACTGTCCGTGGTGAATACGCCCTGCGCGCCCTGATTGTTCTGGGCCAGAACCACCACGAAGGAGTGGTCAAAATCCAGTTCATCTCCGAGCAGCAGAACATTCCCAAGCGGTTCCTCGAACAAATCCTCACCGACCTGAAATCCGGCGGCTTCGTGGAAAGCCGTCGCGGCATCGAGGGCGGATACCGGTTGCGCCTTCCCGCGGCGCAGATCACGCTGGCGAAAGTCATCCGCCATATCGAGGGAGCGCTCGCGCCGGTGAGTTGCGTGAGCGAAAACTTCTACCAGAAATGCTCCTGCCCGGATGAGCGGCAATGCGCGCTGCGCAGCGTGATGAAGGAACTGCGCGATGCCATTGTGACGCACCTGGAGAAGGTCACGGTGGAGGATTTGTGCGAGCGCGCCCAGCACCTGAAAAGCGCCCCGCTGGCGGGATGGGATTTTGCCATTTAGCCAGAAGCCGCCAGCGCCCCGATCGCCAACGGATGGGGGTGGCCTGGGTGGCGCGGACGTTCGATGACAAATCGCTGCACAAGGCCGCCAGAATTTCTGAATTCAACATTCCGTCCGGATCCCCCGCGCGAGATGGATGGTGCGCTTACTCCCATGTGCCGAACTTCGCGCGCCAGCGATCGAGCCAGGCGTCGATGCGGTCCTGGTTGGTCTTGTAGTAAATCGCGCCAAAGACCAGGGCGGCGCCGATCAACAGCACGAGGCTGCCGACCACGGTCATGCGCACGCTGCGTTCCGCGTGAACCAGCGATCGCACCAGCAGGTTGCCCAGCGCCACCAGCAGTCCCGTGAAGCCCAAGGTGAGGTAAACCCGCACGCGGAACAGACTGCCCAGGCCCATGGCCAGCAGACAGAGCAGGATGAGGGTCAGGTTGAAGGTGACCGGATGCCGATGGTCGGCCAGAGCGTAGTAACCGGCGCTGCCCAGCATGGCCAGCAACGTGACGAGCCGGACGGCGTTGCGGGTGGCCGGCACGATCCGATCGCGCAGCAGGTGAACCAGCACCAGCACGCCGAGGCCGACCGGAATGATGTACGCGTGCAGGGCCTGGAAGTGCAGTTTGGTCCAGAAGGTCAGCAGGACGAACAGCACGAATCCACCCAAGGCGACCAGGGTGAAGGGGGATTGACGGTCATTCCGGCCGAGATAGGCAAACATCACGCTGTGCAATCCCACCACCAGCAGCGCCAGGTTCGCGCCCAGGCCATGCACCAGCACCCACCCCATCGCCAGAACCGGCAGCGCGCAAAGACTGGTGAGGAGCGATGTGGCCAGAGGCCGCGGCTGCCGTTCGAGCAGACCGCGCGCACCGGTCAGCAGCGTGGACAATGCCAGGCTGGTCCAGACGTCGTATTCGTAGCTCCAGAGATTGGTGGTGAGCATGAGTTGGCGGCGCACTGCCGCCAGCGCGCCCACCGCGCACAACTGCATCAGGAACGACGACGCCAGTGAGGGAGTCGTTTGCGCCCGCCGATGCCAAGCCAGGGCCAGGCCGGCATACAGCGCGACGAGCACGATTAATTCCCGGGGGGCGTAAGGCCGCTGGTAACCGACGATTTGCACCGCCACCGCGACCAACAAAGCGATCCCCATGCTGGCGACATGCAGACGCGCTCCGTGCACCTCAAATCCCCACAGCATCTGGTCGAATAGGAACAGCCGCGTGCGAGGCCGGGTGTGGTAACGGGCGGCGCCCCGCGCTTGGTAACGCTCGGCGGCGAGTCCGGTCAGGAACAGTGCCAGACCAGCCATTAAAAGCGGCCAGGGCCGAATCGCGCCGTCCAAGCCCCGTTCGCCGAGCGGGGCTTGACTGAAATAGACCAGCCACACCGGAACCACTGGCAGCAGACCGCCACAGGCGCGTTCGCTCTCCTTGTCCGAGGGACAGGCTTTGAGCGAGTGGGAAGCCGCCAGGATCGCGAGCAAGGCGACCGCCCAAAGCCCCGTGTCGGACCAGGGGCGATGATAAAGGACGTGCGCAAATACCAGCGCCCCCAAGACCGCTGCGGCAAGCCCGGGACGCACGGCGGCGAACCAGTCGGGTTTCAGCAGACTGCCGCTGCGCAGGATTGCCAGCAGCCCCAGCAGCACCCAAATGATCTGGCCTTGGTCCAGCCAACTGGGGATCAGGAAGTCCAGGTGCAGCGCCAGGCATAGTTCCAGGCCGCCAATCGCGAGATAGGCGGGCGATTGGCGCAGGATTCCCTGATGCAGGATCACGCTGGCGACACCGGCCACGAGCGGTGCGACCTGTTCCGGTCTCGAGATCGGGTCGAAGAGCCCCCACAACCCCGCGCCGTGGATCGCCACGAGCAGGCAGATCCCCCAGGAATGCCGCAGCCGGTGCCACGCCGGATCGTCGAGCGCGGATAGTCGCTGGATGCCGGTGCGCAGCGGTGATCGCTCATGGCTCAGCACGATCCAGAAATGTGCGACCAGAATGGCCATCCACGCCGCGGGCAGCGGTCGTTCGAAGGGACTCAGGCCCGGCAACGCGGTGAGCAGGAAGTAGCTCCCCACCATCAAGCCCAGCCCGCCATAGAACGCCAGCCATCCTGTTCCCCCCAATCCTTTCAGGCGCAGCAGCACCAGCGACACCATCAGGAGCAGCGCCGCGTTTTGGTGGTAGTGCCGCGTCGCAATCGGGGTGTCCGGGAACATCAACATCTGCACCACGCTCCGGAACGCATACAAGGCCAGGATGACGAAGCCCACCACGGCGGCGGAATTGCGGTAGCGCCGTCCTTCCGGCTGACCGCGGCGTTGCCCCCATTCCGCAAGGGCGTAGAAAAAGAACAGCGGCAGACTCAACGCCACGAGCGCGAGGGCGGGTTGACGCAGCCACGGCACCAGCAGCGCCGCGCACCAGAGCGCCAGCACCATGCCGTAGTGATACAGGCCTTCCAGGAGGTCCACGCAGGCCGATTCCCCGGGTCCAGGGTGCCGGGCCGCGCGACGGAAGTACCAGCCGGCCAGCCAGGCCATCACGCCCGAAAAGACAAAGCGCAGCGGGGTGATGGCTTCGAGGTTCGGCGCGCCAACGTAATTGACCGAGAGCAGGCCCAGGATCAATCCCGCCAGCGCCAGTGAACTCTTGTTCAGCACTGCCACGGCCGTTTCACTCCGGAGTCGCCAGCGCAACCCCGACCCTTGCGCCAGACTGAGGCACAGGCCGAGGCAAAGCAGGTGCAGTTCGGACAGGCCTTGGGCTCGCAGCCAATCACCGGCAAACACCCGCACCAGATGGAGGTTGCCCAGAACCAGCAGCGGCCCGGCGAAGCCGTAGTATCCCGGCCGGCGCCAAAACCACGCGATCGCCGCACATGCCGCCGCCCCGAGATAGGGTGTCCACAACTGCACGGGACTCGCACGATAGGCCGGCTCGATGGTCTGGGACACCGCCGCCGCGCACGCGAAGAAGACCGCCGGCCAATGCACCCAGGCCGGCGAGGGCGCGCAGAAAACCGGTTGGGGCCGGGCGCCTTCGAAAAGCCACGGCAACCGCGCCTGCAGCCAGCGGCCGGCTTGCAGCAGAACCACCATCCCCAGAGCCAGCGCCCCCAACCGCCACGGCAGCGCGAGCAGCAGCATCCGTTCACCCGCATCGTTGAGGCTGCGCAACTCCGCGCCCTGGATCAGCGCGTAGCCGAGGAGTAAACCCATCAAGAGGAGGAAGCCCGACCGATGCGCTCGCGCCGTCAGAAGCATCAGACCGAGCAGGATCCATTGGCTGCGGATGGGAACGGATTCGAAAATCACCACATCCAGCAGCGCTGCGGCGCCCAGGAGGCAGACCAGCGCGCTGGACAAAATTTCCATCGGCAGTACGAGCGGTTTCCATTGCTCATAGCGCGACTCCGTCTTTTCCAACCAAACCCAGACCAACTGGATCGCGGCCAGCAGGCCCAGCGTGGGCAACAGGCTTTGCGCGACCGACACGCGCTCCCAGAGTGGCCCCACTCCCGGAGCCGTGATGGCCAGCACGCTCACCCAGAGCAGGGCGAACAGCACGACGCCAAACGCAGGTTCGCGCCTGGTCAGCCCATGCCATACGCCTTGAATCGCGAAGAACGCCAGCAGCCATTGCAGGCGTATCCACTCAACGCCATGGACCAGGCTGACGACTCCGAGCGCCAGCATCAGCAAGCTCCCGAAAGTCAGGACCGGCCGAATCTGTTCGGTGAACAGTTCACGGATCCACGTCCTCCGCCGTTCCAGTCCGTAGCGGCAAACCCAATAGAGCCCTTGCAACCAGAGCCCGGCCAGCAGCAGGGGCCAGGACCAATGGGGTTCCACAGCCTGTCGCCAATACCAACATCCGATGCCCACCGCGCCCCAAATCCAGCCGAGATGGACGGCCCATCGCGCCGGGCGATCCGCGCGCCAGAACGCTGCGACAAAGAGCCACACCACGCCGCTCATGAGCAGAGCCAGCGCGGTTTCCACGCGGACACCGCCCGGGGTCCAGTTCCGCGTCAGATCCCACGTCTCGACCCGCAGCACCAGATACAGCGCCGCCAACAGGATCGGTGTGGTGAACAGCGTGTGGTCGCCGCGTCGGAGCGGAAAAGGCTCCTGGCCCAGGAGCAGATCGCCTTCCCCGAGTTCTCGCAGCCGCCGCCAGGGACGCAGGGCGAAGCAGAGCGCCACCAAACCGAGCGCCGCGATGGCGCTGCCGAAACCGCTGCCCCAAGCCAGGCCGGGGACGGCTTCTCTTAGATTGGCGCGCAGTTCGGGGAAGAGGATGACGTTGATGGCCACCCCCATGGCGGCCAGAAGGTGGGAACGGGAGTAGTAAGTGCCCAACACGAGCGCGCCGGTCATCAGGAATGGTCCGAGATATTCGAGGTAGTCGCGATACCACAGAGGGTCGGGCGCGGTGTCGCCGAGGCCGACGCGCAACAACATCGCGGCCACGGCCAGCACGGCATAAAAACAAAGCACCGTCGAGCGGGCTTGCCGCAAGAGCGGAAGCGCGACCACCCAATTTGCGAGCAGCCAGAGCCAGGAGAGCACACCCAGGCCGAAGGCCATGGTGTTGTGATGCAGCGTGCGCTGCTCCATGGCCACGCATCCGAGATAGGGCAACGCGAGCGCGAGCACGACCATCGCCGTGTGCAGCCAGGCGATCTGGCCCTGGCGCAACGCGCTCCCAAGGAACAGCACGGCCAACAGCACCAGCCACCCTCCCGTCGCCAGTGGCGGCGAGGCATCACGCCACTGGCTCAACACGGCCACGAGGGTCGTCAACGTCAGCAGCGTCGCCTGCATGCCTTGACAGGCTTTGTCGAATTCGGGATGCGCCCGGCCCAGACCGAGCCGCGGCGCCAGCATCATGGCCACCGCCATGACGATGCCGACGGGCGGACGCCAGCCGGCTGGGAAGGAGTCGAGGAGAGTCACGGACGCGCCACCGAGCACGAAGAGCGTCAACGCCGTCCAGTAGTGGAGCGGGTGCTCGCGCCGCAGCGCCTGCCACAGCCAAACCGCACCGGCGAGGACGAACACGAGAATCCTCACCTTCGGTTGGGCCGCGCCCATCAGCAGGCCAGACAGGATCAACGCAAAACCGAGGAACGACTCCGCGCCATGTTGCCGCGGTCTTTGTTGGAGTCGCAGCGAGACACCCTCCGAGAAGAGCACCAGCCACCCGGCGAGGATCACGGCCGGGGCGTAGGTGAAGACCTCCGGCACGTGCTCCATGTAACCATGCACCCAGGCGAACACTTGCAGGCAGGTCAGCGCCAACGTCGCCCCAACAAACCACGGCACCCGTTTTTTTTCGGCCAGTTCCGGGGTGAGGATGCGCCGGGAGAACCAGACCACAGTTGCCGCGACAACCAGTAATCCGGCATGGAAACCCGCGCCCAGAAGTTGCCACAGTGCCTCGCCTTCCAGGCCACCCAGAGTCCGCGCCAGCGGTCCGACCACCACCAGAGCGTTGAGCGCCAGCAAGGCGCCGCCGAGTCCGATGCCAAGGCCAGGATGGACCGCCGCGCACCATCGCCGCAGCCCCCACCCGAAGAAGCCCAGGTAAACCAGCGCCATGGCCGGGACGGCCAGGCCTTTGCGCGACACGTCGGGGTCGCCCGACAACAGCGCGATCGCCATGAAATTGACCGGCAACAATCCAATCGCCGCGCCCCGGAGTGTGGCGGCCATCGCCTTGAATTGCGGGTCCCGTTCCTCGATCCATTGCCCGGCGCGGGCGAGGGCCCATGTGAAAAACGCCAGCAGCGCCGGCATGATCGTGTAGCGCACCAGCCAGTGCTTGTCCCAGGTGTAGTACGCCACGAGCGAACTGCCGACGATCACCATGCCGATCCCTGCCATGATATACCAATTCGCCGCGAAGAACGGTTGGATGTGCTGTTCCCACACGGAGGGCGGCGGCGGCGCGGCTGGGATGGACGGCAGCGGCGGCGGCGGTCGAGTTGGCACCACCACCCGCCGCGGTTGACGAAGGGCGGGCTCGGCTGCGGATTGTGGTGGAGGCTCGATGACAGGCGGCAGGGCGCCAGTGGCTGGCAGCGGGGGCGGAGTTGAAATAGCTACGGGCACTGGCGTCAGTCCGAAGCAGGCGCGTTCCTCGATGGGAATGCGTTGCGCCCAACGGGACGCGAACTCAGCCCAGCAGTCGCCGCCCAATCGCTGCACCGCCTGGTCCCGCAACCAACCCAGCGCGGGAGCGTTGGGTGTTGATGTGGTCTGGTACCAGAGCCACAGGATGGTGACTGCCTCCTCCTGCACGAAGTGGTCCAAGGCGTCCGCTTGCTGGCGCCACGCTTCCTCGCATTGACCCAGCCAGCGAATCCATTGCGGCCACGAGTTGGCCCAAGCCAGGCCGAAGCGAAGGGTCAGGAGCACTTGGGCGCGTTCCTGCATCCAGCCCGGTTCGACGGAATCGCGCAGCGGCGCGACGGCACGCGCGCTGGGCCAGGCACAGAGCACATCCAGCAAACGCCGCTGCTCCGTGGCGTCGGCGGCCTGTTGCCAGCGCTGAGTCCAGTCCGCCAGCGCTTGCACTTCATCGAGATCGTCCGACAACGGGACCTTGGCCTCGTCCAGTGCCCTCCCCGCCCGCAACTGGGAATCCTGTCGGAGATTCTGAAGAGCCTGCCTGAGAACCTGCGTCACAGCGTCCGGGCATGGGCGGGGAGCACCGGCCTGCGCTGCGGCCAGCAGTCGCTCGTCGAGGATGGCTCCCTGGGTATGGATTTGTCGCAACGCTTCACCGGCCTCCTGCTGACAATGCTCTTGCACGATACGAGCGGTGACCGGCGCTGCCTCGCCGTGCGCCTGCACCAGCAGACGATCACGCCCTGCGGCCAGGGCGCCGCGAAGTGTTCGTTGGATTGCGGCGACGTCGCGCCATCCGCGGGGCGCATCGAATGGAAGACCCGCCAAAGTGAGCGCCGTCTCGGAAGGCAGGACTTTCCCGGCAACCAGCCGGTCATGGGCAACCAGCGCTTCACGACGGCAGGCATCCCGCAGATGGTCGGTCAGGGATGCGACCTCCGGGCCGCTTGCGGACGCGGCGGTTTCCAGCAAATCGAGGAGCGAAGATGCGGTCGCCGATTCCGGGGACAGTCGCTCCAAGGCCGGAAGGACCACGCGGGCCTCCAGTTTGCCCTGGGCCAGCCAATGCACCAGGGAACGAGTCAGATCCGCTCCAGATTGCCGCGCAGGGCCGACCGTCGCAGGCGAGGAGATCTCAGGCTTGATGACCCGATGCACTGCGGGCGGCGCTTTCGACAACATGGGTGGGAGCGCAGGTGGTCTGGGCTCGGCTTCGTGAAAGTCTTTGGTGCCGCATTCGCGACAGGAACTTGCGGAATCGTCGTTTTCCTCTCCGCAGTAGTCGCAGATTTTCTTCACAAGTTTCCTATTGGTGGAGTGGCGCCCGCCAGGTTCATGCATTCGTTGTTAACAGTCTGCTGATTGACCGTCCAATTGATTAAAGCGGATTTCCAATTGACTCGCACAATGCGCGATTTGCGCCGAACACCGCGGGTCTGATGGCTCTGGTTCACCCCGGCAAATCGCGCTCGCGCCACCATGGGCGCTGCCGCAGCCAGGTGTCGGCCTCGCGCCAGTCACGGCGATGGCACTCCGCTGACTTGCGGGCGCGCCAGGCGGCCGGACGCAGAAACCAGAGGATGTCCTGCTGGTGAAAGCGTTTCAGACTCCCTCGTGCTTCCATCAATCCCCGTGCCGACTCCAGGTAGCGCTGCAATCCCGCCAGGTCTTCACGGCCGGGTGCGCTGGTCTCGCGCAACGCTGCTCCGATGGCATTGCTGGCCAGCGTGGGCGCCTGCGCCTTGGCACGTCTCAGGTCTGCTTTCTCCCGTTTCGAGAGTTCGTCCTCCTCAGGATGGAACGACGCGCAGGCTTGCGGCGTCACCCCGAACGAGATTTCCAGGCCGTGCTGCAAAACCCAGAGCGTGTCGCCCGCCTGGCCGCTTCCCTCGGGAAACGGCCGCGCGCGCAGGGTGTCGGCGCGAAAGAGATCACAGGAGATTCCACCGAGCAGCGATTGGAAAGGCCCGCCCAGTGCGTTCGCCAAGGCCAGGTAAAAAGCGCTGGTGCGCCGCAACAACGCCGGTCTGCCGGGAGGTGAGGTGGTGAGCATTTGTTCCACCGGCCAGAGGGCGCGCGCGATTGTCGTGGCCGAGATCGCGTCTTCGCCGGCCGCCGGTTCTTCGCAAGGCGGGCTGAGCAGCACGTCGCTGCCGAGACGTTGCGCAGTTTCGACGAGATGAAGAATTCCTTCGCGGGTGATGGCGTCGCCGGGCCGCGAGACGTAGATGAATTCGCCCTCCAATTGGGAGACGCCAAAATTGATCGCGGAGTGGAATCCCAGCGATTGCTGGAAGAACTGGGATCGGCGGTGAAACAGTCCCGAGCGCAGCAACTCAATCGTTCCATCGGCCGAATAGGCATCGACCACCGCGACATCCTGCGCCAGATCGAGCCAGCGATCGAGCGAGGTGAGATGCGCGGGGATCTGCGCCGATTGATTGGATGTGGGGATGATGACGCTCAGCGGCAGCCGCTTGGGCGGCGCGGCTTGGGGCGGATTTGATTCAGCCGAAGCGTTCATCTCAGCGGCGGCGGAACAGACTGGCAAAATCATCCCAGTGCCGAAGCCGCTTTGGCTGGTTTGAAACCTCGGACAGCCGCGTGAATTCGCGCAGCCAGGCGGGCAGATCGCCGGGTGCGTCGCCAAGTTTTTCGACGCGCCGCTGCAGCCAGCGCCAGCGTTTGTTGGCGGGATCACGCTTGCTTTGACGCGCCGCCGCCGTGCGGCCAAAGGCCGGCAATTGTTCGGCGAGTTGCGCACTGCACAGGGCGATTCCCGGAGTCGCGACTACCTTGCGGGGCTTCGCCCAAAGTTCCTCGTAAAGTCGCAGATGCGCGGCGGCGACGGCTTCCAGCGAGTAGCGCAACTGGGCCACGGCGCGCGCCGCCAGGCTCATCCGCCCGCGCGTGGTTTCGTCAGAGGCCAGATCGAGAATGGCCCGCGCAAGTTGCGCCACATCGCCGGTCGGAGCGAGGCGCCCGGTCACACCATCCTCGACGCCTTCGGAAATGCCACCGGTGGCAAACGCCACCACCGGCGTGCCGCAACTCAGGGCCTCCAACATCGTGCAAGGCAGGTTGTCGGCCAGCGATGGCAGGAGGAAGAGATCCGACGCCGCATAGATTCTTGTCAGCGCGGCGTCATCGCGCACGTAACCCAGCGCCTGCACGGACATCGGCAGCGATTTCAATTCATCGCCCGGATGACCGAAGCAGAGCAGCGTGACACGCCGATCTTCGCAGAGGCGCCGGAAGGCGTCATCGCGCAGGCACAGTTGGAGGGCGGCGATGAGTTCGCGGAAACCTTTGCGCCGCTCGACCCCGAAATCCGCGCCGAAGAGCAGCGCGAGCGTGTCGGGCGCGAGACCGAGCGCGGCGCGCGCCCCGGATTTTGGCAGCGGACGGAACAGATCAGTTTCCAGCCCGTTGGGAATGGTTTCAATGTGCGCGCTTCGAAAGAGCGCACTGCGGCGAACCTTGTCCGCCATCCATCGGCTCGGGGTGACGATGGTGAGCGCGTCGGGCGGCCATAAAGTCCGCGCATCAGCGAGCAGGGCGGCAGGCAGGTGCTGGGGATCCTGGTGCAGTTGCGGACAAACCTCGCACCCGGAGGCGAAGCCGTCGCACTCGAACGTGTAGTGGCAGCCGCCGGTGAAGGCGCGCTCGTCGTGCATCGTCCAGACCACCGGTTTGCCGAGGGCGAGCAGCCGGGCGACATCCGCCGCGCTGAGGAATCCCGAGACCCAATGAAGATGGATGATGTCTGCCTCGCGCACGGCGGGATGACGGTCGAGTTCCGTGCCGGGGAGTCCGATCGAGAAATGGGTGTTCCACGGCCCGGCGCGGTTGGTGTCGATCAAATACTGCTGCAGCAAAGACCAGAACGGCGCGCCCGGAATTCCGGTTGGTGGCACCGCGATGACCCCAGGGTCTGCCGATGTTTTGCGGCCCACCAGCAAGCTCGACTCGACACCTGCGGCGCGCAGGGCGCGATGCAACCTTTGGGCGGCCCGGGCGGCGCCGCCTTCGCCTTCGGTGGTGGAGATGAGGGCGACTTGCATCGTTGATGCGGTGGATATCGGCGTGTTTGCGTTTATGCGCTCAGGCAAGGGCGGCGCTTGAGAAAGCGGGAATTCATCGCACTGCCAAATTACCCGGCGGGCAAATCGGGAGGCAACTCGAAACCGGACGTGAAGAAAGCGGAGCGCTGTGGTGCGCTTTGCCAAGGGAGACTCCTGCGAATGAACCAAACGAGAATGCCGCCTGGACGCAAGGCCAGTGGAGGAGAAAGACCGGTTGGGTTTTTGTTCGAGTGCCTGGCGCAGGTTGCGGCACACGATGGAAGGGGGGCGGCGCTCCGAGCTCTTCGGAGGATCAACAAAGCCCGCGAAGGCTCTGCCAACGTTTCGTGACGCTGCGCAGATGTCGTTTGATGCCGAGAGAGCGGAGTGTGGCCGCCCCGGACTGTCCCACCTGATTCGCCACGCGGAGCGAGGCGCGTCCCAGATGGAATTCGTCCCCCAGCACGACGCGGAGAAAATGGATCATCTCATCGTTGCCACGCACCTTCGCTTCGGCAAGCACGTCACGGTAAACACATTCGAGTTTCTTCGGCACGCACATGGTCGGCAGCAATTTTTTCAGGTCGAGCGGACGCCCGAACGCCGACGCCCGGCCGAGAGCCCCAAGAGTGCCGAGCATCAGCATGGTCCTCAGGCATTTCTCGCAGGCACCGCAATTGTAACGTCCCGGCGTGTAAATCGGGCAGACGCGCAGATGTTGCAGCGCGCGCGGAGATTGGGAGACCACGCGCAGTTTCTCCAGACGCTCCCGCTCACAGCCGTCATGGATGAATTCAGTCATCCCGGTTGACCAGAGCGGATCAAGGAGCGGGTGTGTCCCCCAGGGCTGCAATCGATGATAGGGCCACGAGGAGGGGATGATCACCCGCCGGAACTGCTTTTGCAGGCAAAGCCCCACCGCCGCGAGGAAGGCCCCGTGCAATTGATAACCCCAGAAATCTCCGTCAAAGCGTCTTCCCAACGGAGCGCAGGTCGGGTCGAGGCAATCACGCAGGTTGGTTTCCACCGCGATGAACTCCTTGCCCGTGGCGGTGGCAATCCGCTGGTTGGCTGCAGCCAGATCGTTGAAGACCGTCTCATCACGGAACGGGATGTCGAATCCCTTGACCGTGACGAGCGCCGAGATCTCGTTCGAATGCTTGAGCAGCGAATACCACGAATCCACACCCCCCGAGAAGAAGCTGGCCGTGCCGCTCCTTTCCTCTGGTCCGGCAGCTTTCAACACCTGAGGCGCGTGAACGGCGACCTCTCGGAGAATGGCAGGAAACCAGTGATTGAGAATAATCTGAACAGTGGCCAACGAGTCGAGCAAGCGGACCGAAACCGGAGCCTGAATCGCAAGTTCCTCGCCGAGGAACATGGCGGGGACGAGAAATGCGGCCAGAAACGGGTCGCCAAGGGTTTCTGGAGGCTGGATTTCCTTGCGGAAGCGAATGATCGCCCGGAACTCACGCTGCGGCGCCGCCGCGCTGTGCGCCACGGCTTCGAACGTGGAGATTCCGCTTGAGACGTTGCAAGTGACAGTCTTGACCAGCACGAGTTCAGCCTTGCCGCCAATCAGGTCACGACGCAATCCGGATCGTGCCCGAGGCAGTTAGACCAAGGCTCCATCCAAAGTTGGCCCCCGTGCAACAGGGAGGCAAGGGATTGGCTCGCCCCCGCGACCGGATGACAGTCGCTGGGCCTGGGCCTCCGCAGAAAACCCGGCCGCAATGGCGGACTTCTGATTGGGAACTGTTTTATTGTTGGAACGATGACCGGGCGTCTGGCTGCGAAAATTGCCGCCCCGATCTGCGCCCTGCCTTGACACTGCGAACCGCGCTTGGGAGAAAGGCTTGATGAGTGCTGAGATCAAATACGCCGAACCCTGCCAGGTGACCAAGGTGGATGAATGCATTTTTTACCACCACATGGATCTGCCCGGCATCGGCGAGGTGGGCAAGGGATGGGATTTGCGCCAGACGATCGACGATTACCTGGGGCGCTTTGATTTCCGTGGCAAGCGCGCTCTGGATGTCGGCACGGCGAGCGGCTATCTCAGTTTTGAAATGGAGAAGCGCGGTGCCGAGGTGGTATCCTTCGACATGGCCAGCCCGGCGCAGTGGCAGTTGGTGCCGTTTCGCGCCAAGGGATTTGATGTCGCCAAGATGCAGCGTTCGATTGAAAGCGCCCTGATTCCGGTGCGCAACGGCTACTGGCTGGCGCACCGGTTGCTGAAATCCCATGCGCGCGTCTTTTACGGGGACATCTACAACATTCCGGACGAGATCGGGCAGTTCGACGTGGTGCTCTTTGGCATGGTCCTGCCGCATTTACGCGAGCCGTTTCACGCCCTCGCGCAGACCGCGCGCTTGAGCCGCGACGTGGTCATCATCACCCAGCAGGCTCCCAGGATTGCCGGGCCTCTCGCCTATTTCATTCCCAATGCACGGATGAGCCCGAACAACCTTGAATCTTACGGCGCGTGGTGGGTTTTCACGGAAGAATGTTTTCGCGAGATGCTGCAGGTGCTGGGCTTCAAGGTTGAGTCGGTGACCTTCAAGAAGCATCTCTGCACCGGACGCGATCCCGCCGGGGAGGAAGAGTGCCTGACCATCGTGGCCCGGCGCGTGCAATGAGGACTCGGCTGCCCGCGCCTCCTCGCCTTCGCCCCGTCTTCCCGGTTTGTTTCCGGGCTCAAAGGCTTGCCTGAAGGTGCCGCCGTAATATTCTACAATGGTCCACACCGCTGAACTGAATCGCTGGCTCCGCGCGCGTCTGCCCGCCACGCTCGAATTCCTGCGCGAAATGGTGGTCATCAACAGTTGGACCGGCAATCCCGCCGGCGTGAATGAAGTCGCGCGCCTCACGGCGGAGCGTTTCGCACCATTAGGATTCCGCGCCGAGTCGGTGCCTTCAGCGAATCCCGATTACGGAAACCATCTGGTGCTCACTCGACACGGACGTTCGGCCAAAAGCCTCGCGCTCGTGTCGCATCTCGACACCGTTTTTCCACCGCAAGAGGAGGTTCAGAACAACTTTCACTGGCAGCCGGAAGGCGACCGGATCTTCGGTCCCGGCACGCACGACATCAAAGGCGGCACCGCGATGATGTGGCTGGTGCTGTCGGCGCTGCGCGAGCATGCACCGGCGGTTTTCGAGGACATCACCTGGCGGCTGTTCCTGAATTCCTCCGAAGAAACCTCGTCGTTCGACTTTGGTGAACTCTGCCGTCAACGCTGCGATGCGGGCACGCTGGCCGCGCTGGTCTTCGAAGCCGAGGGACGCAGCGAGGGCGCCCGTCGATTGGTCGTCGCGCGCAAAGGCCGGGCTACATGGCGGGTCTCGGTGGCTGGGCGTGGCGCACACGCGGGCAGCCGTCATTCGCGGGGCGCCAATGCCATCGTGCAGCTTGGCAAAACGCTCCAGCGCGTCGCGGCGCTGACCGATTACTCGCGCGACCTGACGGTGAATATCGGCACGGTGGGCGGCGGCAACGGCTTGAACCGGGTGCCGCACGAAGCCTGGGCCGAGGGCGAGTTGCGCGCGTTCAAACCGGAGGTGTTCGCGCAGGCCAAGGCGGATCTGCTCGCGCTTGCCGGATCAGGCGATGTCCGGAGCGGCGAGGACGGCTTTGCTTGCGAGGTGCGTCTGGAGATATTGAACGAAAGTCGGCCCTGGCCGCGCAACGCGGGCACCGATGCGTTGATGGCGCTCTGGCAGAGCACGGGCGAGGAGGTTGGCGAGAAACTCCGAGGCGAAGAACGCGGCGGCTTAAGCGACGGCAATCTTCTGTGGGATGCGCTGCCGACAATTGACGGCCTCGGACCGTGGGGTGACAACGATCATTGTTCGGAGCGCAGCACGGACGGCTCGAAGCTGCCGGAATATGTCGAGATCAGTTCGTTCGCGCCGAAAGCGCTGGTCAATACGCTGGCCATCGCGCGGCTGATTGACGCGGGGGGCACTGGCTCGCATTGAGGCGAGCGAGATAGCCGGAAGCAGTTTGCCGTCGGCTGCTCAGCGCCGGGTGATGCCTGCGCGAGAGAGCATCGACGCGAGGGAAAATGGAATCCTGCGGGATTTGCCGCATTCGTAAAATGTCACCAATCCGGGATTGTCGAGAGTCCGCCTCCGCGGCTATCAATTTGCCCCGTGCCCGATAACGACGCCCACAATTTAAGCTCCGGGTCCGGCGTGACGCCGCCCGGGCCTGTCCTGCCGCCGATCATCGATTCACCTGCGCTCCCGCCTCCGTTGCCCGTGGCCGCCCGCAGCGGACTCCGACCTTGGGCGATTGCCGTCATCTGTGTTGTCGGCGCGGGGGCGCTCCTCGGGCTGGGCGCTTTGATGGTGGGTGCGCTGATCGCGGGGAAAATCAAGGCGCAGCGGATGGAACGGATCCACGCCGCCGCGGCTGCCGACGCCGCGGTCGCGAGGCGCCGGATGGGCGAGCGAACTGGTGCCGTCGAGGCGCGTGCGTTCGGGTCCACAGAATTCCCCGGGGTAAGCTACACAAACGTCACGGTCCGGGATGTTCCCTGGTCAATCCACGTTTTGAAAATCGATCGTTCCCGCAAGGATCTGGCGTTTTATTCGGCCCATGCCCGCAACCAGGTTCTCGGCGTGGGTCTGCTGGCGGAACAGGCGCGCGCCGTTCCGCGCGAACTTGGCCGCGCCATCGCGGCGGTCAACGGTGACTTTTACGTGCGCGATGATCCCACCTACGCGGGCGATCCGCGCGGCCTGCAAATCGTCAACAGCGAACTGTTCAGCGCCCCCGATACCGTGAGCGTCTGGTTCGATGCGGATGGCCATCCCCATCTGGATGAAGTCAAGGCCGATTTCCAGATCACCTGGCCCGACGGTCGCCAGACGCGCTTCGGCCTCAATCAGCAGAGAGAGCGTGGCATGGCGGTCCTTTTCACGCCGGCCTATGGCGCCTCGACTCGTGGCCGGGGCGGGCGCGAACTGATTCTGGAAAGGGACGGGGACGGTTCTTGGTTGCCGCTGCAAGCCGGCCAAACTAACCGCGCTCGCGTGCGTGCCGTGCGAAACGGCGGCGACACTCCGCTGGCGCCAAACACCCTGGTGCTGTCGCTCGGGCCCGAGTTGCTGGCCACCGTGCCCGCGGTGGCGCCCGGTGCGGCTCTTCAGATCTCCACCGCCACCGCGCCGGATTTGAAGGGCGCACGAGCGGCCATCAGCGGCGGTCCCGCGCTGATCCGGGATGGAAAACCTTTTGCGAGGACGACTCCGCCACCTCAAGCGATGCACGATTACAGCCAGCGCTCGAAATATGAACGCCATCCGCGCTCGGCGGTGGGTTGGAGTCCAACGCACGTTTATCTGGTGACCGTTGACGGACGGCAACCGGGCCTCTCCATGGGCATGAAACTTGCCGAGTTGGCGGACTTCATGGCCGACCTTGGCTGCACGGAGGCGATGAACTTCGACGGCGGCAAGTCCGCCCAGATGTGGCTCAACGGACGGATCATGAACAGTCCATGCCAGGGCGAAGACACGGTAGCGAATTCCCTCCTGGTCATTCGCAAACCCGGAACTTGATGCGTTGAGGGAGTGACCGTTCTCAGCGAACCGGGTTCTTTCCAGCGGGTGACCCTGCCGTCCACGCGCAGCCGCGGCGAAGCAGTTCGCCCACGGACGGGCTGTTAGTCCAGGCCTTCACGTCGTGGCCCAAGGTGGTAAGGAAGACTCGCCCCTTGCCGTAGTCGCGGATGAACGCCTGCGGATGATATTTTTGATCCACCTTTGATTTTGAATGCGCCAGCAAGTGGATGGGCGCATCGCCGGTGAGGCAGGTGTAAAGCTCGTCGGTGGTTTCGAAATCATCGAGACCATGCGTGATGGGGTGATCCTTGTCTGCGATTTCGACGACGAACCGGCCGTAGGGATCATGCTGCGGTTTGCCCGGACCCGATCCGTGCCAGACGCGGCCAATGATGTTCTGGAATTCGGGCCACTCGCCGTGCCAGGCGCCACACGCGAAGTGGACGCTGCCCAAGCCGCCGCCGTTGGCGACGAAATGCTGCACGTTCGTGCGCGCGGCGTCACCCGGGCCCGGCTTCTCCCAATTCTGGAAATGAAGCAACACCACGTCCCAGTCCTTCAACTTCGGTGAGGCCAACGCGGAGGGATCCTCGACAATACCCGCTTTCAGCCGTGCGTCCTGTTCCAGCAGGCGTTTGATGACGGGCGCGGTCTCCTTCCATTTGTGGCCCGGGTAGTCGTCGCCGGTGACAATGAGGATCTTGATGCCGCTGGTGGGCGGCGTGCGGTCCGCCGCCAATCCGGCGGGTGAAAGGAAGGGCCACGCGAGAAATGCAACAGCGAAGGAGAGGAAAGCTTTCATGGAGTGATGATTTGGGGTGGTGGATGCCTATTCGCGCTCCAGCTTCTCAAAAACCTCGCGCGAGACGCGCAGCACGCTGCCATGGCGAAAGTCGCGCGGGAACTTCACCTTGTCCGATTCGTCCTGCCAGTGGACGAGATCTTTCGAAGTCACCACGCCGTAGCGGTGTTCGGTGTAGCGATCGAAATACACGAACCAGGTGGCTCCCAGTTTGATCGCCGTCGGGCCTTCTGCCCAAAACTTGTCAGTGATCGGCGCAGAAGGCTTGCCGTACGGTCCGGTGGCGGAGACCGCGGTGGCCATGACGATGTTCTTGGCGGGCGGTTGACGCGTCTCGTCTTTCAGAAACATCACGGTGCGCGATCCATCCGCGATGAGGGTGGCGTCGATGCAATTGAAGCCCGGATCGTAGAACAATCTCGTCGGCGCGAAATTAGTGAAATCGCGCGTGGTGGTCAGGTAGAGGCGATGATTGTAGCCGTCGTCGCCGCCCTTCTCGGAGGACGGGAAGCGCCCCGGGATGGTGCTGGACCAGAAGAGGAGAAACTGGCGCGCGGCGGAGTCGTAAAACAATTCCGGCGCCCAGACGTTGCGCGTCGCCGGCTCATCTTTCATCACGTTGAGCAACTTCTGGTCGGACCATGTGAGCAAATCGCGTGAGTTGGCGTAGCCGACTCCGTGCTTGTTCCATGCGGTGGTCCACACCATGTGAAACGTGCCGTCCGGTCCTTGAATCAGGTTTGGATCACGCATCAGTCCGCCGCCGACCTTCGGGGCGAGGAATGATTTATCGTTGCGCAGCGCCTTCCACTCGAAGCCATCGCGGCTCCACGAGAGGTGGAGTCCATCCTCACCGTTCTTGCGGAACGAGGTGAAGAGCAGCACGGAGTCGGCGGCGTTTGGTGAGTCTGCACCGGGGGTGGAATCGGAGAACGCGAGAGCCAGCAGCGCGAGCGGGACGGGCAGGGATTGAAGTTTCATGGCCGGTTTATTGAGAATTCAATGATGAGATTTCGCTAACGGGCGACAAAATTTTCGAGCGCGATTTTGGAGTGCGCGCGACTTGTCGCCGCTTTTCTCGCCTGAACGACTCGTCGGCCAGGAAGAGCCGCGTCCAGCGGCTCGGAGCGAATCCACACGCACGCCAGTTCGTCGGCGACAAGTCGCCTGCCAAAAGCGGTGAGAACTCACCGCACTCCAAATCCGCTCCGGTGGCGGCGCGAACCGAGTTGAGTTGAATGGTGTCGATGGGTGCGAAGATGGCAGGCCGGGCGCGGTTTGAGAAGTCACATCAAGCGGTGATGAACGCGCCTCGTTCGCCCTGCGGCAAAAGCGTTGCGTGGGGTGCGAACGTTTACCATCCTGCGGGCCATGCGCACGATGTTCGCCCGAACTGACTTCCGCTGGCGTGCTCTGCTGGCGGTGGTGGCGGGCGTTTTGTGGGCGGCCGCGTTCCCGAAAATCGGCATCGCCGGGCTCGGCTGGCTGGCGCCTGCGGCGCTGCTTGCGGTGACGCTGGGGCGCGGCGGCGGTGAGAGTTTCCGGCTCGGTTACATCGCGGGGTTGGCGCATCACTTGGTGCTGCTTTACTGGTTGCTGCACATCCCGGTGCCCGTGGCGCCGATCGTCGGATGGCTGGCGCTGTCGGCCTTTCTTTCCCTCTATCCGGCGCTTTGGGTCTGGCTCGCTTGGCGGTTATTTCCAGCGCGCTTCGACAACGCCAGCGAGGGCTGGAAACCCGCCACGGACCGCTTTCTCACCACCACCACCACCCAGCGGATTCTCTGGTCGCTGGCCTGCGCAGCGGCTTGGGTGGCCATCGAGATGGCGCGGGCGCGCGTTTTCTCAGGTTTTCCGTGGAACTTCCTTGGCGGCTCGCAATACCGCATGCTGCCGCTGATTCAGCTCAGCGCCTTCACCGGCACCTACGGTGTTTCGTTTTTGATGACCTGGTTTTCGTGTTCACTGCTGGGCGCGTTGCTTCGGCTGGTGCGCCAGCCGGAAAAGCAGCGCGCGTGGGCGGCGGAGATCCTGCCGGCGGCGCTCGTGGTTTCGCTGGTGGTTGGCTGGGGCTTTCGGCAAATGCTCGTGCCACCGCCAACGTTGCCGACGCTGCGCGTGGCGCTGGTGCAGCCGAGCATTCCGCAGACGCAGATCTGGGATCCACGCGAGAGCGCGGCGCGCTTCCAACAACTGCTCGCGCTCTCCGAGCAAGCGCTGACGAACAAGCCGGATTTGCTCATCTGGCCCGAGGCCTCCGTGCCGGGCTTGCTGCGTTACGATACGAATCTCTTTGGCGGCGCCACGCTCCGCGATTCGATCACCAGCCTGGCGAGCCGCCACAAGGTCTGGCTGCTGCTGGGCGCCGATGATGCCTCCCCGAACGGCGGCGCACCGGACGGAGCCGATTATTTCAACAGCGCCTTCCTCATCAGTCCGGAGGGCCGGCTTGCGGGTATCTATCGCAAGCAGCGCCTCGTCATCTTCGGGGAATACGTGCCGTTGGCGCGCTGGTTTCCGTTTATGCGGCAATTCACCGGCGTGACAGGTGATTTCACCGCCGGCGACAAACCGGTGATTTTTGCAATGCCCGGCCTTGGAGTGAAAACCTCCGTGCTGATTTGTTTCGAAGACACCTTCCCGCACTGGGTGCGCGGGCACGTGACCGACGACATGGATTTCCTCGTCAACATCACCAACGACGGCTGGTTCGGCGAAAGCGCCGCGCAATGGCAGCAGGCCGCCACGGCGGTGTTCCGCGCGATCGAGAACGGTCTGCCGCTGGTTCGCTGCGCGAACAACGGGCTGAGTTGCTGGATCGACGCGCAGGGCCGGATGAGCGATGTCTATTTTCCCGGCACGAAGGACATCTACGGCGCGGGAATCAAAATCATCGAGGTGCCGGTGTGGCGCGAAGGAGCGCCGCCGGCAACCTTCTTTCGTCGTCACGGCGACGTTTTCGGCTGGATCTGCGTGGCGGTGACGGCGGCGCTGCTGGGCGCCACGTGGCGGCGTCGGCGCGAGGCATGAGGGGAAAGCCCGCGTCTCGACAAAGCTTGGGCGGGGTGGCAGGTTTTGCGCGTGTTATCGAACAAGTTTGAGCAATTGCGCGAACGGTTGAAGTCGTATGGCTCCTGCCTGGTGGCCTATTCAGGCGGTGTGGACTCGGTCTTTCTGGCGCGGGTGGCCCACGACGTTCTGGGCGAACGCGCGGTGGCGGTGATCGCGGATTCGCCCAGCCTGCCACGCCGTGAACTGGAGGAGGCGCTTGAGCTTGGACGCCGCTACGGCTTTCCGGTGCGCGTGGTCAAGACGGGCGAATTTGAGAACGCCAGCTACCTCGCGAATCCGCAAAACCGCTGTTATTTCTGCAAATTCGAGCTGTTCACTGAACTCGCACCCCTGGCCAGAGCGGAGCGTTTCGCGGTGATTGCTTATGGCGAGAACGCCAGCGACACCGGCGATTTCCGTCCCGGCTCGCAGGCCGCGGCCGAGTTTGAGGTGCGCGCCCCGCTCAAGGAGGCCGGCTTGACCAAGGCGGACATCCGCGAGTTGTCCGCGCAACTCGGCCTGCCCACGGCGGACAAACCGCAGATGGCGTGTCTCAGTTCGCGCATTCCCTACGGCGAAGCGGTCACGCCGGAGAAGCTGCGCATGATCGAGGAAGCGGAATATGTGCTGCGCGACCTGGGCTTTTACGACGTCCGCGTGCGGCACCACGAGTTGAGTAACAAGTCTTCCGTGTTCAGTGGTTCGTCGTCCGGGGCATCGCTCGCCTCGGAGCAGCCCAAGCCGGCTTTTTCTCCGGCGCTGGCGCGCATCGAAGTGGGGCCGGGCGAGATGGCGAAGTTCCTCGCGGACGGCGTGGCGGCGCGCGTGGCGGAGGCTCTGCGCGGCTTGGGCTACGCGCACGTGACGCTCGATTTGCAGGGCTATCGCCGCGGGAGCACGAACGAACCGTTGATTCAGCTTGCTCCGGCGAAGGCGCGGGCTTGAAGCTGGGCAAAACCCGGGAGAAACGGAGCGGCTTGAGTAAGGTCGAACGGCTTCGCCAAATTGGAATCTCAGATCTCGGATTTGAAATCGCCTCCGGATGGTGCGGAACTTTCGCGGGTTTTTGGTTAAATCATTGCAGCGATTAGCAGTATGCCACAATTTGCTTACAAGGCCCGTCGGCGCTCGGGCGAGGTGGTGCAGGGTGTCCTGGACGTGCCCGACCGCGCCGCGGCGCTGATCCAGATTGAGCGCCAGGGACTGTTCCCCGTGATGGTCGATGGCGCCAAGGGAAGCGTGACCGCCGCTGCCGCCGAGAAGGCGAAGGATGTCGCCGCCGGCAAATCCGTGGTGGCGCCGGCCTTCGTCCGGCAATGGCGCGAGCGCAAACGCACGCCGTCTTTGCAGGAACTGGCCACTTACACCCAGCAGCTCTCGAACCTTCTCAAGTGCGGCATGCCCCTGACGGTCGCGTTGCAGAGCATGTCGCACTTGGAAACCAAGGGCATCCCCTCCGACGTCAGCCGCCAGCTCAAGCAGGACGTGATGGAGGGCAAGAGCCTGTCGCTCGCGATGGGCAAGCAGCCGCACATCTTCAACGATCTTTACCGGAACATGGTGCAGGCGGGCGAGCAATCGGGCGCGCTCATCGAGGTGCTGCTGCGGCTCGCGACGCACTTCGAGCGCTTTGCCGAGGTGCAGTCGAAATTCAAGGCGGCGCTGATTTACCCGAGCATTGTGGCCTGCGTGGGCATCGTCATCGTCATTTTCTTCATGACCTTCATGCTGCCGAAGTTCATGACCATCTTCACGGGTTTGAAGGTGAAGCTGCCGTGGTCCACGCAGATGCTCATGAACATGGGCGAATTCTTCGGCAGCGTCACCAACTGGTTGATCATGGGTGGAGTGGGGGCGGTGCTGGTGTTCTTCTGGATCAAGTTCAAGAACTCCGCGGAGGGCCGGCGCAAGATCGACCGCTGGCAGATGAACCTGCCGCTGGTCGGAAAGGTCGTCCGTCTCAATATTTTCGGGCAATTCTCCCGGACGCTGTCCACCCTGCTGGTCAATGGCGTGCCGGTGCTGACTGCGTTGAAGATCACCGAGGAGATCATTGCCAATCGCATCGTGAAAGAGGCCATTGCGCAGACGCGCGAGGCGGTGACGGATGGCAAGACCATCGCGCAGCCACTGGCCAAATCGAAGCTGTTTCCCCAGCTCATGATCGACCTGCTGAAGATCGGAGAGGAAACCGGCGATGTGCCCGGCGCGCTGCAAAACATCGCGGAAACCTACGAGAACGAGATGTCGCTCCAATTGCGCGTCCTCACGAATCTCATCGAGCCGGCGATGATCATCCTCATGGCGGTGGGCGTGGGCGGGCTGCTCTTCAGCATCCTCTCCGCGATGTTCGCCATCACGAATTCACTGAACCGGTGATGAAAGCGGCGAGGAGCAACGTTGGTCGTTCGTGGTTCGTGGTTCATGGTTCGTTGCGCCACGGGCATCCGGCGGGTTCGACAACGAGCAGCGAACAACGAACGACGAACAAAAATCGACGAACCGTCTTCGCCTTCACGCTGATTGAATTGATGGTGGTCGTGGGCATCATCGCCCTAGTCCTGACGATTTCCATCCCGTCGATATACCGGAAGCTGCACCCGGATTCGATCACCAAAGCGGTCGATGACGTGATGGAGGCGTGTCGCTATGCGCGCGGACGGGCCATCCTGGAAGGGACCGTGACGGAACTGGTCTTTCGCCCTGCCGATCGGACCATTGAAGTCGTGCCCACGGGCGCCACCGGACGCGAGACGGCCGATGCCGGAGGAAAATCGGAAGTATTCAGCCCGAGCGACAGCGGCGAGGTGTGGCGCATGGAGGATCGCGCGCCGGGATCAGGGGGCGGTGGCGGTTCGATTTTCACCGCGAAGCTCTCCGATCGAATCATCATCGAAGGTCTCGGCATCAATGGCTTGGACTACACCGAAGACGAAGTGTCCCGGGTGCGATTTTTTCCCAACGGCACCAGCGAGGAGATGAGTCTCATCCTGTTGTCCGATCGGAACGAGCGCCGCAACATCACGCTCGAAGTGGTGACAGCCCTGGCCGACGTTGAGATCGATCCCAGCAAATGGAAGGCTCGCTAACCCGCATGAAACTTCTTCGCCATGATTGCGTCTTCGAGCGGCGCACCGCGCAGGCGGATGTGCCGGCGCGGGCGTTCACCCTGCTGGAAGTGCTGGTGGCGAGCGCGATTTTTTTCATGTGCGCCTTCGCGGTGTTGGGCCTGCTCAGCCAGGGCCTTTCGTCCGCCCGCGCCTTGCAGCAGCGCGACCCGGACATCGGAATTGTAGCCGCGGCGTATTCGCTCACGAATGTAGTGGAGGAAGGCGTGGAATCTGGAAATTTCGAGGACATCGCGCCGGGGTTGTATCCCGGCTACACTTGGATTCGCGACGTATATCCAGTGGGCAGCAACGGCCTCTGCCAGGTGGATATTACGGTGGTTCACGACGGGCGTCGCAAGGGACGGGGAGTCAGCGAATACCACTTGAGCACCTTCAAGTGGGATCCCAAATTCAAGCCAGGCTCAGACTCTGGTGGTCTGCGAGGCGGCTTCTCTGGAGGAAAATGAGGATTTTGACGCCAATCACTGGGGCTGGTGCGCGCGCCATAGACGCTCCGCCGACGCCATACAGCGGAGTGTTTCGTCGGGCGTTCACGCTGCTGGAAATCATGATCGCGCTGGGAATTTTCGCGATGATTCTGACGGGGATTTACGCGACATGGATGACTCTGATGAAGGGAGGCGATGCGGCCAAACGCGCTGCGGCCGACGTGCAACGATCGCGCATGGCGCTCACCACGCTGCACGACGCGTTTCTTACCACCCTGATGTTCAAGGGGAACATTCGCGATTATTGGTTTAAGGCGGATACCAGCGGGGACTACGCAGCGGTGAGTCTGGTGGCGCGCTTGCCGGCGTCGTTTCCTGGGGTGGGCAGTTACGGCGATCAATTTGTCAGGCGGGTGGAATTCTCGGTCGAGCCGGGAAAGGATCATGGCAATGAGTTGAAGATGACGCAGGCGCCAATTCTGTTGGATACCGAAAACGTGGCTCCCTATTCGTTGGTGCTGGCCAGAGATGTCACCCTGTTCCGCCTCTCCTTCTACGACCAGAAAAAGGGCGAGTGGCTGGACGAATGGAAAGACACGAACCAGTTACCCAAGCTGGTGCAGATCGGCCTTGGCTTGGGTAAACTGCGAGGCTCCTCGGAACCGGCGGATGTGGTGACCACGATTGTCTCGCTCCCAGCCAACGCGGTGGGTGGGGAATTGCAGGGCGCGGGAGGAGCTCCCCCCGGCCAGATGCCGCCAGGTCAACTGCCGCCCGGAGTTCCGCCAGGCACCATGCCGCAACCCTTCAACCAGCCTGGCGGATTTCCTGGCCGGCGTTAGCCACCTGCGGCCAATCTTAACGCACCAATGAAAATCAATCTCCGAGCAAGAGATCGCGGCATCGCCCTGATGATGGTGCTCATCGTGGTGATGGTGTTTTCCGCCATGGCCGGCCTCTTCGCCTACTCGATGAAGGTGGAGACGAAACTGGCCCGAAACAACGCATTTGACGCAGATTTCGAGTGGGCGGGGCGCGGCGGCGTCGAGGTGGCGCGCTGGGTTTTGGCGAATGACAGCACCGGTCCATTTGCCCAGGCCGATTCATCCTTGAACAAATGGGCGGGCGGCCCCGGTGACACCAACGGAGCGCTTGCCGGGGTGGACCTGGACCGCATTGATCTGGTTCATCAAATGGGGGGCTTTCACGCCGTTTTGTCAGTCAAAATCGTGGACAACGACAGCAAGTTCAACATCAACCGGGCCACTCCCGAGATCCTCGGTCAGGCCCTCACCCAGATCGGGGTGGATGCCTCCTTGGTGCCGACCATTCGGGACTCAATCCTCGATTGGCGTGATCCCAAAAACGGGGAGCTTCCCAATGGCGCGGAAACCGATTTCTACAAGCGGCAGGTTCCGCCGTATCTCTGCAAGGACGCCCCCATCGATGACCTGTCCGAACTGCTGTTGGTGAAGGGCGTCACCCCGGCGATGTACTGGGGATCGCGAATCAACGGCGCCCAGCGAGCGGTGTTGAACCGTCCCATTAATGCGCAGAGCGCGCTGGAAGAGACCACCTACGAACTTGGCTTCGTCGATCTCTTCACGGCCATGTCCGGCGGAAAGATCACCTTCGGCACTGCCAAGGCCGAGGCATTCCTCGTCCTTCCTTTTAGTGAGCAGGAGGACGGCGAAGCCATTGTCCAGGCTAGGACGGCGGCATACGCCGATGGCAACCCGATGCCGATCACCGATGTGAATGATCCGCGACTCATGTTGCCGGCGCAGACAAGGCTTAAGTTGACAGGTTGGATTCAACAGGGATATGTCGCCTTCAAGAGCATAGTTTTCGAGGCCACCGTCACCGCGACGATTGCCGGGCAGAGCCGCACCTGTGTCGCGATGCTGCGTCGCAACGGTCCCACCGACGTGCAGGTTCTAAGCTTTTGGTGGAAATAGAGTTCGCTCCGGAGTGCCCTGAATCTCCATCGCCAACAAATAGTTCATGGACGGCAAGGGAATTACATCACACTTCAAGTGAAACAGCAGAGTCACTCGCGCTATTCCCAACTTTGATCGCACAACCTTCTCCAGCTTTGATCGCGCCACGGCATGGAATTCCCTCGCCACCGATCTCACATGCGCTTCAACCTCCCCAAAATGGTTGTGGCGCCAATAATTTCGTGTTAAAAATCCACTAAATACAGAGAAAAACCGATGATTTCAAAATTTGCGCAAAAATCTGTCAAAAAGTTCTTGCAACATTTTGGCGGTGGAATAATCTCTCTGCACCGTTCGGGTGCTAAACCTGAAAGCTGAAATAAATGTGTCAGCAAATCCGGCAAGGTGTAAAAACCTTCAAGGTTTCGGTATCAGGTCTGTGGGCCTTTTAGAGAATGCATGGCCCATAGATTTTTTTGTCCCCTAGTTTTGTAGCTTTTGGTGGAAACACCATACGCTCTTTGAAAACTGAAATGTGCGATAAGTAATGAGCCCCTTGAGGTTCAACTTTAATTAGTTGTTCCACAAGAGTTTAACATATGCGTCTTGTCTGGAGACTTTCCAGACGAGAATCAAGCAACCGTTTTATACGGAGAGTTTGATTCTGGCTCAGAACGAACGCTGGCGGCGTGGATAAGACATGCAAGTCGAGCGAGAGATTGCGGGTAGCAATATTTGCAAGCTTTAGCGGCGGAAGGGTGCGTAACACGTGGGTAATTTACCATAAAGACTGGAATAACTTGCTGAAAGGCGAGCTAATACCGGATGTGACTGCGAGGAGGCATCTCCTTGTGGCTAAAGCTGGGGACCGTAAGGCCTGGCGCTTTTTGATAAGCCCGCGGCCTATCAGCTAGTTGGCGGGGTAACGGCCCACCAAGGCTAAGACGGGTAGCTGGTCTGAGAGGACGACCAGCCACACTGGAACTGAGACACGGTCCAGACACCTACGGGTGGCAGCAGTCGAGAATTTTTCACAATGGGCGAAAGCCTGATGGAGCGACGCCGCGTGGGG
>JBBRWD010000039.1:0-57408 GCA_038249465.1 Limisphaerales bacterium | reverse complement strand
TGGCCGTGCTGGTCTGGTGCGCGGCGGCCTGGCATGTGCAGGCGCGGGACCAAACCGTGGGCTGGGATGCGGTGACGCGCTCCAAACGATTGAAGCTGGTGGTGCAACTGCGGCGCTTTCTGGTCTTGGCAGCGACGCGGCCAAGGTTCTATCCCTTGTCCCTACCCCTATCCCATCCAACTTCGTAGTTCGGAAGGAACCCACCTTGAAACCGATGAAACACCTCCCTGTTCTTCTCTTCGTGCTGGCTCTCGCCACTTTGATGGGCTGCCGGGACTCGGCCCAGAATACCGACCCCGACCACCACGGTGACCATGGCTCAAAAGGGGAGCATCGCCACGATCACAAGGCTCCGCACGGCGGCACGGTGGTGATTCTCGGTCCGGAGGAGTTTCATCTCGAAATCGTCCGCGACGCTGGTGCGGGCACCCTCACTGCCTACGTGCTGGATGGGGAGATGGAGAAATTCCTGCGCCTGCCCATCGATTTCTTCACCGTGAAGGCCCAAGTGGATGGAGGCGAGCTCCCGCTCCGCTTCGAGGCAACCGGCAGCAATGCCACGGGCGAGAAGCCGGGTGACACCTCGATGTTCATCGCCCAGGCCGAGTGGCTGAAAACGCACGCCTCATTTGCAGCGGTATTGGAAAGTCTGGAGATTCGAGGCCGCGCCTACCGCGACGTGCGCTTCGCCTTCCCCGCTGGTAACGAGGCCAATCCGCAATCCAGACCCTGAACGCGCCAACACCCGCCCTGTTGCCAGGTGGGTGCCGGTATGGATCCTCAGCGTCGCCGCATCGTGACTCTCAGTGGCACCCCGCGCTCCTCGCCGCTGGATGACTGCACTCCTGTCACCGGGTAAGGATTTGGAAGAACCCAACACTGAATCGGAGCGCGGTGCGGCACCTTGCCGGTCGCCGCGCCGTACCCTGGTCTCGCGTGAACTCAGGCCGCCTTCGGCAGGGGCACCGGCCCGGTCTGGACCGTCGGGAGCACCTCCGCTTTGCGTTCGCGCGTCGCCGTGACATCCACGATCGAGCGGGCCGTCTGATACTCGTTGAAAAAGGCCGCGTCGGTCTTCAAAAACTTCTCCATCAGCGGATCGATCTGGTCATACAGCACCTTGTCGAGTTGGGCAAAGAGCGTCTCCAACTCGCGCGTGGCCGAGGCGGAGGCTGCCTTGCCCTGGCGCGGACGCGGCTGCTGCGTGGTGAATCCCGTAATGGCCGTCTCCAGCGACTCCAGATCATCGTTGGTGATGTTGTATTTGGTTGCCAGGACGGTGGCGTTGGCCTGGCCCAGTTCCAGCAGGGTCCGGCAGCGGTTCACCACCTCGGCCTCGCGGCCCCGCGCCAGATCCGAGCGCGAATAATCCACCTGGCTGGAGAGCTGCAGGTTGCCGCCGGCCGAGGCCAGCGCCTTGAGCCCCGAGCAGACCAGGAAACCGCTCTGGACCATCCCGTGAAACGCCTCCTGCTTGGCGGCGGCGTGGCCCGTGCGCGCCGTCTGGTCGCGGGCGCGATCCTGGATGGCCTGCGCGGCGGTCCCGAGCGCGTCCACGGCCTCCGCGAACCCGGCGATGCCGGCCCATTTGGATTGATGACGATGAATGGTTTCCAGTGTTGCCTGGTTCATCCGTTGCTTATTCGTTTGGATTATGTTCACCCAAATCGTATCGGCGCCATTTCGTCATCTTTAGGGAAAATCTTTCGCAGATTATTTCCATGCTTCCCAACCCGGCGAAGCCGGAACCAAAAGGCGGACGAACGATGCCGGGGCGAAATCATCGTCAAGGGAATGGAGGTCAGAGGAATGGGGCAAGGGCTTGGTATTATCCTTAAAACCGCAGATGAACTCAGATGGACGCAGATAGGATTGAGAAACAGAACGAGATGTGCCGAGGCGGGGACCCACCTGGCGGGTGAAGGGCGTCGTTGTCGCAGACTCTTGGAATCTGCGTTTATCTGCGTTTATCTGCGGTTCAACTGCCGGATTTAGGATTATTCCCCTGACCCTCATTCCCCTGACGACTGCTCTGGTCTGCGAAAACCTGCGATCGGATCAGGATTATCGTCGAAAACGTGTTCGCTGTTTGGGAGAGAGATACTAACAGTGCCGCACGCCGCCCGCTGCTGGTAGGGACGTCTTCCACAACGTCCGTCGAATCAATTCCTGCGAGGCGGGTTTGGGAACTGGATGCCCGCGGAGGGAGCGCGGCATGCACACCGCTTCCCCGTGCGCCAACCCGCCGGCCAATGATTTAGCCGGTTCCGTTGATTTGAGCCCGAACTCCGAAATGACGGTGGCGTGCGGTGTCGCTGCGCGGGGAGAGCACGCCGCTGGCGTGCAGTTTTCGGCGGCCCGCCGAAATCACACGCTCTGACGCGGGAAACGGGAGAAGAAGTGAGTGACGAAGGTTCGGGCGAGCCGCCCAAACCGGCACGCGGGCCGCGTGCTCTCCCCATTTCGATTGCAGATTGAAGCGTCCTCAAGGCCGCGCGCCGGTGGCGGCAAGCTCCCATTCTGTCGGTCGTTATCATCAGGAATGCGCCAGATTTTTGATGCAAGCTGCCGTGTGTTCCCGTATGAGAATCCCGAAGCCGATGAATTCCACAGCACAAGGTCGCCTGCCACATCGTCCGCAATGGGTGCACCCTCCGCCCGTTGGCATCGCCATCACCGCGATTGCTTCCGGCATCGAAGCCGCCGGCGGCGTGCGCTGCGCGCGTGGCAATGCCATCCGCGTTCATCGGTTCGTCGCACCATTTTCTCACTGAACCATGATCTGGATTGCTCCCTCCGAGAAAGACACCGCCACCGACACGCTGGAAAAACGCCTCTGGGCCGCTGCCGACCAGTTCCGGGCCAACAGCGGCCTGAGCGCCGCGCAATACTCCCAGCCCGTCCTCGGCCTCATCTTCCTGCGCTTCGCCGAAGTCCGCTTCAGCAAGCAGCGCGCGGTCCTCGAAAAGGCCAGATCGTCGTCGCGTCGTGGCTCGCGCGTAGATGAACCCGCCGCCTACCACGCCGAGGGCATCCTCTACCTCGCGCCCAATGCCCGGTTCGATTTCCTGCTCAGCCTCCCCGAAGCGAGGGACATCGGCGCGAAGGTCAACGACGCCATGCGCGACATCGAGAAGCACAACCCGCAGCTCGCCGGCGTCCTGCCCAAGACCTTCAACCTCTTCACCAGCACGCTGCTCAAGGAACTGCTCAAAAAGGTCTCCGAGATTCCCGCCACGATCGAGGGCGACACCTTCGGGCTCATCTACGAATACTTCCTCGGCAATTTCGCCATGACCGAAGGGCAGAAGGGTGGCGAATTCTTCACGCCCACCTCCCAGGTCCGGCTCATTGTCGAGATTCTGGAGCCGTTCCACGGACTCATTCTCGACCGCGCGTGCGGGTCCGGCGGCATGTTCGTGCAGAGCGGTCGCTTCGTGGCGGCGCGCAAGAAGAACCCCTCCTCCGAACTCAGCATCCACGGCCAGGAACGGGTGGACGCCACCGTCCGCCTCTGTCGCATGAACCTCGCCATTCACGGGCTGGAGGGCGACATCCGGCACGGCAACAGTTACTACGAAGATCCCCACCGCAGCACGGGCCGCTTCCATTTCGTCGCCGCAAATCCGCCTTTCAACGTCAACGAGGTGGACAAGGAACGCCTCGCCTCCGAGGTCGGCCCCGGCCGCCGCTATCCGTTCGGACTTCCCCGCACCGACAACGCCAACTACCTCTGGATTCAGGAATTCTACTCCGCCCTCAATGAGCAGGGCCGCGCCGGATTCGTCATGGCCAACTCCGCCTCTGACGCCCGCGCTTCCGAGCAAGACATCCGCCGGCAACTCATCCAAAGCCGCGCCGTGGACGTGATGGTCGCCGTCGGTCCGAACATGTTCTACACGGTGACGCTGCCCTGCACCCTCTGGTTTTTGGATAAAGGAAAGGCGCGCGGCCTTCAGGCCGCTTCAACGTCCGCCAACACGACGGCCTCGAAGAAATCCAACGCCTACCTCGATGCCACGGTGAAGCGGGATGAATCCCGCGCTCCTGACCGCGCCGACACCGTCCTGTTTCTCGATGCCCGGCACATCTACCGGCAGATTGACCGCGCGCACCGCGAATGGACGCCCGCGCAGATTGGCTTCATCGCCAACGTCGTCCGCCTCTATCGCGGCGAGGAACTCGACTTCACCCTCGGCGGCGACGAAGCCAAGACGAAGCTGCTCGAAGTCTTCGGCGAGGTAGGGCGCGTCACTCCGTGCGCGCCGTCGTCCGAAGAACCCAAGCGGCGCGCACGGAGTGACGCGCCCTACCTGCGCTACCGTGACATTGCCGGCCTGTGCCGAGCCGCCACGCTCCAGGAAATTGAAGCGCAAGGCTGGTCGCTCAACCCCGGACGCTACGTGGGCGTGGCGGCGGGCGAAGCCGTGAGCGACGAGGATTTCAAGGAACAACTCGAAACGCTGAACGAGGAACTCGAAACCCTCAATGTCGCAGCACGGGGGCTTGAGGCCACGATTGCCAGCAACGTCACGGAGATACTCGAAGCATGAAGGGGATTTCTCCATTGCGCATAGGCCAGGATCGTTTTGCTGACACCGACAAAGCGATCACCCGGCACGCCAATGCGAACCATTTTGCCGACGCCAGCAAAATGGTGGGCAGCGGACAATCTTCAGAAAGCAGCCTGCTTCTCCGCGCCAACGGCGCATCAACCCTTCAGCCCAGGGCAACGCCCTGGGAACTCGGCCACCCCAACATTCATCAGCCCTGAAAGGGCGTCACCCGTCATGCCCCAATCCCTTTCCAAAGTTCTGGTTCACCTGATTTTCAGCGCCAAACACCGCGAACCATTGATCGGCCCGGAAATTCGTCCGCGCCTGCACGCCTACATCGTTGGCATTTTGGACAACCTGAAATCGCCATCGCTCCAAACTGGCGGCGTGGCGGATCACGTTCACATCCTGTGTCTGTTGGGCCGGACCATTTCGCAGGCCGAGTTGCTGGAAGAGGTGAAAAAGAGTTCGTCGAAATGGATGAAGGCCGAAGGCGGCGTGCCGGGGTTTTCATGGCAGGCGGGATACGGCGCGTTTTCCATTGGCGAATCGCAGGCCGACACCGTGATTCATTACATCCAGAATCAGGAGGAACACCATCGCAAGGTGACGTTTCAGGAAGAGTTCCGGAAGTTTTTGGAGCGATACAAGGTGGCGTATGACGAACGATATGTGTGGGATTGAAGCAACGATGATGCGTATGAAGACGCCAAAAGCGCGGGACGGATGGTGTGCGAGGCCGCGTGTGCGCCGAGTTCCGCCCCTTCAGGGCGGGGAGGATTTGTTTGGGCCGAGTTCCCAGGGCGTTGCCCTGGGCTGTAGAGTCGTTGCGCCTTTGGCGCGGAAGCACGGGTGCGCCAACGGCGCAATACCCGTTAGCCCAGGGCAACGCCCTGGGAACTCGGCGACGAACAAAATGATTAGCCCTGAAAGGGCGACACCCGGTGGCCAACCGGCCAAGGCGCGCGACCTCGAACAAACCATCGCCGGCAACGTGGCGGAGATTCTGGAGGCGTGCGGGTCACAAATCATGGCATCAGGCATGGCGGGGCACGACCGGGTTTGGCCCTTTCAGGGCGGGGGCATTTTTGTTTGTGCGTTGTCCCAGGGCGTTGCCCTGGGCTGGAGAGTCGTTGCGCCTTTGGCGCGGACAATGCCACGACCTTTGAATCTATGTCTCGACCAGTGCGCCAACGGCGCGAAACCCATCAGCCTGGGGCAACGCCCCAGGAACTCGGCCACCCACAAATTTACTCGCCCTGAAGGGGCGACACGCGGAACGGGTAACGCCCAGGCGCGCGACCTCGAACAAACCATCGCCGGCAACGTGGCGGAGATTCTGGAGGCTTGACGATGTATCCACGTATTCTCCTGCGAGATGTTTGTCAGGCGGTTGAATATGGCTACACGGCCAGCGCGTCATCCGAGCCGATTGGCCCGCGCTTTCTCCGAATCACCGACATCGCGGGTGAGCGTTTGAATTGGGACGGTGTTCCTTTCTGCGAAATCGAAGCGGAGAAATTGAAGAAGCATCGTCTCCGCACCGGAGACATTGTCATCGCAAGAACGGGCGCGACGACAGGCTGGGCGAAATTTATCAAAGACCCACCCGAAGCGGTTTTTGCGTCCTACTTAGTGCGGATTCGTCCAGCCGATTCGGTTGATTCGAGATTCATCGGCTTCATCGTCGAGTCGCAGGTTTACAAGGATTTCATTCAGCAACACATGGGCGGTGCTGCCCAGCCGAACGCTAACGCACAGGTTCTGACGAGCTTTGAAATCCCGCTTCCCCCGCTGCCGGTGCAACGGCGGATTGCGGGCATCCTGTCGGCCTACGACGAGCTGATGGAGAACAGTCAGCGGCGCATCCGGATTTTGGAGGCGATGGCCCGCGCCCTCTACCGCGAGTGGTTCGTCCACTTCCGCTTCCCCGGCCACGAAAAGCTCCCGCGCGTCGCCTCCCCCCTCGGCGACATCCCCAAAGGCTGGGAGGTGAAAACGATTGCCGACCTGTGCGACTCCGTGAGCTACGGCTACACCGCCAGCGCATCGCGTGAACAAGTCGGCCCGAAATTTCTGCGCATCACTGACATTGTCCCCGACCTCATTGATTGGGCTGGCGTTCCGTTCTGCGAAATCCCCGAAGACAAAGCACCGAAGTATCTGCTCAAGCCCGGCGACATCGTGGTTGCCCGCACTGGCGCGACTACTGGCTACGCAAAGCGGTTGAACAAACTGCATCCAGAAACCGTGTTCGCCTCCTACTTGGTGCGCGCCAGAGCGAAGGCAGGCGTGAGCAATCGGATGCTCGGCATCCTGATGGAATCCGCCGATTACAAGCAGTTCATCACGACCAATCTCGGCGGTGCAGCACAGCCGCAAGCGAACGCCGTGGTTCTTACATCAATGCGGCTTGCCGCACCGCCTGCGGCACTTGCTGAAAAGTTCGACCGACTCGCCGAGCCGATTCTCGACGAAGCGGAATTGCTCGCGGTCAAAATCCAAAACCTCCGCCAGACGCGCGACCTGCTGCTGCCGCGTCTGCTGTCGGGGCAGGTGGAACTGAAAACCAATTGAGTTATGGCCAAACGCCTTTCCAAATCTTCCAAAGTCAGCGCCGGGTTGCCGGCGGATTACGCGCCGCTGCTGGCCGACATCAAAGCGCGGGTGCAGACGGCGCGCGTCAAAGCGGGGCTGGCGGCGAACCGGGAATTGCTGGCACTTTACTGGGACATCGGCCGGCTGATCCTCGACCGCCAGCAGCGCGAGGGCTGGGGCACGAAGGTGGTGGAACGACTCGCGTTTGATTTGCGGGCGGCATTTCCCGGCATTGGCGGATTTTCCGCCCGGAATCTCGATTACATGCACGCCTTCGCCGAGGCATGGTGTGAAGATGTAATTTTGCAACAGCCTGTTGCAAAATTAGAGGCTGGGGGCGTCGCACCGTCGGAGCAGCCATCAAGCGGCAAACCTGCTCTCGCACGCGCCAAGGAAAAGCCCGCGCCAATTGTCTTACAGCCTATTAGACAATTGACCGGGGAGACACGGCCCGACTCGCCAATAGTGCAAGCGCCGCTTGCACCATTGGCAAAGCGCGGAAAATCCGCGCCCGCCTCCGCAGTGAAAAAACTGTCACAGCCTGTGACAGAATCGTTGCCGCTGACGGCCGCAAAAGTCCAACAAGCCGTTGGAGAATTGTCCGGGGCAATAGTGCAACAGGCTGTTGCACTATTGCCGACGAGTCCGCCAGAGCCGGTGGCGTCGTTGCCGTGGGGGCACAATCTCATGCTCCTGCACAAGCTGGAGGATCGGGCCGCGCGCCTCTGGTATGCGGCGAAGGCAGTGGAGCACGGCTGGTCGCGCAATGTGCTGGCGCTCCAGATCGAGGCGGGCTTGCACCAGCGGCAGGGCAAAGCCGTCACGAATTTCAAGGCGACGCTGCCGCCCGCGCAGTCGGATCTCGCGCAAGGCATCACGAAAGATCCCTACCTCTTCGATTTCCTGACGCTGCGAGACGACGCGAACGAGCGGGCCGTGGAGCAAGGGCTAGTGGCGCATGTGGAAAAGTTCCTGCTCGAATTGGGCGCGGGGTTCGCCCTCGTCGGACGGCAGGTGCATCTGGAGGTGGGCGATCAGGATTTCTACCTCGATCTGCTTTTCTACCACCTGAAGCTGCGCTGCTTCGTGGTGATTGATCTCAAGGCGCGCGAGTTCACGCCGGAGGCGGCGGGCAAAATGAATTTCTACCTGTCGGCGGTGGATGATCGCTTTCGGCAGCCGGGCGATCAGCCGTCCATCGGCCTGATTCTTTGCCGGAGCAAAAACCGGGTGATCGCCGAGTATGCGTTGCGCGACATGACGAAGCCCATCGGGGTGTCGGGCTATGTGACGAAGCTGGTGGATTCGCTGCCCAAGTCGCTCAAGGGCGCAGTGCCGTCGGTGGCGGAACTGGAGAAAGGCTTGGCCGGCGGCAAACCATGAGCGCGCACGCCTACACCGAAGACCAGCTTGTCGAGCAGCCCGCCATTGGGTTGTTCGCGGAGCTTGGCTGGACCACGGTATCGGCGATGGAGGAAGTTTTTGGTGCGAACGGCACACTTGGACGCGAAACACCCGGCGAGGTTGTCCTTGTCCCGCGGTTGCGCGCGGCGTTGGAGAAATTGAATCCGTCGTTGCCGCCGGAAGCCATCGCCGCCGCCGTGGATGAATTGACCCGCGACCGTTCCGCCATGTTGCTCGAGCAGGCGAACCGCGAGGTTTATCGGTTGTTGAAAGAGGGCATTCCCGTTTCCGTGGCTGATACGGATTCGACACCTCACCCACCTCACCCCCAGCCCCTCTCCCCATCCGATGCGGAGAGGGTAGCGCCCGGTCGAGGCGGAGAGGGTGGCAGAGGCGGGCAACGGACTGTCCGGGTGCGGGTGATTGATTGGGAGCATCCGGCGAACAATGATTTTCTGCTGGTCAGCCAGTTCAGCGTCACGGGCGCGCTCTACACCTGCCGTCCGGATTTGGTGGCCTTCGTCAACGGCCTGCCGCTGGTCGTCATCGAGCTCAAGAAGCCCGGCGTGCCCGCGCGCGCGGCGTTCGACGAAAACCTGACGAGCTACAAGCATCCGCAGAACGGCATCCCGGCGCTGTTCGTCTTCAACGCGCTGCTCATCGCCTCGAACGGCACGGACAGCCGCGTCGGCTCGCTCACGGCGGATTGGGAGCGGTTCTTCGAGTGGAAACGCATCGAGCGCGAGGACGAGCCGCGTCGGGTGTCGCTGGAGGTGATGCTGCGCGGGACGTGCGACAAATCGCGCCTGCTGGACCTGGTGGAAAACTTCACGCTGTTCTCGGAGCACAAGGCCGGGCTGGTGAAAATCATCGGGCAGAACCACCAATTCCTCGGCGTGAACAACGCCATCGACTCGATGCTGCAAATCCGTGGTAGCAGCCGACGTGAGGAGGCTCAAACTTCCAGGAGCGGAGATCAGAGCCTCGTCACCTCGGCTGCTACGGTCGGAAAGGGACAATCGCCATCGTTGCGGTCCGTTGCCGTCAACCCGAACGGCGTAGGCGTCTTCTGGCATACCCAAGGTTCTGGGAAATCCTACTCGATGGTGTTCTTCGCGCAGAAGGTGCTGCGCAAGGTGGCGGGCAACTGGACGTTCGTGGTCGCGACCGACCGCGTGGAGCTCGACGATCAGATTGCCAAGACGTTCAAGGCGTGCGGCGCGGTGAGCGAAGCCGAGGGCGACGAGTGCCACGCCGCGAGCGGCGCGCACCTGCGGGAGTTGCTACGCGGGAATCATCGCTACGTCTTCACGCTGATCCACAAATTCCAGACGCCGGAGATGCTTTGTGATCGTGGGGATGTGATCGTGCTCACGGACGAGGCGCACCGCAGCCAATACGACACGCTGGCGTTAAACATGCGCGCGGCGCTGCCCAAGGCGTTGTTCCTCGCCTTCACCGGCACACCGCTCATTGCCGGTGAGGAACGCACCAAGGAAGTCTTCGGCGATTACGTTTCCATCTACGACTTCCAGCAATCCGTCGAGGACGGCGCGACCGTGCCGCTCTTCTACGAGAACCGCACGCCGGAGTTGCAGTTGGTGAACCCGGACCTGAACGAGGACATTTACAATCTCATCGAGGCGGCGGAACTCGACCCGGAACAGGAAGCGAAGCTCGAACGGGAACTGAGCAAGCAATACCACATCCTCACGCGCGACGACCGGCTGGAGACGGTGGCCCAGGACATCGTGCGGCATTTCCTCGGACGCGGGTTCGTCGGCAAGGCGATGGTGGTGTCCATCGACAAGGCCACGGCGCTCAAGATGCACGACAAGGTGCGGAAGCATTGGGAGATGGAGCGTGAGCGGGTGCAGAAGGAACTCGCCCGCTACGACCTCGCGGCGGACAAGAATAATGAACTGCTGGATCGGTTGCGGATTTTGACCACGACCGACATGGCGCTGATCGTGTCCCCGGGCCAGAATGAGATTGAGCAGATGAAGAAGCACGACCTCGACATCGTGCCGCATCGCCAGCGAATGAACGACGAGGCGCTGGATGAGAAGTTCAAGGACGACAAAGACCCGCTGCGGATTGTTTTCCTGTGCGCCATGTGGCTGACCGGCTTCGACGCGCCGAGCTGTTCCACCGTGTATCTCGACAAGCCGATGCGGAATCACACGCTCATGCAGACCATCGCGCGGGCCAACCGCGTGTTTCCCGGGAAGCACAGCGGCATGATCGTGGATTACGCCAACGTCTTCGCGTCGCTCGAAAAGGCGCTGGCCATTTACGGCGCGGGCAAGGGCGGCAAGAATCCCGTCCGGGACAAGCAGAAGCTCGTCGCGGATTTGCGCAAAGCGGTGGATGCGGCGGTGATGTTCTGCGCGAACCGGGGCGTGGTGCTCGCTGCCATCGAGCAACTTCCCGCCGGAAGCATCGCTCGCCTGCAACGGATGGACGATGCGGTCAACGCGCTGATTTCGCCCGACCCGCTCCGCCGCGAGTTCTTCGGCCACGAGCGCATCGTGAACACACTTTACGGCGCGGTGAAACCCGACCCGGCGGCGTTGGAGTTCGCCGGGCGCGTGGCCTGCCTCGCTGCCATTGCCGACGCCATCCGCGCCAAACTCAATCCCAATCCAGCAGACATCACCGAAGTCATGGGCGGCATCGCCAAGTTGCTCGACGCTTCCATCACTGGCGTCGCCATGCCCGCCAAGGCCGCGCCCGTGATGGACTTGTCGAAGATTGATTTCGGCGCGCTCGCCGCAAAGTTCAAGGAATCCAAGCACAAGAACACCGACCTCGAAGTCCTCAAAGCCGCCATCCGCGCGCAGTTGGAGAAGCTCATTCGCCTGAACAAGACCCGCGCCGATTTCGCGGAGAAGTTTGAGGAATTGATTGAGTCCTACAACGCCGGCAGCCGGAACATCGAAGAATTGTTCGAGGAATTGCTGAAGTTGAGCCGCAACCTGAGCGAAGAGCAGCAACGCCACGTCCGCGAGAACATGACCGAGGAAGAATTGGTCCTCTTCGACATCCTGACGCGGCCGGCGCCTGAGTTGACCACCGAGGAACGGGCCGAGGTGAAGAAAGTCGCGCGCGAGCTGCTGAACCGCCTCAAGCAACTGCTCGTCCTCAACTGGCGGCAGAAATCCTCCGCCCGCTCGCAACTCAAGCTCGCCATCGAAGACGTGCTCGACACCGGCCTGCCCCGCGCCTACGACAAGCCACTTTACCAGCAGAAGTGCTCGGCTCTCTTCGAGCACATCTTCGAGAGCTATCCCGAGCGGGATGCGGGGGTGTATGCGACGGCGTGAAAGCCAGGAACTTGCCTGACAAGCTTCATTCGCCGGGCTGGTTTCGCCCCTGGCCGTTGGCGGGGGGAAGCCTCCACGATTCTCGAATCGCGCATCGCGACCATGAACCGGCTTCACCCGGTAACGCCGGTTTTCCAACCGGCCAGACGCGCCGACTCGAAAGTCGGCGGTACAGGGCATCGGCTCATGGAAAGGGCCGGGGTGAGGGATGAGAGTGTCGAGAAAGCCCTGGTTTTACGGGCGTTTGGTGCAGCAGGCCCCCCTCCTCACCTCACCCTGACCCTCTCCCCTCCCTCCACTGTCGTACGGAGCTGGCGCCGGGCTGCGTCGCCTTAACTAAATGCCAGTGCTCTCTGGGAGCGGAGAGGGAATACCTGCGTCGGCCTGTAGTCTATCCCCAGTCCAACCAGCAAGGCCGGAAACCAACGGCGTGGTTATGCGATTGCTCGGCGAGCCGAATCGTCCGCACATCCTCGAAACCTCCACCACCTTGGCCAACTGGACACCGGTTTTGATCAACCCCGCAGCCACCTCCACTCGGCCGTGCGACATCGTGTCCTCCTCTGCGTCTCTGCGTCTTGGCGCCTTGGCGTTGATTCTCCACTGCATTGTTCCGGCTTAAGATGAACCTGACGACGCTTCCGACGAACTTGACGAGGTCTTGGATGAACCTGACGACATGTCCGACGATCCCGGAGACATCGAAAACCAGAGCCGAGAGGCGATAAATGAACACCGAGACACGTCCGACGAAGGTCGAGAGGTCTTCGACGAACCTGACGACATGTCCGACGAACCGCCAGACGGCGATTTCGGGCCGGTGCGTGATTTTCACGCAATTTGCGGCAGAATCGCGCGCAGGCCGCGAGAGGAAGCAGAAGACAGCGCCTCGGCGTGCGCGAGGGCGGCCTTTGCCGGGTGGCATGGGTTTTGCGGTTCAAGACCGGGAATCGGCCGCCGGCTGAATAAGAATTGGCAACCCGGGGCGTGATTCGTATCTTCCGCCGAAAGCTGAGATAACATGCGCCAGTTCATCACCATCGCGGTGAATGCCTTCATGGAACTCGTCCGGCAGCCGGTCTTCCTGCTGCTGGTCACGAGTTCCGCGGCGTTCATTGTGTTCCTGGCCAACGTGCCGTATTTCGGTTTCGGCAGCGAATACCAGATGGTCAAGGATGGCGCGCTCGCAGTCATGCTGCTTTCCGGCTTGCTCGGGGCGGTGCTCAGCGCGTCCAACTCCATCTCGCGCGAAATCCGCTCGGGCACGGCGCTGGCGGTGCTTTCCAAGCCGGTCGGGCGTGCCACCTTTTTGCTGGGCAAGTTCTGCGGCGTGGCCGCGGCGCTCACGGTGATGAATTTCGTCAACGCCGTGGCCACGCTGCTGGCCAGCCGCATGGCCTTCGATGCCTACAATGATGTGGATCTCCGGGCGCTGGGTATTTTTATCGGCGCCCTGGTCGCAGCCTACGCGGCGGCGGGCTTCACCAATTTCTTCCTCCGGCGTCCCTTCGTGCCAGTCGCGCTGTTCGCGGTGGTGGCGGCGGTGATGCTGGCCTTTGTCATCATCTATCTGCAACCTCGCCCGACCGCCTGGGCGGGGGATGCGACCAATGTGGACTGGCGTCTGGTGCCGGCGACGGTGCTGGTGCTGTTTGCCGTGTGGGTGCTGGCGGCGCTGGCGACGGTTTGCTCGACGCGGCTGGAATTGATGGCCACGTTGGCGGTGTGCTCGGGCTTCTTCCTGCTGGGATTGATGTCGGACTACCTGTTCGGCCGGCCGGCGCAGGCTGGGTCGTGGTGGTCGTCGGTGATTTACACGGCGCTGCCCAACTGGCAGCTTTTCTGGATGTCGGATGCGCTCAGCGAGGGCAAGGGCATTCCGCTGAGCTACCTGGCGCGCTCGCTGGGCTACACGGTGGCTTACGTGGGCGCGGCGCTGGCGCTGGCCCTGGCGCTGTTTGAAGACCGGGAATTGAGCTGAAGAATGGTTCGTTGTTGATTGTTCGTTGTCAGTCGTAGGGCGCCAGACGCCGCCAGCCGGTCTCGGACAGCAAGAAGCCTGCGAACAACGAACCACGAACGGCTAACAAAATTGTGGAACGAAACATCAAACGTAACGGGCTGATCAACCTGCTCCTCCTGGTGGTGGTGGCCGGCGTGACTTACGCCATCTCGCGCCATGGCGCGACCTCGGCCGGGCAGGTGGCGGCGGTGTTCCTGGGCCTTGGCGTGCTGGTGGCGGCGGTCAGTTGGTTTCAAATGGGCCTCGAAGATCGCGAGCGCCTGGAACGGATGGAATTCGACGAAGCGAAGCGCACCGACAAGTCCGGCCTCTTCAACACCGCGGGATCGGAGGCGTTTCCGGCGCAGCGTTCGCGTGAGCAGTTCGAGCGCTTCTTTGTCCCGGCCTTCACTCTGGTGCTCTTCTTTCTCGAAGCGGCGGGCGCCTGGTATTTCTGGCGCTGGCTGGGCAAGCTGCCGCCGGTCACCAGCCTCAACCAGCCGCTGGTGGTCATGGGCGTCATCGCGCTGATGGGTTTGATTCTTTTCGTGCTCGGCCGGTTTGCCGCCAACCTCACGAAACTGGACAAACAGCGACTGCTCGGCCCGGGCGCAAGCTGGTTGCTGCTGGGCGCGTTCCTGCTCTGGTCCGTGGCGGCCGGCCTCATTGCGGTGCTGGCGGGTTTCGCGCGGGTGGACTTTTTCCTCGCTTACGCGCTCTGCGGCGTGCTCGGCCTGCTGGCGGTGGAAAGCGCCGTGGCGCTCATCCTCGAAATCTACCGGCCTCGCGTCAAAGGCCGTCAGGAACGCCTCCTTTACGACAGCCGCCTGGTCGGATTGCTGGGGCATCCAGAGGACATTTTCACCACGGCGGCGCACACGCTCGACTACCAGTTTGGCTTCAAGGTTTCGGAGACGTGGTTCTACAAGTTCCTGGAAAAGGCCTTCGTCTGGCTGGTGCTGATCCAGGTCGGCTTGCTCTGGCTGTCGAGTTGTTTCGTGGTCATCACCGCTGGCGAAGAGGCGTTGCACGAGCGCTTCGGACGTCCGGCCGGCGACGGCGTGCTCAAGCCCGGTCTGCATTTCAAGCTGCCGTGGCCGATGGACAGCGTGCATCGGTTTCGCAAACTGGAGGTGCAATCCTTCGAGATTGGCGCGGTCGCGGAGGCTCATTCCGTCGAAGAAGATGATGGCCACGGCCACGGCGCGACGAAGGAAGAGCATCACGCGGAGAAGCTCGTGCTCTGGAGTGTGGCGCACGCCGACGAGGCGGGTTTCAACATGCTCGTGGCGACGCGCGAAACCGCCCTGACCAATGCCGCTCCCGCCGGCGAGAGCCGCCGCATCCCGCCGGTCAACCTTCTTACCGTGCGCGTGCCGGTGCAGTATCAAATCAGCGACCTGCGATCTTGGGCCTACCATCACCAAAATCCGGGCGAACTGCTCGAACGCATCGGCGCGAGCGAAGCAACCTATTTCCTGGCCTCGGCAGATTTGCAGGAAATCCTCTCCACGCGGCGCATCGAAGCGGGCGAGGAATTGCGCGACCGCATCCAAAAGCACGCCGACCGGATGAACCTCGGCGTCAAGATCCTCTTCCTCGGCTTTTACCACACCCATCCGCCGATTGAGGTGGCGGCGTCGTTCGAGGCGGCCGTGAGCGCCCAGCAGATGCGTGCGGCGGAAATCCTGAAGGCGGACGCCTACAAGGTGCAGACCAACCTGTTGGCGCAGTCCGAAGCGATCCGGCTCGTGCGCGAAGCCGAAGCGGCGCGTCACCGCCTGGTGGCCGGAGCCACGGCGCGCGAATCGATGTTCAGCAACCAGGTGGCGGCGTGGCAGGCTTCTCCGGCGGTGTATGCGCAGCGCGCCTACCTGCAGGCCTTGTCCGAAGGCGGCGCCCAGGCGCGCAAATACATCCTGAGCGTCACCAACAGCCAGGACGTGATCATTCTGAACCTCGAAGAGAAATTCCGGCCGGACATCCTCGATATTCCGATTCCGGTGAAAGCCGCCAAATGAACGAAGCCGTTTCCATCTTCATCATATACTCCTCCGGCGTAGCGGCGTCTCGGCAGAGCGCCGCACCAATTGCCCTGCAATCAGATGATGGCGGCGCTCTGCCGAGACGTCGCTACGAGGTTTTGAAATTGCCTGCAACAATTACGAGTTTGAGCATGAGCACGATCGCGAATCCATTTCCCAGCGTATGAAGCGTAATCCCGTCACCCAGATTGTTGGCGTCCTGTTGATCCTCATCTTCGCCTCGCTGCTGTTCACCTTCCAGGTGCGCACCACCGAGGTGGTGGTCGTGACCACCTTTGGCAAGGCGACGCGCCCCGAAACGGAGCCGGGTCTCAAATGGCGCTGGCCGTGGCCCATCCAGCAACTCCACCGCTTCGACAAGCGCGTGCATAACTTCGAAAGTCCATTTGAGCAGGCGCTCACCTCCGATGGCTTCACGCTCCTGCTCAGCGTCTATGCCGGCTGGTCCATCAGCGACCCGGTCATTTACCTCGAACGCTTCGGTGATTCGTCGCGCAAGGCCGAGGAAAGCCTCGAAGGACTGGTGCGCAACGCCAACACCATCGTGGGCAAGCATCCATTTTCGAGCTTCGTCTCCACGGTTCCGACGGAGATCAAGTTCACTGACATTGAGCGCGAGATGCTGGCCCGGGTGCAGGACGAGGTCAGCACCAACAATTACGGCATCAAGGTCAGCTTCCTCGGCATCAAACAACTCGGACTGCCCGAGAGCGTCACCAAGCTCGTCTTCGAACGCATGCAATCTGAGCGGCAGGTCAAGGTTGCCGAGATCGAGTCGGATGGACGCAACAAGGCGGCGCAGATTAAATCCGGCGCCGACCTCGAAAGCTCGAAGATACTTTCGCAGGCCGATGCCCGGGCGCTGGCCATCAAAGGCGAGGCCGAGAAAGCGGCGGCCGATTCGCTGAAGGTTTTCAAGCAGGAGCCCGAGCTGGCCATCTTCCTGTTGAAGCTCGGCGCGCTGGAGACCTTCCTCAAGGAACGCTCGACGCTGATTCTCGATCAAAGCACGCCGCCGGTTGATTTGTTGCGCAACCAGGTTCTGCCGGAAGCGAAAAAGTAAACCGCCTCGCGCCACGTCATCGCACCATCATGAGCGAGTTGGAAAAAAATTCACCGGTTCCGGTCGCGCCGAAGCCGGCACTGTCCGAGAGCGCGGAGGACGCGCGCACGCAGGCGCTCTCCGACGCGCTGCGCAGCAGCTTTGCCATCGTCAAGGTCATCCTCATCGCCCTGGTGCTGGTCTTCCTCGGCTCCGGATTCTTTGTGGTGGACCCGCAATACAAGGCCATTGTTCTCCGCTTCGGCCAGCCCACCGGGGGGGCCGATGGCGAACTGCTGGGCCCGGGATTCCACTGGGCGTTTCCGGCGCCCATTGATGAAGTGGTCATGATCCCGGTCAGCCAGGTGCAGTCGGTCAATTCGACCATCGGGTGGTACGCCACCACGGCCACGCAGGAAGCCACCCGCACCGAACCGCCGCCGCGCGACTCGCTCAATCCCGCCACCGAGGGTTACCTGCTCACCGCCGACGCCAACATCATCCATGCCCGCGGCACGCTGCGCTACCGCATCGCCGAGCCGGGGCTGCGCTACGAGTTTGGTTTTGTGGATGCCTCGAACCTCGTGCAGAACGCCTTCAACAACGCGCTGGTCTATGCCGCGGCGCGCTACACGGTGGACGATGCCCTCACGCGCGACGTGACCGGCTTCCGCGAACAGGTGCGCGCGCGTTTCGAGCAACTGGCCGCGGCGCAGGGACTCGGCATCACCGTCGAGCAGATTGACAACATGCAGGTCTTGCCGCCGCGCATCCTGGCGCCCGCCTTTGACGCCGTGCTCGAAGCCGGCGTGAAGAGCGGCCAGGCGCTGAATGAAGCGCGCAAATACGAGGCTGAAACCACCAACGCGGCCTGGAGCGGCGCCGCCGTGCGCGTCAATGCCGCCGAAAACGCAGGCGTGCGCCTCACCAACAGCATCGCGGCCGAGGCGCTGCGTTTTCTCGACAACCTTGTCGATTACCGGGGCAACCCGGAACTGTTCCGCCGCCGTTTCCAGGCCGACGCCCTCGGTCGCGTGCTCGGCAATGCGCAGGACAAGATACTCATTCCGGATCGTATCGATGGCCGCGCGCGCGAACTGCGCCTGCAGTTGAACCGCGAGCCCGAAAAACCCAGGACCGTCGTGAAGGACGAACACGGGCACTAAATCATGTCCACCTCCGCACTCAGCCGCAAATCGTACGAGGTCGGGGCCGATGATGCCTCCGCCGGGCTCGCGCCGGCAGCCGCCCAGGAGCTGGGCCGCACCCAGGTTCGGCTCAAGCAGACCTTCCTCGGTCTGATCTTCGTCATCAACGCCTACGTGGTGGACTGGCTCTTCACGCAGGGGCATCCAGTCGCCAGCGCCAGTGCGATGATTGGCGCCATCCTGCTCGGCGGGCCCATCGTCTGGACAGCCATTCAGGATCTGCGGCGCGGCCTGGTCACGATCAACGAACTCGTCGGGCTGGCGGTTCTTGCGTCGTTTGCCTCGGAAGATTACAAGACCGCTGGCGTGGTTGCGTTCTTCATGCTCATCGGCGAAATCATCGAGACGCGCACCGCCGAGGGCGCGCGCGCCTCCATCGAATCGCTCATCAAACTCACCCCCACCAAGGCGCGTCGCCTCAAGGGCAGCGCGGAAGAGGAGGTTTCCGTGAAGGATCTCGCCGTCGGCGATGTCATCCGCATCCGCCCCGGCGACAATGTCGCGGCCGACGGCGTGATCACCTCCGGGCAGGGTTCCTTCAATCAGGCCAACATCACCGGCGAGTCGCTCCCGGTGGACAAGAAGCCGGGCGACGAAGTGTTTGCCGGCACGCAAAACCTGACCGGCGTGCTCGAAGTGAAGGTGAATCGCGCCGGCACCGACACCACTCTGGGCCGCGTGCGCGAATTGATCCTCGCCGCCGAGAAAACCAAGCTTCCCATCATGCGGCTCATCGACCAGTACATGGTCTATTACACGCCGCTGGTGCTGGTGTTGGGTGCGCTGGTCTGGGCGTTCACCAAGGATCTTGACCGCGTGATCTCCGTGCTTGTCGTGGCGTGTCCGACGGCCTTCGTGCTGGCGTCCCCCACCGCGATGGTCGCGGCGCTCTCCGCTGCGGCACGCCTTGGCATCCTGATCAAAAACGTCGGCGACATCGAACTCGCGGCGCGCATCAACGCCTTCATCTTCGACAAGACCGGCACGCTCACCAGCGGCAAACTCGTGGTGAGCCGTCTCGCGCCGGTCGGCGAAACGCAGCCTGCCGAACTCCTGCGCGCCGCCGCGTCTGCTGAAAAATACAGCAACCATCCCACTGCGAAGGCGCTGGCCGCACTCGCCGGCGAAGCGGGCGTCCCGCTGGCCGAGCCGCAGAATTTCAACGAAACCGCCGGGCGCGGCATCAAGGCGACGGTGGATGGCGCCATCGTGCTGGTGGGCCGCGCGGCGTGGCTCAAGGACAACGGCGTGACCGAAGACGTGATGAAGGCGGTGGACCTGAACGAAACCGAGGGCTTCAGCCTCATCTTCGTCGCGCGCAATGGAAAGTTCATCGGCTGGCTGGGCTTGCAGGATGAAACCCGACCGGAGGCGCGCGAGGCGCTCGCCGGACTTAAACACGAAGGCGTGCGCCGCATTGCGATGGTGTCCGGCGATCGTCAGCCGGTGGCACAACGCGTGGCGCGCGAGATCGGCTGCGAGGAAGTGGTGGGTGAATGCCTGCCGCAGAACAAGGTCGAGTTCGTGCGCCAGATCAAGAGCAAGGGCTATCGCGTCGCCGTGGTGGGCGACGGCGTGAACGACGCCCCGGCGCTGGCGGCGGGCGACATCGGCATCGCGATGGGCGCGGCGGGCAGCGAGGTGGCCATACACAGCGCGACGATTGCGCTCATGAACAATGATCTGCGACGCCTGCCATTCTTGGTTCGGCTGTCGCACAACACGCGCGGCGTCATCAACCAGAACTTCCTCATCGGCGTGGCGTTCATCATCGGCGGCCTGGTGCTGGCGGCCTTCGGCAAGATCAACCCCATCGTGGCTGCCATTTTACAGAACGCTGGCTCGCTCATTGTGATTTTCAACAGCGCGCGCTTGGTGCGGCAGGGGGAGGAATTGGAGCCGTATCAGGCCAGCGAGTGATGTCGCCTTCTGACGCGCATTTCTTGACGTTGGCGTCCACAAACGGACAAGGAAACGCTGTTCAGCGTTCCGCCGACAACAGGATTGAAGCATCCCGCAGCTTGCGACAGGCATTGGCAAACGATAACGTCAACACATGACTGCGGAAATGCTCATCCAGGAGTTCGAGGAACTGGCTCCGGCCGAGAAGGCGAAATTCTTTGCTCAACTCAAGCGGAAGCTATCCTGCGACCAGGCTGCGCCAGGTGCGGTGCGTTACGCCACCGACGCCGAGTTCGACGCTGCGGCCGCGTGGGTCTTGCGTGAACATGACGAATTGCTGCGAAAACTTGCCCAGTGAACACGGAGGCGCCTCGATTCGTGACGCTGGATCAGGTGCTCCGGCTGCACCGGGATTGTCTCGCCAAATATGGCGGGGCCGACGGGGTGCGCGACATGGGCTTGGTGGAGTCGGCTCTCGCTTCTGCCAAAAACACATTTTTCCATGGCGAAGGCGATGTCTTTGATGTGGCGGCAACGTATGCATTTCATCTTGCGGAGTCACAGGCATTCCTCGACGGGAACAAGCGTGTCGGCATTTCAGCGGCCATTGCGTTCCACCAAATCAACGGCTGGCTGCTGTCCGAAAACACCGCCGTGCTGCACCGCGCCATGATTGATGTCGCCAACAAAGTCTTGAACAAATCCGGGCTTGCCGAGTTGTTTCGAAAATCGGCGTTCCCTCGATCCGAGCCGTCCGACACCAACAGCCTATGACGGAGTCCGTGTCCCAACCGCAACCCGCAATCCCCACTCCGCAATCGAACGGCGACGTCGTCATCGCCGTGCGCGGGTTGACAAAAATCTTCAAGGACTTCTGGGGCCGGCCCAAGGCGCGCGCCGTCAATGGCGTGGATTTCGAGGTGCGCCGCGGCGAGGTCTTCGGACTGCTCGGGCCGAACGGCTCCGGCAAGTCCACCACGGTGAAGATGCTCCTCGGACTCCTTTATCCGACCAAGGGACACATTGAGGTTTTTGGCCGTTCGCCGCGCGACGTGAAGACCAAGGCGCGCATCGGCTATCTGCCCGAGGAATCGTATCTCTATCGCTACCTCAACTCGCGCGAGACGCTCGATTTCTTCGGCAGCCTGTTCAGCCTGCCGTCGGGTGAGCGTAACGAGCGCGCCGAGCAGTTGCTCGAAATGGTCGGACTCACGCAGACGCGGACGCGCGCGGTGGGCGAGTTCTCGAAGGGCATGCAGCGGCGCATCGGCCTGGCGCAGGCGCTCATCAACGACCCTGATCTGGTCATCCTCGACGAACCGACTTCGGGCCTTGACCCCATTGGCTGCCGTGAGGTGAAGGATTTGATTGTTGCTCTCGCGCGCCGCGGCAAGACGGTCATCCTCAGCAGCCATCTGCTGGCCGACGTGGAAGATGTGTGCGATCGCGTGGTGATTTACTATGGCGGCACCATCCAGGCGATGGGCACGCTGAAGGATCTTCTCGCCCGGCCCGACTCGATTCGCATCACCGTGCCGGTGCTTCCGCGCGAGACGATGCAGCGCGTGCTGGGCGACCTGCGGGCGGCGGTGACGGAGGACAAAATCCGCATCGATAACCCGACGCAGAATCTGGAGAGCTATTTCCTGGACGTGGTCGAGAAGGCGCGTTCGGCTGCGGCCGCGACCTCCGGCGCGACCTCCGGCGCGAAGGTGGCCGCCTATCTGCGTGGCGAGGCGGAAGTGAAACCGGAAAGCGACAAGTTTTTGGAGCGTCTCACCCTGCCGGCCGCCGCGGACAAGAAGGAAGAGCCTCAGCCCTCGGCTCCGTCGGTTCCGACGATGGACACCGCGAAACTCGCCGCCCTGGCCAAGACCGCCGGGGCAGCGCCGGCAGTGGCGCGCGAGACGCCAGCGGCGCAACCACCGAAGCCAGCGGACCTGGCGAAGGCCAACGAAAAACTTTCATCGTTGCTGGGCAACAAGCAAAGCAAGTGAGGATTCCCAGCGGGACCTTTTTGAACTGAATCATGCGCCAGATACTCGCCATCGCGAAACTGACCTGGAAGGCCGCCTTTCGCTTCCGCCTGTTCTGGGTGCTGGCGGGACTGTTGCTGCTCACGGTCGTGGTGCTGCCGCTGCTGGTGAAGGACGATGGCACCGCGCAGGGATTCACCCAGATTCTGCTCACCTACACGCTCAGCCTGCTCACCGCGCTGCTCGGCTTTGCGACGCTCTGGCTGGCCTGCGGCACCCTGGCGCGCGACATCGAGGATTCGCAGATGCAGATGGTTGCGGTGAAGCCGGTGGCGCGCTGGCAGATCTGGCTCGGCAAATGGCTCGGATTGGTGGCGCTCAATGCGGCTCTGATCGCCCTGGCCGGCGGCAGCGTGTTCGGCCTGCTGTATTGGCGGGCGCAAAAGCTGCCGGCAAAGGAGCAGGAGAAGCTGCGTCGCGAGATTCTTGTCGCCCGCGCCTCGGTGCGCCCGGCGTTTCCCGATGTCGAGGCATCGGTGGAGCAAGCCTTCCGGGACGAAGTCGCCAAACGTGCCGTGCCGGCGGTGGAGCATCCGCTCCTGCGCAAAACGATTCGCGAGCAGATCGAGGCGGGGTTGAGCGTGATTCCGCCGCAATACGCCCGGCGCTGGGCGCTGAATTTCGCTGGGGAAAAGGACCGGGTGCGCGGGCAGACGCTGGCGCTGCGTTTCAAATTCTTCGCCGCCAGGGACCGCTCCGGCATGATCTATCAAGGTGTGTGGCAGGCGGGCGCGCCTCCCAAGACGCTGGTATGGCAGCAACCGGTGCGCGCCCCGGCGGACAGCTTTCAAGAGGTGGTGATTCCCCCGGGTTATCTGGATGAAAACGGCGTGCTCACGCTGGAATACTTCAACCAAAGCGCGACGACGGTGTTGTTTCGCACGACGGACGGCATCGAAGTGCTCTATCGCGAAGGCGGCTTCGGACTGAATTTTGCGCGCGGCCTGGGCATCATCCTCGGCTGGATGGCGGTGCTGGCGGCGTTGGGATTGGCGGCGGCGAGCTTCCTGTCGTTTCCAGTGGCGGCGTTTTTCTCGGCGAGCCTGCTGATGGTGACGTTGTCGAGCGGCACGCTGGTCAACGTGGTGGAGCAGGGGACGCTGGCGCAGCCGGACCACGAGACGGGTGCGGTGGCAACCAATCCGCTGGATTTGGTGATGCTCCCGTTGTTCCGCGGCCTGCTGGGCGTGGTGAACCTGGTGCGCGACTTTTCGCCGGTCGATGCGTTGAGCACCGGACGGAGCATCACCTGGGGCCAGTTGGGGCTGGCGTGGGCGAAGGGCGTGCTGGTCCTGGGCGGCGGGCTGGCGTTGTTCGGCATGATTGTCTTCACCCGGCGCGAACTGGCGGCCACGCAGGCGCAATCTTGAGATGAAGACCGGCGGGCAAAAGTTTTACAAACCGGCGCTGCTCCTCGCGGCAGTGCTGCTGCTGTGGACGGCGGGGCTTTGCCAGCGCTCGCTCAATGTTCAACGCGCCGCCCCGGCGCTCGGCCTCACTCAATCCGCGCCGCTGGAAAACGCGCCGCCGGTGCTGGCCTTCACCACAATGGCGTTGGGGTCGTTCCGCGGGCTGATTGCCAACGCGCTGTGGATTCGAGCGCAGGATTTGCAGCTTGAGGAGAAGTATTTTGAGATGGTGCAGCTCTCGGATTGGATCACGAAGCTCCAGCCGCGCATCGGCAAGGTGTGGGTTTATCAGGCCTGGAACATGAGCTACAACATTTCGGTGAAGTTCAGCGATCCGGTGGACCGTTGGAGCTGGGTGCGGCGCGGCATCGACCTGCTGCGCGACGAGGGACTCAAATACAATCCCGCCGATCCGGAGATTTATCAGGAACTGGCCTGGCATTTTCAGCACAAGGTCAGCCAGAACCTCGATGACGCCCACAACTTCTACAAGATGCAATGGGCGCACGAAATGCAGGATCTGCTCGGCACCGGACGCCCGGATTTCGATGGATTGATCGCGCCCCAGACCGACGACCAGCGGCAGAAGGCGCAGCTCTTGCGCGACAAATACAAGCTCGACCCGGCGTTCATGAAGAAGGTCGATGCCGAATACGGCCCGCTCGAATGGCGGCTGCCCGAGGCGCACGCCATCTACTGGGCGGTGCAAGGCCTGGAGAAGACGAAGAAGTCGAACGCGCTGGCCTTGCGGCGGCCAATCTACCAGTCCTTGCAACAAAGCGTGTTTCGCGGCCGGGTGTTGCTGGAGCGGCCCGATGGCTCCTATGTCTTCGGTCCTGACCTGAACAAAATTCAGGCGGCCTTTGAGGGCTTTGAAAAGATGATTGCCGAGGAAAAGGAGAAGCCCGACGCCATTCAGCGGGCACAGCGGAATTTTCTGCGCGAGGCGGTTTACATGCTTTACACCCACAATCGCCTGCGCGAGGCGGAGCAGTGGCTCAAGGTGCTCCGCGAGCGCTACCCTGAATTCGTAAAACCCGACGACACCCTTGATTCCTTCGTCCTGCGTCGGGCCGCCGAAAACATCACCCAGATCACTCAACAACAGGCGCGCGTGCTCGTCGAAGGACTGCTCTCGCGGTACTACTTCTCCCTCTCCCTCGGCGAGGACGATCATGCCACGGGTCTCTATCGCATGGCCCAGTCGGTCCTGCGTTTTCACAACGACAAGATCGGCAATCAGCAGGATCGCATTGGGCTGCCGTCGCTTGGTGAGATGGGGCGGATCATCCTCGACGAAATGATGAATCCCACGAACCGCATTCTTGTGCCGGAGCAAGTGGCTCGGCTGCGCACCTTGTTTCCTGCCTCCGCTGCGCCAGCCACGAACGCAGCCGCCGCCAATCCAGTGGCGCCGAAGTAAATTGGCGCGGTGTGACGCCGGGCTTGAATACCTCGCATTCCAAATCCGTCAGGGCAGGGCAACTGAAAGCCCTGTTCGCTCAGATGTCTTGCCTCGCCTGGCTGCCGGTGGCCGGGGCTCAGGGCGGGACTCCGTCACAGTTTTTTTGTCGCCACAGTGATGAGGCCGATGTGGAATGCGCGCGATTTCGCCCCACTGGAAACCAGTAACGACCAATTGATCAAACCGTAGAACCGATGAGCACCGCCAACGCTGCACCGCAAACCGCCGCCCCACCGTCCGATTCCGATCTCAAGGCGGTCGAGAATCTCAAAGCCTCCGCCGCCCGCGTGAAGGCGGAACTCGTCAAGGTCATCGTCGGCCAGGAGGCGGTCGTCGAGGAAGTCCTCATCGCCATCATCACGCGCAGCCACGCGCTGCTGGTCGGCGTGCCCGGCCTGGCCAAGACGCTCCTCGTCTCGACGCTCGCGCAGACGCTGCATCTGACCTTCAAGCGCATCCAGTTCACGCCCGACCTCATGCCCAGCGACATCACGGGCACAGAGGTGATCCACCAGGATCCGGCCAAGGGCACGCGCGAGTTCCGGTTCCTCAAGGGGCCGATCTTCGCCAACATGATTCTCGCCGACGAAATCAACCGCACGCCGCCCAAGACCCAGGCCGCGATGCTCGAGGCGATGCAGGAGCGCAAGGTCAGCGTCGGCGGACAGGATTATCCGCTGCCCGATCCGTTCTTCGTGCTGGCGACGCAGAATCCCATCGAGCAGGAAGGCACGTATCCGCTGCCGGAGGCGCAGCTTGATCGCTTCATGTTCATGATTCACGTGGACTATCCGAGTGAGGCCGAGGAACGCCAAATCATGAAGATGGCCACGGGCGTTGGCGGCGGCAAACCGGAAGCCGTGTTGAGCGGTGAGGAAATCATCAACCTCCAGCAAGTCGTCCGGCGCATGCCGGTGGCGGAGCATGTCTATGCGTATGCCGAGAAACTGGTGCGCGTGACGCGGCCGAAATCGGGCGAGGCGCTCGACTTCTGCAAGAAGTGGCTGACGTGGGGCGCCGGTCCGCGCGCCGGGCTGAACCTCATCCTGGCCGCCAAAGCCCGTGCCATGCTGCACGGGCAGACCTACGTGAGCTGCGACGACGTGGCCGCGATGGCCCCGCCGATCTTCCGGCACCGCATCATCCCGAACTTCGCCGCCCAGAGCGAATCGGTCAGCAGCGATGACATCACGCGCAAGATCCTCGAAGCGGTGCCGAAGGATGAGAAGTTGAAATGAGCGCGAACAGCCGAGGGTCAGCGCTGCAAGCGCGGCATGCTAAAGCCTGGGGTGAAGCGAGCAACGCGAGCGCAACCCCAGGTTGTAGGCCCGTCGAGGGCCATCAGCCCTGAAGGGGCGTTCCAAGCATGTCACAATCCCTCGCCAATGTTCTCGTTCACCGCGTGTTCAGCACGAAGGAACGGCGTCCGTGGCTGAAGGACAACGGCCGGGGCAAACTGCACGCCTACATCCTTGGCATCCTCGATAATCATGATTCGCCGTCCATCGAAACCAACTCGGTCGAAGACCATATCCACATCCTGTTCAACCTCTCGAAGAACTGGGCGCTCGCCAAAGTGATCGAGCAGGTGAAGAGCGCGTCGTCGTCGTGGCTGAAGGAGCAGGGCGATTCGTACTCCGACTTCTATTGGCAGCGCGGATACGGGGCTTTCAGCGTCAGCGAAACGCATGTGGAGTCTGTTCGCGAGTACATCCGAGCCCAGGCGGTTCATCATCGGAAGTTGCCCTTTCAAGACGAATTCCGGCAGTTGTGCCACAAGAACAATGTGCCCCTCGACGAACGCTATGCCTGGGATTGAACGCATCGGCAATGCGACTTCAACACGGGGGGGCGCCCCTTCAGGGCTTGCGGCCTTCGGTCGCATCCATCCTGGGGCTACGCTCGCGTTGCTCGCTTCACCCCAGGCTTCAGAATCGCGGGCTTTCAGCCCTTCCCGAAGTGACCTCGTGCGCAGCAAGGAAGGCGCGCGCTTCGCATTCCGCGTTCCGCATTCCGCCTTTTGACATGGCTGCTCCCGACCAAACGCCTCTCCTCGACCCCGTCGCCATCTCGCGCGCTGAATCGCTCGGGCTGCACGCGCGGTTCATCGTCGAGGGCTACATGGCGGGCGAGCACAAGTCGCCGTATCGCGGCTTTGCCATCGAGTTCGCCCAGCACCGCGAATACACCCACGGCGACGACCCGCGGCATCTCGACTGGAAGGTCCTCGGCCGCACCGACCGCTACTACATCAAGCAATACGAGCAGGAGACCAACTACGTCGCGCACCTGCTCCTCGACGGCAGCGAGTCGATGAAATACGGCTCGGGCCCGATCACCAAGCTGCATTACGGCAAGATGATGGCCGCGTGCCTGGCATATCTCATCCTGCACCAGCGCGACGCGGTGGCGTTGGGATTGTTCGACACCGCCGTGCGCGATTACACGCCGCGCAGCGACAATCTCGCCACGATTCACCATCTGATGACGAAGCTCGCCGCGTTCGAGCCGAGGGAGCAGACGAACATCGCCGGCGTGATGCACGACATGGCGCGGCAAATCCGCCGCAAGGGCATCGTCATCGTCATCAGCGATTTCTTCGACGACGAGCAGAAGGTGCTCGATGGCATCCAGCACCTGCGTTTCGGCGGCAACGAAGTCATCGTCTTCCACGTCATGGACCCGTATGAACTGGAATTCCCGTTCGTCGGGTTGGTCGAGTTTGACGGCCTGGAGGGCGTGCCGAAAATCCTCACGCGCCCATCGGAGATTCGGAAGACCTACTTGCGTGAGGTTGAGGCATTCAAGCTGCGCCTGCGCGCCGGCTGCGAGAAGAACCAGTGTCATTACGTGCTGGTGAACACGGCACAGCCGTTGCACGAGATATTGAGCGGGTACCTGGCGTTCCGGTTGAGAACCACGACGAAATGAATCATAACCTTCGGAAGCAAATGAACTCTATTACGACGCTGACGAATCGAAGGTCGATCAGGTGGACAATCCTGATCAGCATCTTTGTCCTTCTTCACGCATGGAATTCCGCTTGGTGCGCCGACCCTCTTGACCAGTGGTCGCTATCAACCAGCCCATTTCCAATTTCTCACGTGGCGTTCGGAAACGGTGTCTTTGTTGGGATGAGTTCTCACGGTGACGCTCGCGAGGGTCTGGTTGCTACATCTTCAAATGGCTCGGATTGGTCTAGGCAGTTGCCACCCGTCAGCATCGATGACATTCAACAACTGACGTTTCTGCGGGGTGCTTTTTTTTCCACGGAGCCGTTTATGACATCGTCCAACGGAGTCAATTGGACAAACCATGTCGGTCTCCACCCGCGACGTCTTGCATACGGGAACGGTATCTTCGTGGGCATCGACGCAGGGGTGATTTTGGTCTCTTCTAACGGTTTGGATTGGGTAAAAAACTCAGCAAGCCCGAATTTCTGGCCGACTGCAATCTCATTTGGGAATGGTGTATTTGTAATCGCCGCCACGTTCAACGTCGGACAGGGCTATGGCGACGGTGTAATAATGTCGTCACCAGATGGAAGGGGTTGGACTTTTCGTCGTCAGGTGTCCGTGGAACAACCATCGTCGGTTGTGTTTGGCAATGGTCAATTCGTTGTCTCCGGAGATTTTGGCGATTCTCCAACCGGGCTGCGGACCAATCTTCTAACGTCGATCAATGGTGTTGATTGGAATCCGGTGGTGGGACCAAGTTATCTGCGCGGTCTTTCATTCGATTACGGAGTCTTTTTAGCGTCCGCGGGCGTGAGTTGGCTCGGTCCAGTGGTAATTGTGTCTTCGTTCGATGGAGTGACTTGGAGGCAGCATGAAATGGGGTCGAATTACAGTGGCAGCGAGGGTTTTGCATTTGGCAATGGAACTTTTATTGGAGTCGGCTGGGGGCAGATTGTTCAGTCGTCTCCGCTGACAAATGGACTGCCCTCCTTACCCGCGGAACTGGCTGTGAACACTTACGCTGGGCTTTCTGTGACCGGTTCGGTCGGACGTGTTTACTCGATTGAGGTTTCAACGGATTTAGGCGCAACGAATAGCTGGCAACCGCTGACGAACCTTACGCTCATCACCAACCCGCAACTCTGGATCGATCCGCAATCTGCGACCGCTTCAAGACGGTTTTACCGCGCTGTCCTGCGATGACTTCACTCTTCCATCGAATGCGTCCAGCGGTGGCAACTCGTTGCCGCCAGATTGTCAGACTCCGCGCCTTGACTTGACTGCCGCATGTCGTTTCTCAACCCCATCCTGCTCTTCGGCCTGGCGGCGGTTTCCGTCCCGATCATCATTCATCTGCTGAACCGGCGGAAGTTCCAGAAGGTCGTGTGGGCGGCGATGCGGTTCATCAAGACCAGCGTCGAGCAGAACCAGCGCCGGATGCGCATCGAGGATTTGATTCTCCTCGCGTTGCGCTGCCTGCTTCTCGCCCTCCTCGCGCTGGCGCTGGCGCGTCCAGCGATCCTCAATCAGGCGAGCGCCGTCTTCGGCCAGTCCAAGGTCACCGGCGTCGTCATCCTCGACAATTCCTACAGCATGGGGATGAGCGATGGCACGGGCACGCGCTTCGACCGCGCCAAGAAGGCGGCCGAGCAGGCGCTGGATTCCATGCCGGCCGGCTCGGCCACGGCGGTGTTTCTGGCCTCGGACATCGTGCAACCGGTGATTCCGGAGCCGACGTTCGACTTCAATCTGGCGCGCAAATCTCTCCGCGAGGCGCCGCTCACCGATCGCGGCACGGACTTGTTCCCCGCGTTGCAGAAGGCCGTGGATACGCTCAAGGACCGGCTCGCGCTGCGAAAGGAAATCTTCGTCATCACCGATGGACAGGCCAACGGCTGGCGGCAATTGACCGAGATTCAGCGCCTGCTCGAGCGGGCCAAGAGCGACGTCACCACGCAGATCATTCTCGTCACTGATCAGGAGCAGCGGAATCTGGGAGTCAGCGAATTGCGCCTCGCCAGCGGTCTCTCGCCGGCGAAGCAGCCGCTGCGCTTTGAAGTCAAGGTGACGAACTTCGGCCGCGAGGAAGCGCGGAATACCCCCGTCGCGCTCAGCGTGAATGGAGAACCGCCCAGCGACGAATTCAACATCGACACGCTCCCAGCCGGGGCGACGCGCAACGTGACGATGTTCGCCAAGCTGCGCTCGGACGGCTTCCACTCCGTCGTGGCGCGCATCCCGGAGGATCGTCTGCACGCCGATGACCAGCGCGTGGTCGCGCTTCGTGCCATCAAGGAAGTGCGCGTGCTGCTGGTGGACGGCGAACCGGGCAGCGAGCCGCGCGAGAGCGAAGTGTTCTTCCTCAAGAACGCGCTGGTACCGGTGCCGCCCGAGGCTGCGCCCGACTATTTCATCAAGACCACGACGGTTTCCGTTCCGGAGCTTTCGCAGGCCCGGCTCGATGACTTCGATGCGGTGGTTCTCGCCAACGTGCCGGACCTTTCCGAAGCGACGCTCAAGGGGATGGAGAACTATCTGCGGCGCGGCGGCGGCTTGATGATTTTTCCCGGCGCTAGGGTGAACAACACATTCTACAACGAACAACTGTTCAAGCGATTCAAGTTCCTGCCTGCAGCCCTTGGACCGACGCGCGGCTCGGGGGAACAGGAGGAAACCTTCGACGTCTTACAGGACAAGAATTACGAGCATCCCATCACCGACTTGTGGAATGACCCGGGCGCGGGCCGGTTGGCCACTGCCCGATTCTTCAAGCACTTCGAACTTCAGCCGCCACCAGGACCATCGGGCGGAACCAATGTCGTGAAAGACATCTCTGCGGTGGGTGAGGCCGGGCTGCCGCAGATTGTGTTGCGCTACAAAGACGGATCGCCGGCCGTGATGGAGCGCACGTGGGGCTTGGGTCGAGTCGTGCTCTTCAGCAGCACGGCGGACACGTCTTGGAACGATCTGGCGGTGCGCCCGGCGTTTGTGCCGCTGTTGCATCGCGCGCTGGGCGCGGTCGTGCAGCGGCAGGACGAGGGGTTGAACATTCGCGTGGGCGAGAAATTCACCCGCCGCGTCAACGCCGAGTTTCTCGACAAGGACGCCACCATCGTCAAGCCGCGCCAGACCGATGTGGTGCGCGATCTTCGGCGCATTGAACTGGTGAACGGATGGCCCGCGATGACCTTTGATCAGACCGATCTGGCCGGACTTTATGATGTCAGGGTGGCGGATCCGTCTCTGGCGCTGAAGTTCGCCGCGCAATCCAACCCGGCCGAATCGAGTCTCGAGGAACTTTCGCCCGCGCAACGCAGCACGCTCAACAACGTCGCCGCCGTGCTCGATTGGACCCCGAACCTGGCGCTGCGGGGCGTGGTTGAGAAGGGACGCACCGGACTTGAGTTCTGGGTTCCACTGGCGGTGCTGGTGCTCCTGCTGGCCATGGTCGAAACATTCCTGGCACAGTGGTTCACGAGGTCGAAGTGAGGGGCGCACATCCATGACACAACTTCTCCTCAAACTTCTCGGTGCGCGCGCGGATGATGCGATCCACATCGCGAAGGCGTCGCTGGCCTTCCGGGGTGGACTCGGCACCGGCTGGTTTGTTTTCTGGCTGCTTGTTTGCGGGGCACTGATCTGGTGGATGTATCGCAACAGCCCGGTGACGCTCGCCTCGTGGCGGCGTTACGCGCTGACGGCGCTTCGTCTGGTCTTCGTCGGTCTGCTTCTGGTGCTGCTGCTGCGACCGGTGCTGGCTTTCACGGTGGAGGGAAGTGTGCGTCGCGTGCTGGTGATGCTCCTGGATGGAAGTTCCTCCATGCAGATCAAGGATCCGCGTTTGGATCCCAACGACCTCAAGCGCTCTGCCATGGCCTTGGGACAAATCGATCCGGCGAAGGGCCTCGCTCAAGGTCTCGACGCAAGCAAGGCGCGCAGTGCCGATCAGGTCGAGCGCGTGCAGTTGGTGAAGTCCGCTCTGGAGAACAGCCAACTCGATCTCCTTCCCCGGCTCGACAAGGAGTTCGATCTCGCCGCCTTCAGTTTTGGCCAGGGGCTCGCCGAGTTGTCCGCGCGCAAAGCCGATGCCGTTGCGACCAATGCGTCGGTGAAAAAGTCGGAGAAGAAGGTTTCGGTGGAGCAGTTCGACTGGGTGGATCGTCTCAAAGCGGACAGCCCGGTCACTGCCCTGGGCGATGCCATCCGCGAGGCGCTCAATCGCAAGCGCGGCCAGCCGCTCGGCGGTATCGTGCTCATGACCGATGGCGCCAACAACAGCGGCAGTCCGCCGCGGGACGCCGCCCTGCTCGCGCGGCAGGAGGGCGTGCCGCTTTACATCTACGGCGTCGGCATCACGTCGCCGCGCGACATCATCGTGGGAAGCATTTTTGCGCCGGAAGTGACCTTCGTGAAGGACGAGATCCCGGTCACAGTCCGCGTCCGCTCGCAGGGATTGGCCGGGGAGACAGCGGAACTGGTTCTCAAACTGGGCAACGAGACCGTCGCCACGCAGACCATCACCCTGGCCAATGACGGCGAGCAGGTGGTGCCGATGAAGTTCACGCCGCAAACCGCCGGTGAGTTTGAACTGATCGCGGCCATCGAGCCGTGCGCGGACGAGGTGGTGAAGGACAACAATTCGCGCTCGCATCGGCTCAAGGTCATCGACGCGAAGATCAAGACGCTGCTGGTCGATCAGTCGCCGCGCTGGGAGTTTCGCTATTTGCAGGCGATGCTGATGCGTGACCGGCGCATCGACTTGAAGTGCTTCCTCGTCGAAAGCGACAAGGCCATCGCGCGCGTTGAGGGCTCGCCGTATTTGCCGGACTTCCCGGCGCGCAAGGAGGAACTCTACAAGTACGATCTCATCATCCTCGGCGATGTGGACCCGAAGTCGCTCTCACCGACGCAGCAGGAATCACTCAACGAATGGGTCTCGCGATTTGGCGGCGCACTCGTGGTCGTCGCCGGCAAGCGGTTCTCTCCGCAGGCTTACCGGCGCACGCCGATCGAGAAGCTCCTGCCGGTTGAATTCGAAGGCCCAACCATCGAGTCGCAGCGCGATGGCGTTTCCGAGAAACCGATCCGGCTCGAACTGACCGGCGCCGGTCGCGCCAGTGCGATGCTGCGTCTGTCGGACAAGGATGATGAAAACGTGGCGCTGTGGAAGCAACTGCCGCCGCTCTACTGGGTCGCCAAGGTGTCACGCGCCAAGCCCGCCGCCGAAGTGTTGCTGGTCGATCCGGATCCCGCGCGCGAATCGCGCTTCGGCAAAATGCCCGTCGTTGCGGTGCAGCAATATGGTCTCGGCCAGGTGATGTATGTGGGCACCGACAATACCTGGCGCTGGCGCAAGAACGTGGGCGACCTCTACTACACGACGCTGTGGGGCCAGATCGCGCAGCGCGTGTCCATCCAGCGATTGCTCGGCGTGTCGAAGCGCGTGCAACTCAGCGCCGATCGGCAGAACTACGTGACCGGCGATCGCGTAAGTATCTTCGGGCGGCTCTACGGTCCGGGCTTTGAGCCAATCACCGAACCAGCGGTAAAGGCTTATTTTGGACTCAAGAACGGCAGCGGTCCGCGTCTGGAAGTCACGCTGCGCGCCGTGCCCGAGCAGGCGGGATTGTACCGCGCGGAATTCGTTGCGCCATCTCCGGGCGCCTATCTGTTCTGGCTGGGTGACGATCAGGAATCCCAAGTGGATTTCAACGTCACCGAGCCAAAATTTGAACTGGGTGAGACGGCGATGAATGAGGCGTTGCTGCGCGATCTCGCCACGACGACCGGCGGCGCGTTCTTCCGCGAGGAGGATTTGCACAAGCTGCCCGACACCATCAGCGCCAAAACGGAGCGTGTGCGGTCGCCGCTGGAAGTGGAGCTTTGGTCGTCGCCGCTGTTCTTTTTGCTGCTGCTCGGCGTGGTGACGGCGGAATGGATTTTGCGGAAGATGTCGCACTTGAAGTGAGCGACCGCTTTGAAAGTGGCAGAGCAATCGGTAGGGTCAGACAGACTAGATGAAGAATCAGAGATGCAATCAGGTGTCAGAGGATGGCTCGGAGATGATTCTCCGGGAAGGCGCTGCTGTTGCAGCTCCGTCGCGGCCTGTCGCTGGGGTCCGCTATGGAGAGGTTTCGTGGGAAAGGATGATTCGGGCTGTGGAAAAGGTGCGTGAACGATTACGCCGGGCCGCGGCAGCCTTGGATGCCGCGGGAGTTCCTTACGCCGTTGCGGGCGGGAATGCTGTAGCCGCCTGGGTCTCCCGCGTTGATGAAGCGGCCGTGCGGAACACCCAGTATGTGGACGTCCTGCTGCGCCGAACCGATCTGTCGTGCGCCGTTCAGGCGATGACACGGGCCGGTTTCGTTCATCGCCACGCTGCGGGTCTGGAGATGTTCCTCGACGGGCCGGAAGCAAAGGCGCGCGATGCGGTTCACATCGTGTTCGCCGCCGAGAAAGTGCGGCCCGAGTACTCAATCCCGGCGCCGGACGTGGCGGAATCAGAACCAGGCGCGGAGTTTCGCCTGCTGTCACTGGAGGCGCTGGTGCGCATGAAGCTTACTTCGTTTCGCGACAAGGATCGCACACATTTGCGCGATTTGATCGAGGTGGGGTTGGTGGACGGATCTTGGAACGATCGCCTTCCGTGCGAACTCTCAGACCGTCTTCGCCAGATATTGGAGAATCCCGAGGGGTGATGATGTGAACACCATCGCTTCAGATGAAACCATCCGTCAGATGAAAACATCGCCCAGCCCGGTGCTGCGCGCCAAGCTGGCCGCACTCCGCCGCAAGCATCTCAGCGTGGCGCTCCTGACCGGCGTGGCCATGGTGGTGGTGGTCGCCATCGAGATGCTCGCGCTGGCGATGTTCGTCGATTGGTGGCTCGAACTGCCTTGGGGCGTGCGCCTCGTGCTGCTGCTGGGACAATGCGCGGTACTGGGCTACATGGCTGTGCGGATGATTCTCGCTCCCTTGCTGCATCAGCCCGACGAGGACGACCTGGCGTTGATGGTCGAGAAAGCGATGCCGGAATTTCGCAGCCGCCTGATCGCGGCGCAGCAACTGGCGCGTCCAGGTGCCGTGCCGCCCGGCGCATCGGCATCGCTGGCCGCGGCACTGGTGGATGACACGGAGCGATTTGCCGCACCGCTGGATTTCACGCGCATCGTGCCGACCGACAAGCTGAAGAAATTCGGCTTGCTGGCGCTCATCGTTCCCACCATCGCCGTGCTCGGATTTGTCGCCGGGCGGAATGTCTGCGGCGATCTGCTGAAGCGCGCGTTTCTCTCGAATGTCCCGGTGCCGCGCAAGACACGCGTGCTGGTGCAGGAGGGCGACCGGCGCATCGGCATCGGCGACAACGTGCGACTGGAAGCGTTGGTGCAGGGCGTCGTTCCTTCCAGCGGCAAGGTGGCGCTCAAATTCCAGAATCGTCGCCCCCAGGAATTCAATCTTGAGCAGAACCGCGACAATCGCGTCCAATTCGGTCGAACCATCGACAACGTGCAGGAGAGCTTCACTTACCAGGTCCGTGTTGGCGATGGCCTCAGCCCGACCTACACGGTCACTGCGATTCCTCGTCCGACGGTGGCCACCATCGAATGCGAAGCGCATCCACCGGCCTACTCCAAGCTGCCCGTCGCGAAGCGATCCCTTGGTGACTTGACGCTGCTGGCGGGCAGCACGCTCAAGCTGAAAGCCACGGGAACGAAGGACATCACCAACGCGTTGCTGCATCTCGCGGGCGTCGAGCAGGATGTGCCGATGGCGCTCAATTCGCAGAATCCGCGCGAAATGGCGGGCGAATTCAAGGCCCCAGCCAAAGGCCTGAATGGCTTCTCGATCCAGATGACCGATGCCGACGGGATGGAATCACGCGACTCGGCCGTCTATCGCGTGGATGTGTTGCCGGACAAGGTGCCGACGGTGCGCATTCTCTACCCGGATCGGAAGGAGGAGTTGATCACCCGGCAGGCGACCCTGCTCATCTCTTTTGAGGCGGCGGACGATTTCGAGATCAGCAAAGTGCGGCTCAAGTACAAGACCGACGCTCTCGACGAGGGCGCGGAGCGCACCATCGAGCTTGATCCAGGCGACGATCACCCGCAGCGCTTGCGCCGGCGTTACGAGTGGAAGATCGGTGATCTGCGACCACTGCTGCCCGAAGGTGCGGTGATCGAATACTGGATTGAGGCGCAGGACAATAACGACACCACCGGCCCGGGAGTTGGCGTGACGGACCACCAACTTGCCAAGGTGGTCAGCGAAGCGGAAAAGCGCGCCGACCTGCTCAATCGAGCCGGAGATTTTCTCGGCAGCATCAACGACGTCGCCAATGACCAGGAGAAGCTGAATCGGAATCTCGGCACCATCATCCGCGAGAAGGCGGGGCTGCAATGAATCCCAGGCGTAGCGGCGTCTCGGCAGAGCGCCGCCATTTCGCTTGGTGGGACCTTGCTGCGCTCCGCCGAGACGCCGCCACGGTTTGCATTTCGCCACGCCGCACCGCAGCTTCCCCGCATGAAAATCTCCGTGGTGGTGCCGGCATTCAACGAGGAGAAATTCCTCGGCGAAACGCTCGCGAGCATCCGCGCCGCCCTGCGCCCAATCGAGGAACGAGGCTGGGAAACCGAGTTGTGGGTGTGCGACAACAACTCGACCGACCGCACCGCCGAGATCGCCCGCGCGGCCGGAGCGCGGGTCGTCTTCGAGCCGATCAACCAGATTGCCCGCGCGCGCAACACCGGCGCGGCGCAGGCCACCGGTGACTGGCTGCTGTTCGTCGATGCCGATTCGCATCCCAGTCCCGAGTTACTTTCCGACATGGCCGACGCCATCGCGCGCGGCGACTGCCTGGCCGGGGGCAGCACGGTGTGGTTTGACCGTTTTCATTTTGGAGCCGCCCCGGCGAACCTACTGTGGAACGCGCTGAGCCGGGCGTTCAAATGGGTGGCGGGATCTTTCATCTTCTGCGAGACGGCGACGTTCCGCGCGCTCGGCGGATTCAACCAGGAACTGTTTGCCAGCGAGGAGATCGATCTGTCACGCCGCCTCAAGGAACGGGCGCGCGCTGACGGACGGCGCATTGTGATTCTCCATCGACATCCACTGCGCACCTCGGCTCGGAAGATGCAACTCTACACGGTCCGCGACCATCTGGTGTTCCTCGCCCGTTTGGCCTGGACTCGCGGCGCCGCGTTGCGCGATCCGAAGCAGTGCCCCCTCTGGTACGAAGGCCGTCGGTGATTTGACAGCGCCCGGCGGCAATGCCATAACACCGCCCGTTGCCTAAATCCGGCTTCCTTCCTGAGGCCGGATGCGGGGGAACCAATGCCGCGGGAGTTTTCCGCGGCCGGGGCGAACGGCGCCGGGAAACCGGCCTCGGGACCACTTTCCAGGTCCAGCCCGTCAGCTAACCTCGCCGGCGAATGGAAGGGCGATCCTCCAGGAGCGCAAAACGCGCTGCCCGCGATTTCCCAGCAAACCGTTAACCGCGGAGAAACCGTGTTTTCTCGCATCACGAAACCGGCCTGTTCGGACAGGCATCATCATGAATGACATTGGTTCGCAACGGAAACGCCGCGCCCTCCTCGCGCTGGGCGCGCTGGGAGTGGTCTATGGCGACATCGGCACCAGCCCGCTTTACGCATTGCGCGAATGTTTCTTCGGTCCGTCGGCATTGGCGGTGACGCGTGGCAATGTTCTCGGCATCCTCTCGCTGGTCTTCTGGTCGCTGCTGATCGTGGTGACGGTGAAATACCTGCTGGTGGTGATGCGGCTGAACAACAAAGGCGAGGGCGGCATCATGGCGCTGTTGGCGCTGGCCTTTCCCGAACGCGGCACCGCGACGGGCCGGCGCGCGGCGCTCCTGGGCGTGGGCTTGTTCGGCGCGGCGTTGCTTTACGGCGACGGGATGCTGACCCCCGCGGTGACGGTGCTGAGCGCGGTCGAGGGTTTGAATGTGGCCACGACGGTGTTCGAGCCGTATGTGGTGCCCATCTCCGTGGTGGTTCTGGTGGCCTTGTTTTCAATCCAGCGCATCGGCACCGGCCGGGTGGGCGGCGCGTTCGGTCCCGTGATGGTGATCTGGTTTCTCTGTCTCGGGGCGCTTGGCTTGCGGGGCATCCTGCTGGCGCCGGAGGTTCTGGCGGCGATCAACCCGTGGTATGCGATGCAGTTCTTCGTCCAAAATGGATGGATGGGATTCGTGGTGCTGGGCTCGGTGTTTCTCGTGGTCACGGGCGCCGAGGCTTTATATGCGGACATGGGCCACTTCGGCGCCGGGCCAATCCGCCTGGCGTGGTTCAGTCTGGTCCTCCCCTCGCTGTATTTGAATTACCTCGGGCAGGGCGCGCTGTTGCTGAGCAACCCTGGCGCGGCAGACAATCCCTTCTACAACCTCGCCCCGGACTGGGCGCGCTTCCCGCTGGTGTTCCTGGCCACGGCGGCGGCGGTCATCGCGTCGCAGGCGCTGATCTCGGGGACTTTTTCGCTGACGATGCAGGCGGTGCAACTGGGCTATCTGCCGCGCATGGCCATCAACCATACTTCGCACGAACACCGCGGGCAGATTTATGTGCCGGTGGCCAACTGGGGTTTGATGGTGGGATGCGTGGTGCTGGTGCTGGGCTTTGGTTCCTCGAGCCGCCTGGCCGCGGCGTATGGCATCGCGGTCACGCTCACCATGGTGGTGACCACGATTCTCTTCTATCTCGCGGCCCGCCGGTTGTGGGGTTGGAGCGCGCTGGGTGCGGGTGCCGTGGTGGCGTGTTTCCTGGTGGTGGATGTCGCCTTTACCGGCGCCAACCTGCTGAAGATCGCCCACGGTGGCTGGGTGCCGTTGCTCATCGGCGGGACCATCTTCACGGTGATGGCCACATGGCAAAGCGGCCGGCGTCTGTTGCGCGAACGCCTCAGCGCCTCGGTGTTCCCGCTTCATCTGCTGCTGGAGGACATTCAGCAAAATCCTCCGCCACGCGTCCCGGGCACCGCAGTATTCATGGCGGGAAATCCGCAGGGTGCGCCGCTCGCGCTGACGCATAATCTCAAACACAACAAGGTGCTTCACGAGCGCAACGTGCTGCTCACGATCAGCATCCAGGATGTGGCCCATGTGGAGGAGACGGAACGACTCAAAGTCGAGGCGCTCGGGCATGGGTTTCATCGGGTGACCGGCCATTACGGTTTCATGGATGAACCGGACGTGCCTGCGCTGCTCGAAGGATGCTCGGCACACGGACTGGCCATGACCCTGAATTCGACCACCTTTTTCCTCAGCAGCGAAACCATCCTGCCAACGCGCAAGCCCGGCCTGGCCCGCTGGCGCAAGTTGCTCTTCGCCCTGCTGGCGCGCAACGCCCAGCGCGCCACCACCTTCTTCCGTCTGCCCGCCAATCGCGTCGTCGAACTCGGCATGCAGGTCGAACTCTGAGCGCACCAGCCTCGCCGAGGTCTGTGACCTGAAGCTGCGCCTCGCGTAATCCGGTGAGGCTGCTGGCCGAAGGCCGGGCGCTTCGCCACCCATCCTAGTCCTGGTGCTGGCCGGAGGGCGGGTGGCCGGGTTCAACATTCGCGCCACCGGAACCGAAAACAAAACCTGCGAGGACAACGAAGAGTTCAAGTCAGGCGCTTCTGCACGCTTGCCTCGAATCGGACAACGGAGTAATCGTCTTCCATGCCAACCGCGATTCTCAAAGCACATTTCGACGGCGAGCACATTGTCCTCGACGAGCCGTTCGAGTTGCCAGCCAACGCTTCCCTTATGGTGACGGTCTTTGCACCCGACGCTGAGCGTTCCGAGTGGGCCGCACTCGGCGCACAGGGCCTTGCTCGCGCCTACGGCGACGACGAACCCGAATACACGACGGCAGACCTCAAGCCGCAATGACCGGGGGCGATGTCGCGCTCACGCCGCTGCCACCGGTCGATGGACGCACCAAGCCTCGCCCGGCGCTTCTTTTGCGGCGGATGCCTCCGTTTGGCGACTGGCTCATTTGCGGCGTCAGCACCCAGCTTCACCAAGAGTTTGCAGGCTTCGACGACGTCATCGAACCCGCTCATCCCGATTTTCCCGGCAGCGGTCTCAAGTCAGCTTCAGTCATCCGTCTCGGCTTTCTCACTGTATTACCGGCCGACCATTTTCTCGGCGTTCTCGGCTCCATCTCACGCGAGCGCCACAGCCGACTACTCCAGCGGCTCTCGGCGTTTCTCGCCACCGAACGAAACGCCTAACCATCCAGCGAACGGCGGCGGGCGCGGCGAGGGTTTTGCCCGGAGGTTGAGGCTGGACAAACCCTTCCCGCAGAGGAAACTCGAGGCGTCACCACTATGACGATGAACCCTACCCAAAATCGTCGCTCACATAGATGTTAGGCGAACCTAACCGCAATGACACTCCAGCCATACGAGCAAGTACTGATTGATGGTGGCAGGCGCGAGCTTCTGGAATTTGGAAGCTGCAAGTACTGTGTTGTCGTGGACTGGCGTGATGATGTCGAAACGATTCTTGGTGATGTGAAAAGAATGTTACCGAAAGACTATTTGGATTATCGCCGAATCGATGACCATACGTGGGAGCTTCGGTGCGACGGCACTTTACGCACACTCATGATGTCCGATGGTGGAGACACTGAACCGTTGCTTCGGTCCATCAATGGCGCGCTGTTGCCCGAATATGAGATGCGAATTTTTACTCCGACGATGGGAGACGGTTACTCATTGTTGTTACGGCCTGCGAAATGGTGGAGTGAATTCTCGACAGCTCACGGCGCACATGCTCGCAAGCTGTTTGTCACCACAGAAGAGCGAGTGGCATTCACTAGGCCTGACCCGTCGGTTCATGACCCGTCGGTTCAGAATCAACCGAAGAGTTGGTGGCGGAGATTATTTGGAACGTGAACAGGTCGCCTAGCCGGCAGCATAGCATTGACCGGAGTCGGCGCGGTCGGGAGGGGGGATAGGTTCAAGGAAGGTTTCTCCGCGCCGACGCAGCGTCGAGGCCATGCCTGGTTGAACGAACCCGCTGGAAGCCGCCGCCGCCGGGATGAGCGGCATCCCTCATACTTCATCCCTCATATCTCATCCTTTTCCCCCGCCGCGGTGCTTGAGCGTTTGGTGCCGGTGCGGCATGATGTCCGCCATGAACGGATCTGACCTTTCGCGCCGCCGCTTCCTGGTCGTGACCACCGCCACCACCGGCACGCTGCTGCTGCCGACGCCGTCGCGGATTCTCGCGGCGGAGTCACCCGCGCCCACGCCGCTCGTGGCGCTCGGCAAGGATGGTTTTCCGCCCGAGGTTATTCCGGCGCCATCCGATCCCGCGCAATGGCCGGCATGGCGCGAGGCGCTCCGGCGCTGGCGTGACGAGGCGCGCACGAAACTCAATTACAGCGACGCGCTCTACCAGCGGAAGGACTTCGCCTGGGTGCCGACGTGTTTCGCGTGCGGTTTTCTCATGGTCGGCGACGAGCAATTCTTTGACCGCCGCCTCGGCGCGTATCGCGTGGCCGATTACCTCAACGCGGCCCAGCGCGAGTTCGGCGGTTTCGATGCGGTCGTGCTCTGGCATGCCTATCCGCGCATCGGCGCCGACGCCCGCAACCAGTTTGATTTCTATCGCGATCTGCCGGGCGGACTCGACGGCGTGCGCGTGGTGGTGCGCGAGTTGCACGCGCGCGGCGTGAAGGTGTTCATCGACTACAATCCGTGGGACACCGGCACGCGGCGCGAGGGCCGCGATGATCTCGATGCGCTCGCCGAAATGGTCGGCGCCCTCGAAGCCGACGGCATCTTCCTCGACACGATGAACCGCGGAGCAGCGGAGTTTCGCGCCAAGCTTGACGCCGTCCGACCCGGCGTGGCGTTGGAGGGTGAGATCGCGTTGCCGCTGGCGAATCTGCACGATCATCATCTTTCGTGGGCGCAGTGGTTCCATGACAGCGCCGCGCCCGGCGTGTTGCGCAACAAATGGGTCGAGCGCCACCACATGCAGCACCAGATCAAGCGCTGGGATCGCGATCACTCCGGCGAGTTGCACGCCGCGTGGATGAATGGCAGCGGCGTGCTCGTCTGGGAAAACGTCTTTGGCTCGTGGGTCGGCTGGTGCGAGCGCGACAAGGCAATTCTCCGCGCCATGCTGCCGATTCAGCGCGGGTTCGAGCCGTTCTTCAGCGGCGAGCAGTGGACGCCGCTGGTGCCCACCGAGAAGAAGGACGTGTTTGCCTCGCTCTGGGAGGCGCGCGGTTTGCGCCTGTGGACGCTGGTGAACCGCGCAACGACAGCGGCGCAGGGCGGCTTGCTACGCGTCGAAGCGCGGCCCGGCGAGCGCTACTTCGACATGGTGGCAGGACGGGAAATCAAGGCCGCCCCGCTGGATGGGCGGGTGATGTTGGACGGCGCCATCGGCGGGCGCGCCATTGGCTGCCTCTTTGCCACTTCGCAGAATCCGTTGCCCAATGGATTCGATGAATTCCTCGCAGGCCAACGCGCCACCAACGCGCGCGCGGGATTCGAGACCACGCCGAATTTGCGGGAAACCATCGCGGTGGCCGTCAGGCGCACCAAAGCTGTCAAGGCGTCGGCGAAGGGCATGGCGCCGATCATAGGCTACAAGGGCGAGTTGACTGTCGAATTCCGCGTGCGCGAATGCGGTTTCCATGACTCGAATTCGTCTCCGGGGAATCGCCTCCACCAGATCGAGCGATTCACCCGGCGCGTGACGTTGAGTCCGTTCGCCATGGACATTGTGCCGGTGACCAACGCGCAGTTCGCGTTGTTCCTCGAGAAATCCGGCTTCCGGCCGCGCTACCCGGAGAATTTTCTCAAACACTGGCCAGATGGAAAACTCCCGCCGCAACTCGCCGAGCATCCGGTGGTCTATGTCGATCTGGATGACGCACGCGCCTATGCCGCGTGGGCCGGCAAGCGCCTGCCGACCGAGGACGAATGGCAGTTTGCCGCGGCGGGACCCAAAGCGCTGCGGTACCCGTGGGGCAACACAATGGAGCCGGGACGTTGCAACGATGGCGTGTCGGGTGGCACCACGCCGGTGACACAGTACCCGCGCGGCCGTTCACAGTTTGGAATAGGTGATCTGTGCGGCAACGTCTGGCAGTGGACTGAGAGCGAGCGCAGCGACGGCCGGACGCGCTTCTGTATTCTCAAGGGCGGTTCGTTCTACAAAGCGCAGGGATCCGACTGGTATTTCGATGGCGGCCCGCAGCCGAATCAGCACGCCGCCAAGTTCCTGCTGATGTGGCCCGGATTGGATCGCTGCGCGACGATTGGTTTCCGATGCCTGGCCGATCTCGTCGAGTCGCCGACCGGCCCGACGACGAAGGATGAATTGCGCCGCTGGCTGAAACCGAAAGATTGACGGGAGTCCAACCTCACGCGTCTGGTGCCGCCACCACCGCGCCCTGGAGTGCGGCGAGTTCTCGCCGCTTCCAGCAGGCGACTTGTCCCCTGCAACGGACGACGCGTGAATTGGCTCCGAGCCGCTGAACGCGGCCTGCCGGGCCGACACGGCGGGCTGGCGGGAAAATCGGCGACAAGTCGCGCGAACTTCTAACACGGAGGGTGGCCGCGGATGGCCAGTCGCTCAAAACTGATTTGCATTTTGCCACTCCACCCCGCCAGCCAAGGGGGGCGGGATTGCATTTGTGTTTGAATATGGTGTCATGACTCTCCGTTAATCACTGGCAGCCTGTCTTGTCGCGTGGGCGCGTTCAGACCCGCCATGCCTCGGCCGGACGGATGCCAGTCGAATAATTGCCGATCAACATAAAGTACCCGAGACCCATGAAAATCCTCTCGACTCTCGCCTTCACCGGCGCCCTCGCTTTCGCCTCCCTCACCCTGCGCGCCGCCGAGGAATGGGTGGCACTCTTCGACGGTAAATCGCTTGATGGCTGGATCCAGCGCGGCGGTGCCGCCAAGTATCGCATCGAAGATGATTGCATCGTCGGCACCAGCGTCCTGAAAACCGGCAACAGCTTCCTCTGCACCGAGAAAGACTACGGCGATTTCATTTTTGAACTGGAATACAAGGTGGATCCCAAGCTCAACTCCGGCATTCAGATTCGCAGCCAGTGTTTCACCGCGCCCGGCGAGGCCAAGGACGCCAAAGGCGAAGTGATCAAAGATGCGAAAGGCAATCCCATCAAAATCCCTGCCGGACGCGTGCATGGCTACCAGATCGAGATTGACCCGTCGCCGCGCGCCTGGAGCGGCGGCATCTATGATGAAGGTCGCCGCGGCTGGCTCGTTGATCTGAAGACCAACACGGCTGCGCAGAAGGCCTTCAAGCAAAGCGACTGGAACAAATACCGCGTCGAGTGCAAGGGGGACTCCATCAAAACATGGATCAATGGCGTGCCTGCGGCGGACTTGCAGGACGCAGTGACTCCAAAAGGCTTCATCGCGCTCCAGGTCCACGGCATCGGCAACGAAAAGGCGAAGGAAGGCACCGAAGTGCGCTGGCGCAACATCCGCCTCCAGCCGCTGGACGCGAAATAGATTTCACCATCAAACCCACTCCAACCCAACTCATCCATGAAACACACTATTCTCCATCACCTTGCCGCCGCTGCGGTCGCCACCGCGGCGTTCTCCCAGTTGCCCGCCCGCGCCGCGGACAATGATCCCGCGCCATTCCTTGGCCGCTGGGCGCTCACCATCCCCGGCGGTGGCGCCGGTTGGCTGGGCGTCGTGCAAACCAACGGCTACCTCGATGCCAGCATCCTCTGGGGCGGCGGCAGCGTGCTGCCCGTGGACAGCGCATTCGTGATGGGCGACACGCTGTGCGTCACCCGGATCAATGAGGTGAAGCGCAAGGACGCCGCGGGCAAGACCGTGCGCACGCACCGTTTCACCGAACTGCTGACCGCCAAGGTGGACGGCGACGAGATGACCGTGAACCGCATCCTGCCGCGCGAGAATGGCGATGGCATCCGGCGCGAGGAATTCACCGGCAAACGCATCCCCGCCGTGCCGTCCAGACCCGACCTAAGCAAGTTGAAGTACGGCGAGCCCATCCAGTTGCTCAACGGCACGGATCTCACCGGTTGGCGACTGCTCGAGGAAAAAGCCGCCAACGGTTGGCGCGTGGAGAACGGCAACCTCATCAACCGGCCCGACAAGAAATCCGGCAAGCATTACGGGAACCTGCGCACTGATCGGGAATTCGAGGATTTCAATCTCAAGTTCGAAGTCAATGTTCCCAAGAATGGAAACAGCGGTGTCTATCTGCGGGGCATCTATGAAATCCAGATGGCCGACACCTTTGGCCGCCCGCTCGATTCACATAACATGGGTGGACTCTACAGCCGCATCACGCCCTTGGTTTCCGCCGAAAAAGCGGCGGGTGAATGGCAGACCGTGGACATCACGCTGGTGGATCGGCATGTGACGGTGATACTCAATTGGAAAACCCTCATCGACAACCAGCCTGTGCTCGGCTGCACCGGCGGCGCGATGTGGTCAGACGAATTCAAGCCAGGCCCGCTTTACCTGCAGGGCGACCACGAGGCGGTGGATTACCGCAAGATGGTGCTGCGTCCGGTGGTGAAGTGATGAACTTTTCATCACCAGATAGCTTGCACCGTTAGACCGGGAGCATCGCGGATTTGTCGCAACGCGTGGATGCCTTCCGCTCTTGGATGATGGGGTGGGCCGCAAGCGTTGCTTACCCCGGCATCTGCCGCCGAGACACGTCGCGCGTTCGATGACCGTTCTAATGGTCATGACTGGAAACATCTGTTCCAGCCCCGGCTTAGAAAGAGCAAGAGCCTGTCTGAAAACCCCGGAGCGCGGCTGTGTCGTCCCCGGCCAGCCGCAGCAACCCCCGATTTTCCGCGGCACCGAAAGCACGCTCGGTGCTGCGGCTGGTCTGCGCCACAGCCGCGCTCCGTCCTCCAAAAAACCGGGGGCAGCGCGCGAACTTCCGCCTGACTCCATACCGGTCGTCCCTGATTTTAGAGTGTCTTCATCACCCGAGACGCCGCATCACACGTGCGCTGGATGTCCGCCTCGGTGTGCGCGGTGGAAATGAAGCCCGCCTCGAACTGCGACGGCGCCAGGTAGATGCCTTCGGCCAGCATGCCGTGGAAGAACTTCTTGAAACGCTCGCGGTCGCTCTTCATCGCGTCGGCGAGATTATGCACCGGTTCGCTGGTGAAATAGCCGCAGAACATCGAGCCGATGCGCTGGAACTGCACCGGCACCCCGGCCGATTTCGCGGCGTCCTTCATGCCCTTTTCCAGCAAGGCGCCAAGTTGCTCCAGTCGCGCATAGGCATTGCTCGCCTGCAATTCTTCGAGCGCCGCGATGCCCGCCGCCATCGCCAGCGGATTGCCGCTGAGCGTGCCTGCTTGATACACCGGCCCGAGCGGCGCCAGACAATTCATGATGTCCGCCCGCCCGCCGAAAGCGCCCACCGGCAGGCCGCCGCCGATGATTTTGCCAAACGTCGAGAGATCGGGCGTGATGCTGAAAACCGATTGCGCGCCGCCAATTCCAAGGCGGAATCCGGTCATGACTTCATCCGCGATCAACACCGCGCCGTATTCGCTGGTCAGCTTGCGCAGCAATTCGAGATAACCCGGCTTCGGCAGGTAAAGGCCGGCGTTGGCGGGCACGAGTTCGAGAATCACGCAGGCGATGGATTTGCCCTGCGCGGCGAATGCGCTCTTGAGCGCCTCGGGATCGTTGAACGGCAGCACGAGCGTGTGCTTCGCGAAATCCGCCGGCACGCCGGCGCTGTCGGGATTTCCCAGAGTGAGCGCGCCGGAGCCGGCCTTCACCAGCAAGGAATCGCCGTGGCCGTGGTAGCAGCCGTCGAACTTCACGATGGTGTCGCGTCCGGTAAAACCGCGGGCGAGGCGGATGGCGCTCATGCAGGCTTCGGTGCCGGAGTTGCACATGCGCACCTTCTGCACGCTGGGCACCACGCGGGTGATGAGTTGCGCCATCGTGACCTCGAGCGGATTTGGGATGCCGAAGCTGGTGCCGTGATCCGCCGCGGCTTTGATGGCGCTGATGATTTTCGGATGCGTGTGCCCGAGGATGGCCGGTCCCCAGGTGCCGACATAGTCGATCAATTCGTCGCCATCGACGGTCCAGATGCGGGCGCCGGCGGCGCGATTGACGAAAAAGGGCTGACCGCCGACGGCGCGAAAGGCGCGCACGGGCGAGTTGACGCCGCCGGGAATGACCTTGAGGGCTTCGGCAAAGAGTTGTTCAGAACGGGCTCGCGAAATCATGCGATGAACATGGGAGGCCCTCGCGGCGCCGCAAGGCAAAACTGCGGCAGCCAGCTTAGCGGCGCGTCGGCAGACCGCCGCTGTCTTCGCGAAGTTTCAATTGGCGGCGCTCTGCCGAGACGCCGCTACGGCACCGCGGCTTGCCCGAGCGCAAGGCTGGCGAACAGGAAGCCACCGGCCAGGGCGAGGCTGATTCGCACGGCGCGTGGGAGGAGCGTTCGGCGCAAGAGGGGCGGATTGATTTTCGTCATGGTTTCCGCGATTGCCGGCGATTGAATTCGGTCACGAGGTCGAGCAGGAAGGCGCGGTCGTTGCTAAAGTGAATGTTCCAATCTTTGTCCTGTGAATCGAGATCGAAGACCCAGAAGGCCGCGAGCGGCACGCGATGCCGCGCGATGGCAGCGAGGAATTCGCGAAAGACCGCCTCCTGCTCCGCCTGGTTGCCGATCTGCCGTTGCGCGCCGAATTCGCCAATGAACAGCGGTTTGCCGGCCTGCGCGGCCACCCTGCTGGCCAGTTCCACGATCGCATCGATGCTCTTCGCGCCGCCGGGATAGCCACCCTTCTCCTCTCGATAGACGTGGACGCTGAGGATGTTCATCGGATCGGGATTGTCGCGCCGAAGGATCTCCGAGAACTGCGCTGTGGAGTCCGCCTTCCACGATCTCTCCTGAGTGTTGTGCCACGCGGAGGCGCGCGGCAGGGCGTTGCCCGAGAGGATGGGGCGCGTGGCGTCAAGCCGCCGGATGGTCCGCCCGAATTCGACGAAGGCCGTCTGCAACTGGTCGAACTTCAATTCGTCCCGCGCCGTCCGTACCCGCGCCGTGCCGAGATTCGGCCAGACAGGTGGACGCTGCTCGCGCGCGTTCGGGAGATCCACGGCGAGAGTGTATTCATTGCCAAATTCCCACGCCCAGATGGCTGGCGAATCCAGGTATCGGCGCACCACCTCCGCGGTGTAAGTGCGGATGAATTCGATGGTCTTGCTGTCGGGATTGCCAAATTGATCGATGGGTTCGCCGACGAGATCGGGCACCGTGGCCATGTTCCAAAAGAGCGATGGGATCAGACCGATGCGATTGCTCTCAGCGCAACGCACCACGCGGTCGAGCCGCGCGAAATACTCGGCGCGATTGGTGAGATACAACTTCTGCTCGACCGGCCAGAAACCGCCGCACATGAAGCGCACGAAGGGAATGTCCGCCCGCGCCAGTTGCGCGAGATTGGTGAGCGAGGAGTCATCGGCGGGCCGCGAGAGAAGGCGCGAGAACAGCGAGAAATAATTGGCGCCCACGGCACGGCAGGACCGTCCGTCGCGGAGCAGGATTCCGTCGCGCACTTCCAGACCAGTCGCGCCCGCGCCCGCGACGGTGGCGCCGAGCAAGGCGAATAACACCCAGCTCAGGATTCGTGCGGTCAGGCGCATCGTCTTCACTTGTGCTGCGCGTTGTGCTTGGCGTTCATCTGGTGCTTCCCGAGTCTCAATTTCTCTCCACTCTGGCAGATTCCGGCCGTCGCTCGCACGGCACGGTGGAGGATTCTGGTCCACTGACGCTCCGCGTTTCAAGGAACAACCTCCGCGGGTTCGCGGGTGCATCCTGGTTTCAAGGCAGGCCGATACGCGCGGGTAATTCGATTGTGGCCATGACGAACTCTCCTTTCCTCCTGCTCAACGGGAAGGGAGCGGGCCAGTGCGCGGTTTTCATGGGAGCCATCAGAAAGCATGTTTGCCAGCGCAAGCCCTGGCGGAATTTCCGGTTTGCTCTTTGCGCGCCGCTCACCATGCTGGCCGCGGTCATGGCCAATTACTCGGATTCTCCCCTGGATCGCCTGTGGCGCGAATACGGCAAGGTGTTCGAAGACTTCGACGACTTGACCCTCGCGCGCTGGCTCTCGCAAACCCTCGGCCAGTTGGAAGGGCGCGTTTGGCGTCTGTCGCATCCGCTTATCGGCGCCTTCCGTCTCGCGGCCCAACTCGCCCACGACCGGCAGGTCTGGCACAAACGCCTCGTCACCCTGCCCCACGCCTATACCGAATCCCCTTGCTGCCGCGCGCCGCTGCTGCCGCTCATCACGCGCGATGTCCTCGAAACCGGCCTCACCTGCCAGTATTGCAGCGAGACCAACGTGCCCTTCGCCGAGATTCCTGAAACTCTGGGCGCGAGGCTGGATGAGTGGGCCAAACGCTATGCCTCCGTCCATGAGGTCGCGCACTGGGATGATGCGAAGATCAAGCGCGCCAGGAATTACGACGCCGCGCTCGAAGACGCCGCCAAAGATGCCGAGGCCCTCCTCGCCGAGTGCGGCGCCAAGATCGCTCCGCTGTTCCTGGAAACCTACCCGGCGATCATCTGGGAGGATCAGGACGAATGCCTCGAAGTCCGGCCGGAAGACATCACCCTGTGAAGCGCAGCGGATGGAAAGCAACGGCTGCAACCGTCTCCGTGACGGTGGACGATGATCGGGACGCACGTTCTCCGATCCGTACTACCATGATAAAAGTTGGCGCACGGACGACAAGGATTTGGAGTGCGGTGACTTGTCACCGCCTTCATCGCTTTGGCGACTTGTCGCCAAAGCAGGGCCGCGTTCAGCGGCCCGGGACAACCACCGCACGCCCTCGCGCGTGCAACGGCGACAAGTCGCCTGCGCGAAAGCGGCGAGAACTCGCCGCACTCCCAAGCCGGTCGTGGCGACGTCAGCCGCGCCAGGTTCATTCGTGTGCATCCGTGGTTGATGACCTCCTTTCCCGCTCGCAACTGCCGGACTTAGGATGAAGAAGTTTCTCCGCTGGGCCATCGTCCTGCTTCTCCTGCTGCTTGCCGTTGTCGGCGCCTTGCTGCTTGGCAAAGACGCCTTCCTGCGCAAATTCGCGGAGAGCCGCATCCGGCAGAAGACCGGACTCGACACGCACATCGGCGAACTCAAGCTGCCGCTCGGCACCGCCACCATCGCCGTGCGCGATTTCCGCGTGATGAATCCTCCGGGCTTCGGCACCAATGCGCTGATTGATGTCCCCGAACTTTTCGTGCAGCTCGACCCCGGCGAAGCGGCGTCCGGCCGGCTGCGCTTCAAGGAAATCCGCTTCCACCTCAAGGAACTCAACGTGGTGCGCGCCTCCGACAAACGGCTCAATCTCGACGTCATCGGCGAACAGATCGAAGAACACCTCGCTACCAGTCTCGCGACCAACGCGCCGGCCCTGACCAATCTCGCCTCAACCGGACTGACCTTCGGCGGCATCGACAAGCTCCAGATCACCCTCGGGCGCTTGCGCTACACCGACCAGGCCCATCCGCTCAAAAGCCGCGAGGTGCGCTTCGGGGTCGAGAATGAAACCGCCACCAACCTGCGCACCGTGGAAGACGTCACCCACTGGGCGGCGACGTTCATCTTCCGCCTCGTGATGCAGGAGCTCTACGGCGGCGACACGAACCAGATTCATCCGTTGCCCGTGTTGATTATCGAGGGCTCCGCCACGAACCCCGCGCCGGCGGCGGTCAAATCCGGACCTTGAACTCCTCGCCCTTCTTCACCGACAGCGCGAACGCCGCCATCAGCCGCGGAATCTCTTCGAGGTCTGCGAGGCTCACCACTTCCACCGGCGAGTGCATGTAGCGGTTCGGAAGGCTGATCAATGCCGACGGGATGCCGCCGCGCGTCCAGAAAATCGCATCGGTATCCGTGCCGGTGTTGTTCGAGGTGGCTTCATGCTGGAGATGAATCTTCGCCGCCTTCGCGACCTTTTCCAGCCTGGCCACCACCTCGGGATGATTCGGACCGCCGTGCGTGATGGTCGGACCGTGACCGAGCTTCACATCGCCGTGCTGCGCCTGGCTCACCGTCGGGTAATCCGTCGCGTGCGTCACGTCCACCACCAGCGCCACGTCGGGCTTGAGCGAGTAGGCAATCTGCCGCGCCCCCAGCAAGCCGACTTCCTCCTGGATGTTTGACACGGCGCAGATTTCCGCGGCGGGTTTCTTCTTTCCCTCCGCCAGCAGGCGCAACGTCTCCGCCACCGCAAACGTGCCGATGCGATTGTCAAAGGCGCGCGCCACCGCGATGTCCCCGCGCAGAATTTCAAACACGTCCGTCAGCGTGATGGGATCGCCGATGCGCACGACCTTCTCCGCGTCCTTGCGGCTGCCCACGCCGATATCGATGAATAAATCCTGGATCTTCGGCGGCTTCTGCTCGCCCTCCAGGCGCATGAGATGAGGCGCCACGTTGCCGATGACGCCGCGCACCGGGCCGTCGGCGGTGTGGAGGGTCACCCGTTGCGCCTTCATGATCGCCGGATCCACGCCGCCCACGCGCCGGACGTGGAGATAGCCATCCTTGGTGATGAAATTCACCACCATGCCGATCTCGTCGGCGTGCGCCGCGAGCATGAGCCGCGGCGACCCGCCCTTGTTGAGGACGGCCACTGCATTGCCGTAGGCATCCGTGGAGGTTTCTGCGGCGAACTGCTGGACGTAGTCGAGCCAGACGCGCTGCCCCCGCGTTTCATACCCAGAGGGGCTGGGCGTATTGACCAGAACTTCGAGGAATTCGAGGGATTGTTTGCGCATGGCGAAACGGTAGTGCGAGGCCACAAAACCGTCCAGCGATCAAAGCAGTCCCCTTTGTCCACCGGCACCTCCCGGCCTGCCTCCCGGTGGCGCGTCATGGGCCCGCCAGAGCCGCGTCGAGCGGCTCGGAGCAGTTCAACCCGAACGCCGGTTCGACGGCGACAGATCGCCAGGGCGATAGCGGTGACAAGTCTCCGTACTCCAAAATCAGCGCGCCGCTGGCTTTGATTCACCCAGGCTTTGCGTCGATGGCCAGCCACTTATTTTCACCCTGTTGTTCGCCGGAGGGGAAAAATCACTTTACACCACCCCGGTCGATCCCTAGTTTTCCTCATCTTTAATTGAAATGACGATGAAACCGAAGAGTGACTCTAAGACCAAGGTCGTGCGTGACCACCGTTTGCACGACAAGGACACCGGCTCAGCCGACGTCCAGATTGCCCTGCTCACCGACCGCATCAACATGCTGTCGGAGCACCTGCAGAAATTTGTCAAGGACCACAGTTCACGCCGTGGACTCCTCATGATGGTCAGCCGCCGCCGGCGCCTGCTCGATTATCTCAACAACGTCGAGCCCGGCCGCTACACTTCCATCACCAAGAAGCTCAAGCTTCGCCGGTAGAAGTCCCGTTTTTCGCGGCCGGGATTCTTCCCGGCGCGCGCATCTATTTTCATTCTGCTTCGATGGCCTGAATGAACACCGCCAGACACCGTTAGAGATGGAACGGGTTTGCAGCGCCATCGCTGGGCCCGGCCGGGGAAGGACGCTCCGTGCGGGAGTCCATCCTGCCGGAATTTAATCCCGCACAGAACTCAACCATAACCACCCGCTGGCACTGGGAGATTTCACTCAGGGCCTGCCACGTCAGGCATTGACTGAAGTTCCTCTGGGGCCGGCGGGTCATCATCAAAACATGCAAGTCAAAGTCACCGCCCCCGTGGGGGACAAACAAATCACCATCGAAACCGGCAAGATCGCCAAACAGGCGGACGGTTCCGTAATCGTCCAAATGGGCGAAACCATCGTCCTCGTCGCCGCCGTGGCTGCCACCAAGGCCAAGGAGGGTCAGGAATTCTTCCCGCTGACCGTGGATTATCGCGAGAGGGCCGCCGCCGCCGGGCGGTTCCCGGGCGGCTATTTCAAGCGTGAAGGACGTCCGACCGAGAAGGAAATCCTCACCAGCCGGCTCACTGACCGGCCCATCCGGCCGCTCTTCCCCAAGGGTTATTACTGCGAAGTCCAGGTGCAGAGCATCCTGCTCAGCACCGACGGCCAGAACGATCCGGACATCCTCGGCATCCTGGGTGCCTCCGCGGCGCTCATGGTCAGCGACATTCCGTGGGCCGGGCCGCTCGGCGCGGTGCGCGTGGCGCGGGTCGAAGGCAAGTTCATCGCCAACCCCACGCACGACGAGCGCGCCCTGAGCGATCTCGATCTCGTTTACGTCGGCAACACTTCCGAGGTTGTCATGTTCGAAGGCTCGGCCAACGAGATTCCCGACGCGGAATTTGACGCCGCGCTCAAGTTCGCCCAGGAAGCCATTCAGCCGCAGATCGCGGCGCAAAATGAACTCGTGGCCAAGGCCGGCAAACCCAAGCGCAAGATCAGCCTGAACATCGTCCCGGAGGAAATCCTCAAGGAAGCCAAGGCGCTGGCCGGCGACCGCATGATTCCGGCGCTGCTCCTCCCGGGCAAACTCGACCGCGAAGCGGCCTGCAACGCCATCAAGGAAGAAGTCTTCGCCAAGCTCGTCGAGAAATACGGCGCCGAAAAGATCACCAAGTTCGTCATCAGCGACGCGTTCTATTACATCCAGAAGGAGGGCATCCGCGGCCTGATTCTCGATCAGGGCAAGCGCCTTGATGGCCGTCCGATGGATTTGATTCGCCCGATTTCCGCCGAGGTGGGTATCCTCCCCCGCGCGCACGGCTCGGCGCTGTTTACCCGTGGCGAGACGCAGGCCGTCACCTTGGTCACCCTCGGCACCAGCGAGGACTCGCAGAATTTCGACGCCTACACCGGTGGCGCCACCGAGAAGAAATTCATCCTGCACTACAACTTCCCGAACTTCTCCGTGGGCGAGACCGGCCGCATCATGGGTCCGGGCCGCCGCGAAATCGGCCACGGCGCTCTGGCTGAACGTTCCATCGCACCGATGCTCCCGTTGAAGGAATATCCCTACGCGGTTCGTGTCACCAGCGAGATCATGGAGTCCAACGGCTCCTCCTCGATGGCCACCGTCTGCGGCAGCTCCCTCGCCCTGATGGACGCCGGCGTGCCGCTCATCCGCCCCGTTTCGGGCATCAGCGTCGGCATCGCCACCGAATACGGTGCCGATTCGCAGATCTCCCGCTACAAGCTCCTCACCGACATCATTGGCTGGGAGGACGGTTTCTGCGACATGGACTGCAAGATCGCCGGCACCGAGAAGGGCATCACCGGGTTCCAGCTTGATCTCAAGCTCCGCGGCCTGCCGCACAGCATCATGTCCGAAACCATCGAGGCCGCCCGCGTGGGCCGGCTCTTCATCCTCGGTGAAATGGCCAAGGTTCTCGCCGCGCCGCGTGCCGAGGTCAGCAAATACGCGCCGCGCATCGAAACCTTCAAGATCAACCCCGAGAAGATCGGCGCCCTCATCGGACCGGGCGGCAAGAACATCAAGCGCATCGTCGAAGAGTCGGGCTGCGAGATCAACATCGAGGACGACGGCACGGTCAACGTCTATTCCGTCTCCGTCGAAGGCATGAAGATCGCCCGCGAAGCCATCACCGGCATGACCGCCGAGGCCGAGCCTGGAAAGATCTACCGCGGCAAGGTCGTCACGATTAAGGAATTTGGCGCCTTCGTCGAATTCCTGCCGGGCAAGGACGGCCTCTGTCACGTCAGCGAACTGGCCAACTTCCGCGTCAAGCAGGTCGAAGACATCGTCAAGATGGGCGACGAAATCTGGGTCAAATGTCTTGGCGTGGATGAAAAGGGCCGCGTCCGTCTCTCGCGCAAAGCCGCGATGGCCGAACTCGATGGCCAGGCCGGCGGCAGTGCGGGCGGCGAGCAGCCTGCGCCGCCAGCCGAGGGTGGAGACCAACCGCCTCAATCCGAAGGCGGCGAGCCCCGTCCGGAGCGTCCAGAATTCCGTGAGCGCCGCGACCAAGGCGGCCGGCCGCCCCGGCGTGGCGGCGGTGGTGGCGGCGGACGCCGTTAGACCGGTTCGATAAAATTCAAAACGGCGGGCTGGAAGCAGTCCGCCGTTTTTTTTGGGTGGGGAGAGTTCTCACCGCTTTTGCGCAGCCTGCTTGCCGCCGTTGAATGGGCGGGATTCACACTTCTCAGCGTCTGGGCGCCTGAGCGCCGAACTCCAGCCCGACTTGCTATACATGTGGAATAATTCGCACGGGCCGGGCGAAAAGCCCTGATTTTCCGCGGGTGCTCCCCGAAAGGTCTTCACTCCATCCCGCCGGGGGCGGATCGAGTTCTTGCGCCGCGCTCCGCCGTGGCAGGCCTTGGATTTCTCCGGGTGTCTTGGCATGTCGGTGAACGGGGTAAACAATGACTGGCCTACTACCCAGGCAGAAGGATGGACGACACCCGGACTGGGCAGGGCGCGTCTGTCCCCGCGCGCCGCGAACCACTCCCGGCCCACCCGACGGCGCGCTGGGGACAGACGCGCCCTACCCGTGAGGGTTGGGACCAAGCGTCTTCGGGTAGCCCATCCCAAGCTCTTGTCAGCAGAGGAGTAATTCGCAATTCGCGCCGAAGAGATCCTGCCAGCGCTCGCGCAGATGTTGGCAGAGTTCGCCGCGATGGGGCAGGGGCCGGGCGAGCACGGCGTGGAGTTGGTCCTTGTTGCCGAGATGGAAGTCCGGTCCGAGCATATCGCCCAGCGCGGTGCCTTCATATCAGAGTGTGACTTTGTGGCGGGTGTCGGGGTTGAGTTGATGTGCGATGGCCCAGCGGCGGATGCTGGCGCGGTCGGTTTTGAAGTTGAGCCGGCGATGGGCTTCACTGGCCACGGCGCTGCAAGCGGACGGTGGCTTGCAGGAAAGGAGTTTGGTGATCAGGGAGGTGACTGGGGCGGGCCAATCCGGTTGATGATCCCCGCCGGAGCGACCGGGCGACCAGGTGTCGGCACGGCCTTGCGCGCAGGCAAACTGGTAGTCGGTGCGCAGTGGGTAGAAGCGGCTGACGCGGATGCCCAGTTCGAGCGCGACGGCTGCGGGCGCGGGCAGGCCGCCGCGGGCGCGGGCGAAGAGATGGCGGACCAGTGGCGCGGCGACGCGGTGACGCGGTGAACGAGTTGGCGGGGAGGTTGAAGTTTTTCATGGCGCGCAAGGTGGCAGGAAGGTGGATTTAGCGCAGGGGAACTGATACCGGCCAGGGCTTGCCGGGCCTCAGGCGGCACTCAGGTTGCGTCCCCGCGGAGCACTATCCTCCGCTGAAGCAAGGACAGGGTGCGCCTGAGCCACCCAACCCCTCAAGTCAAACAGCAGAGTCACTCGCAACTTGGATCGCACAGCCCTCGCCAGCTTTGATCGCACCACGACATCCAAAAGTGGCGGGTGTCGTATGTTTTAGCGAGGAGGCTTTCCGAGAAGACCGCAGGATTGGCGACACTCAGCCGTGGCGCAGATTTCCCATCTGCTGTAGCGCCGAATTGCCATCGGCAGGCTGGCCGAACTTCCGCGGCGCGCCCGCCTTGGGGTTCATGCTGGCAGGTTGCAAACCTGCGATACGGCAGATTGGAAATCTGCGCGACAGCATCGGTGCAACAGTGTCGTCCATCCCGCGGACTCCTCAGTATGGGTGCGAGCATCAGGGCGGTTTAAACACTCGGCGGTGGAGCAGGCGATCGGTTTGGGAGCGGGGGATACTCGAAGAGGTATTGGATGAAGCAACCCGGCCAAGCCTCTTGCCGGGCTTCAGGGGGCGATCGAGTGGAGGGGCGGTTCTGCTTCCGCAACCCAGGGAGTTCTGACGCGTGCGCCCGCTTCAAAGCCGCCCACGACGCCACCGTGTTCGTTCCAATCTTACCGCTGCCAGCGCACCGCACCGCCCGGCAGGCTCCTCGTTGGCTGTCCGCTTCCTGACGATTGTTTCTCTGACCTGCTTGCACCCTCCAGAACACGAGAATAGTCCATCCCGTGTCTCCGCAAAGAGGGCGGTTCGCTTTCCCTGCAGATGGGTGGAGGCACGATCCCCCGGAGAGCAGGGTTGCTTCGCCATCGGGCCTGAAAAGCAGGGCGGCCTGGGCGGGATGAAGAATGACTGAACTTCTGCGCGCCCGGGCGCCAGTCCTCCTCCGCCTTCACCAGCAGAAGAGCGAGGCGGCCAGCCATACGAATTCAGAGCGGTGCTGCGCTGATCATCACCTTCGAGGCGGCGGAGTGTCCGGGCGCGAGCACGAGATTAGCGAACCAACCGCCTGCTGGCGGACCCTTTCGTGGGAGAAACATTCGTGGCTTGCGCGGGGCGACGCGTCCTGCTGAATTGAGCGGTGAACCGGAAGGGAAGCTGCAGGCCGGCCTGCCAGTGGTGTTCATTGAACCCGTTCATGGAGCTTGGCCCCGCACGCGCCGACCCTATCATTGGTGGCGTCCGTGACCGCAAGGCCACGGGTAACGACCCCG